>JAGYJD010000022.1 GCA_018402365.1 Candidatus Nanopelagicales bacterium | reverse complement strand
TTTTTTATCTTCATCAAAAACAAAATAAACATCACTAGAAACGCCACCCTCCAAAGTTTGGATGGTGGCGTTAGTTGAAACTAAATCATTATCAACAAGCAGTTTTAATATTTTTGCTTGCTCGGTGTTGCTCATTGCTCTAACGCAACCGCCACCTGCATGGTTAAACCGCAGTCGATTGTGATGCTGGTGCCGGTGATGGCGCTTGCGTCATCTGAAGCTAAAAACAAACAAAGGTTTGCCATGTCTTGCGGGGTTTGTAATCTCCCGAGGGGATGATCCTTAGCCCATTGCCGCAAAACATCATCAGGAGTTTTGTTGGCATTTGCAGCTTGTTCAGCACCTTGCCGCAGCATTGGAGTGTCAGTTGAACCGGGCGCAATTGCAATAACTCTGATTTGATCAGCCGCGTGATCCATTGCCAAAGTTCTGGTCATGGCAATAACAGCACCTTTAGAAGCGGTGTAGCCAACAACTTGAGTTTGTGAAACAAAAGCTTGCACAGATGAAAAATTAAGGACGCAACCTTTGCCGCGCTTTTTGATATGGGGGATTCCAAATTTACTTGTTAAAAATATAGCTTTGGTGTTGACGTTCATTAAGTCATCCCAGTCTTTTTCACTGAGTTCTTCGGCGGTTCCGTAACGAATGATTCCAGCGGCGTTAACAATGATGTCTAAACCACCAAATTCTTCAACTATTTCTTTTACAGCTTTTTCAACGTCTACTAATAAACCAACGTTTGCCTTTACCCCTAATGCTTTACCGCCAGCGTCGGTGATGGCTTTGACATTTGCTTTTAAAGCTGTTTCATCCCAATCCAATAAACCAACTGCAGCACCCTCTTTAGCAAAGTTTTGTGCGATAGATTCGCCCATGCCTTTACCGGCACCGGTTACTAAAACCACCTTGCCTTCATAACGATTAGCCATGCTTTACCCCTTTCGGTGAAAATAGATTAGTAAACAGTGCGCCCGCCACTTGCATCAAATACAAATCCGGTTGTAAATGAGCAAGCAGGTGAGCATGCGTAAGCAATAGTGTGAGCAACTTCTTCGGGTTCGCCAACTCGACCCATGGGGATTTTGCTGACTGTGTACTTTAAAACTTCGTCGGGTTGATCAGCAATCATGTTGGTGCGAATTACCGCTGGGGCAATGGCATTTATGGTTACACCAGTATCGGCGTATTCTTTACCCATTCCTTTAACGATTCCGATTAATCCCGCTTTACTTGCGTTATAAGGACTCATATTTGGGTTTCCGTCTTTGCCGGCCATGGAAGCAATATGCATGATGCGTCCCCATTTATTTGGAACCATTACTTTAAATAATTCTTGGCTGAAGACGTAAGCTCCGCGCAAATTAATGCTGATAGTTAAATCAAAATCTGCCAAATCAACTTCATGGGCTTTTTTACCTAAAGGGCCGGTGATACCGGCGCAATTAACACCTATGTCAACAGAGCCGTGTGCTTTTTTGGTGGATGAAACTAAATTTCTAACTGATTCTGGATCTGACATATCGCAAACTGTGGCAGAAACTTTTAATCCTTGAGCTTGAAATTCTGCTACAACTTTGTTGAGGGTTGCTTCATCGCGATCGGAGGCAACCACGGTGGCGCCACGTTCGCAAAGTACTTCGACGGTTGCTTTGCCGATACCACTAGCTGCGCCAGTGACTATGGCAATTTTGCTATCTACTCTGAATTGATCTTGACTCATTAGCTCTTCTTCTCGTAGTTGGAAACAAAGGTGCGCTTCTCCCAGCCCTCAGAGAATAGATCTAAGCGACCAAAAGTTCTGGGGTGAGCTTCGCAAACTTCACGATTTAATTCAACACCCAAGCCAGGTGCAGTTGGTAATTCAAAGCAACCATCGGCTGGGTCGACATAAGGGGCGCCAGTAACAATTTCACTCACCCAAGGATCAGCAAAATCATTAAAGTGCTCTAACACTTTTAAGTTTGGGGCAGCAACTGAAAAATGCAAAGCGGCTGCGGTGCCGATAGGCCCACAAACATTGTGAGGAGCCAAAACTACGTTGTAGGCATCTGACCAACCAGCAAGTTTTTGCATTCCGGTAATCCCCGCATGATGAGTGAGATCGATTTGAATAATGTCGATTACACCTGCTTCAAGAAATGGAATCAATTCTTGAGAGTGATGAATTCGCTCCCCCGTGGCAATTGGTAGGTGAGTATTTTGACGCAAGGTCTTCATACCATGAAGATCCATCGGTAAAACTGGCTCTTCTAACCAACCGGGATTTATGTGTTCGACATCTTTAGCTACCAACATTGCACTAGATGCAGTAAAGCGTCCGTGCATCTCTAAAAAGATATTGAAGTCTTCACCAACTGCTTCGCGCACTGCTTCTAAAACAGAAACCGAACGACGACGCTCTTCATTTGATAATTCAGCACTAGCGGCACCAAATGGATCTATCTTTAAACCGGTGTAGCCGCGAGCTTTTACTTTTTTAGCTAAGTCGCCAATAATTTTTGGATCGCGATCGCCTTGATACCAACCATTTGCATAAGCTGGAACTTTGTCGCGAAACTTGCCCCCAAGTAACTTCCAAACTGGCTGATTAGTTTTTTTACCGATTATGTCCCAACAGGCGATATCAAAAGCTGCTAAGGCGGACTGCCCAACTTCACCAGGGATGCCGTATTCCGCGAATTGAATATTCCAAGCTAATTTATTTAAATCAAAAGGATCCATCCCGATTAAATAGCGATTACCCAACTCACCAATTGCCGCTACCAGCGTCTCGGTTTTATTGACCATTCGAACTTCACCTAAACCGGTGATGCCTTCATCGGTAGTGACTTGGATGATGGTTAATTCGCGCCAAGGGGCTCCCACCACGATTACTTCAAAAGATTCGACTTTAATTATGGACTCCTCTTAATCTAAGGACAAGAAAAGACTACTGGCCGAACAGCTGGATAGATAAAACAGTGGGCGCGTAACATAAGGCGCACAATAACTAAAGTCGAGGTGCGTTGATGGCGATCGAAGTTGAAGTTTTTGATGAAAGAGTATGCGATCTGGGCGAGGGCCCTTTTAATGATGATTTAAGAAAAAGAGCGGTCTGGCTCGATATTTTGAACGGGAAAGTGCTCTATAAAACTTGGGACGGTTTAGAAGCCGGCGAATTTTTAGTGGGTGAGCACATCAGTTGCTTTAGTACCAGCTGCCAGCGGCAAATACGTGGCTTGCTTGGTTGAGGGCCCGAAAGCTTGGATGGATGAAAAAGGTAATTGTGAACTAATCACCAAGTACAAAGATAACGACGATAAGTTTCGGCTTTGCAACTCGTTCTAATGATGCAAGTGCGATCCATTTGAAATTTATGGCCTGGCACCATGACTTATGAAATGCAAGAGAAGATGAAGCTGCGCTTTATCTTTTGCCAGCTCGTGAAAACAAGATTAAGCAATTCATGCCGCCACAATTAGTAATGGTTTGGGTTGGTCGCCAAAGAGATTTGATGTATTACATCGATACTTTTAAATATAAGGTTGACATTTTGATGTTGATAACAATGGAGTTCCACAAAACCGCAGAACTTTTGTTGAGATCCCGCAAGAAGATGGATTCCCCGATGGCATGTGTGTTGATGCAGAAGGCGGCATTTGGGTAGCGCTTTGGGGCGGCGGGCAAGTTCGTCGCTATCAACCCAATGGAACTTTAAGTGAAATAGTTAAAGTGCCAGGCCAACAATCTACTAGTTGTGCATTTGTGGGTCCAGATTTAGATTTAATGATTATTACTACTGCGCAACGCGGTTCACCAACAACTCCGGTTACAGACGATTCCCAAGGGGCCGGTAAAACCTATGCGATAAATCCCGGCGTTAAGGGAATGTCCACAGATAAGTACCGCGATTGATGCCATTTACAAAAGCAAATATTTTTACCTTTGGTGAAGCAGTTGCGGTTTTTGCAGCGCAAGATGAATTGCCAGTATCAAGAGCGCGTGATTATCAAAGATGGACTGGTGGGGCTGAATTAAATGTTGCAGTTGGAGTAAGTCGACTTGGGTTAAGTGCTCGTTGGTTTAGTCGCTTAGGGGCAGATGGTTTAGGTGAAGCTGTTTTAGCTGATGCTCGTAGTGAAGGAGTAATAACCGATTCGGTAATAATGGATGACTCTGCTAACACCGGGTTAATTATTAGAAACTCATCTAGCCAAGCTCCGATCGATGTTACTTACTGGAGAAAAAATAGCGCAGCTTGCAATATGAATGCGAATGATATTGATAAAGATTCGGTTTTAGCTTCAGATTGGGTTCATATAACTGGCATTACCCCAGCCATCAGCGATTCAGCACGAGCCGCGACTGAAAAAGTAAAAGATATTGTGTTAGGCGCTAACCATCGTCATTCTTTGGATTTAAATTTACGAAAAAAACTCTGGTCGGGTGAAGCGGCAGCAAAAACCTTACGTCCGCTAGTTGAAGGGGTTGAAGTTTTAATTGGTGGGATTGAGGAGTACCAAACTGTCTTTGAAACAAAGGATTTTGTCCAGGCCGCTTTTAAAGCAGGTGCGAAAAATCTAGTTATTACCAATGGTGGTGCAAATGTACATATATATAGTGAAGGATTCTCAAAAGAGCTAGAAACCCGCAAGGTGAAGCTGGTGGACCCAGTTGGGGCCGGGGATGCTTTGGTGGCTGGACTACTAGCAGGTTTACTGAGTGGTTTGGATTTAGAAGCTGCCACGCAGCAGGGAATAGTTTGTGGGGCTTGGGCTGTCACCGGGATCGGCGATTGGGGTGGATTGCCTTTTGGAAAGAATGGAATTGTCAATAGCCATTTGAATGCAGGGGAAGTTTTGCGATGATTGAAGAAATTAAAAAAACCGGCGTAATGGCAATCTTGCGTAATAAAACAGCGCAAGAATCTATTGATTACGCAGTTGCGCTAGCTGAAGCTGGTTTAGAAGTCATGGAAGTAACTCTTACTAATCCTGAAGCTTTAGCGGCAATTACCTTTTTAAGAGAAAAGTACCCGCAACTTTTAATTGGTGCCGGCACTGTTTTAAATGAGCAGGATGCAAAAAAATCAGTTGCAGCAGGCGCACAATTTTTAGTTGCTCCAGGAGTCAATGTGGCAATGATAGAAACAGCTTTGTCGGAAAATGTTTTACCAATACCAGGGGTACTAACGCCAACTGACATTATGCAAGCTTTAGCTGCTGGTGCAAACTTTTTGAAATTATTCCCCGCCTCGGTATTAGGTGTTTCATATTTGAATTCGGTAAAAGATGTGTTTCCGGCGGCAGCTTGGATGCCAACTGGGGGCATTGGTTTAAATAATGCACAGGAGTGGTTAGAAGCTGGGGTTGTTACTTTGGGTGCGGGAGGGTCTTTGACCAAAGGACCAATTGAGTCAGCTCAGCAAATCGCAAAGATTTACTAGCGTTAGTAAAAAAAAGTTAAGAGGAGTTTAAATGAGTGTAAGACTAAAGGATGAACATGTTTTTGTAACTGGAGGGAATTAGCCAGGTGGTGCGCCATTGTTGAAAAATGTTTAGCTGAAGGTAAAAAGTTTCTTTTGTCGACTTAGACGCAAGGCGCAGACTTGCTAACAAACTAAAGTGAAGGGCACCAAGTTGCTTTTTGCTCAAGCTGATGTTTCTCAGGCAGATCAGTTAGAAGTTGCTTACAAAAAGTTGCCTTGAAATTAGGTTGGGTTACGGGAGTTGTAAATAACGCAGTATAACTCTTATGCCGATCCAGTCACCATGACGAAACAGAATGGGACGACGTTTTGCCGTTGACTGAAATCTGCTTGGCTAACCGCGCGGTTAGCGTTGCCCTGAAAATGAGAAAAAACAATAAGGGCTCGATAGTTTCAATTGCTTCGGTACATGCACATGACCTATCAGGTTATTTTCTTACGGTGTGCAGCTAAAGAGCGCTTTGTAGGTGTAACTAGAAGTTTGGCGTTAGATGAAGGCAAATTACATGATTCAGGGCAAGTCATTAAGCCCTGGCTATACCGTGACTCCACTATTAAGAAGTTATTTTGATAAAGAGCCTCACCAAGAAGCTTTACGCAATAAGCGCGTTCACCCGATGGGTAAATTGGGAACCCCTGATCAGGTGGCAAACGTGGTGGCATTTTTGTTGAGTGATGAAGCTTCATTTGTGACAGGTGCCGATTGGCGCGTAGACAGTGGCTTAACCGCCAGATTCGCTTAGGGGGGGACAAGCGCTATGAGCACAAGAGATTTAAACGGCAAATGAAACGAAATTGCCGGGATATTAAATTCTTTAAATCTTCCGATTGGTGATGCGGATGATTTGCCAGAATCTAAAAAAGATTTGCCGACGGTTCAGCTTTGGAAGATTGAAATCCCTTCAGTAGAAGGACCAAAGCTATGGCAACAGTTATTGCAGAGACCAAAGAAAGAAATGTACCCGGTAGCAAGGTTAGTCAGGTTCAGGGAATCATGTTATTAACTGATTCAGAAATTCTTGAAATGGTGGCGCTAGGTAAAGGAATACAAGATAGAAGTTTGTTTATTTGTGGGGCCAAGAGCTGCATGTGGGATATCGGCAAGCAAGCTTCAACTCAAACTGGATCGATAGTACTTGCCTCTTTACGTGGAGCAGACCAAGTTCGCTTTGCTCTAGAAGATGTTTTACACGGCGCTGACTTAGGCATAAAGTATCTTGGTTGGTGATATTGGATTATTAAAAGTAGGTCAAGCTCGCTATTGGGGATATATCAAGTGATTTTATTTTTAAAACTTCCAGTTGCCCTCCTTGTACTAACCCGGCGATGGCAGAACACTTAGTTTCATTGGGTGCCAGCACACTAAATCTTTCAACTGATTTATCTTTAGCACAAATAGCAGCTTCAATCAGACAAGCAGTTGATGCCAGTAGATGTTTATATTGAAGGTCAGATGATTTTGGTTCACCGTTCGTTATTACGAAATCCCAGATTTAGTTAGAGTTGCTGCCCCAATTTATTTGAAATTTACAGTGCGCAATGCCCCGGTATTTATCCTGCAGGCGGTCATTTAGAGGAGTGATTTTGGCTACCCGCAAAGAAGAGTTAGAAGAGCGTCCATTGGTTTGAGTTTATTGAAAGGTACTCAGATTAAGATTTTTGTTTCTGATGAATCATGCAGCTTGATCCAAATTCTTAAGAGCTCTAAAAACCACCTCCATCTTGCAATATTAGTTTGACCGTAGGTGCGAGCTCGGTATGTCACAGGAACTGAAATAGTGCGGGATTTATTCAAAATTTCTGAAGCAATAATTGAAATCCCCATAAGGATCTAAATCTTTTATTTCTTGGGGCGATGAAACTAGATTAGATTTTTAAATATTTGCTTCCGCACAAAGAATCATTAATTTGCGCTTTCGCCGTATAGTTCCAAGATAGCCAAAATAGTTTCCTAAAACATTAAAAAATCGCATCGCACCTGGTTCTCGATTACTCATTCGATTTCCAGTTGCAAGATATCTTCACCTTCTTTGGAGTGTTCTATAAAACTTTCATGAATCATTCTTTGTTCCTCTGGAAACCGTTAAATCAGCATCCCAGATTGAGATAAGATCATGGCTGACTTTTTCGATTCCAAGAGTAACTGCGTCCCACTTACCCTTATTTTTGTTTGAACAAATTACAATTTATTGAACTAATTTGATTTAAATATTGCTCCAGCAATTTGGTGAGTTTGTCATTGCTGTTACCCTCCACAGCTATTATTTCGTTTTACTCTAGGAGTTTTGCCCCCTTTTCGATAGCTAATCCAATGGTGCCGGCCTTCATTTCGACAAGGAATCACCAAGGTTATAGATGGCTCTGGGGACATTTTAACAAAATCCTTTATAAGAGTCTTACGAGTTTAGTGGTCCCAAATGTTATGTATATTATTGACATGCAGAAATTAATTGCTAAAAAAGAATGATTAGTTTTTATGTGTCTGCTGTGATAGTGGCTGGGATTATCCCCTACATTGCAGTTACTAGAAAGTATCTTTTTCAAAATAATGATCTATTTATTTTGGTAACGTCAGTATGTTTTATGGAACACCACTTGACAGGATTAATCTACGTGTCGCCACCTTTGAGCACCTTAATGAAATATTTGTACATTTTTAACAATAATTATTCTTGGTACACAATTATCTTACTTTTCACTCAATATTTGTGGTTTTCATATTTACTTATTTTTGAGAAAAAATTATCTTTATCCCTTGGAAATGGATTTATACTTTTTGTCATTGCTAGTTTACCAATCTTCGTTTTTTATTTTATTTCATTCGCTGCAATTTACTACTCAAACTGGAATTATGGCAGCGGTGGGTTTATTGCTGAGCTTTCTGCTAAGTGACACTAAATCTAAAAAATACTGGGTTTGAGTTTAGTTACTTTGGGTATTTTATGGAGATCAGATGGATCGCTGGTAGCAGCTATTGTTTGTTTTAACTTTTTCTTTTTATCGATTTATTAACATCAAAAAAATAATAATTAAACCTTTGGTAAAAAATTTCTGTAATCGTTTTGGTTGCCAGTTTTTCTTACGGTGTGTACGTATGCTTTTTCAATGAGTTGGGCCTGGATTGATCAAGAAAAAAGGAATATGTACAACTTAAAAATGTTTTCACTCAACTTTATGGCTTTGAGTCAACGGCAACTTCATACCTAGATCTAGAGATACCAGCAAAAGAAGCCAGGTTTACTAGTAATAGATTGGGCATTATTTCAAAAATACTACTTTTTAAATGAGGATGTCTTCGGGGTGAGTTGCAAGCTGTAATTGCACAAAATAGATTTCAAGACTCTTACTTGGTATTTTTCAAGAGACTTTTGACAATTTAATTAGACTGCTCACTACCGAATATGCCAGTATTAATTGTGAGTTTCGCCTTTGAATCTTTTAGCCGATTGTGCTGGCTCGACAAAAACGGGTTTTGGTGTTTGGGATTTTGGACTACTCTCAGCAAGTTATTTAATGATTTTACTATTTGGCCCGGTGAAAGGTTACCTGAGCGAGTTTTGGCCATTTACTTTTGTAGCTCTCGCGACTTTGATCGCAACTATCTCGTTAATTACTCTAATTTTAAGGTTTACTAACTATCGTTGCCCCAAACATCGCTCGGAGTTCTTAGCATTAATTTTTGTATTTACTTTCACTGAACATTTCAAGGGTTCCATCAGGATCGAGTTAGAGCAGATCTGTGGTGGAAGGTAGCAGCAGAGCAAAATATTTTAGAAATTGACAAGATTTATAACTATGAGCCAGATAAACCCGTAGTAGCTTTTTTAGTTTTTATGAAATTTTCAGTAAAACTCTAGATCCGTTAGATGCGCCAAGTGATTTACCCTTAATTGGAAGAATCTAATTCTGATTGGCTAGGAAAATAAAACTCAGAATTTAATAAAGACTACTTGAAAATGGATTTTAACCCCAGATTTACTAACCAGCATTACTAGGTGATGCTTATCTAGCTGGACGAACTCTACCAATAACTTTGAGGCAGAAAACACTTCTGCTTATTTGCGAAGGCTATAAAAATATTAACATTATTTGGAACCCTGAGCCAGTGATGGCATTTAGTGAGGCAGGTTTAGTTATTTGGCAAGCCTCTGATTTTGAGGTTATTAAGTAGTTTTTACCCTCGCCAAGCCAAGAAAGCCCAAAATTAAAGTAATTAAAATTATGCTGGTAAGTCGTGAATCTAATAACTTCGGCAACTTCAAAATAAATCATCATGATTCTGGCATTAATCACAAGTACCATGCCACCAATCAATGCGCCGAATGGGGCATGGGGAGTTACCAGCTAATTTGGCGGCAATTGGTGCCATCAAAACACCACCGAGTAACAAACCACCAACAACTTTAAAGTCAATATTTTGATTGCTCATTCAAAAATAAAGCCAGCGCTAGCTGAAACTGCTACCACAAATTCAGAGGCACTAACTTGTGCCAATCACTCTTCTGGGTTGAGTTTTAGTAAGGGTGAGCAAAGTTGGGTAGTGACTGGTCCCCAGCCACCACCACCCGAAGCGTCGATGAAGACAGCAATACCCCAAATTGGCACCAGCATTTTTGAGCGAGGGCTGGCCGGTGATGGGAGGAATGATGGTGAAGCCAACGCCAAAAACAAAGTCAAAGAATTAAACCAAGTACTAATAAAAGGGTTGACATATAAACCCGGCCGTTTGAAGAAATTGAAGAGAGCAGCGTTGCGCCTAAAAATGCTCCGATTCCACCGGGGATAGCTGAGCGAATCAGAATTCGTTTATCGACGTTGCCCTCTCGCCAATGGAGGTCCCTGAAGCCAAAAGTGGTTGCCAATCTCAGCAAAATGCACACTGCTTAGCGCTAACTGCCACAGGAGTCGCGCCGAGCATAATCAAAAGCGTTGAAAAGTAATGCCAAAAGCCATGCCCAAGGTGCCATCCACAGAATTGGGCCATGGCGCCAAACGTGGCGGGTAAAATTGAAAACACGCTGCTAAGTATGTCGTACCGCCAGATGAATAGCTGGTTACAGATCGATAAACCAGGGTGTCTGCTCAGCCCTAAAAAAATACAACATGTACGGTGAATTATAAAAGTTTCTACGAGAGCGGCCAGAACTTTGAAGTTTGTAAAACTAATTGTTTTTAACGGCGGGGCTGACCCTTGGCTACTCGCGCCTGCTTTTAGCACAAGAACCTGAGAGGTAGTGCCAGTCGTTGGATGCAACCAGGCTTAACTATTTAGCACTCCAAGTGAAGTAGCACGGGGTTCAAAATTTCGAACTAACTGGATCGGTGATCAAGCCCGCAAAGGTGTTGAAATCTCTCGCCAAATGCGGCAAGGAAACGTTGGGTAACAATTGCCACTGTAAAAACGCGTGCTGATGGTACTGGAGAATGGGCAACCGCTCCGAATAAAACGCAAAGTTGCGCTACCGAATGGTGCGAAGTGGCTTAAAAGAAATAAACCCCAAAGTAATCCCTTTTGGGGAGTATCGGTAAAAAACCCAGCTTTGTTTATGTGCTTGAGACTCCAACTGTGAGCAAGGAGGCGATCAATTTAGTGGGTGCGATAACTCCTGCCGCCAGAAACGCAACTGTACAGCTACAACTTTCTAATAAAAAAGGTAAAAAGTGGAAACGAGTTGCCACCACACGTACTGATGAAAACGGAAACTTTAATTTTTCAATCGCAGCCCCGACAAAGTCAGATACCTATCGCTATCGACTAGCAACCACAAAAGGATTGGCTTCAAACATTCAATCTGGCCGAATTGAAGTTCAAGTAGCACCCTTGATTGAAGCGTTTGGACCGGGAGCAAGAATTTTAGGTGCAGATATTTCAAGATGGCAGCACCCAGGAAACGCTCCAATTAATTTCACGCAAATGTACAACTCTGGTGTGCGATTTGTTTTTGTAAAAGCGTCAGATGGTTTACCAACTAATTTTCGCGATGCTCATCCAGTAGCTGTGAGATGGTCTAATGAAGATGTACCGGCAGCAAGAGCAGCTGGATTATTAGTGGGTATTTATCACTTTGCTTGGGTGCCAAAAATTTCTGGCGATGCTTTGAATGCCGAGGCAATTCGTCAAGCAGAACTCGCAATTGAAAGACTCAATGCCTTAGGTGGCTATCGCCCAGGCATGATGCCACTGGTTTTAGATATTGAATCGTCTGGTGTAAGTCGAGGAGTTAAGCGAAATCAAGTTTTGCAATTTTCAAAAACTTGGCTAAGTCATGTGGAAGCCAGAACAGGTAGGACCCCAATAATTTATTCAAACACTGCTTATTTGAGGTCTCGCCTTGGTGATGCAAGTTTGGCTAGGTACCCGCTATGGGTGGCAAACGTGGCCGATACCGCCAACCCTGGTGCCACCAGAGCAAGAGGCTGCATTCCAACAGTGTGGACGCGTGGTGGTTGCGATCTTGATTGGCAATTTTGGCAATACACCTGGACTGCTCCGGGCCGGAATTATGGAATTGCTCGCGGCAACTTAGACCTAAATGTCTTTCGCGGGGACGCGAATCAGCTTTTGAGGTTGGCGGGCTTCTAATCACACGTGTTGCTGGTGTGACTTGTGTGAATTTGCTGTTATTTTAAATATTAGTGTCCCCTAGAGACTTACCCAACCGTCCGCTCAAAAATAAATTGCGCGGACGTTTTGTGCTGACACAAATTCTGGTGTTGATGAGCAGTTTGTTAATTGCTTCACCCGCTCAGGCGGTGCCGAGCGAATTTACAATTGTCGGATCAGGTTGGGGCCATGGGGTTGGCTACAGCCAATACGGAGCACTGGGTCAAGCAAGAGAAGGAAAGTCTTTTTCTCAAATCTTAAATCACTATTACCCCGCAGCTGCAATAAGTGAAGTATCAAATGATGAAAGTATTCGAGTTGGATTAACTCAAGGTAGGGCTGCAGTTTTTGCTCGCGCTGAAAATTTAGGTAGTGATAATTCTGGTTTGGAGGTTTTAATTGATTCAAATTCGGTGGCAGTTTTGCCCTTGGGCGAAATATTAAGAATTGAAACGAATGGTTCGCAAGCGATAGTTTCTGCCGGGGGTGATGATGGTCGAGCAAATCAAATAGGAGCCGGCGGAAAAGTGACTTTGAGAACTTCAGGGGATGCCAACATTATGAATGTAGTTGGTAGCTCACCTCAAAATAACCCCCGCACCGCTTTCGCTAGCTCTGGTCATAGGTATCGCTATGGGTTTATTGATGTTATTTTACGTGGCGGAAAATTAATGGTTGTGAATGAATTAAAGCTTCATAACGAATACCTTTTAGGTTTAGGTGAGATGCCCTCTAGCTGGCCTCAAAGCTGCTTAATTTCTATTAATCACAACTAGGTCGTACGCCATGGGTAGAAAGTCTGGTGGAATTAGAGCTAACTGCAGTTGCCATGTTTACAACAATGCCACCGATCAAGTTTTTGTGGGCTGGGCAAAGAATCCTCTAGCGGTGGTGGTAATTGGCGAGCAGTAAATAGTTCATATTCGTCAGGTGGAAACCCTTTAGCTTTAACTTTTTAACGGTTCGGTAATCACTTCTTATTACTTTCATCATCAGGGGAAAGACTCAACCAACTACCGAAGTTTGGGGTGGGGTGAGAGCTTGGTCCCAATCAGTTGATGACTTTTGGTCTTTGGATGCAGCTCTAAATCCAAATCATCGGTGGGGTAAGAGTTTCACAAGTAAATGGCAAATGCTTTGGGTTTGATAGATGTAAATCGCATTGATATCACCGAAAGATTTTCTAGTGGAGCTGTAAAAACTATTGTGGCTTTTGATTCCAGTGGCAATAGCGCCAGCATGAGTGGTAGAACTTTTCAAGCGCGACTTAAATTAAAGTCAAATTATTTAGTAGGTGCGGTTGATACCCAATTTGCTGACACGCTCGGTGATATTCCAACCTCAAGTGGATTTGATGAAAATGCCTATAAGGCTCAGCAAGCGGCTGCCGAAATAGCAAGCTTAACTCCGCAGTATCAACAAGCTAGCGAAGTCGCGGATCAAGCTCGGGGTGAGGCAAATTCTGCTAGAGGCCGACTCAGCGAAATTAAAACGAATATAGAAGTAGCAGAGAATGATCTAAGGACACTTTTACTTGAAATAAGCGCAAGAAATAGAAGTAAGAAGTAATCCTGGGTAGATGATTTGGTAAGAATTCTTTATATGCAGGGCGAAATTGACATGTTGAGCATATTGCTTAATTCTCAATCCCCTTCGGATTTTTCTGAAACATTGCTCGCGCTAGAACTATATGCCGCAACCCAAAATAAAAGTATTAAAACTGCACAAGCGCTAATTTTGGACCTAGACCAAAAGAAGCTTGAAGCGTTTGAGCAACAGGATGAGCTAGATAATTTGCTGTCGCAAGCAGACGGTGCTTTGCGAGAAGCCAGAAGTGCACTTAAGAATGCGATCTCCGCAGAAGAGTTAGAAGAACTGATTGCTGAAAAGCAAAAGATAGTGGACGAATATACTCAGTCTCGATAATTGTGACAACTGAATTTCAAACTCTCAAAATGAGAAAATCTGGTGAGTGGGCTGGCTTTGCCATTTTCGCTCTCATGGGTGGCTTCGCTACCGCTTATGGGGTTATGGTCCCGGTTTTTAGACAGCGATTTGATTTAGATATTGCCCAAGGCGGATTAATTTTTGCTGTGGCAGGTGCCAGCGCCTTTGCTGGAATCGCTTTTGGCACTTGGTCGGTCTCAAAAATGTCAGCCCGATTAGCCGGAGCGTGGGGCGCATTTTCTATGGCGCTAGGTGCAGTGTTAATTGCAGTGGCAGGAAGTTGGTCTGCAACTCTGATTGGGGTTGTTTTTGTAGGGCTTGGCTTTGGTGGAGCAGATGCCACTATCAGTCAATTTGCCTCAAACGGAGGCAGCGCTAAAGCGGTTCATCGAACAAATATTTTAAACGCTTCATTTGCGCTAGGTGCAGTGTTAGTTCCATTGTTAATAAATTTTGCCATTAAGACAGATTTTACCTTAGTGGTATCTGCTATTGGCTTTACTTTCTTTTTAGTTGGAGTTATTTTTTTCAAAAATGTCTCAGGTCGCTTGTTTCATGAGAAAAGTCGTGAAAAACCGCAAGGTCATAGATTTGTCTTTTTTCTACTTTTGATTGGAATCTCATTTTATGTGGGAGTAGAAGCAGGTGTGGGCGGATGGATACCTACTTACTTAATTGAAAAAGGAATGACGCCTACTATGGGCGCCTATGCAGTAGCACTTTTTTTCTCAATGCTTACAATCGGAAGAGTTTTTTCAAGTAGAGTCACTAAGTTTATTTCACCAGCTTGGCTAGCTGCTTATGCGCACTTTGCGTCGGTAATTGCCTTACTTATGATCTTTTTTACTCCTTGGACCTTTTTTAGTATTGCCGTTCTAGGTTTAGTTTGTGCACCAGTGTTTCCATCAGTTTTAGTTTGGGCAGTCAGAATAACTCCAGGGGATCCAAGAACAGCTGGATTCTTTTTATTAGCTGCAATTACTGGAGGAACTTTCTCACCCACCTTGATGGGTTATTTAATGCGTTATTTTGGAACCGAAAGCTTTCCTTTAATCTTGATTCCACCAGCCTTAATTGGGGGATTAATTTTTTTGTGGGCAATTAGGCAAAATGTGAAAGAACACATCGACCTCGATTAGCGTGAGCGAGGACTTAAAACAACCGCGGCGCTGTAGGCGAAAGCGAAAGCAAAGCCCACTAAGGCATAAATCCAGCGGCCCAGCGAAGCAGTGCCGGGTGCCAGCAAAGTTACAACACCTAAGGCAGTAGAAACCAAAATCATTAAGACTGCAAAACTTCTGATGGTGTGATTTGAAGCAGTAGCGCGCAAAATAAACATTGCATAAGCGAGTGGTAGCAGCACTATCCCGATCATTCTTAAGGTCCAAATTGCTGAATCGTCGGTGATATTAATGAATTCACCAAAGACTTCAGGAAAGGCAATCAAAGCCACTGCCGAGAGCAAAAAAACACTGGCGCCAACCAAAACGATTAGTCTTATTCGATATTCACCTGCAATTGCCATAGTAAAAGAGTACGGCAAAAATTCGCTATTGGCGAGCAGTTTCTGCAAACACCACGCCAACTAAAACAATTATTCCACCGATCAGTTGAGTGGTGGTGAGAATTTCACCAAGTAAAAGAAAGGCAGTAATCGAAGCAATCACAGGTTCTAATAAACCTAAAATTGCAGCTTTTTTTGCACCGATATATTTAAGTGCGGTAAAAACTAACCAGAACGGGACTACTGCGCCCATCACAATTACCCAAAGCAGCAAACTAAATAAGGGTAGTTGTATTTCTAGTTCAGTTATTTGAACATTTTCAGTAAATAATTCCCAACTCCAGAGCCAAAAGGGAGAAAAGATTAACCAAAATCCGGCGCCAATGCCCATAGCTAAAGTGGTTAAGGCAAGTGAGCCCTTTTGCTTAACTAAAACTTCGCCACCTAAGAAATAAATTGAAACCGCGATAGCTGCTCCAAAGGCAAATGCGAAACCTAAAACATCAATTTCAAACCCAGACCAAATTCGTGTTACCAAGCTCAATCCAAAAAGTGCTAAAATAATAGATAACCAAACTCGAGGGCTAATAACTTGCTTGCGCCAGAACTTTAAATATAAGGCCACAATGATGGGTGAGAGATATTCAATCACCAAAGCCACTCCAACTTCGATTCTTTCTAAGGCTGCAAAATAAAGAAATTGGGTCATGGTTAAACCAAGAATGCCAAAACCAATATATTTTGGGAGTTCTTTTTTAGTTAGTCTTAAATAAGGCTTAGCTTTTAGATAGGCAATAGGCAATAAAACTAGAAAGGCACCGGTTATACGAATAGCCGACAATTCAGGCGCTGCTAGGTGATCTTTTAAGGTGAGTTTGGCGACTGAAGCATTGAAGGCAAAAAGACTTATCCCAACCAAAAGTAGAAAATAACCCCAGAGTGGATGAACGCTAGATTCAGTTTTTTGAGCCATAGGACTGGCTCAATCTATCAATTACCCAAATCGGCCAGTGACGTAGTCGCGGGTTCTCTCGTCTTTAGGGTTTGAAAATATTTTGTTGGTGGTGTCGTACTCCACAAGTTGTCCAGTACGGCTACCAGCTTCGTCATCGCTCACCACAGAGAAGAAGGCGGTGACGTCCGCTACCCGACCTGCTTGCTGCATATTATGCGTAACAATCACAATTGTGTATTGCTTTTTTAGTTCCATCATCAAGTCTTCAATCTTGAACGTTGAAACTGGATCTAAAGCTGAGCAAGGCTCATCCATCAAAATCACATCTGGCTTAACTGCAATTGCTCGAGCGATACAAAGTCTTTGTTGCTGACCACCACTCATCCCGTAAGCATTGTCTTTGAGTCGATCCTTTACGTCATCCCAGAGGGCAGCATCACGAAGTGCCTTCTCTACGATTTCATCCAT
>JAGYJD010000021.1 GCA_018402365.1 Candidatus Nanopelagicales bacterium | reverse complement strand
AGAGATTTCTACTTCGCATTTTTGATTTCTAATATTTCTTATGTAGGTTCGGGTTTCACTTCTGCCATTAATCGCACTGATCACGACACCATCACCCACGTCATTAAGCATCGCGGTTGAAAATGACATCTGCCCGCCCATGTTGTTATAGGCGTCATAACGAACTGTCGCTACTCGAGAAGTAACAAAAGTCAACGCAGTTTTGATCTCATCGATTTGCGCCTGTAGTACTTGATCATCTTTCACAAAAGCTTTATTAATTTTGGCCTGCTCCACACCAAGTTGCTGCACTTTAGCTGTGTACTTTTCAACCGCTCCAATAAAGGATTCTTTATCACCACTTTTTTGTAAAACCAATAGCTTCTTTTTTAAACGCAAAATCCAGATTAAAATTCCAAAGCTAAAAACAACTGCGACAATTGCAACTGTTAAGGCAATAGAAGCGACTTGATCTACCGGTAAGAGGAGCTCCATTGAGTTTTACTTAAGCCTTAATCTTTGCATCGGTTTTAATTCGCTTTCATAAACTTTTTTGACACCGTCACCCAGCGCTCGCTCTACTACTCGGATATCTCTAACTAGTCTTTGCAAACCAGCTGGCTCTACTGAGGCCGCTTGATCACTACCCCACATTGCTCGATCTAGTGTTACGTGTCTTTCAATAAAGGTTGCCCCTAAAGCAATGGCGGCAACGGTGGATTGCAATCCAGTTTCGTGCCCTGAGTAACCAGTTGGCACTTGATATTTTTCGGCAAGCACTGGAATCATTTTTAAATTCAATTCATCCACCTCGCACGGATAAGCACTAGTGGCGTGAGCAATCAATAACCTATCTTTGGGCAAAACTGCTACCGCAGCATCGATTTGCTCAATAGTTGACATTCCAGTTGACATAATTATCGGCAAGCCTGAATCTGCTACTTTCTTTAATAACTCCATATCGGTTATCGAAGCAGAAGCAATTTTAATTACTGGATGCTTCATTTTGGCTAGAAAATCAACGCTCACTACGTCCCAAGGTGAAGCAAACAAGTGGACGTTAAAGCTGGCAGCATAATCCGCTAACTCTTTATATTCTTTCTCTTCAAATTCAACTTTGTAGCGATAATCCATATAGGTCATAGTTCCCCATGGAGTTTCTCGCATTACATTTCTTTGATCTTCTGGCACGCATAATTCTGGAGTTCGCTTTTGAAATTTGACCGCATCAACTCCAGCTTTAGCGCTCATTTCAATTAAGTCTTTGGCAATCTTCATGTCGCCGTTGTGGTTTATACCAATTTCAGCGATTATGTAGACCGGTTGACCCGGACCAACTAGTCGATCGCCAACTTTTACTGAATTAATAGCCATCTACTTACGCCTCTCTAAATAAGAAGCAATTTCGGCTAAAACGCCTTCCCCGCCTCTTCTTGATAACACTACCGAGGCAATGCTTCTTGCCTCGTACGCCGCATCCGACGGACAAAAGCTCAATGCCGCCTTTTTCATTGCTTCTAAATCATTAATGTCATTACCTATATACCAAGCTTGCTCCCAAGTTAAATCTACTTTTTTCAAGTATTCGCCAATTGCCAAGACTTTGTCATCTAACCCTTGCATCACAGCAATTCCCAGTTTTTCACCGCGCAGTGCTACTACTTTATTCTGCTCTTTGCTAGTAATCAAAACTTCGATCCCCAGTTTTTTAAGCCGCGACACCGCTAAGCCATCTTTACGGTTAACAATTACATTCTCTACATTATTTGAATCCAACTGCACCGTATCATTGGTTAGACAACCGTCAAAATCAGTAAAAATTATTTTTGGTTTTTGAGTTTTAGTAATTTTAAAATTCTTTTCAATTTCAAACCGCTCTGAAAGTAAGTTCGCTAGTTCAAGGTCATTCTCATTATCTATTTCAATATCGGTATAGGGATCAACATAAACTGGAACTGCCTCTGCGCAAAAACGATACTTCTTTTCTAAAAAATTTTTTTTGTTAAACGCATAAACCGCACCAGATTCCACAACCTTTTCTGGTAATTCTTGTCGGCGAGGGCGAAAATCCTTTGGGTGGCCAACTGGTAACCAATCTTTTTCTTTCTGCCATAAAAATCTATGAGTACTCGCCGCTGAAAAACCCACCTTTCCCTTTGCGGCAATCGCTAAACAATCATTAATTGTTTTTGGTGAAATAAAAGGTGAAGTTGCCTGCACCAAAGCAATTGCTGAATCATCCGGCCAGCTAGAACCAAGTTCGTCTATGACTTCTAAAATAACACTTTCACTAGATGACTTATCACTTGAATTTATTTTGCTTCTTTTGTGAACCACGCAGCCTAAACCTTTTGCAGTATCAGCAATTACCTCATCCTCAGTTGAAACAATTACTAAATCCGCTGCCGCGCTCCCGGCACTTCTGACTGCTCGCTCTAATAAAGAAATCCCACCAACCAGCGCTAAATTTTTTCGCTTAATACCCTTACTGCCACCGCGAGCAGGAATAATCACAATTTGCATTTGGCCTAGTCTCCCATGCACCGCCCTCACCTTGCTCCATCCATCAATGAAAGAATGTTCGCTGGAGGGCTCGCCTAGTGGCCGATGGCGCCGGTCTTGAAAACCGGTAGGAGTTCACGCTTCTCGTGGGTTCAAATCCCACGCCCTCCGCGCCTGGAGGCGTCGCCTAGTCCGGTCCATGGCACCCGCCTGCTAAGCGGGAGGGGGATAAAACCTCCACGAGGGTTCAAATCCCTCCGCCTCCGCCAGGTAATGTACGAAACCGAGCGCCCGTAGCTCAACGGATAGAGCATTTGACTACGGATCAAAAGGTTAGGGGTTCGAATCCCTTCGGGCGCGCTTTTCAAAAAAACAAGGAGTTCGTCTTGAACGTTAAAGGTTATGCCGCACTTAAGCCAAATACTGATTTAGTTCCTTACGAATTTACTCGTCGTGACTTAAGACCCAATGACGTTCAAATTGAAATTCTTTATGCCGGTATCTGCCACTCAGATATTCACCAAGTAAGGGAAGAGTGGGGCGATTCTTTATTTCCAATGGTGCCAGGACATGAAATTGCTGGCAAAGTTACCGCAGTTGGTAGCGAAGTTAAGAATTTTAAAGTTGGGGATCTAGCTGGAGTTGGTGTCTACATCGATTCTTGTAGAAAGTGTCCAAATTGTTTGGCAGGGGAAAGTCAGTATTGCCATGAAGGAATGACCGGCACTTACAACGGTTATGAACGAGATGGTGTAACTGTCGCGCAAGGTGGCTATTCAACTGGAATAGTTATTGATGCAGGTTATGTGGTTAGTATCCCTGAAAATCTAGACTTAGCAGGTGTAGCTCCACTTTTATGTGCGGGTATCACTTTGTACTCCCCATTAAAACATTGGGAAGCTGGCCCTGGTAAAAAAGTTGCCATCGTCGGTCTTGGTGGTTTAGGACATATGGGTGTTAAGTATGCGCATGCGCTTAGGTGCAGAAGTAACCGTGCTTTCACATTCGGCTAATAAAGAAGCTGATGCAAAAAAATGGGTGCAGATCATTTTGTTATAACAAAAGATCCAAAAATATTTGAAAACTATAAATATCATTTTGATTTAATTATCAATACTGTTTCTGCGCCATTGGACCTAAATGACTATCTGCAGATGTTGAAATTAAATGGAACCTTAGTAATGGTGGGCTTAAGTGGTCAGCCTTACCCAATAGATGCTTTTAATATGCTCGATCAAAGAAGGCGAATGGCTGGGAGCATGATTGGTCCAGTTGCGCAATTACAAGAGATGTTAGATTTTTCAGGGAAACACAACATAGTCTCTGATATTGAATTAGTTAAAGCCGATGAGATCAACAAAGCTTACGACCGCGTTGTCGCAAGTGATGTCAAATATAGATTTGTAATTGACGCAAAGACCTTCTAAAGCGGCAAAAACTCATCTGCCACATGTTTGGCAAATGACAAACTGGTAGTCCAGGCTGGAGACACCGCATTGAGGACGTGCGTTGAATCTGCATCTGACTCAACTACGAAATCCATTTCAAGACGTTTGGCTTTTCTGTCAAAAAGTTGAGCTCTCACCCCTACTTTTCCTTTTTGATTAAAATCTTCTTGCGCAAGTGATGGGACTAATTTTTTAGCTTGCTTGACTAAATATTTTCTTGAATATTTGGGCAATTCGCTAGCAACTAATGACCAAGCATTGTGATGCGGTGAAACCAAAAATCTTGGTAAATCTGCAAGTACTTGTACTAATTCGCTAAATTTAAAATTAGCAATCCCGCCGTAATCTTCACGCCAAAAAGCGGGTATGGCGGTTGGTCCAATTTTGATATCACCCGACACAGTCACAGTTAAGTGAACTCCTAAAAAAGGGTTTCTGGGATCTGGCACTGGGTAAATATGGTGGTGGATTAGATTTTTTAATTTAGGTGCATACCAATAAAGACCTTTAAAAGGCAACATGTCGTACTGCAAACCAAATCCCATTTTGTGAGCAATCTTGTCTGCATAAAGCCCTGCAGCATTTACTAAATGTCCAAAACTATAAGAGTTTTTGTCTGTGTTTACAGTCTTGCCATTAATGCTAAGCACTTTTTCAGAGAGAATCACTTTTACGTCTAAATTTTTTAATTCTGATTCAAGTGCCTGAACTAAACTTTTTGGATCCGCTACCGAAGTAGTAGGTGACCAAAGTGCTTTACTAACCGTTCTAGTATTTGGTTCAAGTTTTTGTAATTCTTGCTCACTTAAAATTTCTAGTGGAACTCCATTTGCTAGGCCTCGTTGATAAAGCTCTTCTAGCGTTTTTACTTGTTTATCATTAGTTGTGACCACAACTTTTCCAACATTTTTAACAGCAACATTTTTCTCTTGTAAAAATTCATGTAATAAAACGTTGCCTTGACGAGTTAATTTAGCTTTTAAAGAATCTGGTGTGTAATAAAAGCCAGCATGAATTACACCGCTATTTCTACCCGAAGCATGCAGAGCTAATTCAGATTCTTTATCTAAAACTGCCACACTTTTCGTTTTGTCTCGTAATTTAATTTCGCGAGCGATCGCTAATCCGACAACACCGCCACCGACAATTAAAAAATCAAAGGTCTGTGAACTCATTTACCGGTTCGTTCACCAATTACAAAAAGTGGACGATTCTTTACTTCTCTAAAAATTCTTCCGATATAAATACCGGTAACACCCAAAACCACTAAAATCATGCCGCCGGTTAAGAAAATCCCTGCCATAACGCTCGACCAACCTTCCACCGTGAAGCCCCAAGTGAAGGCGCCAAATAAAACCCACAATAAATAAGTAAAGGCTAACAACGCCATAGATAACCCCAAGTAAATTGAAAACTTTAAAGGTCTATCTGAGTAAGTAAAAATAATGTCGCCTGCTAATTGAAATCTTTTGCGCAAGGTATATGAAGGTCTTCCACTGTGCCGGGTGCCGTGTTCCGCCGTAACTGCAGCCCTCTTAAAACCTAGCCAAGTAATGGTGCTGTTATAAAAACGAGCGTTTTCACCAAATGTTTTATAGGCCTCAATAACTTTTCTAGAAACTATTGAAAAGTTGGCTTGTGTTGAATCAAATTTGATGCCTGAGAGCCAACGCAAGCCTGCATAAAAAAGTTTTTGAGCCGCGCGATAAAGCAAACCCTCTGGCCTTCTCATTCGTGATACAAAAACTACATCAAAACCCTCTTGTGCTTTGTTCCACAAATCCACAATTACCTCGGGGCGATCTTGCAGGTCACCATCCATCACTACGACCCAATCGGCATCTGCTTCATGTAAGCCTGCGGTCAAGGCGTAGTGGTGGCCAAAGTTTCTTGAGAGCCTTAGTCCAATTACTTTTTTATCTTTTTTAGTTATCGCAGAAATTTTTTGCCAGGTGCCATCATCACTACCGTCATCAACCAAAATAATTTTATAGCTAGCAGAAATATTTTTTATAGACTTTGTCAGACGATTATGTAATTCTTCAACAAGAGATTCTTCTCGGTACAAAGGAACGACGACATTAAGCAAAGTCATAATAGTTAGATTATTCTTCCATCTAAGGTAACACTATCTAGCAAAGCCTTCGCTTCTAGAATTTGGCGATACCACTGCACAGTAATAGTTTTTGGTCCTGCTTCTACTGCTCCAGTCTTTAAAGCGTTGTAAACCTCTATCGCACCTTGATCAACTTGGGTTTGTGCGACAAATCCTAACTTTGCTTGGGCCTTATCAAAATTTACGTTGTAGTCACGTTTATCAGGATCGTCTGGTGCAATTTCAATCTCAACTTCGAAGGGCATTACTTCACGAACAATGTAAGCCAGGTTTTTAATCTGAAAGCTACTTAATCCGATATTAAAAACTTCCCCTTGAACTTTTGAAGCATCAGCTTGTGCCACATTAATAAAAGCACGAGCCACATCACTGGCATGAACAATCGGACGCCATTGATCGCCGCCACCCATAATGATGATTCTTCTTTTTTGAAAAGCAGTTAAAGTCATTAGGTTAATAACTAAATCAAAGCGCATGCGCGGGGAAAGCCCAAATACTGTGGCATTTCTTAAAGCAGTTGAAGTGAAGTTGCCATCACCAAAGGCAGGATTTCATGCTCGGCATCAAGTGTTGATTTAGCGTAAACACTGATTGGTCCAGTCTTAGAAGTTTCAGTTAATTGCTGGTCGTCCTCACCCTTTCCGTAGACCGAGCAAGAGCTAGACAAGATATAGCGAGCAACCCCGGCAGCTTTGGTGGTTTTTGCAACATGAATTCGTCCGTCTCTATTTATGTCATAAGTCAATTCAGGGTTCATTTCACCAGCTGGATCATTAGACAAACTAGCCAAATCACATACTGCGTCTAAACCTTTGAGGTCATTGGGTGTTAAGTCTCTAATATCTTTTTTTAAAAGCTTAAATCTATTATCATTTTTAACACTATTTAAAACATCCTCACCAAAGAAAAATCTGTCAATGGCCAATACTTCATGACCCGCATCTAAAAGCTGTTTAGTCAAGATTGAGCCGATGTATCCACCTGCACCAGTCACCGCGATCTTGGACATCTAATTACTCCCTAGCATCGGCAAAATCATTTTTTCAAAAGTCTCTAACACATAGTTTTGCTCAGGTTCCCCCATTGTGGGGAACAAGGGTAGGGAAAGCGTTCCATCCCCCCAATATTCACTATTTGGAAAATCACCAGTCTTAAATCCATATTTATTTTTATAAAAATCCAAAGTAGTAACTGCCCGATAGTTAACGGTGGTTCCAATTTGGGCTTCACCCAATTTAAAAAGTGTTTGATCGCGAAATTCTGCAGAAACATGGATTGGATAAAGGTGACGCGAATGAGTAACACCAGAATTAATTTTTGGAAGCTTTACAGCAGTTGCACTAAAAAAATTGTCATAAGTGCTAGCTAATTTTTCACGGATTGACAAGCGTTCATCAATAGTTTCAATCTGAGGTGGCAAAAGCGCCGCCAAGATGTCTGGCAGATTAGCTTTAGTCCCTAATCTTTCCATGCCCCAGTGTCTGTACTGACCCTTTTGAAATCTATCAGCGGCACCTGCTGACATTCCATGTAAAACAGTTTGAATTAAATTGTTGTATAAACTTTCATTATTAGTGATGACGGCGCCACCTTCACCACAAGTTACGTTCTTGGTTGCATAAAAAGAAAATATGGCAAAATCTGAATATTTACCAGGACGCTCCCCGTTAAATTTAGCTTCAAAAGTATGAGCGCAATCCTCGATAATTGCTATGTTTTTACTCTTAACTAGTTCTTTAATTGCCTTGATGTCGCACATTTGCCCGTACATATGTACAGGAATGACCGCTTTTGTTTTTTGAGTTATTGCAGGTGTAATAAATTCAGGTGTTAGTAATAATGTCTCAGGATCTACATCCACAAAAATAGGTGTTGCGCCTACTAACTCAACTACATTTGAGGTCGCAATAAAAGTTTGTGCTGGAACGATCACTTCATCGCCAGGACCAATATCGAGTGCTAATAAAGCAGCAACTGCGCCATTGGTCCAACTATTAACCATTTTTGCGTGCGAAACAGAAAAATACTGTTGAATTTGAGCCTCTACCGCCTTACATTGTGCTCCTGATGTCAGAATTGGTGAAGCAAAAACGTTGGCTATTAGTTCAGCATCAGCTCGATTGAGCGAATGGCGATAGAAAGGAACTTCCATTTCGCCAATATTAGGCGAAAGCAATGGAATTATTTGAGGGGATGAGTGTGAAACTAACCCAGGTCGGGGGATTTACTAGATCTATTGGGTTAATTGCGGGATTTGGCTTCTTATCAATCATTTCTATTCTGGTAGCAGGTAGTCCCAAGCAACAAACTGGCTTAGCATTAATTTTTGCGGTTGTTTCAATATTGATTCCCGGCCTTTATTTAATGCGGGCGATAAACGCTTTCACAAATGAATATCTAGCTGAATTGGTTTATGGCAGTGCAGTAATTATTTCTCTTATAATTTTGATTCATCCATTACTTTCAAGATACGATGCAGGCTTCTTAACTTTAGTTATTGTTTTACTCATTGGTTTAATAAGTTTTATTGTCTCAATTAAAAAAGGTTTAATTAACTCACCGAAATTAGTTGAAATAGGTCAAATTTTTCTTTACCTTCCGATTTTGATAATTATTTCAATTTGGTTGGGCAGGCAAGCAGCAGCAGTGCCCGCTTCTAACCTTGACCTTTCGGTGGTGCCACCCGATATCTACCACCACATGTCCTTAGCGGGTGAAATTACACATCACGGTGGGCAAATATTTCCGTATGTTGCAGGATCACAAGTAGATTTGATTTATCACTTTGGGGCATTCTCGCTGGGTTCATTTTTAAGTTTTAATGGATTCTTTAGTTTGCCAGTAGCAATGTACCGAATTGAATTTATTTTAGTGAGTTTATTGTTTATATTTGCACTTTTTGTCGTTGGAAAACAAATAACTGAAAAAAATCTTGGTGGTTTTGTAGCGGTAGCAATCGGTGCCTTTACCTTGTTTCCTGCTTTTGACGTTGCTGATGGACTAAGGATTGCCACTACGCGCACTCTCTCTATTTCACAACTAGTTGGTAGCGCACTTTTGGTTGTTGGTTTGGGGTTAGCATTAAGAGTCGCACAAGCTAAATACGCTTCTGGACTTACCTTATTTTTTATAGTTTTAGTAAACGCCGCCACCTCACTCAGTAAGGGTCCTACTGGTGCCATGCTGGTTGGGGTTTTATTTGTTTTGGCTATCAGCCAGCGATACTTTGAAAAAACTTGGATTTCGTTTAAGACTTTTCTCGCGAGCTTAGCTGGTTTTTTGATTGTCTTTCCATTTATTTTTCAGCTAGGCGCATCAGGTGCAAATGGTGTTTCTTTGTGGATTAATCCGTTGCACACAGTACGAGTTGTCTTGGGTTACCAAAATATTGAAATCAATAATATTAATCTTTTACTTTTTTCAATAGTCTTATTTTTTAGCGCGGTCTCACCGGCATTAATTGCTGCAACCTTTTTAACTGAAAAAATCTACCGGTCAAAGATTATTGCCTTAAGCGCTGGTGTGGTTGCTGGATCAATTGGATTAATGACTTTCGAGGCTTGGGGTAACTCGCAATGGTTCGTTTATTACCCAATTATTCCTTTGGTGGCAATTTTGTTTGCCCTGCTAGCCAAAATTGCTTTTGAAAATAGAGCGGTTAATTCACCTTTGCTCTATTTGGGGCTCGGCCTGATTGCGCAACCAACCCTGCAAACTATTTTTCGAAGATGGCTTGAACCTTCACAAATTTATTACAATTTACTTTGGTTAATTAGCACCTTGGTAATAATTCTTATTGGATTTTTAATCGCAAGATTCTATGAAAATACGGCTACTTCAACTGCCCTGCAAATGGCAGCCGTCACGCTGGCCGGCGTCGGTCTTTTTTCAGCTTTAAGTACCAATGACATTCGGCCAATGCCAGTAGGCAACTATGAACACCCTTGGTCAACAACTATTGGAACTCAAGCGGTAGGTGATTACTTAAGAAAAAATTCAAAGCCTGATGATGTTTTAATTTCAAATCGTCACTGCGTTGGTCCAGAGGAAAATAATCCGTGCCATGCCAGAATATTTGCCTTAAGCGCGCTTGCTGAGCGAAGAGTTTTAGTAGAAGGCTGGTCGTACACCACCTGTCCGTTATCAGAACCCCTAATAAATAGCTTTTGGGACGATGAGTTATTTAATTTAAATCAAAAAGTAGTAAATGACCCAGATCTTGCTTCTGTTGAAAAAATTTCTCGATATGGCGCTAACTGGATAGTAATTGACAGACTGCGCCCAGCTGCAGCAGATTTTTCAGAATTTGCTGCACTTAAATTTAGCAAAGGTGACATGGAAGTCTGGAAGATTAATAATCCAAGTGAAGTAATAGATCTGCCAGCACAGCGTGGCTGCAAATAGTATGAATAGAACCCTGTTACAAATTTCTGGCCAAGGTGAAAGTCGTTTTTACGGGCATCTAAATATTTTGGCTGAGTACGCTGGGTTAAAAGACCAACCTTGGGTGAATGGCTATGTGCAGCATGGATGGACTGGCACTGACGGTTGGGGAGATTATGTAGGTAGTCGACGAATCGGACATAAGTTTGTTTGGTCAAATAGAGTAGAAAAAGAAATAACATCAACTGGTGGGCGAAATGTCACAGTGATAGGTGCGCCCTGGCTTTATCTTTTAAAATTAAAAAATATTTCAGTTGGTAACGCAGTAAAAAAAGCAGGTGTAATTGCCTATCCACTTCACTCTCAACCATGGGCTCCCAAACAAGACACCAATATTGAATATGCAGAGTATTTGAAAGAAACTTATGGCCCGGTTACGGTTTGTTTACATTGGACAGATTTTGAAAACCAAAAATTAAAATACGAAAGTTTTGGTCATAAAGTAATTACCTATGGAGTTGGTACGCCTTGGCTAAAGGGATTTGACTTAAAAATTTTAAATAAACAACTCGATACTTTGCAAAATCATTCAAAATTTGTTTCAAATGCCTTTCAAACGAGTGTTTTTTACGCACTTTCGCTCGGGTTGGAGGTCGAATTTGGCGGGCCAGCTGGCTGGGTCAAGCAAATTGATCACCGCGGTACTTACGGAAGGCTAGGCCAATCCCATTGGCAAAAGCTGGCGCTTGATGAAAAACTGCGTGACGGTTTTTGGAAAGATGAATTGGGTTTAGCAAACCTAAAGGAGCCAGCGGAATTAAGAACACTTTTGGGCTGGAATCAGAAAGCACCAAGTATCACCGCACAATTTATGATCCATAGATTAAAGGACCTACTGCTCGATGGTAATCCCTTTGAAAAATTATCATATTTTTCTAGAGGCAGATCGTGAACCAAGAGAAAAAAATTTTTAAAAGTGCTTCGTGGTATGTAAGTGGTTCGGCGATACAAGGCTTAACGCCTTTTTTGTTGACACCTTTTTTAACAAGGGCACTAAACGAAACTCAATTCAGTGAATTTGTACTTTTTATTGCACTTGGAACCATTCTTAGTTTTCTTTTTGCCTTCGGGTTGCCGGCTGCTCTAACGCGGGAATTAATTCTAGATAAAAATAATTCCGTCATCAACCTTGAAAGTACCAACTATGTAAAGCGTTATTTAATTATTTTTGGTATTGCTTTTCTAATAGTCTCTTTTTTTACTACTGAAATAATTAAAATTATTCTTTTAGCATTAGCTTTAGCTCTTTCACTATCATTAGTACAAATTGACATGGCAATTTATCGCGCGCAGCAAAAAGCAAAATTCTTCATACTCTTAGCAATTTCTTCAACAGCGTTACCTACTATTTTTATGACCTTGGGTATCTACCTTAATTTATTGAATAATAATTTTATTGTTTTCTATGCAACTTTTGTTTTAATTTTTGCTGCGCTAGCAAATCGAAAAGTCATGACACAACAATCAAGTAATAAAAATTTGCCTTACCTTTTTAAACTAGGCTCGCCCACTATTCCGCATGGCTTAGGTATGAGTTTGATGCAATATGGCGATCGGATCGTGATTGCTAGCGCCTTAGGGCTAACCGCCGCTGGCAGAGTTCAAGTGGCGGCACTTTTAGGAACTGCTTCGCTCCTCTTATTGAGCACTTTAAATCATGCTTGGATTCCAGCTGTTTTAGAAAAATTCAACCAAAATAAAGAGATTGGGGTTGAGTTCTTAAATAAATCTACAAATTTGTTATCGCTTTTTATCTTTAACATTTCACTTCTAATAATGTTTTTAAACCCTTGGATTTTGAAAGTGTTTGCACCAGCGACCTTTGACCTTGCGGCACTATCTCCAGTTGTGCTTTTGATGGCTTTAGGTGCAAATATCTTTATTTTTTATTTGCGAAACACTCATGTACTGACCTTTTTAGGTAAATTTCAGTCTTTGGCTTGGATAACCCCAATTTCAATTTTTTTACAAATCTCACTTATTTTTATTTTAGTTCCCCATATTGGCTTACTGAGTGTCGCTTTAGCCCTACTGGCAATGGTTTCTTCGCAAGCGATCCTAACCCAAATAGTTGTCAGGCGGCTTGATAGCGAAATTAAATTAACTTTTGTGCCCATTATTTACTTAGTGCTTTTGAGTATTGTCGCTATTTTTCTACTAAATTAACTTCTTTTTTATCAATAGCATTTCTTACCTTGTATTCCCCAATCGCCAACACCAGTAGCCATAGAAACACGAATAGATAAAAGTTAAAAATTCCTCTGTCGGCGGTTCGGTTAACTAAGTACGGTACGTAATGAAACATTGAAACATAAATTAGTGAAGACATCAAAAATGTTGCAGTGAACCCAAGAGAGAGTGAATACCCATGCCGCAAGGCTCTTACTGAGGCCCAGATTGCAACTGCAAAAAGAATTAAGTACGCAGCCACACCCAAGAATCCCGCTTCAACAAAAGAAAGTAAAAACATGTTTTCAGGATGACGCAATCTAGAAAACCATCCTTCTGAAACACAAAACCCTTGAGGAAAAGCAGCATCAACACCTACCCCAAAAGGAATAAATTGTTCAGATTTTTCGATAACGCAGGTCCAAAGAGTTGTTCTTCCATTTAAAGTGGCCCACTCTTCATTCCCTGTAGTACGACCAATCGGGATTGTTAAAAATGGTGCCCCAATACCAACCAATATTGCAAACAAACTTGCTAAAGATGCTTTTTTATAAGAATTTAGTTTGTCTTGAAAAATTACTACAATTGTCAAGATAACTGCTAAAAATATAGCGGTTCTGGTAGCTGCCAAAAGCATTGTGGCTAACGAAGCTACCAGAATCAAAATAGCTTGCCATGGTCGATTTTTTGTTACCAAGTTATGCAAACCAACTAAATATGTCATAACTGCAGCAGTAGACAGCGCAAAGGCATTAAAAAATAATCCTGTTGGTCTGTTCCCATCTGTCGCTAAACTTTCTCGCACATTTATCTGAGCAACTGGCAGTACTTGTAAAATTTGTAAAATGGCCACCACAAAAGATGAAAAAGAAATTACCAAAATTATTAAATTTAAATGTTTTTCAGTTAATAATGAGTCTTGATTTGAGATCCATAAAATAAATGGGGCAATAAATAAAATTAAAAATGTTAATCCTAAAGCGGACTTTAGATCATCATTAATTACCATTGCGACGTACAAAGCCAAGGTGGGTAGAGAGAAAGTTATTGGGATTAATAAATTATTAGCTTTTACGATTTTATTATAAAGAATTAGCTGAACTGCTAAAAAAATTGCAAAAATCAGCGTTGAAAATCCAACTGCCGCTAAATAAATGTCCATACTTAGCCCAATTCCACCGCGGCTAGGGTTGCGGGTAAGCAAAAAAGTTCCAACTACCAAATGTTGAAGAATTACTAGCGTCCAAAGGCTAAAGGCGGGGGTAGAAACCGCTAAATACTTACGCATGATCCCTAGGTTACTCACTGAACTTGGTAGATTTAAAAGCTATGCAACCTGCTTCACTCTATAAAGACCTAATGAATGAGCTAATCGCTTGGACCAGGCAAAATTGTCCCCTAACTGAAGTGCCAATTTCGGCTTTGGTGCTGGATGAAAATAATCAGGAAATAGCAAGGGCTACAAACCGAAGAGTTGAAACCAACAATCCAGTCGGGCACGCAGAAATTTTAGCCTTAATGGACGCCGGTAAAAAAATTGATAATTGGCGGCTAGATCGCTGCACAATGCTCGTGACTATTGAACCGTGCGCCATGTGCGCCGGAGCAATATTGCAAAGTCGTATAAGTAAATTGGTGTTTGGTGCTTTTGAACCTAAAACTGGCGCGATCTTCTCAACTGCCGAGTTTTTAAGAGACGCCAAGCCGCCAATTGAAGTAGTAAGCGGTGTTTCGGCAGATGAATGTGCGGGCCTACTAGCTGACTGGTTTTCAAAAAATCATCGCTAAGGTTGCCTTGTGGAAATAAATGAATTGAAGATCTCAGGGTCTTGGCTAATCACCCATAAAAAATTTGATGATTCTCGGGGGTTTTTTTATGAATCATTTAAATCTGAAAGTTTAGAGAGTGCCCTAAAAAGAAAGTTTACTGTAGTTCAAGCCAACACTTCTGTGAGTAAAAAAGGTGCAGTAAGAGGAATCCACTACGCCTTAGTTCCGCCAAGTCAAGCTAAGTATGTGCAATGTCTGCAAGGTGAAGTCCGTGATTTTGTTATTGATATTAGAAAAGGCTCTGGCACATTTGGTGAATATGATTTCATAGATTTGAAATCAGACCACCCACAAGCCGTTTTTATTGAAGAAGGACTTGCTCACGCTTTTGTCGCACTAAGTGATGATGCTTTAGTCGCCTATTTAGTCTCAGCACCGTACAACCCTGAAAGAGAAAAGGCGATTAACCCACTAGATATGGATTTAAACATTGATTGGGTGTTGCCCGAGCTTCATATTTCAGAAAAAGACAAAATTGCACCGTCCCTTAAAGAGGCAGAAAGCTTAGGGTTACTCCCAGAATTTGATGAATGCAAAAAATTTATTAATTCTATTAGTTTCTAGTAAGCGCCTTCGCCTCTAAATACCGCAGCAACTGTCCGCAACATAATTAAGAAATCAAGCGTCAATGACCAATTTTCAACATAATAAAGATCTAAGCGAACCGCATCCTCCCAATCTAATTCTGATCTTCCTGAGACCTGCCATAATCCCGTCAACCCTGGCTTAACTAGCAATCTACGTTTTTCTGCAGTTTCGTACTGTTCAACTTCTTCTGCCAGCGGTGGGCGCGGACCAACCAGACTCATTTCTCCCCGCAGCACATTTATTAATTGCGGTAACTCATCAATCGACCATCGTCTTAAAAACTTTCCTGGTCTAGTAATTCTTGGATCTGTTGGGTCTTTAGCTAGACGAGGGTCTTTGCCAGTTTGCTGCATTATTTGATCACGCAATTCATGTGCACCAGAAATCATGGTTCTAAATTTGTAAACACCGAAAACTTTATTCTCTTGTCTAATTCGATTTTGAATATAAAAGATTGAACCACGGTCGGCCAGTTTTATAAAAAGTGCAATTAGCAAGAAAATCGGTGAAAGTAGAATTAGGCCCGCAATAGCACCAAAAATGTCTACCACTCGCTTGGTAAATCGAGCAGGACCAGAAAAGGTGGGTTGCTCCACATGTAGCAGCGGTAGGCCTTCAACGTTACTTACCTTCAAACGAGGGCCAGCGATCTCAGTTACTGCTGGTGCTACCACTAAGCGAATTTCAGAATTTTCTAATGCCCAGCCCAATTTACGTAGCTCTAATGCCGCCACGTCAGCTGATTGAGAAATTAGGATTACATCACACTTATCTTTTTCAGCCAATTGAGCAACTTGAGTGGAATCAAATTGTGTAAAGTCATCGATTTTTATGCGCGAAACAATCTGCATTCCTGAATAGATGGCACCATTCAATCGAGCTTCAACATGATCTTGGTAGCTACCTTGGATCAACAACACTCTTGAAAGGTATCGCCCTTGCTCTCGGGCTCTACTGAGTAATTTTCTTAAGGTTCTTCTTGTGATAAATAAAAAAAGTACTCCCATTACAAGTGTTACTGCTACAAAACCTCGCGAAATTTCTAATTTAAAAACATATGACACTATTGCTAAAATTGCGAAAACGCTAAAACTGGCACTCAGCACTCTTCGATACTCGTCAGCGCCAAATCCTAGAATATTAATTTCTCTACTGCCTAAAAACTGTAAACTAAATAACCAAACAAAATAAATTATTATTGCCTGCACCAAAACTTGTATTTCAAAATCATTGATTCCATCTGCCCAAAAATTTTGATACCTAACAATTAGCCCAACTAGCAGAGCTATTCCAACTGCAAAAAAATCACTAATCCATAAACGAATAAGAAGGGTGTGCTTCCATTCACTGGTTGGGCCAAACCCGTGATTATTTTTTAACATTTTGCCTTAAGCCTGAACCTATTCCGCTAATTCTGTCTTTTGCACCCTTTAGGTCTAAAGTTAAAATTGATTTCAACGCCCCTAAAAAATTTCTTTTTACAACTATAGCCAAAAACCACTTTAATTTGGTTTTCTTTGCAAATTTCACACTATTTTTACTTCTTAAGTATGGGGATGGTCCGTTTGGAGTCTGAGATGATCGGACTGGGACGTGTTTTAATTCAACCCCACTAGATTTAGCCCGATAACAAAAATCAACATCCTCGAAATACATAAAATATTCTTCATCAAATCCATTGGTTTTTTGAAACACTTCTTTTGTAAAAGCTAAACAAGAACCATCTGCCCAAATTTTTTTTCTAAAATTAATTCGAGTATAAAGATAAATCTTACCGGTTAAAAAATTAATACCGCCCCCGTTTGAAAACACTTTTCCATTGTTTCTATTTACCATCGTTGGAAAGGTAATAAAAGATCCAGCGTTAAGTGCATTTACTAATTTTTTAGTAGCGTCTAGCTGATGGATTCGTACGTCTTGTGAAAATAAAATATAATTATTTAATCCGTTGTTTTCAGCAAGCTTTACTGCTTGATTCGCCGCTGCCCCAAATCCTTTATTTTCACTCATTTTGTATATTTCAATATCTAAATTTATATTATTAATAGTTGGTGGAATACTAGAATTGTTATCACAAATGTAGACTTTTTGAGGTTTTAATTCTTGTTCGTCCAAGTCATTCAATAAATTATTGAGTGAGCTCAAATCGTTGTAATAGACGATGCAAGCCGCCCAGTTATTTGATTTTTCAACCATGCCTCTAAGTCTTTCTTATCAAACTTTCTGGGCTAAGACTAAGTTCTAGGTCATGGTTGAAAACACCTGGTTTGACGCTCGCTCTTGGGGCAAGGCCTACACCACCGGCTGGGAACGTTATGCCACCGAAATTGGCAAGCGCTTGCTCAATGAAGGGGTGATTCATCCTTGGCAACCAAAGATCAAATCCAAATTAAACCTCTTGCAAAGCGACTTAAAGGCTTTTGGGGTAAGTGGTGCTTTTGAAGTGGCGCACTTTCCAACCTACCCACCAATAAAGAAAGCTAAGGCAAAAAATCAAGTTTTTACTTTGCATGATTTAACTTGGTGG
>JAGYJD010000020.1 GCA_018402365.1 Candidatus Nanopelagicales bacterium | reverse complement strand
CGGCTAGACTCTCCGCTTGTCCGATCGCCGCGATTCCGGGCAGGTTCCCGGACCCGACCGGTCCCCCGAGTCACCCCCGAAGAGACGCATGACCGACCCCGCCCAGTCCGACGCGCCCGCCGGCGGCGACGCCTACACCTCCGAGTCGATCCAGGTCCTCGAGGGCCTCGAGGCGATCCGCAAGCGACCGGGCATGTACGTGGGCGGAACCGGCCTCAACGCGCTCCACCACCTCGTCTACGAGTGCGTCGACAACTCGATCGACGAGGTGATGGCGGGCTTCGCGGCGCAGGTCGTGGTGCGGATCGGGGTCGACGGCTCCTGCTCGGTGGTCGACGACGGCCGCGGCATGCCGGTCGATCCCATGAAGCACGAGAACCCGCAGATCAACGGCCGGCCCGCGGTCGAGGTGATCCTCACGGCGCTCCACGCCGGCGGCAAGTTCGGCGACAACGCCTACAAGGTCTCCGGCGGCCTCCACGGCGTCGGCATCAAGTGCGTCAATGCGCTCTCGGAGTGGACGGTCGTCGAGGTCAGCAAGAAGGGCCGGCTCCACCGCATCGGCTTCTCGCGCGGCGAGGTGACCGAGCCCCTGCACGAGATCGGCGCGTCGCCCGATCCCGCCAAGTCCGGGACCAAGATCTCCTTCCTGCCCGATCCCGAGATCTTCGCCGACCCGGTCTTCCGCTTCGAGACGCTCGAGCATCGCCTTCGCGAGCTCGCGTACCTCAATCCCGGCGTGACGATCCGCTTCATCGACGAGCGGGTCGACTCGGAAGGCCGCCAGCGCGAGGAGACCTTCCGCGATCCAGACGGCGTCGCCGCGTACGTGGCGCACCTCACCTCGGTGAAGCACGTGGTCTCGCCGTGCATCCACTACCGCAGCAGCGACGAGGAGACCGGGCTCTCCGCCGAGATCGCGTTCCAGTACACCGACGCCACCAGCGAGAACCTGCTCGCCTACGGCAACAACATCTTCAACCCCGACGGCGGCACGCACCTGCAGGGCTTCAAGGCCGCGCTCACGCGCGTCATCGGCCACTACGCCCGCAAGAACAACCTCGTGAAGGATCTCGCGCTCTCGGGCGAGGACCTCCGCGAAGGCATGACCGCGGTGATCGCGGTGCGGCTGCCGAATCCGCAGTTCAACAACCAGACCAAGGAGAGGCTCCTCAATCCCGAGGTCGAGACCTTCATCGCCTCGGGCGTGGCGGAGCATCTCGGCCGCTGGCTCGAGGAGCATCCGACCGACGCGAAGCGCATCTGCCAGAAGGCAGTGCTCGCCGCCGAGGCCCGCGAGGCGGCCCGCAAGGCCCGCGAGCTCATCCGCCGCAAGGGCGAGATGGACGGCGGCGGCATGCCGCACAAGCTCTCCGACTGCTCGTCGAACGAGGTCGAGCGCACCGAGATGTTCATCGTCGAGGGCGACTCCGCAGGCGGATCGGCCAAGGGCGGCCGCGACCACGTGACGCAGGCGATCCTGCCGCTCCGCGGCAAGCTGCTCAACGTCGAGAAGGCGCGGCTCGACAAGGTGCTCGGCTTCGAGGAGATCCGCACGCTCGTGCAGGCGCTGCAGTGCGGGATCGGCGAGGACTTCGACATCGCGAAGCTCCGCTACGGGCGGGTCATCATCATGACCGACGCCGACGTCGACGGCTCGCACATCCGCACGCTGCTCCTGACCTTCTTCTTCCGCCAGATGCCCGAACTCGTCCGGCAGGGCAAGATCCACATCGCCCAGCCGCCGCTCTTCATGGTGAGCCGAGGCAAGCAGCACCAGTACGTGATCAGCGACAAGCAGATGGCCGAGACCCTTGCGGAACTCGCCCTGAAGCACGCCTGCCTCGCGGTCCGCGACGACGCCGGTGCGGTCGTCCATCGGGTCGAAGGCGACGAACTTCGGCGGATCCTCCGCACCCTGCATCGGCTCGACGAACTCGTCTCGGTGTCGCGCCGCCGCGGGCTCGTCTTCGCGGAGCTGCTCGCGCAGCGAGCGAACGATCCCTCCGGCGCGAACCGCCTGCCGACCCATCACCTCGCCTTCGCCGACGGCGAGCGCCTGTTCTGGTCCGAGGCCGACGCGATCGCCTTTGCGCAGGCTCGGGAACTCTCGATCGAGACCGTCGGCGAGGCGGCGGCCGATCCCTCGCGCCGCGGGATGCTTCGCGAGCTCCACGAGAACCGCGAACTCGAGCGGATCTTCGAGACGCTCGCCAAGCAGCGGATCTCGATCGACGACTTCGCGCTCGTGCAGGAGGAGTCGGTGAGCGGCGAGCGGTTTCCGACGCGGCAGCTCCGGCTCGTCCGCGATGCGAAGGGCCGCCGCAAGGCGAAGGCCGTGGGCGAGGCCGGACGAGCCTGCCGCCGAGAGCGGCGAAGCGCGCGGAGACCGAGAGACCTGCGGGCGAGCCGCTGACGGTCGCGACGGCGAGGAGGAGACTGTCGAGGTCGCGAACGTCCCGGGCATCCTTCGAAGCCTCGGCGAGATCGGTCGCCGCGGCATCGAGGCTGGGCTGCTTCAAGGCCTCGGCGAAATGGACGCCGAACAGCTCTGGGAGACCACGATGGATCCGGCGAAGCGAACGCTCATGAAGGTGACCTGGGACGCCGCGAGCGAAGCGGAGACCCTCTTCTCGACGCTGATGGGCGAGAACGTGGAACGCCGCCGCAGCTACATCGAGAAGCACGCGCTCGAAGTCCGCAACCTCGACGTGTGAGTGCCGCCGCGAACCGGAGCGCCGAAGGCCTCGAACTCGGAGGCCTCGAATCGGCGGCGCCACATCGCGCTCCACGACCGACGAAGCGCCTTCGCACCCGCCTGACGCCGCTGCGGGGCTTGGTTCGGATCGAATCACGATCGCCGCGAGCCTCGCCGGGCGACTTGTCCGACCCGTCGGACCTGTCAGACTGCCCCGCTTGTCCGATCGACCGATCATCCGACTGCTCCGCTACGCCCGGCCGTTTCGCGGCCGCATCGCGTGGGCGGTCGCCTGCTCGGTGATCAACAAGCTGCTCGATCTGGCCCCGCCGTTCATCATCGGCGCCGCGATCGACGTCGTGGTCGCGCGGCAGGACTCGCTCGTCAGCCCGGGGCTGGGGCTTCCGACCCGGCGTCGCAGCTCGTGGTGCTCGGCGTCGCCACGTTCCTCGTCTGGGCGGGCGAGAGCCTCTTCGAATGGTTCCTCGGCGTCGCGTGGCGCGGCGTCGCGCAGGACGTGCAGCATCACGCCCGCATGGACGCCTTCGCGAACGTCGAGCTGGGCTCGGTTGGCTGGTTCGAGGACCGCTCGACGGGCCGGCTCATGTCGGTCCTCTCCGACGACGTCAACCAGCTCGAACGATTCCTCGACGGCGGCGCGAACGACCTCGTCCAGCTCGCGGTGACCGGCATCGCGGTGTCGACGGCGTTCTTCGTGATCTCGCCCGCGATCGCGTGGTGGGCGATGCTGCCGGTGCCGCTGGTGATCGTCGGATCGCTCTGGTTCCAGAAGCGGCTCGAGCCCCGCTACGCCGAGGTCCGCACCCGGGTCGGCGACCTGAACGCGCGGCTCTCAGAACACGCTCGGGAGCAGCCGGCGTGACGGTGAAGGTTCCCACCGCTGAGGGCGAGGAGCATCGCGCGTTCGAGCGAGAGAGCCTCGCCTACGCCGAGGCGAATCGCTCCAGATCCTGCCGGCTGCCGCGTTCAGCCCGCTCATCCGCATCGTGATCCTCGTGGGCTTCACGGTGACGCTCGTCTACGGCGGGCATCTCGCGCTCGAAGGCACGCTCGCGGTCGGCGCGTACGGCCTGCTCGTCTTCCTCACACATTGCCGCCTGCTCTGGCCGTTCACGCGGATCAAGCGCGGTGCTCGACCTGTACCAGCGGGCGATGGCGTCGACGCGGCGGATCCTCGACCTGCTCGACGTCGCGCCGCGCATCGTCGACGGCCCGCGCGAGCTGCCGCGACAAGACGTGCGAGGCGAAGTCCGGTTCGACTCGGTCCGCTTCGCGTACGGAGCAGGATCGCTCGTCCTCGACGGGCTCGATCTGCCCTGTCCCGTCGGACGAACGACCGCGATCGTCGGCGCGACCGGCGCCGGCAAGAGCACGATCGTGAAGCTGCTGCTTCGGCTCTACGAGGACGATCGCCCGGACGCCGGGCGCATCGGCCTCGATGGTCTCGACGTGCGCGAACTGCGTCTCGCCGACCTGCGTCGTTCGATCGCGCTCGTGAGCCAGGACGTCTACCTCTTCGACGGCACCGTGCGGGAGAACATCGCCTACGGAGGCGACGCGCAACGCTCGACCGCGTGACCGCCGCGGCACGACTCGCCGAGGCCCACGAGTTCATCGAGAGCCTGCCGCGGCTACGACACGATCGTCGGCGAACGGGGACAGAAGCTCTCCGGAGGCCAGCGGCAGCGCATCGCGATGGCGCGGGCGATCCTCGCGACGCCGATCCTCGTCCTCGACGAGGCGACGAGTTCGGTGGACAACGAGACCGAGGCCGCGATGCAGCGCTCGCTCGCGAAGGTCTGCGAGGGTCGCACCACGATCGTCATCGCCCACCGCCTCTCGACGGTTCGGCACGCCGACGCGATCCACGTGCTCGATGGCGGCCGCGTCGTCGAACGCGGCACGCACGACGAACTGATCGCCGCCGACGGGCTCTACGCACGACTCTGGGGCGTGCAGACCGGGCAGCCGTTCGGCGACGCCTGATGGCTCTCGGGGAGAGCCCGAGTCGCGCGGCGGATCGAACTCGCGGATCTCGGATGGTTCGCCGTCGTTCCCCGGGCGTCGTGCCGACCGCGCCATCGGCGACCTGCACGACCACGCGGCTGAACGACGCCGGGAGGAACCTCGAGGCTTCGGATCAGACGAGCGCGAGCAGTTCCGCCTCGCGCTCGGGCGTCAGGCCCGGAAGCGCCTCGCCGAGCGGCTCAGCAGCGCGGCGACGCGAGAGAAACCAGCCGAGCGTCGCGCGTGCGGTGTCGGCGAGCGGGCGGAAGGTCATGCCGTGGGAGACCGCGGCGGCATTCGAGCGCGTCCCGAATCCCGCGGTGTCGGGGCCTTCGGGAATCCACATCGCCATCGAGTTCTCGCCCATCCACGGCCGCACGCCGTGCTCCTGCAGGAAGGCGTCGGAGACCGGGACGAACTCGACCGGCGACGAGACCACCGCCTTGCAGCCATCGAGCATCTCGCGAAAGAAGAGCGGGCCCCCGAGGCCCGGTCGCGTTGTAGGCGCCGCCGTGGCCCTGCTCGACACAGGTGACGATGAAGCCCGCGAGATCGCGCACATCCACGAACTGCGCGCGCGGGCTCGCCTGGGGGATCAGCACCCGACCGCCGCGCTCGCATCGGACCGGCCAGTAGGTGAAGCGGTCGGTCGGATCGCCGGGGCCGACGATGAGCCCCGGACGCACGATCGTCGCCCGATCGCCGAAGACCGCCTGCACCTCGCGTTCGCACGCGGCCTTGAGCGGGCCGTAGAACTGGTTCACCGCCTCGGTCGCGGGATCGTCGAGGGTCGCGAGCGGCGCCGACTCGTTGGCGCCGGGCTCCGCGTCGCTCGCGTAGACCGAGATCGTCGAGACGAACAGGTACTGCCGGCAGGCGTCCTCGAGAAGTTCCGCGGACGCCTTCGCGATGCGCGGCACGTATCCGGAGTTGTCGATCACCGCGTCCCAACGGGCGCCCTTGGCGATCGCCTCTTCGATCGACTTGAGTCCCTCGCCCTTCGCCGGATCGCGATCGCCGAAGAGCCGCGTCACCTCGGAGAAGTCGTCCTCGAACATGCGAACCGGCGTGCGGCCGCGATTGAAGATCGTGATCTCCCATCCGCGGTCCTCGGCGAGGTCGATCTCGTGAGGTCCGAGGAAGCCGGTGCCGCTGAGGACGAGGATCTTCATGGGCTGCTGCTCCGAACGAGGCGGTCGGTGGAACGGGAGTGACGCGACTCTACCGAACGCCGCGCGTGCGGATGCAGCAGCGCGCTGCGCGTTGTATGCTCGCTGCCTTGCTTCCGCAAGGTAATGAGACGCCTCCGAGTATCGCTGCCTTCCGGAACCTGCATCGCCGCAAGCTTGCGGCATCCGCCGCGTTCGCATCCGCTGCGGTCGCCTACGAGGCGGAGACTCGTCCGACCTCTCCCTGCCGCCGCATCGATCTCGCCGATCGCCTTCGCCTGCACGATCTCGTCGCGTCTGAGCCGCAGGTCGCCGGCACTGAGGCCGGATCATCGCTCGATCGATCGGCCTGACGCGGCCTTCGACGCGATGGGCCTCGAGCGAGCCGTGGTGGTTTCTGCCCGCTGCTCTCCTATCCGGTCTCCGCACCAGATCGTCGATCGCGACGAACCGCCCGACGGCGACGGACCAGGCGATTCGTCTCGATCGCGCCGCGGCGTCGTGCCGCTTCCGATCCGCGAGCGAAACCTGCCCGAGGATCCGTCGACCGCGCATCCCGACCTCACGTGGGGCTGGAACGCCTTCTCGGGTTCGGGCGAGGTCGAGGCGGAGGTGGTCTACGTCAACCACGGCCTCGAGGCCGACTACGCGAAGTTGCGCGACTGGGGCGTCGACGTCGCCGGGAAGATCGTGCTCGCGCGGTACGGCGCGCCTATCGCGGGCACAAGGTCCGTAACGCTGAGTGAACGGCGCTGCGGGCGTGCTGCTTCTTCACTGATCTCGCTGACGCGGGGTTTTCAAAGGTGGCAAGGTCTGGGCCTGAGGGCGGCGGCTGGGCGAACGAGACCTGCATCGAGCCGCGGGTCGGTCTCACCTGCGAACAGCCTGGCGACGTGCTCACGCCGTTCGAGCCTGTATGGGCCGAATGTTTCGCCTTCGGACGAGACGCGGGTCTCTTCACCGTGCCGGTGCAGCTGATCGGCTATGCTGCGCGCGCGAGATCCTGCGCGTCGCATGACCGCCGCGAGGTCGCGCCTGCGAGCTTGGGCGGTGGTGTAAGGGGGCTCGACTCACTCTATCGCGTCGAAGGGGGTGAAGGGCCTGGCTGCGGTTGGCGGTCGAGCAGGAGCGGCGACTTCGCCGACACCGCTAACGTGGGATCGGTGGGATCGAGGGCTCGAGCATCCTGAACAGGTCGTCGTGATCGGTTGCCATCACGACGCCTGGGGGCTTCGCGCTGCCGATCCGCACGCGGGGGACGATCGCGTTGCTCGAGGTCGCCTGCGGCTTCGGCGAACTCGCGACAAGGCATCCGCCTGAGCTGCATCGCTCGTTCGCTGCGTGGTGCTGAGAGCACGGCATCATCGGAAGCACTGAATGGGTCGAGGCGGATGCGATCGCCTGCGAAGCATGGGATCGCCACCTCAACCTCGACATGGCCTCGATGGACTGAACTTCGATGTCCGCGAGCCTGAGCCTGCGGATCGTCGCGCGGCGGTTCTGCGGCGACGACCCCGCCGCCCGCGACGCCGAAGGCCGCAGCGTGCTTGCGATCGCCGAGGCGGGACGGACGCGCCTTCGCCGGGCGGCCCGGCGGAGGCTCCGATCACGTCGCGTCTGTCGGCACGTCGCGATGCCGGTCGCGACGATCCAGCCGGCGGCAGCGAAGGCATGAGCTACCACACCAACTACGACACGCTCGCGTGGTACCGATCGATCGTCGGCGAGGACTACGGGAGCCCGCGTTGATGACGCCCGCTACACCGCGAACTCCGCCACGCTGCTCCTTCGAGCGAGTGCTGCCGCTGCGCACCGGAGGCCATCGCCTGCGACGCGGCGGCGAAGCCTGCGGGCGATCGCGGTGCCCGCTTCGATGGAGTCGCTCGGACTGCCGCTCGAGCTGCTGCCGCACGGCTCGATGCGCTCGCCATTCGCGCCGCCGCGTCGATGCCCGCCTCGATGCGATCTCGGCGACTCCCGAAGATGCTCCGATCGATCGGCTTGCTGACAGCGATCAACGCGTCGCTCATCGCCACCGACGCGCGTGGTGGGACGAACGCGGCCTCTTCGATCGCCCGTGGTACCGCAACCTCTCGATCGCGACCGATCGCTTCACCGGCTACGGCTCGACCGCGATGCCGATCGTGGCGGAACCGATCACCGACGGCGACGCCGAGCAGGTTGCCGAAGGCGTCACACGCCTCGCCTCCGCGATCGACCGCTACGAGGCGGCGTTGGACTCGCTCGACGGCGCACTGAATGCCGCCAGCATGCGTTGAGGGCGAGGCATCATTCGCGCGAGCGCGAGTCTCGCCCGCAAGTCGAGAAGCGACGACGCGGGCGAGGACGGCTCGCGAGCGCAGCGAGCGAGACGATGGACGTTGCTGAAGGCTTGCGCAACGCACGACTGCGGTCGTTCGATCGCGGGCGATTCGGACGTGGGCCACGTCATTCGGTTGGCGCTCGCTTGGACTTGATGGACGGGGATGGACGGGATGGACCCGATACCGCGAATCGCTGCACCTGCAACGAGGGCCTCGCGTGAGCACCTCGGGAGCGATGGGCATTGATGGCACATCAGCTCTTCGAGCGTCGCAGGGCGAGACCCGGACACCGCCCGTTTCGTTCCGGATCCCATCGGGCCCATGCGGCTCTTCGGGCGCATCCAATCAATGCCCTTATGGGCAATCGCGAGCGCATCGAGCGAGGGGAAGCGCCGCGAACTCCCCCGCGACCACCCCCACGGCTCGCCTTCGCTCGCACCGGAAATGGCGGACGGGCTGCGACCGCCTGCCTACCGACTCCCACCAGCATCTCGACCGACGCATCCGTTCCCGCAAGCTCATGTGCGCTGCGTCTCTCGACGAGTTCTCGATCGCGTCGAAGCCGATCGGTTGGGCTGATACCGCCCGGCGGATCGTCGCCGAGGCTGTCTCTGTTGCCTTGATATTTGAGACCCACGCTGCGACTGCGGCGGCATCGGAAGTGCTTTCACGCTTTCGCCAAGGAACGGCTGCCTGGCATCGCCGGCCTGCTGACGCGCTGCGACCACGCGAGACCGGCGCGGCAGGCTGGCGTTCCGCATCGCCCGGCACGTGCGGATGGCGTCCCAGATCGCCGCGAAGACGCACCAGCCCTGCGGACTGAGCGCGTCGCCGCCGATTCGCGTTGTTCGCAAGGCCCCATCTGCCGCCACGCCTCCGGTCATCGGGAGGAGCGGCGCTGCCATGGCGAGGCGACTATCCCGTGGGTCGAGCTGCGTCCCCGCCGCTGGCTCGTTGCTGGCGAGTCTGGTAGCGCGTGCATCGATCGCGACGCGATTGGTATCCCGCTGCAGCCGAGGCTCGCGCAAAGCACGTGAGCAGCTGATCTGTCTGGCTCGGTAGTCGCTGAGCATCCGCCAGCGACGTCCGGTGACGTGCCGCGTCGAGCGCGCCTGACATGAGGGGTGCATCCGGCAGGATCGTGGTCTCTTGAGGATCGAGCGTCTCGAAACGCGGGCTGAAGACTGAGGTCGCCTCACCTAGAACTGCTCGGCCTGAAAGGCCTCGGCTCGATCACTCCACGGGATTGATCTCTGCACGCACGGCGTCCTGCACGAGGCGAACGCCTTCCTGCTCGGCTGCCTAGAGCAAGCTTCTGAGCGTTTCCTGCTGGTCTTGCGGGCTAATTGCTCGCCCGCCGCCCGATGACCCCGCGCGACCACCCGACGAGTGCCGGGGCGCCCGAGCCTCATCACCCGGGCAACCCGCTCGCCGAGCACCGCGATCGCAGCCGCCCGAGCCTCATCGGGGAGGATCGCCCATCGCGCTGCTGAGCCCGACCTGCTGGACGCGGCGGCGATCGTCTCGTCGATCCCTCCGCACATCGGCGCGGCAGCGATCCATCGACGATCCTCGCGGCCATCATCGTCGCAAGCGATCACGCGGCGGCGACTGCGCTCCCGTCCGCCACGCAGGACAACGCCATGAGGACCAGCCCGCCGTATCCGACCGAGGGACGCAGAAGTCGTCGCATCCCCACAGTCTGACGGCGACCTTGCATTGCTCAAGTCCGCGCGGACGCCGAAGGCGGGTGATCGTCGCCCTCCTTGTGACCCGTTCACGGCACCGATACCCTCCGCCCTCGCATGCGGTCGCCCTCCCACGACGTCTTGGGACGCCCCGGCGCCCCGTCGGGCGCCGGGCGAACTTCGCGTGGAGGGGTCGCGGCGTCGGATCGAACGGCCGGACGCCTGCCGCATCGCTTCCATCGATGGTTGGCGACGGCGATCGTCGCCCTCGCGGCGATCGGAGCGGCCCCGCCGGCCGCCTTCGCCCAGGACTTCGGCGACCTCGAGAACGAGTCGCTTCGCGATCGGCCGATCGGCGAGGTCCGCATCGAGGGGCTCGACCGCATCCAGCGGCAGGAGATCCTCAACAACATCCGCGTCGCCGCGGGCCAGCCCTACGACCCCCGCACCATCCGCGACGACGTCGCCACGCTCTACCGGCTCGGCCACTTCGCCTCGGTGAACGCCGCGGCGGAGATCCTGCCCGACGGCACGGTCCGCGTCACCTACCGTCTCGTCGAGCAGGCCCTCATCCTCGACCTGCAGGTCGTCGGCAACAAGCTCATCTCCGACCAGGAGCTTCGCGCCGCGATCCCCCTCTACGCCGGCGGGCCGCGCGACGACTTCCTCCTCGAGCAGGCGGTCTTCCGCATCAAGGAGCTCTACAAGAAGAAGGGCCACTACCTCGTCGAGGTCACCGTCGACGAGAGCCGCCTCCGCGACACCGGCATCCTGATCCTGCGGATCATCGAGGGACCGCGGGTCAAGATCCAGGAGATCGAGTTCGTCGGCAACGAGGCGATTCCCGCGCGGCGGCTCTCCGCGCAGATCAAGACCTCCGAGTCGTTCTTCATCTTCAACAAGGGGCTGCTCGAGCCGGAACTGCTGATCGACGACGCCTCGAAGATCGACCGCTACTACCGCGACCTCGGCTACGTCGACGTCCGCACCGACTGGCGTGCGCCTGAGCCCGATCAGCGGCAGGCGAAGGTGACCTTCGTGGATCTCGAGGGCTGCCGCTACTGGCTCCGCACGGTGATCGTGCAGGGCTTCGGCGCCGCGGGCCCCGCGGAACTGCGGGTCTTCTCGCCCGAGCAGATCGAGTCGCTGATCGAACTGCAGCCCGGCGAGGTCTTCCGGACCGCGCAGGTGCGCAAGTCGGTCGAGACGGTTCGCAACGCCTACCTCGCGCTCGGCTACGTGGACGCGCGGGTCTCGGACTCCTACGTCCGCACCGGCGAGGAGCCCGAGGTCGATCTCATCCTGAGCGTCTTCGAGGGCGAGCGGGCGACCACGGGGCTCGTGCTCGTGCAGGGCAATCTGCTCACCAAGGACAAGGTCATCCGACGGCTGATCCGGATCCGGCCCGATCGCCCGCTCGATGCGCGGGAACTCGAGCTCGCCGAGGCGAGGATCCGTCAGATCAACCTCTTCAACGACGTCCGCGCGACGATCCAGGAGCCCCGCCCCGGCTCGCCGGGCATTCGCGACCTGCTCATCGAGGTGAAGGAGAAGGACACCGGCAGCGTCAACTTCGGCGTCGGGCTCGGCTCGGACAACGGCATCTTCGGCGAGATCTCGCTCACGCAGCGGAACTTCGACATCGCCGACGTCCCGATGTCCTTCTCGGAGTTCGTCCAAGGACGGGCGTTCCGCGGCGCGGGGCAGACCTTCAACCTCGCGATCTCGCCCGGCACCGAGGTCAGCAACTACTCGATCGCGTTCGGCGATCCGCATCTCTTCGAGACCGACATCTCCTTCAACGCCGACGCCCTCTACCGCAACCGGATCTTTCCCGACTACAGCGAGAACCGCTACGGCTTCAGCCTCGGGTTCGGGCGCAGGCTCGGCGACCGCTGGAACGTGGGCGTCGTGCTCGGCTGGCAGCGGATCAGCCTCGACAACTTCGACCCGAACACGCCGATCGAGGTCTTCGACGACCGCGGCCCGACCACGCTGCCCACGGTGGGCATCAACCTCGTCCGCTCCACGATCGACGACTTCCAACGGCCCTCCCGCGGGGCGCGGATCAACCTCGGCGTGCGGCAGGCCCTCGGCGGGGACACGTCCTTCACGACGGTGAGCGGCGGCCTGACGACCTTCTTCACGATCGACGAGGACTATCTCGGCCGCAAGAGCACGCTGCGGTTCTCGACCGACGTGGGATGGATCCTCGGCGGCGACGCGCCGGTCTACGAGAAGTTCTACCTCGGCGGCCGCAGCTTCCGCGGATTCGAGTTCCGCACGATCAGCCCCAAGGCGATCGGCACGATCGCCGCGCCGACGACGCCGGTGAACGAACCGGTCGGCGGCGACTGGCTCTTCTTCGCGGGCCTGCAGTACGAGGTGCCGCTCATCGATTCCTTCGTCGCCGGCGTCGCGTTCGTCGACAGCGGCACCGTGCAGGCGGATCCGGGCTTCAACGAGTACCGGGTGTCGGTCGGTCTCGGGCTCCGGCTCTATCTCGAGGCGCTCGGCCCGGCGCCGATCGCCTTCGACTTCGGCTTCCCGATCCTCAAGCAGGAGGAGGATCTCGAGCAGCTCCTGAGCTTCTCCGCGGAACTGCCGTTCTGAGGCGGGGCGTCGTCCGACGGGCACCGTGCGCGACCACTACAATCCGCGACTTCCCCGCCGGAAGCGGCCTCGCCGCCTCGCCGGTCCCTCGCTCCGCACGAGATCCTTCATGGCGCTTCGATCCTCCCACGCCGTCGTCCTCGCCGCCGCGGTCCTTCCGCGGCGGTGACCTCCTTCGCCCGCTCGAGGCCCGCGAGCCGGCGATCGCCGCTCCGGGCAAGTTCGCCACGGTCGATCTGGGCAAGATCTTCGACCGGCTGAACGAGAACGCCGACTGGGAGATGCGGCTCACGTCGCTCCAGCAGCGGATCGGTCAGGAGTTCCAGACGCGACAAGCCTCGCTCGAGGCCCGCATCAAGGAGCTCGAGGCGATCACCGACGAGGCGGAGTCCGCGAAGGCCCGTGAGGACCTGATCCTCATGCGTCTCCGCTTCGAGGAGTGGGGCCGCCTGAAGCAGCTTGAGCTCGACCGCGAGAAGAGCCTCCGTTGGCAGACCCTCTACCGCGCCGTTCGCGACGAGGCCGCCCGCCTCGCCGAGGCCGAGGGCTACGAGGTCGTGCTCGTCAACGACAGCCTCGGGCCCCTCAGCGTCTCCCGCGAGATCGAGATGAGCCAGGAGCAGCAGGTGAAGCTGCAGATCGAGGCCCGTCGGCTGCTCTACGCCGCCAAGGCCACCGACATCACCGAGCAGCTCGTCGTCCGCATGAACAACGCCCGCGCCGTGCGCCCCTGACCGAACCTCGGAAAGCCCCTCTCCCCATGAACGCATCCCTCCCACGATTCGGACGCACCGCCGCGGCCGCCCTCGCCCTGCTCGTCGGCGGCGCTCTCCTCGCCTTCGCCGCCTTCGCGCCGCAGCGTCCCGCCGTCGTCGCGAGCGTCGATCTCGAACGCGTCTTCAACTCGATCGACCTCCAGGCCAAGACCGAAGCGAGGCTCAAGGCGGTCGCCGTCGACCTCGACGCCCAGCGCAAGAAGCTTCGCGACGGCATCGAGGAGCTGCAGGCCGAGCTCGAGAGCTTCCAGCCGGGCTCCACCGCCCAGCTCGAGGTCGCGACCCGCATCGAGGAGGCGATCGCCGAGTTCCGCGCCTTCGAAGGCTTCGCCCGCGCGAAGGCCGAGGCCGAGCAGGCCAAGGCGATGCGGCAGATCTACATGTCGATCCGCGACGCGGCGATGGAACTCGCCAAGGAACGCGGCTGGGACTACGTGATGGTCGACGACTCGATCCCCACGATCGAGCCCACCGACTCGCAGCGGATGCTGCAGCAGATCTCCTCCCGCCGCTTCCTCTACGCGAACCCCTCCTTCGACGTCACCAACGACCTCATCGCGAAGCTCAACGCGATGGAGGCCGCGCAGGGCTGATCCCTTCCGGACCCGCGACGCGACCATGATGCTTCCCGCCGACCTGACCGCCGCCGCCCTCGCCGAGATCGTCGGGGGCGAACTCGAGGGCCCCGGAGACGTGGCGATCCGCGGGTTCGAAGCCGTCGATCGCGCGAAGGAAGGCGATCTCACCTTCATCGCCGACGCCGAGTGGGCCTCCGGATGGGCCGAGTCCGCGGCCTCGGCGGCGCTGGTGAGCCGCAAGGTCGCACTGCCCGCAACCGCCTCGCCGCGTGCGGTGATCCGCGTCGACGACGCCGATGCGGCGATGATCACGATCCTCGAGCGCTTCGCGCCGGAGCCCGAGTCCCCGCCGATCGGCATCCATCCGAGCGCCGTCGTCGATCCGGCCGCGAGCATCGATCCCACCGCCGCGATCGGCCCGCAGTGCTGCGTGGGCGCCGGCTGCCGCGTGGGGCCGCGGGTGATCCTCGTCGCCGGCGTCCGGCTCTATCGCGACGCGGCGATCGGCGAGGGCTCCGTGCTGCACGCGAGCGTCACGGTGCGCGAGCGGTGCGTGCTCGGTCGCCGCGTGACGCTGCATTGCGGCGTGGCGGTCGGCACCGACGGCTTCGGCTACCGGCCGGCTCCGGGCGGCAAGGGGCTCGTCAAGGTCCCGCACCTCGGCAACGTGGTCATCGAGGACGACGTCGAGATCGGCGCGAACACCTGCATCGACCGCGGCAAGTTCGGATCGACCGTGATCGGCGCCGGCAGCAAGATCGACAACCTCTGCCAGATCGCCCACAACTGCCGACTCGGGCGGTCCTGCGTGCTCTCGGGCCTCGTCGGGCTCGCGGGTTCCGTGACGATCGGCGACGGCACCATGATCGGCGGCGGCACCGGCGTCGCCGACCACATCACGATCGGCCGCGGCGTGACGATCGCCGCGAAGTCGGGCGTGATGAACGACATCCCCGACGGCGAGACGTGGGCGGGCTATCCCGCACAGGAGCGCACGCAGGCGATGCGCGAGGCGATCGCGGTCCGCAAGCTGCCCGATCTCGTCAAGAAGCTCAAGCAGCGGATGGGAGAGTCGTGACGATGCTGCAGTCGGTCACCGCCCCCGTCGCCGAAGCCCGCCAACGCACCCTCGCCTCCGAGGTGCTCGTCGCCGGTCGCGGCCTGCTCGGCGGCGCGATGGCCGAGGCGAGGATCCTCCCCGCCCCCGCCGACAGCGGCATCGTCTTCGAGCGGGCCGATCTCGATCCGCCGGTCCGCATTCCGGCGACGGTCGACCACTCGGTGCCTCGCGCAAGGCGCACGGCGCTCCGCGAAGGCGAGGCGAGCATCGACACCGTCGAGCACTGCCTCTCGGCGCTCGCGGGCCTCGGCATCGACAACGCGATCGTCAGGCTGCACGGCCCGGAGCTGCCTTGCGGCGACGGCTCGGCGATGCCCTTCGTCGATGCGATCGTCGGCGCCGGGATCGTCGAGCAGGACGCGCCGCGTCGCGTCTTCCGGATCCGCGAGCCGATCGTGATCGAGGAGGGCGACAGCATGATCGCCGCCCTGCCCTCCCATCGCCCCGGGCTCCAGGTCGTCTACGAACTCGACTACGGCAGCCACTCCGACGCATCGGTCGCCAGACGATGGCGTTCGATCCGTCGATCCTCGACTACCGCCGCGAGATCGCGCCGGCCCGAACCTTCAGCCTGCAGGAGGAGGCCGAAGCGCTGCAGGCCCAGGGGCTCGGCAAGCACCTCTCGCCTCGCGACGTGCTCGTGATCGGCCCGCAGGGACCCATCGACAACGCGTTCCGCTTCGACGACGAGCTGAAAGCGCTGCAAGGTGCTCGATGTGCTCGGCGATCTCTCGCTCGTCGGGCGCCCGCTGCAGGGACGGATCGTCGCCACGCGATCGGGCCACGCCCTCAACCGCCTGCTCGGCCTGCGGCTTCGCGGTAGATGTCTCGCCGCTGATGCACGCGCCTACCGCGCTGACGCGGTCATGGATGCGCGCTCGATCCTGCGGCTCATGCCGCACCGCTATCCGATGCTGATGGTCGATCGCGTCCTCGAGGTCGAGGGCGATCGCCGCGCGGTGGGCCTCAAGAACGTCACCATCAACGAACCGTTCTTCGAAGGCCACTATCCGGGCACCCCGATCATGCCCGGCGTGCTGCTCGTCGAGGCGATGGCGCAGATGGGCGGCCTGCTGCTGTCCCGCAAGCTCGAGCACACCGGAAAGATCGCGGTGCTGCTGAGCCTCGATCGCGTGAAGCTCCGCAAGCCGGTGACGCCGGGCGACCAGGTGCTGCTCGAGGTGGTGGCGCTGCGCGGCACCGCCCGCACCGGCAGCGTGCAGGCGCGGGCGCTCGTCGGCGACAAGGTCGCGGCGGAGGCCCGCATCCGCTTCATGATGGTCGACGCCGACCAGGCGTGACGCAAGTGGGCGACTCCGCATGCGGCCTCCACTGACCCCGCCTGCCCCGGTCATCATCCGCGACCCATGCCGAAGCCAAGCGCCGAAGGCGTCCCCGATCTCATGGAGCGAGCCGAGACCGCCTTGCGGCGCCGAGCGTGGTTCGAGGCGGAACGCCTGGCCACCAAGGCCCTCTCGATCGCCCGCGCCGCCGACGACTTCGACGCGATGGCGCGGATCCTGCTGCCCTGCAGGAGGCCCGACGGCAGCGGCCCCGAGGCAGCCTGAAGCGAAGAAGGTGCGACTCCTCGCGGAAGCGCCCAACGAGCAGACCCAGGTCGCGCCGGGCATCCATCCTGTCGAGCTGCCGCTTGTTTCATGCTGACGGCCTTCCGGCCGCTCGCCCGAGCAGGAGGTGCCGGTCGCGGCCGTCTGCCGCGAGCCGATCACGCGTTTGAACGAGTGCCCGATCGTGGCGATTTGGACTGATCACCATCCGCACCAGGGGATCGATCTGCCCAGGAAGCCTTCCCCGCACCGACGCTTTTGGCCCTTTGATGGCGGCGCGCCTGAGCAACTCGCGAGTGGCGCGATCGCGAACCCACCCGGGCATGGATCTCCCAGCGGATCGACCACCCGCTCAACTGCCTCGAGACGCATCCCTGACCACGAGAAGCTGCACCAGGCCTGCGGGTGCTCTAAGCGCGAGGGGCGAGGACTGGGCCGCACGCTCCCGCCCAGACGCTGGCGGGGCTGGGCGCCGAAGAGGGCTGACGGGAGACCTGATGTGTCAGGACGATCGAGCCGCGTCGTCTCCCATCGCGGGGGACGCGGTCTACTCGGTCGCGAGGTTGCCTCGGATCGCTCCTCTTGCGGACGGGTCTAGGGGCGATGTCTTGAGAGTGCACGTCCTGATCGGCCCTCATGCTGCTGCCAGTTCTCTGTTCGGGTGTAGCCATGGGCAGGCCTCGATCACGGTCAAGCCTACCTCGCTTCCCGGCAGCGGCCATCTCCTTCACCGCCACTCTGGTCGCATCCATGCCGATGACCGCATCATCAGAGCCATGCAGCACCAGCACCACGCCCTCGAATCTGATCGATGCGTGCTGCGGCGACTACCTTCGCCAATCCTCGCCCAAGCGGGATCTGCGCCGAATCCGGTCTCAGGACCTCGTGTCGAGCACCGGGCAGAGCAGTGTAGCGAAACCCGGAGGCTGAGGACCTGGCTTGATGTATCGCCGAACGCCCAGAGCGCGATACGCCTGCCGAGCCACCAATCGCGACGGGAATCCTCCACCGTTCCGCCGATCGCTCCGCACGAGCGGCGATATGTCGCCAAAGCGTTCAAGATCCGCGACTGAGTCATCGAGAGAAGACCTCGCTGAGTCGTCGGTACTGCATGCGCACGGGCTGGTAGCCCAACTCATGATTAACCATTACTGGCAACATCTCGTCGGGCCGACCTCCGGTCCATCCGCCGCCATGCACCAGAACCGCGAGAGGTCGGACTCCTGCCGACATCCAAAGAAGCTGGCTACGCGATCGGCAGGGACCGCCCATCCAACGTTCCGAACATCTCCTAACATAGCCTGGGGAATCATGAAGGCTTTAAATCTCCACATCGACCGAGGAGAAGACACTACGGGCGCTTGCCGAAATGAGAATCCTGGCGAGTCATGGCGATGCTGCCAACTGACGCCTCCACGAATACCACTACTGCATCTGGCAACGACTGCCTGATGAGACCTGATAGTTCCAGACCGGTCATCCTCGCCGGCGCTCCTCCTCGTAGACGCAGCCGGGCAGGCCAGCTGACAACGGTCTCGAAGAGTCATGCCGAAGGAATCGTGGACGACCAGCACGCGGAGCCGGCGACTTCGGCAGCGAAGGCGGAGGTGGTAGTTGCTGCAAGTCCTCGATCGTACGGATTCGGGAACGCGATTCGGTTATTCGAGATAGCTCAAACCTCGACGCGGCCCTGAGCAGTGAGCGAGATCCTCCGTCGACGGTTTCTCGCATCGACAATCTGTGCGCTCTCTGCCTGCACGATGCCCAGACTGGCGAGCCGAGCCAGGGATCGCTTCCGGCCGCAGCACCGTGATGATTCCAGTGTGTGTCGGTCTTGAAGTAGCTTTCCTCCGGACAGCAGGCCTCGATGATGGGGTGCAGATCAAGCATCGCCTGACGCAACTCCGGGGACCAAGCGTCTCGGCCGCTCATCAGTCCGCCGTAGCGGGTCCGCTCGAACGCGACCTCGTCCACTCGCATGGGCCGAGGCATCGACGACTTTGTTCGGCAATCGCGATCACCAGCGGAACCTCGCCCGCGACACTGGGCACCACTCGTTGAGCTGATCCATCCACAGTCGCTTGTGCAACCCGTCCAGGGCGTGGCCTCGCAAGTCCTCGATTTCCCATCCGATCGAAGGAACAACCATCCGTCGCGTCCGATGGAGACCTTCCAGCCGTCGGCTCCTGTCCAAGCAGGTCCCATGGTATCCAACAGCCGCTGGACAGGCCGGTGTACGCGCCAGCTGATCGTTCAGCATCGATCGAAGACGCCCTGCTGAGCCCGGCCCGCTGGACACTCCTCACCGATCGAGCCCAGCCCAAGTGGACACCGAGGCCGCCAGTCCTCCCGCGAGCACGATCGCGAGGACTCCGGCGACCGGAATGCCTCGAAGGCCAGAGCATCTCGCTGTTGGACTCATTGCCACTCCAACATCCTGCTAGAACTGGAAGTAGATGAACGGGTTGTACGATCCGGACGCGACCGACATCACGGACAACAGCAGAAGAACCGCGTAGGAAACGACCGCGGCAAGACACCCGAACTTCCGAGTCCATCCCGATCGATTCTCTGCGATCTCCGAGACGGCCGGCACCACCGGCAATGAGCCGACGACGCCGCACGCCGCTGCGATTGCAGCCATCGGCCCGAGGAACTCGAACACCGATCGCTCGATTCCGGGCTGATGCGCTCCGACCATTGCGAGAAAGCACGTCTTGAGAAGCGACAGATCATCGGCCGACTGGTTGGGTCCCGTCGCGACTCGGAAGATGGTCCAACCCGCCAAGACGACCAACATGGCGTAGGAATGCTGGATGATCCTCGGCATCCTTGCGAGAATCCTGCCAAGGCCAAGTCGCTCAATAATGAGAAACAGGCCCTGATACGCGCCCCACGCGACAAACAGCCAGCTCGCACCATGCCACAGTCCGCAGAGCAGGAACACGATCCCTAGATTGCAGTAGGTTCGGACCGCACCTCGGCGATTGCCGCCCAGGGGAATGTAGAGGTAGTCTCGAAACCACGTGGACAACGAGATGTGCCAGCGCCGCCAGAACTCCGTGATTGACCGACTGATGTATGGATAGTTGAAGTTCTCCTCGAACTTGAATCCGAAGATCCTTCCCAGCCCTATGGCCATGTCGCTGTAGCCGGAGAAGTCGAAGTAGATCTGAATCGAGTAGAGGATGCTCGCCGTCCACACGAGAGATGATGAGAGATGTTCGGGCGGAAGCCCGAAGATCTGGTCCACGGTTCCAGCGACCGAGTTGGCCACCAGCACCTTCTTCGCGAGGCCGACGATGAATCGACGGGATCCGTACTCGATGTCCTCGAGTCCGACTCGTCGTTCTCGGATCTGTTCCGCAATCGTGGTGAATCGGACGATCGGGCCAGCGACCAGCTGCGGAAACAGCGCGATGTAGAGCGCAAGATCGAATGGATTCCGAGCCGATTTGGCGTCTCCACGCTTCACATCGAGGAGGTACGACATCGCCTGGAACGTGAAGAAGGAGATACCGACGGGAAGCGCGACGGCTGGCAAGGCGAAGCCGCTCCATCCGAATCGCTCGATCACGGAGTCCAGATTGGCGGTCAGGAACCCGGAGTACTTGAACCACGCGAGGATCGCCAGATTCCCCACGATCCCTCCGACGACGACCGCTGAACGGGCTCTCGCCGAGCGACTTGTCGCCAACACGAAGCCTGCAGCCGCGTTGACCGCGATGCTGGCGAGAAGCACCAACACGTCGCTCTGCTGCCCGATCGCGTAGAAGGCGATGCTGGCGATCAGCAGGACCGAGTTGCGCCAACGTGAAGGGGCCGCCCAGTAGGCGAGCAGTGTGCAAGGCAGGAACACAAACAGGAAAAACGGCTCTGTGAAGACCACCCCGAGGCTCCTGGCCCGCTATCAGGGTCCATCATCGGGTGGAACGGAAGCCCCCATCAGCAAACCTCCGGATCTCGGAGCCTTGGACCCGCCTCCCTACCGCCAGTCGAGTCCCTCAGGCAGCGAGTCGAGGTTCTCGCAGCCGGAGTCGGTGACGATCACCATGTCCTCGACGCGCACGCCGCCGACGTGGCGATCGTAGAGGCCTGGCCTGATCGTGATTTGCATCGCCTGCGACGAGTTCCGGCCCCTTTGAAGTCGAGAAGCGGCGGCTCGCACCTCGAGGCCGATCCGTGTCCGGTGCCGATGGGACTCATGCTGATTCACGCGGGGCGTTTGGCGGATCGTCCGTCGGCGGCATCGTGCCGGCCTCGAAACCTGTAAGCCGATGGATCTCGCTGAGCGTCGCAAGGATGCACGTCCTTCGCCGGTGACGCCTGCGCGGGTGGCGGCGGTCGTCTTCGCGCGCTTGGTATCGATGACCGCCGCGTGCATGCGGGCGGACGTCGGGAACCCGCCGCACGACGGTGCGGGTGCAGTCGCCGTTGTAGAGCGTGGCCTTCGAGCGGGGGAAGATGTCGACGATCACGCCTGCTGGTCCGCAGCGGGCCGTGGCTGTGGACGTGGCAGCCGCCGCCCCGTACGCCGCCCGCCACGATGCTCGAGGGATTGTCGAAGCCCTGTTCGAGCAGCGCAAGGTCGATGAACTGCCGCAGCCGCTCCGAGGTGAGCGGCGCGCCTTCGTGAAGCAGCGATCCGTCGGCGGACGCCGTGGCGCGTGCGACGATCCGGCACGCCCGCTCCATCGCCTGCTCGGTCGCCTGCTGCGCCGCGCGAAGGGCCGCGATCTCGTCTTCGTCCTTTGAACGACGTTCCGAGACGCCGGCCGCGGGTCGTACTCGATCGCGATTCCCGCCCGACGCAGGTGTTCGCTGAAGACGAGCGGCAGGCGGCGGTTTTTCACGCGCACCGCGGCGATGCCGCGGATGGCGAAGAGCTCGGCGAACGCCTGGCGGTCGCGGTCTCCTGATTCCGGAGAGGCCGCCTTCGCTCTGAAGTTCGCGCGGCGAAGAATCGTCGACTCGGGCATCGCGGCGGCCCGCTTCGAGCTCTCGATGTCGCGGACGAGGAGGGTCCGCCGGGTCCTCGATCCCGTGCGCTCCTCGAGCAGCGCCGCCGGATCACCGACCGCGAAGCGGATGCGGTGGTAGAGCGTGAGGTTCTTCGCGGGAACGCCCGCGACGACGAGCGGCAGGCTCGCAGGATCGATCGCCTTGGTCATCGCCGCATGCTACGAGCCGCCTCGGATCCCGATGCGGGCTTGCCTGTCCTGATCGTCATGAGCCGCAAGTGGCGAATGCTGTCGTCGTGATGCTCGCGTTGAGGCGAGTGCCGCAGGACCGCATAATCCCCTCCGAGGCGAGTGCGGCCGGACGGGGCCGACCTCGCGAACCTTCGACCACGGCGCGCCGTAGCGGCAAACGATGCGGACGACCGCGTGGTCTCCGACACTGGAAACCGCGGGCGTCCGTCGGTTGAAGCGATTCTGTCCGCACTTCTCAGGATGAAACCTGAGGCATCCAGCGCCTACCGCAAGGCCCACGACACCATGAGCACCTTCGCCAGAACGCCACGCCGTCCGCCAACGCCGGGCGCCGCCATGACCGCCGCCGAGATCGCCGGAGCCCGAGCGGCAGGTCGAGATCCGAGCCGCTCTGTTCCGGCTGCTCCGTGGAGCAGATGTATCGCGTGATCGTCGGCCAGGAGGATCTGCCTGACGGCCTCGTGATCGGGATGCTCGCCAACGGGCACATCCTGATCGAAGGCGCCGGGGCTCGCGAAGACGACCGCGGTCGCCCAAGTTCCGCCGCGGGCATCCACGCAGTTCCAGCGGTCCAGTTCACGCTGACCGCTGGCGGACCTGGGATCGAACGCCTGTCTACCGCCCCGCCAAGGCGACTTCACGGTCAAGAAGGGGCTGATCTTCCGAACATCGTCCTCGCGACGATCAACCGCCCGCCATGCGTAGAGCGCTCCTCCTCGGGAAGCGATGCAGGAGCGTCAGGTCACGATCGGCAGCGAGTTCCCGCTGCCGCAGCCGTTCCTGGTGCTCGCGACGCAGAACCCGGTCGAACAGGAGGGCACGTACCCGCTGCCCGAGGCGCAGGTCGATCGCTTCATGCTGAAGCTCGTCGTCAAGTATCCGACCGCGGCGCAGGAGCGCACCATCCTCGACCGCATGGCCCGCACCGGCGGCGGCGAGAAGATCGAGCCGGTGATGGAGCCCTCCGCGATCGCCGACGCGCGGCAGCTCGTCGACCGGATCTTCATCGACGAACGGATCAAGGACTACATCGTCGCGCTCGTGGTGGCGACGCGCGACCCCAAGGCCGCGCGGGTGCCGCTCGGGAACCTCCTCGAGTACGGCGCCTCGCCGCGGGCGACGATCTCGCTCGCGATCGCCGCGAAGGCGAAGGCCTTCCTCGACGGCCGCGGCTACGTCGTGCCGCAGGACGTCAAGGACATCGCCCCCGACGTGCTGCGGCACCGACTGATCCTCTCCTACGAGGCCGAGGCGGAGGAGAAGTCCGCCGACGACCTCGTGAAGATCCTGCTCGACCACGTCCCCGTGCCCTGACCTTGGACTCGGCTCCGCCGCCTTCGACGCGCTGCTCGCCCCCATGCTCTCCGCCGACCTCGTCCGCCGCATCCGCCGCATCCAGATCCGCACGAGCCGCCTCGTGACGGACGTGCTTGCGGGCCAGTACCACTCGGCCTTCAAGGGCCGCGGCATGGAGTTCGAGGAGGTGCGCCCCTACCTCGTCGGCGACGACGTGCGCACCATCGACTGGAACGTGTCGGCGAGGCTCGGCGATCCGCACGTCAAGCTCTTCCGCGAGGAGCGCGAGCTCACCGTGATCCTCGCGGTCGACCTCTCGGGCTCGCTCGCCTTCGGCAGCCGCGGCGAACTGAAGCGCGAACTCGTGGCGGAGATCGCCGGCACGCTCGCGTTCTCGGCGATCCGCAACAACGACAAGGTGGCCTTGCTCGCCTTCACCGACCGCGTCGAGCTCTTCGTCCCGCCCCGCAAGGGTCCACGGCACGTGCTGCGGATCGTGCGCGAACTCATGGCGCTCGAACCCAAGGGCACGGGCACCGACCTTCCCGCCGCGCTCGAGGAGCTCCGGCGGATCTTCCGACGCAGCGGCGTCCTCTTCCTGGCGAGCGACTTCATCGCCGAGGGATGGGAACGGCCGTTCCGGGCACTTCGGCAGCGGCACGACCTGATCCCGATCGTGGTCGAGGATCGCCGCGAACGCGAGCTTCCGGACATCGGCCTTGTCGAACTGACCGACGCGGAG
>JAGYJD010000002.1 GCA_018402365.1 Candidatus Nanopelagicales bacterium | reverse complement strand
GTGGTTCGTCCATCTGGCCGAAGACAAGTGAAGTTTTGTTGATAACACCTGATTCAGTCATTTCTAGAAACAAGTCATTACCTTCACGGGTACGCTCACCAACACCGGCGAATACTGACACGCCACCGAAGTTTTCAGATACCCGGTAAATCATTTCTTGAATCAAAACTGTTTTACCTACACCAGCACCACCGAACAAACCAATTTTTCCACCCTTTACATAAGGGGTTAATAGGTCGATAACTTTGATGCCAGTTACGAACATTTCGGTGCGTGGTTCAAGTTCGTCAAACTTTGGAGGTTGACGGTGAATTGGCCAGCGAGTTTTAATATCAAGTGAAGATTCTTCAACATCCAATGGCTTACCTAAGGTGTTCCACACGTGACCCAACGTGACGTCACCTACTGGTACTGAAATTGGCGCTCCAGTTGAACTAACTACTGCCCCACGAGTCAAGCCATCAGTTGGCTGCATCGAGATTGCTCTCACCATGCCGTCACCAATGTGCTGAGCGACTTCGAGTGTTAAAACTTTTTTGTCAACGCCAGGTAACTGAACGTCTACCTCAAGGGCATAGAAGATTTGCGGCATTTGGTCAACTGGGAACTCAACGTCCACCACTGGGCCAGTAACGCGAGCAACGCGTCCGGTGCCTAGAACTGTCTGGGTCATTTCTGGTTCTTCTCCTTATTTGGCGGAGGCGAGAGCGTCGGCGCCACCGACAATTTCGCTGATCTCCTGGGTAATTTCGGCCTGACGAGCTTGGTTGGCTCGTCGAGTCAAACTCTTAATTAAGTCTTCTGCATTTTCGGTTGCAGATTTCATAGCTCTTTGGCGAGCGGCGTGCTCACTAGCAGCAGCTTGTAATAAAGCTGCATAAACCAAGTATTCGATGTACTTAGGCAAAAGTTCATCTAGTACCGCTTCGGCACTTGGTTCAAAATCGTAAAGCGGTAAAGCAGGTGTAGCTTGTTTCGCAACTGTGCTGGAAGAGGCTGCAATGACTTCTTCAACCACTTCAAGCGGCACGATTCTTTGTACTATTGGTACTTGACTAATTCGATTTACAAAGCGGGTGTAAATCACGTGAATTTCGCTAACTCCACCTTCGGATTCTTCTTTCAAAAATGCTGGCAATATTTCTGAAGCTATCTCTTGCGCATTTTTGTAAGTAGGGCGATCGGTAAAGCCAGTCCAACTTTTAGCAATTTCACGATTGCGAAAACGATAAAAGCCCACACCTTTACGTCCTACGATAAATGGAATAACTACTTTTCCTTCTTCGCGAAGCAATTCAGCTAAGCGTTCTCCTTCTTTTAAAACATTTGAAGAATAAGCCCCAGCTAGACCTCGGTCACCAGTTATTAGCAAGACTGCGGCACGTTTTCCATCTTTATTGTTAAGAAGTAAAGGATGGTTTCCGCGAGCATTGCTAGCTGCCAAACTCACAGCGCGATAGAGCGCAGTTGCATAAGGATTAGAAGCCGCTACTTGGTTTTGCGCCTTGACGATACGACTAGAAGCAATCAGTTCCATTGCCCTAGTGATCTTCTTGGTCGCGTTTACCGAGCGAATTCTTCGCCTATATACGCGGAGTTGAGCACCCATTTGTTTTTACTATCCTCGCTTTTGAACTTTGATCTGTGCTTGTTCGACATCTTCTTCAGCCAACGCGTCAACTGATTCGTTGCCAACCAAAGGCTTTCCATCACCTTTAATAAATTGTTGCTTGAAAGTAGCAATCGCGCTCTTAAGTCCACTGAGAGAATCATCTGACATTTCGCGCGTCGACTTAATCGCCTCGACGATTTGGGCATGACTCTTATCTAGGTATAAATGAAATTCCGTTTCGAAGCGTGCCACATCTTCAACCGGAACTTGATCTAATTCGCCGGTGGTACCAGCCCAGATAGAAATTGCTGCCTTTTCCATTGCTAAGGGCGCGTATTGAGGTTGAATTAAAAGTTGAACCAAGCGTGAACCACGCTCTAGTTGCGCTTTTGAAGCAGCATCCAAATCTGAACCAAAAGCACTAAATGCTTCAAGTTCACGAAATTGAGCTAAGTCCAAACGCAAACGTCCAGCCACCTTCTTCATGGCTTTAGGTTGAGCTGATCCACCCACGCGAGATACTGAAATACCTACGTTGATGGCAGGGCGAATACCAGAGTTAAACAAATCTGTTTCTAAAAAGATTTGTCCGTCGGTAATCGAAATTACGTTGGTTGGAATATAAGCCGAAACGTCATTAGCTTTGGTTTCGATAATTGGTAGTCCAGTCATAGAACCAGCACCTAATCCATCGCTTAACTTGGCACAACGCTCGAGCAAACGGGAATGCAAATAGAACACATCGCCTGGGTAGGCCTCACGACCTGGCGGACGACGAAGCAAAAGCGATACCGCACGGTAAGCCTCAGCTTGCTTAGTTAAATCGTCAAAAACAATTAAAACGTGCTTACCTTCGTACATCCAGTGCTGACCAATTGCGCTACCAGCGTAAGGAGCGATGTATTTGAAACCTGCTGGATCACTCGCGGTTGCGGCAACGATTGTGGTGTATTCCAAAGCACCGTACTCTTCAAGCGTTGCACGTACCGAAGCAATTGTTGAACCCTTTTGTCCGATTGCTACATAAATACAGCGAACTTGTTTCTTTGGATCGCCTGATTCCCAGTTTTGCTTTTGGTTGATGATGGCATCGATTGCTAAGGCAGTTTTGCCTGTTCCACGGTCACCAATAATCAACTGACGCTGACCTCGACCTACCGCGGTCATTGCGTCTACTGCTTTGATACCAAATTCCATCGGTTCGTGCACGGGTTGACGTTCCACCACAGTTGGGGCCTGAACTTCAAGCGCACGAGTTGCTGAAGCTTCAATTGGACCAAGGCCATCAATTGGATTACCAATTGGATCTACGGTGCGACCTAAGAAGGCATCGCCCACTGGCACGTCGAGTACCCGACCGGTACGACGAACTTCTTGTCCTTCTTGAATTTCAGTTGGGTCACCTAAAAGCACGCAACCAATCTCACGAACATCAAGGTTAAGCGCCACACCCAATAAGCCACCTTTAAATTCTAATAATTCAGACGTCATGGCTGATGACAATCCTTCGACGCGGGCAATTCCGTCACCGGTCTCAACTACCCGGCCAACTTCTTCTCGCGTGGTTTGGGGAGTGAAGGCTGCGGCATTGCGCTCGATTGCACTCCGGATGTCTTCCGGTCGGATCACAAGGTCCGTCATAGGGGTCTACTCTCTCTCGTTCGGGGTACTACTGCGCAAGCTGTCTGGCCAACTGCGCCAAGCGGCTAGCTACGGTTCCATCAATTAGTTCGTCACCAATTTGTACCGAAATTCCGCCCACCACTTTGGGGTCTACTACTTTTTGCAATCGGATTTTTTGATTGTAAATCCGCTCTAAGGCAGTGATTAACCTTTTCTCTTGATTTTGATCTAAGGCGATTGCGGATTTGACTTCTGCTAAGACTTGATTTCTTCGATCGGCAGCTAACTCTTGTAAGTTGGTGAGCCCCGCTAACAAAGATATTTGTTGCGATGTTGCCGCTCTAGTTACTAACAGCAAACTTACTTGATGGAATTTATCTGCCACCAAATCTCTTATTAATTCGCTTCTCGCTTCAGTTTGCGCATTGGGGCTAGAGAGCAATAGCTCTAAATCACCACTTGAAGCGACGATCCGCTCGAAAGCGAATACCTCCTCTTCAATTCGATCAAGTGTGCCTTCATTTTCAGCTGCCGCAAATGCACAGCGGGCCGCAGAGTTTTGGATTGCGATTAGCAAATCCTCTCCGCTCAACCAACGCGAGGTTACCGCTAGTTCTAAAATGCTAAGTGCGCCTTGAGAAACTTTGCCAGCGAAGACCTCTTTAACGATTCCAATTTTGGCTTCTGAAGTTATGCCGTTGTCGACTAATGCCACCAGTAGAGATTTGTTTGCAATTAAAGTATCTGAAGCCAGCAATAATTCATTCATTACAGCATTGTCATGAGCAGCAGAATTTTGATCCACCGCAGTAACTAAAGCTTGGTACGAATTTTTACTGGCGCCGAGCATTTACTTTGCTCCCTCTAACTCACTGATGAATTGATCGATTACAGCTTTGGCGCGAGCGTCATCTTGTAATGAAGCTCCCACCACTTTGCTTGCCAGATCTAATGCCATTTCGCCAACTTCTCTGCGAAGTTGAGAAACTGCTTTACCCTTTTCAGCATCTATCTGAGCGTTAGCGTTTTGAGTTACTTGTAACGCAACAACTTGTGCTTCTTGCTTAGCGGTGGCAATAACGTTGGTACGTTCGCCTTCTGCTTCAGTTCGAATGCGAGCTGCCTCTTGGCGAGCTTGCGAAAGTTGCTCACGATATTCAACCAAAGTTTTAGAAGCTTCGGTCTGCATTTTTTCTGCCCGCTCGATGCCACCTTCAATGGTTGCAGTGCGCTCTTCAAGGGCAGCTTTAACCTTTGGCAAAGCTAACTTTGACAGCACTACAAACACCACGCCAAAGGCAACTAAACCAATGACGATCTCAAACAGTGGTGGCAGAAGAACATTTTGTTGTTCGCCTGCAGCACTAATCCAATTCATTTTTGTTGATCCTTTTTTATTAGGTTCCGAAAACGAATGGTGCGACGAAGCCAATCAATGCCAAAGCTTCAGCCAAAGCGAATCCCAGAATCATGTTCTGTCGAATTACGCCATAAGCCTCAGGTTGACGAGCGATTGCCTGGACGCCGTTACCGAAAATAATGCCGATACCGACGCCTGGACCAATTGCAGCAAGACCGAATCCGATCGAGCCGATTGAGCCAGTTAGCTCCGCGAGGATGCCCATGTCTCTATCCTTTTCTCTCCCCCGATAACTGTTGTTACCGGAAATCTATTTAGTGGTGTGCGCTCTGTGCTTCTGCAATGAACATTGCGGTAAGCAAAGTGAAAATGTAAGCCTGCAGTAATTGAATAAACATCTCAAAAGCAGTCAAAATTCCAGTCATCATAAATGATGCTATTGAGCCAACGTAGCCTACAACTGAAACTGCCCCAACAAAGTTAGTTAAATTTAATAGATACCAGGTAGAGACAGAAAAAATAACCAAAAGAAGATGGCCCGCAAACATATTGGCGAACAAACGAATTGCCAAAGTGGCGGGTCTGATGATGAAGGTTGAAAGTATTTCTAATGGAGTCAAAATTATCAAAATCGCACGTGGCTGCACATCAGGAAATGCCACACCTTTGAAATAAGCGCCCACTCCTTGGGATTTGATGCCTACCCCGATAAAAGTAAAGTAAACAATTAAAGACAAAATTAAAGGAAATGCAAAACGGCTTGTTACCGGAAACTGAACACCCGGAACGATAGAAAACAAATTCATGATCCAGATAAAACTAAAAAGTGACATTAAAAGTGGAATATATTTATCTCCACCTTGTCCGATTATGTCTCTGGCAAAGTGATTTTTAAAGAAAAAATAGACAACTTCACCTAAATTTTGCATTCCGCGTGGCACTAATTTTGGCCTGGCAAAAGCAGCCATAAAAAAAATAATCACAATTAAGGCAGCGATACCCGCAAGTAAAACCGGTTTGTTAAATTCCCACGCTGACCCATCTGGGCCGGTAAAGGATGCAATTGGTGGAAAGAAAAAAATTTCGGCACCAGGAGCCGGGAAGGGGCAGTTATCGTCGCCGAATTTACAGGTAACTTCAAGTAGCGGTAATGCTTTAAGCATCAATCATCCCTACCAAAATTGATCCCGTTCTTAGGTTGTGATTTTTTGTACAAGCTTGTGGAAAAAGATTAGCCTAGAAATTAATTTTGTGTGTTTTTGGGGTCAGTTGATTCAATCACAGTTGTTTTGTGTTTTGAGAGCATGTAAACCGAGCCAAAGGTCCAAGCTAAAGTTCCAGCAATTATTGCAATTCCAAAAGCTCTACCGTCAAGCCAATTCACATCTCTTAACACCCGTATCAGTATTAACAGGACTCCAAGCTGTGTCAGATAGACCAGCATTGCTACCGCTAATCCCAATTCTGGAGCTTTTGCCAAAACCCGCCCCACCACATACTGACCAAACCCGAAAAAGATCAAAACTAAAACCGCCCCCAAAATGGCGCTACGAGCAGCGAAGGCATCGATAGTTAAAAAAAGAACTACCACAGTAATAACGCCCACTACTACAGCTGGAATCGTTCCCCAAATTATAAGGCGAGTTTCTTCTTTCAATTTATTTCACTTTCTCTACTTTGGCATTTCGGCGACGCCCGAAGAAAACTAACAATAACAATCCAATAATTAAGATCACACCGGTGTAGCTCGGCGGAATAAAAGCAGTGCTAACTGCAGAGAACGCTAACAAAGCAGTACCTAAATGCATTAGTGCTACCGCTCTGCGATGAGAGTGACCTCGTTCAAGTAAACGGTGATGCAAATGTTCTTTATCGGGTGTAAAAACATTTGTCTTTCTGCGAGTTCTTCTAAATAAAGCCAAGATTAAATCTAAGAGTGGTACTGCAATTACTGCTAATGGTAAAAGCAGAATTAAAATCGGTGGTAGAACGGTACTGGTTTCTAGAGCGGCTGGGTCGGTTTGGCCGGTGAGAGTGATTGCGCAAGCTGCTAACAACAGCCCCAGCAGCATAGAGCCAGTGTCTCCCATAAAGATTCGTGCTGGATGCAAATTGTGCGGTAAAAAACCGACACAAATTCCCACCAATATCGCCGAGATCAAAGTTGGCAGTGTTGCTCTAGTAAAGCCATACTCCACACTTAATAAATAGCTGTAAACAAAAAAGGCAGTGGCACCGAGCGCAACTACTCCGGCTGCTAATCCATCTAATCCATCTACAAAATTAACCGCATTTAAAGTAATTAAAATAATTAATACTGTAACTAAAACTCCAGTGGTGGGGTCAAGGCTCAAAGTTATGTCGGTAAACGGAATCGGCAACCAAATTAAAGTAATGCCTTGCAATGCCATTAAAGCTGCCGCAAAAGTTTGTCCAGCTAATTTTGTAGGGCTATCAAGTGACCAGCGATCATCAACTATCCCAATTAACACCACAACCGTTGCACCCAGAATTAAAGCTCTAATTTGTGAACTATCTTCAAAAACCGAGCTCATTAGTGGCAATTGCAGCGATAGCGCGAGTCCGGCAAAAAGACCGAAATACATAGCCAAGCCCCCAAGTCGGGGAATTGGCTTATCGTGCACATCGCGATCGCGAACTTTTGCCATGAAGTTATAACGAATAGCAAAGGCGCGGATTAAGGGAGTGAGCAAGTAAGTCATTGCGGCGCTAGCAACTATTACTAATAAATACTCACGCATTAATACCCCTTACGGGCGTGGATATGCTGGAAACTTAGCAACCAGCTCAGCAACTTCCTTCGCAACAACTTCGGTGCTGTTCGGATCCTTAACCGCAGTAGCAATTAACTTGGCAATTTCTTGCATTTGAGGCTCTTTCATACCTTGCGTGGTAACAGCTGCGGTTCCCACCCGGATACCACTTGCCGTCATCGGTGGCAAAGGATCATTCGGAATTGGATTTTTGTTCAAAGTTATTTTGGCCTCATCGCATTGACCTTCAGCTGCTTTTCCAGTGACACCAGTTTTCGCTAAATCTAACAACACCAAGTGGGTATCAGTACCACCTGAGACCGGACGCAAATCTTCTTTCTCTAATCCCGCACTAAGTGCTTGCGCATTTAGCACTACTTGCTTTGCGTAATTCTGAAATTCAACGGTAGATGCTTCTTTCAAAGAAACTGCTTTTGCCGCAACTGCATGCATTAGTGGGCCGCCTTGCATCATGGGAAAAATTGCTTTATCTACTGCTTTTGCGTGCTCAGCTTTTGAAAGAATCATTCCACCACGTGGCCCGCGCAAAACTTTGTGCGTAGTAAAGCTAACTACATCTGCATATTCCACTGGGCTAGGAATGGCCTTACCTGCAACTAGACCAATAAAGTGAGCTGCATCCACCCATAAAATAGCGCCGACTTCATCTGCTATTTCTCTAAATTTTTTGAAGTCAATCAATCTTGGATAAGCAGTTGCTCCTGCCACAATCATTTTGGGTTTGTGCTTAAGAGCCAAATCTCTCACCGAGTTAAAATCAATTAATTCAGTATCTGGATCTACGTTGTAGCCGATGGTGTTAAACCACATACCTGAAAAATTCACCGGAGATCCGTGAGTTAAGTGACCACCTTGCGCCAGGCTCATCGCTAAAACTGTGTCGCCTGGCTTACAAAAAGCTCCGTAAATTGCAATATTGGCACTAGCGCCTGAATGTGGTTGCAAATTAGCGTGATCGGCACCAAATAATTTTTTTGCTCTTTCAATTCCTATGATTTCGGCTTCGTCAACTACCGCACATCCTCCGTAGTAGCGACGATTTGGGTAACCTTCGGCATATTTATTGCTCAAGGTACTACCCAAGGCAGCAAGCACTGCTGGTGAAGTGAAATTTTCGCTCGCGATAAGTTGCAAACCGCCACGCAATCTAGCGAGTTCACCTAAAATGATCTGGGAGATCTCTGGATCCATCTCGGCAAGCTCTGACCAATCTGGTCCCCAAAAAATTTCGTTACTCATTTTTCTCTCCATCCGGCCCAATTACCCCTGGTACGACCTCACGAATTTCGTCTAACTCTATCGCCCCTATTCGAATAACGCGCGTTTCTTCATTGGTTAGATCCAATATTGTGGATGGCACAGTAATGGGGCTAGGCCCACCGTCAAGGTAAATGCTTACAGCCTCGCCAAGTTGCTCAACCGCCATTTCTATATTTATGGCTGAACTTTGCCCAGTTTTGTTGGCGCTACTGACTGCCATCGGACCTACTAAATTTAAGAGCTCTATCGCCACCGGGTGCATTGGCATTCGTACAGCAACGGTGCCGTGAGTGTCCCCCAAATCCCAATTAAGAGTGGGTTGCTGTTTCACCACCAGCGTTAGTGCCCCAGGCCAGAAACATTGAACTAAATCTTTCATAGTTTGTGTTACGCGAAGTGCCAAAGCCGGCAAAGTATTAGGACTACCAATCAAAACTGGGGTTGGCATATTGCGCTCACGTCCTTTTGCATTTAAAAGTTTTTCAACTCCTTGCGGATTAAAAGCATCTGTTCCCAATCCGTAAACGGTGTCGGTGGGTAAAACCACCAAGTCTCCTCTTTTAGCAGCAGCGGCGGCGGCAATAAGTCCATACTTACGCTCTTGAGATTCTGCTAAGTCATATTTTTTCATTTTAAATTCTTTTCGCTACCGTGTATCGAGAAAGGCCATTAAAATCATTTCTATCAGTAATCTTTTCAAAAACATTTTTAGCTTTTAGTATCCCCGGCACGCCAAGCTCTTTATCTCCTTGCAGTTCAGAATGTTCGATTCCCACAAACCCACCTGGTTTTAATAATCTACTGGCTTTTTCGGCGATTACTCTAATTAAATCTAATCCATCCGAACCTGAAAAGAAATTGCCACTGGTGGATCATGCAATACAACCTCTGAATCCTTCGGCACCATTTCAAGTGGGATATAGGGCGGGTTAGCCACTACCACATCAAAACTACCTTCTGGAAAATCCGCTTCTGTTAAGTCAATATTTAAAATTTCTATTTTAGAATTATTTTTTGCTATCGCCTCATGTTGCGCAGCAACATTCATTCGCAAAAACTCAAAAGCTTCAGGTGAAAACTCCACCGCCGTTACTTCACAATTTTCTAATTCAGTAGCGAGGGCAATTGCAATCGCTCCCGAACCCGAACAAAAATCAATAATTTTGGGGTTATCGATATCCACTAATTCACGCAAAATTGATTCAACTAAAAGTTCGGTTTCGGGTCTAGGAATAAATACCCCTTTGCCTACTTTTAAAACTAGTCTTCTAAATCCTTGTTCACCAGTTAAATGTTGTAGCGGGACTCGGCTTTGCCTAAGTTGGCAAAGTTTTTCAAATTCGCGCCTTTGCTCATCGGTTAGCTCCAGTAGCAAAGAGATTCCGCTTCGCGAGATCCCTAGGACGTGCGCCAAAAGTATTTCAGCATCAACTCTGGCCGAGTCAATTCCAGCATTTTTAAATTGGTTTTCAGCATCAACCAACATAGCTCTTGCAGAATTACTCAAGCTGGGTCTCCGTAATTCATCAGACGCTCTTGCGATTCTTTCTCGATGCAAGATTGTAAAACTGCGTTTAAATCACCGTCTAAAACCTGGTCTAAGTTATGAGATTTGTAATTGGTGCGGTGATCGGTGATTCGATTCTCTGGAAAGTTATAGGTTCTGATGCGCTCGCTCCGGTCAACAGTTCGTACTTGAGATTTACGACTTGCTGCATCTTTTTCAGCGCGCTCTTCTTCGGCAGCGGCTAAAAGTCGGGCCCGCAAAATTCTCATGGCAGCTTCTTTGTTTTGTAATTGGCTCTTTTCATTCTGACAGCTCACCACAATCCCAGTTGGTAAGTGAGTTAACCGAACAGCTGAGTCGGTGGTATTTACACTTTGCCCGCCGGGGCCGGAAGAACGGTATACATCAACTTTTACGTCTTCTATATTTAGTTGCACATCTATTTCTTCTGCTTCTGGAAACACCAAGACTCCTGCCGCAGAGGTGTGAATTCTTCCTTGCGATTCGGTTATAGGAACTCTCTGCACGCGGTGCACTCCACCTTCATGCTTTAACCAAGCATAAGGAGCTTGGCCTGGCTCCGGTGTTCCTTTTGCTTTAAAGGCAATAGCAGCATCTTTATATCCACCCATGTCAGATTCTTCTGCTTCCAAAACTTCAGACTTCCAGCCTTGTCTATCTGCAAATCGCAAATACATTCTGACTAAGTCAGCGGCAAAAAGGGCAGATTCTTGTCCACCTTCGCCTGATTTAATTTCGATGATTACATCTTTATCATCCAGTGGATCTCTCGGAATCAAAAGAATCTTTAATCTTTCAGAAATTTCTTCTTGAGATTTAGTGAGAGCTTTAACTTCTTTTGCAAAAGATTCGTCTTCTTCAGAAAATTCCTTTGCTGCTTCAAGATCCTCTGTTACCTGTTGCCACTGACGCCAAGTTTCTACGATCGGTTTGAGTTGTGCAAAACGCCGTCCCACTTCGCGGGCTTTGTTTTGATCTTGATGCAGGGTGGGGTCAGATAACTGACCCTCTAATTGCACCATTTCGGCGGCTAACTCAACCACTCTGTCAAACATTTACATTCCTTTTTAAATATAAAACGGGCGTTACCAGAAACCTATTCTGATAACGCCCTTTTAAGAAGCTATTTTCCGGCGTCTGATTTTCCGTATCGCTTTTCAAACTTCGAGACACGTCCACCGGTGTCTAAAATCTTTTGCTTACCGGTATAAAACGGGTGACAGTTACTGCAAACTTCTGCATGCATAGCGCCACTAGCCGCAGTGCTACGAGTGGTGAAGGTGTTACCACAAGTGCAAGTGACTGTGGTGTCCTGATAACTAGGGTGAATTTCAGCCTTCACAGTTCTCCTTCCAAAACAACATGAATTCTAATCCTCTTCTTCGCCGGTAACCGATGGGGTGGTCTTTTGTACCTGCATTAAGAAGTCAAAGTTGCTCTTGGTCTCTCGTAATTTGTTAAGCAACAACTCAATTGCTTGTTGAGAATCCAAAGCATGAAGTACGCGACGAAGCTTCCAGATCACCTTGAGTTCATCTGCGCTAAGCAAAATCTCCTCTTTACGGGTACCTGAAGCATCCACATCAACCGCTGGGAAGACACGTCGATCGGCTAATTTGCGGTCGAGCTTGAGCTCCATGTTTCCAGTTCCCTTAAATTCTTCGAAGATAACTTCGTCCATGCGAGAACCAGTTTCTACCAAGGCGGTGGCAATGATGGTTAATGAACCACCATTTTCAATATTGCGAGCTGCACCAAAGAATTTCTTTGGTGGATACAAAGCTGCTGAGTCAACACCACCAGAAAGAATTCGACCTGAAGCTGGCGCGGCAATGTTGTAGGCGCGACCCAAGCGAGTCATCGAATCTAAAAGAATCACAACATCATGACCCATTTCAACTAAACGCTTAGCACGCTCAATTGATAATTCTGCGACTGTGGTGTGGTCTTCCGCTGGACGATCGAAAGTTGAAGCAATTACCTCACCTTTCACCGAGCGTTGCATGTCCGTAACTTCTTCAGGGCGCTCATCAACCAAAACCACCATTAAGTGAACTTCTGGATTATTAGTTGATATCGCATTTGCAATAGCTTGCAAAACCATAGTCTTACCAGCTTTTGGTGGCGAAACAATCAAGCCACGTTGCCCTTTACCAATCGGTGCAACTAAATCAATTACCCTCGTAGTTAAGTTGCCAGGTTCAGTCTCAAGCCGCAATCTCTCTTGCGGATAGAGCGGAATCAACTTAGAAAAATCAACTCTTTTTGCTGATTCTTCGGTGCTGAGACCGTTTATTGTTTCAACCTTTACTAAGGGATTAAATTTTTGTCTTTGCTCACCCTCACGTGGTTGGCGAATCATGCCGGTGACAGCGTCACCTTTTCTCAAGCCAAACTTGCGAACCATGCCCATAGAGACATACACATCATTGGAGCCTGGTAAGTATCCACTGGTTCTAACAAAGGCATAGTTTTCTAAAAGGTCAATGATTCCGGCAACTGGTAGTAACACGTCGTCATCACTGACTTCAAATTCTTCTCTATCGCGTCTTCCGCGATCTCTAAATCTGCCGCGAGCATTGTCTCTATTACCGTCACGATTGTTATCTCGGTTGTTATCTCGGTTGTTGTAACGGTTTGAGTTTTTGCGGTATCCACGATCATCTTGACGATCATCTTGACGCTCTTGACTTTCAGGTCCGTCGCTTATTTCTGGTTGCGCCAAATCTTGACTTTCTTCAATTCCAACATCTGTCGAATTTTGCTTTGCTTCAATGGCAGAAATTAATTCACTTTTTCTCATTGTGGCAGCACCCGCTACACCCAAGTCTTGGGCAAATACGCGAAGTTCTGGTAACAGCAATGAGCTGACGTTTGCGGTGTTACTCACCTTTAATTAGTACCTCTCTAATTTGGATTTAATGAAAGAACCTCATTTGAATTACTTTCATGTTTCCGACTTGTCAGGATTAGGTGAGGATTAGACTTTTTTAAGATTTTTTGCTTAGTCATCATCACGTACCCGAGAAGGGCCGGATGTTCAAACCATAGCACTGCCACCTGCGTGAGTGCCAGATTGGGCTAGTAAACCTGAGCCCCACTATCGGTGATTTCCAGCACTTCTGCCGCGAAATCTGCTTGCTTGAAGTCCTTCACTCCACTCATTTCTTCTCGAGTAGTAAGTGCCAAGACGGTTGGCCCAGCTCCGCTAATAACCGCCGCGTGCCCTAGTTTGCGAAGTTCTTCAACTAAGTTGCCAGAGGTTTGCATGACATTCCTTCTGTAAGGCTGGTGCAGTTTGTCTTCGGTAGCGGTAAAAAGTAATTCTGGATCCTGGGTTAAAGCGTGAATTAGTAGCGCGCTGCGAGCAACATTAAATGCCGCGTCGCGATACGGAACGTGTGAAGGTAGCAGCATCCGCGCTTGCCTCGTCTCCATTTCAAATTTTGGAATAAAAACTATCGGCACAATGTCGGGGTGAACTTTTATTTTTACCGCATGTGAGTGAACGCCTTCGGAATGAATATGTTGATGATCGTTGATTTTTTCATTAACGTCACGATGTTGGTGGGCATCAGTCCAAGAAATAGTTAAACCACCCAACAAACAAGCGGCTACGTTATCTGGATGACCTTCAATGTTACTAGCAAAATCCAAGGCGCCAGCGTCGTCCATTCTCATCCCGGCGGTACCGGCGAGCGCTCTTGCTGCCACTACCCCAGCGGTGATTGCAGCTGCTGACGAACCTAAGCCTCTTCCATGAGGAATTTTATTTATGCATCTGAGATACAAACCAGAAACGGGGATGGCGAGAGTTTTAAAAACCTGCAACATAACTTTGGCAATTAAGTGATCTTCATTTCGCGCAAGACTATTTCTACCAAACCCATCCACATCGACTTGAATTCCAGGTTGATCGGTAAACGATGCTTCAATTTCATCAAAAATACTTAAAGCTAAACCTGCACTATCAAAGGCTGGCCCAAGGTTAGCGCTGGTTGCCGGTACTTTAACTCTTACCGCAGATAGATTTTTAACCAACTTAAATCAATCCCAACGCGATTGCAGCTTCTTCTGCTTTAGCTGGAATTTTGATTGCCGCTTCTGCTCCCGCTAGCGCCCATTGCGGATCTTTGAGTCCATTACCGGTGACCGTTATTACTATGTTTTTTCCGGTTGGTAACTTATTCTCTTTTTGCATTTTGAATAAACCCGCTAAGCCGGCGGCACTGGCCGGTTCCACAAAAATTGCCTCTTGACTAGCAAGGTAGTGATATGCCGCGAGAATTTCATCGTCGGTGACTTTGTCTATCAAGCCACCTGACTCGTCGCGAGCTGCTATAGCTTGTTTCCAAGAAGCAGGATTACCGATTCGTATTGCCGTAGCAATAGTTTCTGGATTATCGACTTTGGCACCGTCCACAATGGGAGCAGCCCCCGCCGCTTGAAACCCCCACATTGCAGGTTTTTGTTTTGCAAAAGATTTGTCAAAATATTCACGATAACCAGCCCAGTAAGCGGTGATGTTTCCCGCATTACCCACCGGCAAAACATGAATGTCTGGAGCTTCACCAATTACGTCCACTACTTCAAAAGCTGCAGTTTTCTGACCTTCAATTCGATCTGGGTTAACTGAATTAACCAGCGAAACTGGATAATTTTCTGATAGCTCTTGTGCCAACACCAGGCAGTCGTCGAAGTTTCCTGCTACTTGCAGCAAGGTTGCTCCGTGCACCACTGCTTGAGCTAGTTTTCCCATGGCGATCTTTCCATCGGGAACTAAAACTGCACTTTTCATACCGGCTTTAATTGCATACGCAGAGGCAGAAGCTGAAGTATTTCCAGTTGAAGCGCAAATCACTGCTTTTGCACCAGCTTCTGCAGCTTTACTAATTGCAACCGTCATTCCGCGATCTTTAAAAGAACCAGTGGGGTTCATTCCTTCAACTTTTAGCCATACCTGATTTTTCAAGGCATCACTTAATTTACAGGCGTAAACCAAAGGAGTTCCGCCTTCACCCAATGAAACGATGGGAGTTTTATCCGAGACGGGTAGAAATTCTGCATACTCCTTTATAAGACCTTGCCATTGCTTGCTCATGAGGGTTCGTCACCCTCAACCCGCATCACACCATTAATTTGTTTGACGGCAGAGAGATTTTTTAAGTCACTCAACACACTCGCCAAATAAGATTCTTTTGCCTGGTGGGTCCTAATAATTAAACTCGCTACTTTGCCTCGAGTTTCTTGTCTCACGGTTTGGATTGATACACCTTGTGTAGCAAAAGCGGCACTTATCTCTGCTAAAACACCTGGCTGATCTGCTACTTCAAGATTCAAGTAGTAACTAGTTAAGGCGCTAGCAATCGGAAGGATTTCAGCATCGGCGTAAACACTTTCGCCCGGACCTCTTTTTTGTGAAACTCTATTTCGCCCAACAGCCACCAAGTCGCCCAAAACTGCACTAGCGGTTGGTGCCCCACCTGCTCCTTGCCCATAAAACATTAGAGAACCTGCGGCTTTGGCTTGTACAAAAACTGCATTGAAAGCTTCTCTAACGCTGGCTAACGGATGTGCGACTGGAATCATCGCGGGGTGAACTCTCACCACAATTGCATTTTCTTTAACCTTTTCTGCAACAGCTAGCAGTTTTATTACAAATCCCATCTGCTGAGCTGCCTTGACATCCTGCTGAGTAATACTGGTGATTCCTTCACAGTAAACATCGTCAATCGTAACGCGAGTATGAAAAGCTAGTTGCGCCAAAATAGCAGCCTTGCTCGCCGCATCATGTCCCATAACATCGGCAGTTGGATCGGTTTCGGCATATCCTAAATCTTGCGCGGATTTTAAAGCCGAATCAAAACTCTCACCCAACTCATCCATTTTGGTAAGTATGTAGTTCGTGGTGCCATTTACAATTCCTAAAATTTTTACAACATCATCGCCAACAAGCGACTCACGCAATGGTCTTAAAAGTGGAATTGCCCCCGCCACACTAGCCTCGTAGTAAAGATCAACATCTGCTTTTTCAGCAGCTTTGTGCAAGGTAGCACCATCTTTTGCCAACAGTGCTTTATTAGCACTGATAACACTGCTTCCGTTGTTTATCGCCTGCAAAATAAATTTACGAGCCGGTTCAATGGATCCCATTAGCTCTATAACTACATCTGGCTTTTTATCTAAAAGCGCAGAAATATCGTCCGTTAGTAAATCTTTTGCAATACCTGGCCTATCTTTAGTTAAATCTTTAACTCCCACTCCGATTAACTCAAGTGGGGCGCCAATTCTCATTTTTAAATCGTCGGCTTGAGAATTCATTAGAGAAATAACCTGTGAGCCGACCGTGCCGGCGCCGATAATGGCAACCCGCAAGGGCTTTTGTTCGCTCATTGATTATTCTCCCCAGTCCTGATGTGCTCCGCAATTCTCGCAGAGAGCGGTAATCTCTGCTGAGCCGTGTCACAAAATCAATCTTTCAACCCTGTCAAAGTATGGGTGTTAGCTTCATTTTAGGCCCAGATTTATTTGATTTTTATCAGTTCAATTTTGGGTTAGCAGAATTTAAAATCCTGGATCAGTAGCAAAAAGATCGTCATAGGTTTCTGATCTCACAACTATTTTTGTTTCACCATCTTGAACCGCAACAACTCCAGGCCTTGTAACCAGGTTGTATTGGCTTGACATTGATCGACAATAAGCGCCGGTGGCAGCTACCGCCAGTAAATCCCCTGGTTTTAGATCATTAGCTAACCAGGCGTCTCTCACCACGATGTCTCCACTTTCACAATGGCGTCCCACGATGCGGCAAAGCATTGGCTCGGCGGTTGAACTTCTTGAAGCGAGCGCGACAGAATAATCAGCATCGTAAAGTGCGGTACGAATATTGTCACTCATTCCACCGTCAACCGAAACATAATTTCGAATAAATCCAGCATCGGTTTGGACTGGTTTAATTGTTCCCACTCTATAAAGCGTAATTGTTGAGGGTCCGATAATTGCCCGTCCTGGTTCAATCGCTAATTGAGGAATTTTTCGCTCACCATATTTGTCCTTCACAATTGCAATAAGTTCATCACTCATAGTTGAAACTGCAATAGGTGAATCGGTATCTAGGTAGGCAATACCCATCCCGCCGCCAAGATTTAAAAGCGAAATTTCAAAATTAAACTTTTCTTCTGCGGATTTGGCAAAATCAACAATTCTACCAGCCGCTACTTCAAATCCTGAGCTATCAAATATTTGCGATCCAATATGAGAATGAAAACCTATTAACTCCAAGTTTTCAGCAGACATAATTTTTTCAACTGCTGCCATTGCCTGACCAGACTGGATAGAGAACCCAAACTTTTGATCTTCGTGTGCGGTGGCGATGAATTCATGAGTATGAGCTTCTACCCCAACGGTTAACCTCACCAATACTTTTACTTGTCTGCCCGCAGCTTGTGCAATTTGCTCAAGTCGCGAGATCTCAATTAAAGAATCGATTACGACAACACCCACTGAGTGTTCGACTGCAAGAGCTAATTCATGATCTGACTTGTTGTTTCCGTGCATTAAAATTGCAGCTGGATCTACTCCCGCTTTTAGCGCACAAAGCAATTCCCCCTCTGTACAAACATCGATATTTAAACCTAACTGATGCAATGTTTTAGCTACATAAGTTGAAAGAAACGCTTTAGCCGCATAAAAAACTTGAGTCGGTTTTTCAAGCGGTTCATTTTTTAGTTTCGAGAAATTCTCTAAAAATTCTTTGGCACGACCTTTTAAATCAGCCTCGTCCATTATAAATATAGGTGTGGCAAATTCTTTCGCTATTTTGCTCACCGCTATTGACCCTATTTCAATTTCACCGTTTGAATTTCTTTTTGCCGTTAAGGGCCAGACGTTTGGTGCGAGCTCATTTAACTCTGCTGCGTTCGGCATTTGGGGCAAGTCAGCTTGCTCCATGACTTCGGCATGAAGTGGACCAGCAGGATGAACACGCATGAGACAAGGCTAGGCCACTATTTAAAAACTGCTAACCGAAGGTGACAGCGCGCTTCTTCTTTTGATCAACTAGCAATACCCAAACTTGTCCCACATCTACGCTAAAAGGCTTGCCGTCTACAAAATAGGTGGTTCCACCTTTGCGGCTACTTCGCTGCCAGGTGCCTTGGTAGCGCTTACCGTTGCGAAGAATTACGGCTTTACCACTTCCCACGGTGTGCACGCGGGGAGTTTTTCCAGGTACTTGCCTGATGGATTGAACCACCACAGTTTTTGCAACTAAAGGCGTGCCATTTGCTCCATCGCTTTGTGGCTTACCATCTAATGCAATTCGGTATCCAGACCCAGTCCAAGTTCCACTGACACTTGCAGCTGGCCATTTAGCCCTAAAAGAACTGGTGCTTCTTCCGCCAGCCGGATTGGCCGAATTAAAAGTCAAGCCAATATCTTGTGCTTTTCCGATACCTTGCTTTTTTCGAACTGCTTGAGTGAGGTTAATCATTAAATTATGTGGAACTCTTTTTGCACGAGTTCTAAACATGCCGCGCGTTTGTGATGGACCCATTGGCACCCAAGATTTTGCTGAGTTAATTCGTTTAATTAATACCCGATTGGCTCCACTAAAAACCAAACCAGGGTTTCCGTATTGGCGCAAAATATCGAGATCACTCAAGCGAGCGCTTCGCACCGGACCGACTACCCGGGGGAAATTTGAGTTATACATGGCAGCGATTCGAGAGAGACCGCCTTCAACTTGATAAACATAAACAAGATCTGCTTTATAAAGTCCAGTATGAGGACGAGCTGGGCCCACATTATCAATTTTCACCATAACTACTGGCTGCCCCTTTCCACCAGGCAATCCTGAAAGTGGACTGGAATCGTTAGCGGTAGCAGCGCTGACTCCAACTGAAGCAACCATTAAGAGGGACAAAAGGGACGCAAGTATTGCTCTTAATTTTTTCATGGTCTCGAGACTAGAGGAAAACCATAAAAATATAAACCCTGACTCTCTACATTTTTTCAGGCGCAGAAACTCCAAGCAGCTCCAGGCCATTTGCCAATACTTGTCGAGTAGCACTGGAGAGCAATAATCGTGAAATCACAAGTTCACTAACTGGCTCTTCAGCCAAAGGTAAAACTCGGCACGCATCATAGAAGCGATGATAAACACCCGCTAATTCTTCAAGATAGCGAGCAATTCGATGTGGTTCTCGCAAGTCAGCACTTAATTGAACTAATTGAGGAAACTCAGCCAAAGTCTTAACTAAATCACTTTCTTTCTCGTGGACCAGGAGTGAGGCTTGAAAGTCTTGGATTACAAAATTAATTCCTCGTTCTTTTGCAGTTTTTAGTAATGTACTCAAGCGCGCGTGGGCATATTGCACATAAAAAACTGGATTGTCATTGGTGTGAGATGTTAATAAGTTGATGTCAAGTGTCAAGGGAGAATCCACTGGGTAGCGACTAAGGGTATAGCGAGCTGCATCTACCCCAACTTCTTCAACTAAATCTTCTAAAGTGATTATGTTTCCAGCCCGCTTTGAAAGTTTTACTTCTTGACCATCTTTTGTCATTTTGACCAATTGCCCAATTAAGATTTCAATATTTTTTTCGCTATCATCCCCAGCGCAAGCGGCAACTGCTTTTAAGCGATTGACGTACCCGTGATGATCGGCCCCCAGCAGGTAAATATTTACGTCCATTCCTCTACTGCGTTTATCGACGTAATAAGCAGTATCAGATGCAAAATAGGTGTACTCCCCATCAGCTTTAATTAAAACTCTGTCTTTATCGTCGTTAAAGTCTGTAGTTCTCAGCCAAATGGCTCCATCTTGCTCATAAACATGTCCGTGTGCTCTTAATACTTCTAAGCCTTTTTCTACTGCTCCCGAGTTGTGCAATGTTCGCTCCGAATACCAGACGTCAAATATTGTGCGAAACACTTTTAGCACTTTTTGTTGTTGTGCTAACTGGAGTTTGTAGCCAGCTTCGCGAAAGGCTATAAAGCGTTCTACTGGAGCCAGTTCCAAAATCTCTGGATTTACTTCAACAATTTGCTTCGCTAAATCTTTGATATACGAACCGTGATAGCCACCTTCTGGTACTTCTTGCTTAAGTGCCGCAGCTTGAATAGATTCGCCAAATTTATCCATTTGGATTCCGCGATCATTTATATAAAACTCTTTTACAATCTCAGCCCCCGCTGCTTTCAAAACTCTGGCTAAACAATCCCCTACTGCTGCCCAGCGGGTATGCCCTAAATGAAGTGGACCAGTTGGATTTGCGCTAATAAATTCTACGTTAAAAGTTTGTCCTTTTAAGGCTTGCGAGTTACCGTAGTGCTGACCTTGTTGCAATATTTCAATTACTGTTTCAGCTTGAGACCTTTTTGAAACACTAAAGTTTATAAATCCGGGGCCTGCAATACTCATACTTTCGATTTCGTGTTGTGATCCCAATTCTTTAATTATTAATTCTGCAACTGAACGGGGGTTTAAAGAAACTTGCGAACCTAAAATCAGTGCCAAGTTGGATGAGTAATCTCCGAACTCGGGATTTTTTGGCCTTTCAATTCTGATATCAAAATCTGCGACTGGGGTAATCTGCCCACTCTTCACCAACTGCGCGATAGCGGTTTTTAGCTTTTCGCTGAGTTGCTCAGGAGTCATGAGGGTAGTTTAGGGTTTAACTTTCGAATTTGTTTGTTTGCCATAGGCTTAGTGATATGTGGAAAATCGCGATTCATCCCAGGTGGATTCTTTTTCATGCATTAGTTTTGGGTGCTACCTATACCTGTTTTCGTCTAGGAATATGGCAATGGGAAGTCAGAATTAAAGAGTCGGTTGATTCCACCACTGAGACCATCAGCTTACAAAGTACCTTTTATGCATTTCAGTGGTGGTTTTTTGCGGCATTTTTTCTTTGGTTTTGGTTTAAATTTTTTAAAGATGAAAAACGAGCACAAGACAAAAAACTCTCAGAGAGAGACTCCAAATGATCGAAAAATCGCTACGCCGTTATCAAATAATTGCCTGGATTGCCGGATTGGTATTGATTGCTTTTACCATTGAAATAACTATTAAATACACGCTGGGGCCAGAGATACCTTGGTTCGCGCAATTGCATGGCTTCGTTTACATGGTTTATTTAGTTTTGGCCTTTGATCTTGCAAGAAAAACAAAATTCAATTTAAGGCAAACATTTGCAATATTGTTAGCGGGGACTATTCCCCTACTTTCTTTTTACGCAGAAAGATGGGTGACGAGGCAGATTAAAGTTTGACCTCTTACGCTTAGTTTTCTGCCTCCGTAGCTCAGGGGATAGAGCAGTGGCTTCCGGAGCCATGTGCGCAGGTTCGATTCCTGTCGGGGGCACAAATTAAAGCGGTTTTATCTCTAAAATTCTGCCGCTATCGGTAGTTGCAACCACGATTCCGTTTTGACTTATTTCTAATCCACGAATTCGCTCGTTCACATTAATAAAATCTTGAGCGGTTGGTCGCAGGTCATTGTCTAAATAGATTCTTACTAAAGATTGTTCACGTAGCGTTCCCATCAATATCTGACCAGACCAACGCTTCCAGTTTGAATTGAGCGGTAATTGGATTAAATCTGTCGGCGCAATCGAAGGTGTCCAATACATGATGGGTTTTTGATAACCATCATGAGAATTTGATCTTCTTGGGACAACATAATCACCGGCAGAGTATGCCGCTCCCCAAGTAACAAAAGGCCAACCATAGTCAGTATCGGGTTTAATTATATTTAATTCATCCCCACCACGTGGGCCGTGCTCTGAGGCCAAAAGATATTTATCGCGGTAAAGCAATATTCCTTGCGCGTTACGGTGGCCTGTAGATATTTTTTCTGCCCCGTCTTTATTGATTTTAAAGATCGTACTTAAGTCTCCACTAACTCTTCGATTATTAATTCGAGTAAAACCAAAGTCACCAACAGTAAAATAAGCACTAGCGGAATCAATTCGTTCTAACTTTCCTGAGGCATGCTGCACCGCATTAATTGGTACACAAGGATCAGTCACAAACCAAGTTTCTATGTTTTCTAGTGAACCACTAATTAAATTAATTTTTATCAAATCAACTTGTAGTTGAACGCAATTTTGATTAGAGCCCAATCGTGGGTATGAGACTAAAACCTTGGCTTCTCTCTCATTTTCAGAAAGAGGCTGTAGGTCTGTTATGGCGAATCGGGCATCATTTCTTCTCAAAGTGTCTGAATAAACTTCACCGATATTTTCTAATTTTTCATTTCTAGGTTGGTAGCGAAATATTTGATTTCCATTTGCCCCTCCCCCTAGCAGATAATCGCCATTTGCCAATATTGCCAATGCGGCACCACGAGTTGAGCCCTCGCCCCTAACTTGAATCTCGTTTAAGAAAATACTTTTCATTTGCAAAGTTAGACCGCGAGATGAGATAACCGAATTTTGCACTTGGGCGCTGGCCGAAACGGAGGGAATTAAAATTAATAATCCCATAAACAGCAGCAGGATTTTTCTCACCTTTTAACGTTAAGGGAATTTTGAGATTAATTCAAATTTTAAGAGCTTTTTTCAACAAGGTTAGGTCAGAGATTGGAGTCTGGCAAACAAAGCTTTGACAGATATAAACCGTCTCGTTTTGATCAATTTGACTTCGATTCTCTAAAAGTTCGGTAGCACCACTTTCACCAACACTCAATACCCATCCGGCACGAGGGCTTTGCCAAATCAACTTATGGGCTTCGCTTTCAACTTTACCGACCAGCGCAATTTCTAGTGGTCCGTCTAAAAATGCTTCTAACTGACAAAGAAAGTGAGCGGCAAAACGCGGTGCTGATTGAATCTTCGGCAGCTGTTCGGCGATCAATCGCCTGGCCATCTCACGCCAATCGGAATTATTGAATAATGCTCCCGCATTTAAAAGTGCTTCTGCCGCTAAAGCAATCGAAGCCGGGTAGGCGTTATCAGTAGTCTCGCGCGGACGAGTCACAAAAACTGTTTCAGAATTTTCAGTATCAAACAGGTTTCCGTCTTTTTCAAATCGCTGAAGTATTTGTTCGATTAAGAATCGTCCCTGCTTTAGATACTTAATTTCTCCAGTGGCAGCATGTGCTTTGAAGCAGGCTGTACTTAAACTTGCCCAATCCTCCAATAAACCTGGTATTTGATTAGTTTTTCCGTCTTTACTGATTCGGTACAGATTCTCTTCTTTCAAATGATTTGCTAGTAAAAAATCTAAGGCGTTTTGAGCAAGTAGTCGCCAATCTTTTTGATCAAATATCTGAGCGGCTTCGAATAAATTACTAATCATCCAACTATTCCAAGAAACGATTATTTTTTCATCACGCATTGGTTTAATTCTTTTTCGCGAACAGCCAGTAGTTGAGCTTTGACTCGCTGGTACCGAGTGAGATCATCGGGCTCTCGCCGTCTTTGCAATACCGAAAGCCCTCTTTCAAAAGTTCCACCTGTAGTTATATTGAATTGCTCAAATGCCCAATTTGCATCAGCATCATTTAGAATTTCATGAATTTGTGCTTGACTCCAGCAGTAGTAAGTGCCCTCCTCCCCTTCGCTATCAGCATCCATAGCTGCGGCAAAAGCACCTTCTGGGGTAATCATCTCTTGCTCCAGCCAATAAACAGTTTCGCTCACAATTCTTTTAAAATAATCATTTGGTTTCACCCGGTACAAATGAGAGTAAACTCCGATTAACAAAGCATTGTCATAAAGCATCTTTTCAAAATGAGGAATAGTCCAACTTTCATCTACCGAATAGCGAGCAAATCCCCCAAGTAGTTGGTCATACATGCCACCGCGAGTCATCGAATAGCAAGTAAATTCCACCAGCTCTAAGACATCTTTATTGTTAACTCGTGCAAAATTGCGTAAAAGAAATTCCAGTGCCATGGCAGGTGGAAATTTTGGACTAGCCCCAAAGCCATGATTTATAGGATCAAACTGTCTAGCAAGTTTCAAAGCGGCGTTTTCGGCAGTTTGTTCATTAAACATATCGTCAACGCTTGCAGGCAAATTACTCTCAACTAAATAATTGCTAATTCGACTAGCTGCTTCATTCAATTCAACCCGCCGAGTTTTCCAAGTATCCAAAATTGCTGTCAGCAATTGGGGGAACGATAAGTGCCCCTCCCGGCTCACGGCAGGAAAGTAAGTTCCTGCATAAAAAGGCTGGCGTTCATGGTCTAAAAAAACACTCATGGGCCAACCGCCATGACCAGTCATAGCAACCGTGGCCTGCATATAGATGCTGTCGACCTCAGGATGTTCTTCTCTGTCGACTTTTATATTCACAAAATTTTGATTAAGAAATTCTGCAATTTCTACATTTTCAAAAGATTCATGGGCCATGACATGACACCAATGGCAGGCTGAGTACCCAACAGATAAAAAGATCGGAAGATCTTTTTCTTTTGCTACTAAAAACGCTTCATCGCCCCATTCCCACCACCAGACTGGATTGGTCGCATGTTGCTGCAAATAAGGGCTAGTCGCGTCTACTAATCGATTAGTCATTTGGATTAAAGGCTATCGTTTTCCAAGTAGAGTCAAAATTCAGACTCAAGACTTCTTTTTTTTAGACAGTTTTTAGTCTCTTCTCTATTTTAAGCAACAACCAAACCACGAAAGCCCCAAATACAAACAAAGCAATACTCGCCAAGATCGCTTGCTCTGGTAAAAGTAGATTGCGATCCTCATCCTGCCAAGGCCATAGAGCTCTTAAGGAACCCAGCATCAATCCACTTAGAATTACCAAAGTAGGGCGTGATTTTTCTTTCAATAGCCATCTAAGCAAAATCACAAATGACGCTAGCCCAAAAAACGCACCTAAGGCAAAAGCAGATAAGTAAGTAAGGTTTCGATCATTTACGGCCGCAATCGTTGAAGCGTAAAGTCCAAAAGATAGTAATAAGAATGATCCCGAAACTCCAGGTAGCACCAAAGCGCAAATGGCAATTGCGGCGGCGGCAAACACAATCAACAAACTTGGATCAGAAATCTCAGCAGTTGGTAGGCCGGTTAAGAAAAAAGCTAACAGCGCAGCAACCAAGGCAAGTGAATAATCTTGAATCTTCCAATCCCCCGCCTCAGTTTTTCTAACTAATCGATAAGGGATAGAGATGCCAGCAGCAACCAGTCCAGCAAACAGCGCCCGTAATTGAATTGGGTATTGCTCTAGTAGGGGTTCGATAAAGCGAGCACCCACAATTAAAGCTGAGAACATTCCAATTAAAACTGGGGTTAATAATTTCCAATCTAGCTCTCGAATTCCAAAAACTAATTTTTTTGGCTTAGTCACTTTAAGTAAAGCTTCTACCGCTTGGGCCGCTTGATCAATTATTCGCTGATAAATTCCGGTCACTAGGGCAATGGTTCCACCTGAAACTCCAGGTATTACTTCGGCTACGCCGATTAAAATTCCTCTTACAAAATTAAATAAATACGCAACCATAGATCAAGAACTATAGTTCAAGAATTTCAATAATATCGGTTAGCTGCTTAATTCCATGATCAAAATTTGTAATGTTGGTATCGGTAATCCCCAAAAGTAAGGCAATGGTGATACAGCCAGCTTCACGAGCACTGGTTAAGCCGGCAATTGAATCCTCAACCGCAAAACAACTTGCGCTCGCTAGCGCCAATCGCTCTGCTCCCAACAAAAATGGCTCGGGGTGCGGTTTACCTTGGCTAACTTGATCCGCGGTCACTAAATTTTCTGGAATAGGCAAGTTCACGGCAGAAAGTCGTGCTACTGCTAAGTCGCGAGTACAAGAAGTAACAATGGTCCAAGGAACCTTCGCCTGTGCTAAAAAGTCAAATAATTCGTGGGCCCCTGGGTTTGCCACCAAGCCATCAGTATCTTCGATTTCGCGCTGCGTGATCACATTGATCCAATGCTGAATCTCTTCATCGGATCGGTCACTTAATAAGGTTTTTAAAGTTTGCCCTGCTGGAATGCCATGAAAACCGACTAATCGCTCGAGTGGAATACCAGCTTCGTTCGCGGTACCAATCCAAGCGCGCTCAATTGGCGCGGATGAATTAACTAAAGTTCCATCTAAATCAAAAAGTAGACCCATCGACATATACACCACTCTATCTGCCACACTATTTAACATGGCGATAACGCTTGAGCAACTGCTTGCAAATGATTTTTCTGATCTAAAGGCTAGCTACCCTTGGCCGGATCAGTTCTGGATTAGAGCGAATTTTGTGCAGTCCCTTAATGGCAAAGTTACCGATAAATCAAAGCAGTTGTATCTTTCAAGCGATAAAGATAAATCACTATTTAGATATCTAAGAGCTACTTCAGATTGCTTACTGGTTGGTCGAAATACCGTGATAAGTGAGCCTTATCAAAATGTGAACGTCTCAAAAAAATATTTGTCCATTCGTCACACCAATAATTTGATCAAAGTTGCCATCGTCTCAAATAGTCTAGAATTCGAAGACGGGTTTTTTAAAGAATTTAACCAAAAACCACTATTAATAACTAATGAAGTTGCCGCGGTAAAAAATTCTCAGCTGTCGGCAGACGTTGACTTTGTACCACTAGGTAAAACTAGCGTGGATTTATCTTTGCTAACGACAACGCTTAAAGCTCTTGGGATGAAGCGAGTTTTGTGTGAAGGCGGCACTCGCCTAATAACCGAACTGGCAAACGCCAATTTGCTAGATGAAATAGACCTGACGGTAGCCAGTCGTCTACTGGCGACGGATGAAGCTGGGCTATTTACTAAAGAATTTAATCCTTTAAACGAAAGCAATTTTGAATTTAAGCAGGTTTTGTTTGAGGCAGATAATCTTTTTATGCGAATTTTGAAGAAATGATCTAAAATCTAAATTATGCAACCTTTATCAAATCAAAAACCCGACGGAACTCTCTATCCGATTAACAAAAGCGATGAGCAGTGGAGAGGGGAATTAAACGAATTTGAGTTTCAAGTACTCCGAGCGGGAGGTACCGAACCACCTAATTCCGGTCACTTACCTGTTGGTAAAGATTTCACTTATCGCTGTCGTGGCTGCAGTGCAGAATTATTCACTAGTAATGAAAAATTTGAGTCTCATTGTGGCTGGCCGTCTTTCTTTTCACCAATGGCGCAAGGAAGAGTTCTTGAAATTGAAGATCGCTCTTTAGGAATGTCTCGTATCGAAGTTAGGTGCGCCCAATGCGGATCTCACTTAGGTCACGTGTTTTCAGGCGAGGGTTACTCAACCCCAACCGATCTGCGCTACTGCATCAATGCGGTTTGCTTGACTACCGACGGCGCGTCGTAACATTCGTCCCATACGTAACATCTAATCTTGGCAAATGACTAACTCACTGATGGCTGATTTTGAAAAAATTATTGAGTTAGTAAAAAAGTCCCCTTTAAGAGCCGAAGTTACAACTGAGGAAGTGCCAGCGCCGCTCCGACTTGCTCCACATGCGCTTGCAATGGTGGCCGAGGTTCTTGAGGGTGAAGAAGACCTCGCTAACGGCAGATTGGTCTTGCTTTTTGATCCAGCTGGTCAAGATTCTTGGGGTGGGACAACTCGCTTGGTTACCTTTGTTAGGGCCAGGGTCGAATCTGATCTAGCAAATGACACGCTACTCACGCAAGTTGGCTGGACTTGGCTTTTGGACTCACTAAAAAATCGAGATGTTAAGCCCCTAAATCTTTCTGGCACTGTCACTAGAACTGCCAGCGAATCTTTCGGAGAATTAGAGCCGCAACCATTAGATGGCACCATTGAAATTCGAGCTTCTTGGACCATCGATCCCCAAGCTGCAGATATCCATGTCGCTGCCTGGGGCGATTTACTCTGTCAAGCAGCTGGATTACAGCCAATTGCTACCGAAGCCACCCAACTAAAAAAATATCGCTGAAACCTTTTTTATCGACTTTTCATCAAAAGAGTTAGGGTGAAAAGAGGTGAGGGTGAAAGAAAGCCTTCAAAAAGATTTAGTGCGACCCACTACCACGGTAGCAATTTTGAGCTCAGGTGAAAGATTTGAAAAATTAGCCTTGCGGGGCCTCTTATTCTGGGCCCAAAGTATATAAAAGTTTAAAACCTAGCCGAATTATTTGCTTTCACTCGTGACCATGGGGTGGCGAATCGCTTAGTGCTTGATTTGGCATACGCACCAGAAATCACTGGGTACACCTTGCGCGAACTAAGAGCCCTTGGCTGGGACAACCTTATATTGGTAGCTCCAAAGTTTGATAAGGAACAGATAAAAAAATTGTTTGTCTTCAGAGTTGAGCAAATAATGATGATGCCCGATGGTCCTACCCGCTCCCCGCTCGCTGAAAAGATGTCAGAGCGTGAACTAGTGATTATGCAAATGTTGGCGGACGGGCTACGCATCCCGGCTATTGCTAAAGAATTGCACTTTTCGCCCCAAACCATCAAACGGACTTTGGAAAAGATGCTAAAGCGGCTTGGCTACACCCGAAGAATTAGACTTCTAGCAGATCTTTTTAGACAAGGTGTGCTTAAGTAGAAACCATGCAAGGCGAGCTGAAATACTATAAAAACCCTCCTGGTGGAATTCCCGCCATAGTTGATTCAGAAAAATCTCTGGCGCAGGCAATTTCTCAACTAGCTGAAACCGAAGGCGCTTTAGCAATTGATGCCGAGCGCGCTTCTGGATATACCTATAGCCAACAGGCTTACTTGTTGCAGCTAAAAAAGCCTGATACGCCAACTTTTTTAATTGATCCCACTTTAGAAATTAATTATCAAGATTTGAAAAATCTAATTAACGAAAGCTCATGGATATTACATGCTGCAACTCAAGATCTACCCTGCCTGTATCAGTTTGATCTAAAGCCCAAAAAAATTTTTGATACTGAAGTTGCTGCCCGCTTATTAGAACTTCCACGCGTGGGATTAGCTGGATTACTTGAAGATAGATTACAAATTGCAATTGATAAAGCTCATTCTGCTGTGAATTGGGCTAGTAGACCTTTAAAAATTGAATGGTTGAGCTACGCGGCCTTGGATGTTGAGTTTTTACACACCTTGCAATCTGATTTAACAGAGCAACTAATTGCGCAAGAAAAAATTGAAGTAGCAAATCAGGTGTTTTCTGAACTATTGCAATTTCAACCTAATCCCCCAAGACCAGAAGCGTGGCGGGGAACTTCTGGAATACATAAATTAACCTCAAATCGAGAAGCTGCAATCGTGAGTGAGCTCTGGCAGGTAAGGGACAAGATTGCTCGTGAAAGCAATTTGGCACCTCACCGGGTAATAAGAGACGAAAAAATCATTTCAATTGCCATAGAAAAACCCAAAACTGAGAAAGCTTTTTTTAAGATTCTTAGCAATAAGCAATACCAGCGCGATCACTTACAAGAGCTATATGTGGCCTATGTAGCTGCTTTAGAAATACCTCCTTCGCTCTGGCCCCCACGTCGCCGCTAACCCAGCCTTTGCCGATTTAGTGCTTGAGGAGTAAAGTATCGAATTACATAACAAGTATGTTATGTAATTCAAGCGGAGGCAGCCTCCCTGGAAAGGCAATTAAATGATGAAAAGGTCTCGTTTTTTTGCACTTTTACTCGCATCTAGCTTGCTTGCCGCCTGCAGTCCCTCCCCAGATTCAACGACCTCACCCAACGAAACTGGGGCTATCGCCCCTACCGGGGAAACTCTCACTGTTTATTCCGGCAGAAGTGAAAGTTTTATCCAACCATTTTTTGATGAATTTGAATTTAAAACAGGCATTGAAATCGAAGTTCGTTACGGGGATTCTGCTGAGTTAGCTGCGCAAATTTTGGAAGAGGGCACTCGTTCACCCGCTGACGTATTTCTTTCTCAAGATGCAGGCGCAATCGGCGCAGTTGCTGCTGATGATCTTTTACAAACTTTGAGGCAAGAGAGTACTTCAAAAGTTCCAAGTAAATTTGCCGATCCAAATAATTTTTGGGTAGGAATTACCGGACGTGCCCGAGTCGTGGCTTATGATCCTGAATTTATATCTGCTCAAGACGTACCGACCACCATAGATAATTTGCTACAACCACAATGGCGTTCAGTGATTGGCATTGCTCCAGCTAACTCATCCTTTCAAAGTTTTGTCACCGCTCTTAGGCAAATTCGCGGTGATGAGGCAGCACTAGAATGGCTAAATGGCCTAGCTGCAAACGATCCTCAAGTATTTGAAAAAAACAGTCAACTTATTGAAGCAATTGATGCAAAAGTAATTGGCTTGGCATTGACAAATCACTACTACGCTTATGAAGTAGCTGAATCACTCGGGCGGGTACTCGAAGTAGAGAATGGATTTTTTGCGTCTGGAGATGTGGGCAACTTGCTGAATGTAAGTGCTTTTGGAATTTTAAATAGTAGTAAAAAATCTGAAGCTGCTTATTTATTGCTTGATTATTTATTAGCTGCAGAAACTCAGCAAAAGTTTGTTTCTGAAACTTCTGAATATGCACTTTTGCCAGATCAAGTACCTCCCCGTGATATGCCAAAATTAGAGGATTTAGGACTTCCTAATGTGACACTGGGCGATCTTTCTGATGTCACTCGAACTCAAGAGTTATTGGTTCAAGCCGGACTTTTGTGACCTTAAAAGTATCTGCAAAAGATGTAAACCCAAAGCAAGTTGGGTCTTTTGCTGCTGCCCCTAGGTTTTTAAAGCTGTTAAGTGTTTTTACCTTAACTCTCGTTTTAATACCCTTAGTCTATTTAGCTATTCGATCCAGCGAAAACGGCTGGGATTCTTTTGTCTCAATTATTTTGCGTCCGCGAAGCGTGCAAACACTTTTTACTAGCTTGGCACTTTCGCTAACGGTGGCTATTGGAGCTTTGCTAATTGGTTTAGGTGTGGCTTTAATTTTGGGAAAAACCAACATAATGCTTCGCCGACTTTTGTTGGTTTTGATGCCGTTGCCACTTGCTATCCCCTCATATGTAATTGCTTACAGTTACTTAACAATCAATCCTTTTTTAAGAGGTTTTTGGATTTCAGCGATTATTTTAATTTTGGCTACTTTTCCTTTTGTAGCGATTCCCACATATGCCTTAATAAGAAAAATTAATTTAAATCAAGAAGAAGTTGCTAGAACTTTAGGCTTAAGTCCACTTGGTGTGCTGATGAAAGTAATTTGGCCACAAGTTCGCGTTGCCAGTGTGGCAGGAGCGTTACTGAGTGCGCTTTACGCCTTAAGTGATTTTGGGACGGTTTCTTTGATGAGGCTCGACACCTTCACTCGGGTTATTTACACTGTTTATCGTGCAACTTTTGATCGCAGCGGTGCCGCAAGTTTAGGAATAATGCTTTTGGCAGTTAGTTTGTTTGTGGTATTTCTAGAGCGACGAGGCAGAGGATTAGTGGTACCCAGTAGTGGTCAGGGGCGTAGCGGCGGAGTATTAGCGATAGGTAACTATCGCCACTTAGCGTTTTTATTTGTGTTAAGCATCTATTTTGCTACCTTGGTTATCCCTGGCTATGTTTTAATCTCTAGGTCAATTTCTGTAGGTAACTCAATAAATATAGGCAACTTAATTTCGGTAATTTCAAATACTGCATTGGTAGCTTTTCTGGGTGCGTCGGTGGCCCTACTTTTGGCAATCCCAGTTGGAATCTTGAGTGCTCGTTTCAAATCTCGCTTTGCACAAGTAATTGAAAATAGCCTCTTGGTGACTCATGCTTTACCTGGTGTGGTGGTAGGTCTCGCCTTAGTTGCCTTAGGGGCTAGATACCTATCAGGTTTGTATCAGACAATCTATCTTTTAGCGTTCGCTTATGCACTGCTCTTTATTGCAAATTCTTTGGGTTCGGTGAGAAGTAGTTTGGAAAAAATTCCAATGCGTTTAGATGAAGTTGCGCGAAGTTTAGGTCAAACCTATAGCCAAACTCTGCGCCGAGTAATTTTGCCAATCGCCACCCCAGGGATATTTGCAGGCTGGCTTTTAGTTTTCGTAACTGCCATGAAAGAACTCCCGGCGACTTTAATGTTAAAACCCACCGGTTTTGAAACACTCTCTACTTCACTTTGGACCGCTACCTCAATTTCTCAGTATTCTCAAGCCGCTCCCTTTGCTTTAGCTCTTGTTTTGATTGCTTCTATTCCGTCCTATTTGCTCAATAGGCCAAATCTGGCAGAGCGAGAAGTGATGAGAGAGAATAAAGACCTATGACCGACATCCGCATTGATGGGCTCACCGTTTATTACGGAACCACTCGAGTATTGAACGAACTTTCATTATTTGTTCCAACGCAAAATTTAGTTGCGGTGCTGGGCCCTTCTGGTTGCGGAAAATCAACCTTGCTTAGGTCAATTGCCGGTTTTGTGGCACCTAAAGCAGGAACTATCAGATTCGGCTCTACCTTGATGAGCGTTTCTAGTGTGCAAGTGCCGCCGGAGCGTCGCAATGTTGGTTACGTTCCTCAAGAAGGAGCCTTGTTTCCGCACCTTTCAGTATCTAAAAACGTAGGATTTGGTTTGGCAAAAGGTAAAGATTCGCACAAGCGAATAGCAGAAATGCTCGACTTAGTAGGACTTGCGGATTTTAAAAATCGCCTTCCCCATCAACTCAGCGGTGGCCAGCAGTTCCGAGTTGCCATTGCCCGTGCTTTAGCTCCCGCGCCGAATGTGATGCTGTTAGATGAACCGTTTTCTTCACTCGATGCACAGCTCAGAGAAGAACTTCGGTACGAGATTAAAAAGATTTTAAAAGATAGCAAAACTACGACTTTGCTAGTAACACATGATAGAGAAGAAGCTTTAGTTATGGCTGATTTGATAGCACCCATGAAAAATGGAAAAATTGTTCAATTGGGCTCTCCACAAGACGTTTACAACAACCCCTCAGGTCTCGAAACCGCTATTAGTACCGGTGACGCCTTGATCGTTCCAGCAATAAAAACTAAAGCTGGCAAGATCTACACAGCTCTCTCTGCCACCAAGCCCTTGCGTGGTGAAAGCGGGAATGTGATTATTCGACCTGAAGAAATTGAAATTTCATTCAAAAAAGAAAAGTCAAATGCCAAAGTTTCTGAAATTGAATATTTTGGACATGATGCACTGATTCATCTCGAATTAGCAAATAAAATAAAAGTTTCAGCGCGAGTAGCTGCTCCAGTTGCGGTTAAAGTTGGTGACAGGGTGAATGCTAAACAAAAAGGCCCTTTGCGTTTTTTTAGCAAAAACTAAATTCCGGCTAACTGACGTAACACGTAAAGTAAAATACCACCATGGCGAAAATATTCAGCTTCTCCTGGGGTATCAATTCGAACCTTGGCTTGAAAGGTAATTACTTCACCATTTAGCTTTTTAGCAGTGACTGCAACTAATTCAGGAATGGCTCCTAAATTTAATTCGGTAATCCCTTGGATTGAGATTTCTTCTTCACCTGTGAGGCCTAAATTATCTGGCGTCTGATCTTCTTTAAATTGCAGAGGTAAAACGCCCATTCCCACTAAATTGCTGCGATGGATTCGTTCATAAGACTCAGCAATAACTGCTTTCACACCTAAAAGCGAGGTGCCCTTTGCGGCCCAATCTCGGGAAGAACCTGAACCATACTCTTGCCCAGCAAAAATAACTAACGGTACTTGTTTAGCTTTATAAGCCTCTGACGCTTCATAAATTGTGACGGTTTCATTGTTTAGAAAATTCTTAGTAAACCCACCCTCGACTCCAGGCACTAATTTATTTCTGAGTCGAATGTTGGCAAAAGTTCCGCGAATCATAACTTCATGGTTACCTCGCCTTGAGCCATAAGAATTAAAATCTTTATTAGCTATTGAATTTTCCGTTAAATACCTTCCGGCAGGACTGTCAGCTTTAATGTTTCCGGCTGGTGAGATGTGATCGGTGGTAACCGAGTCGCCTAACCACGCCAAAACTCTTGCACCCGAAACATCAGAAACCGCCTCTGGCTTAATGGGCATGTTGTCAAAATAAGGAGCCTTGCGCACATAAGTGCTGTTTTGATCCCAATCAAAAATTGCCCCAGTAGGAGTCGAAAGCGATTGCCATCTTTCGTCCCCTTTAAAAACATCCGCATATCGCTTAGTAAACATTTCTTGATCAATTGCAGAGCGAATTGTTTCAGTGATTTCGTCAGTGGTAGGCCAAATGTCCTTTAAAAAAACTGGATTACCTTCAAAATCAAGCCCGAGCGGCTCACGAGTTAAATCAATATTCATAGTTCCGCTGATCGCATAAGCCACCACTAGCGGGGGTGAGGCCAGGTAATTCATTTTTACATCTGGATTAATACGACCTTCAAAGTTTCGGTTTCCACTTAACACTGCTGCAACCGATAGATCCTTTTGATTTACGGCTTCAGATATTTCTGCAGGCAAAGGGCCGCTGTTACCGATGCAGGTCGTGCAGCCGTAACCAACTAAGTCAAATCCCAACTTTTCGAGATAAGGAGTTAATCCAGCTTTCAGGTAGTAGTCGGTTACCACTTGCGAGCCTGGTGCCAGGGTGGTTTTGACCCACGGCTTTCTAGTTAATCCTTTTTCAACAGCTTTTTTTGCTAAAATTCCTGCACCAATCATTACTTCAGGATTCGAAGTATTAGTGCAAGAGGTTATAGCTGCAATTACTACCGCGCCGTGATTAAGAACAAAATTCTCGCCTGTCAAAGAGACCTGAGCAGACTTTGCAACTTCTTCTGTAAATTCAGGTAAAACTTTTTCAAAACTAGTCTTGGCATCTTTTAGATTAATTCGATCTTGCGGACGACGTGGGCCGGCAATGCTGGGTTCAACTGAGGCCAAATCTAACTCAAGTTGCTCACTAAAAAGCGGAGTGTGTTGCGGGTCTAACCACATGCCTTGTGCCTTTGCATAACTTTCAATTAGCGCTAAGTGCGACTCTGAGCGTCCGGTAAATCTTAGATAATCAATTGTTTGGTAATCGATTGGAAAAATCGCAACAGTTGACCCATATTCGGGACTCATGTTTCCGATGGTGGCACGATTAGCTAACGGGATTGAAAGGCAACCTTCGCCATAAAATTCAACGAACTTGCCTACAACTTTATGCTTACGAAGAATTTCGGTAATTGTTAAAACTAGGTCTGTGGCAGTAACGCCTTCTCTTAAGGCGCCGGTTAATTTAAAACCAACCACCTTGGGGATCAACATGCTCACCGGCTGACCCAGCATGGCTGCTTCAGCTTCGATTCCACCTACTCCCCAACCTAAAACACCTAGACCATTCACCATTGTGGTGTGAGAATCCGTGCCTACTAATGTGTCGGGATAAGCCATCCCATCTTTTTCAAAAATAACCCTTGCTAAATTCTCGATATTTACCTGATGCACAATTCCTGTTCCAGGTGGAACGACTTTAAATTCAGAAAATGAACCTTGGCCCCAGCGTAAGAATTGATAGCGCTCAAGATTTCTTTGATATTCCAAATCAACATTGATCCCGAACGCGGCTGATGAGCCAAAAGCGTCTGCAATCACCGAGTGATCAATCACTAGTTCTGCGGGGGCTAACGGATTAACTAACTGCGGATCTTTTGACAAGTCTGCCATCGCTTCTCGCATCGTGGCCAAATCAACAATTGCTGGAACCCCGGTAAAATCTTGCAGGATTACTCGCGCAGGTGTGTAAGGAATTTCTGTATCTGGCTCCTGATGGGGATTCCAGTTGATCAAAGCTTGTATGTGCTCTTGCGTTACATTAAAGCCGTCTTCTTTGCGAAGTAAATTTTCTAAAAGAATTTTAAGGCTAAAGGGAAGCTGATTTGCTCTTTCAATTTTAGTCAGATCGAAAATCGTGACTGTACGTTCACCTATTGTCAGGTCACGCTTGGTTTTGAAAGAATCCAGACTCAAATTTGCTCCATCACTTAATTACGAGTAAATCCTAGCAGGCAACAAAAACTATTCCTCGGATGAAAAAACTGCCACGGTTTCTAAATGATGAGTTTGCGGAAAGGCATCCACTAAATCTAATTGTGATAAGTGCCACCCGGCTGTGATCAATACTCTGCTGTCTCTTGCCAGTGAGGCTGGATCGCAGGCCACGTAGATGATTTGTGAGGTAGCGACTTTGGCTAAGCGCTGAGCTGCTGCCTCCCCCAAGCCTTTTCGAGGTGGATCCAAAATCACTAAGTCATACTTTTGGTCTGTGTTTAGCAAAAATCTCTCAGCACGATCGCTTATGGCACGAGCATTTGCTAGGCCTCTAAAATTTCTAATTGCACATTTGGTAGCAGCTTTATCGAGCTCGACTGAATCAAGTTTGCTAATTTTTTGTTGCTCAATAAGTAATCGTCCAAAAACCCCAACTCCTGCATAAAGATCTAAAGCTCGTGCTTGAAATTCAACTTTTGCTAACACCAACGAAGCCAGTTTTTCAGCTGCTTGCAAATGCGACTGCCAAAATCCAGAAGCCATATGAGTAAATTCCACACCGAGCAGTGTGGTGGAAACTTGAGTGTCACTCTTTTCATTAACCTGCTTGATGAGCTGGTTTTGCAAAACAAAAATCTGTTCTTTTCTAAATTTCTCTTGCGATAACTGTTTAATTTTTTGATTAATCGGTTCAATTGCAATCGGGCAATTTTCGATATTAATTATTTCGTGAGAGCGAAATTTTCGATATCCTAAAAAGCCAGCATCATTCGGAGCTAATCGCACTTTGCTTCGCCAATTAAAATCTTTAGGTGAGAGTTGATGAGTCTGTATTAATTCGCCCACCTCTAATTTTGCTAAACGTTGCATTTGTTCGATAAGAACAAACTTTTTCATCTCGAGTTGATAATCAATTGTGGAATGTTGAAAATCACAGCCGCCGCAGCCCGATGCTTTAAAGTACTCACACCTTGGCGTAATTCGATAAGGGCTTGCTTCAAGAATTTCGATCGCTTCGCCAACCCAAGCGCGACCACCGGGCGCCGACTTAATAATTTTTACTTTTACTAGTTCATCTGGTAGTGCTAGCCGCACAAACAGCACAATCCCATTGCTGCGCGCCACCACAAATCCACCGTGCGCTACGGCTTCTGTTCTAACGGTAACTTCGTCGCCAATTTTCAATTTGAATCTGGTCTGATCGGAACTTGCTTTTCACTTTCTGCCCGTAATGCAGCTTTTTCGCTAGAAATCAATTGCCAAGGAACGCTTACCACCATCACACCGGGAGTAAAGAGTAATCGAGTTTTGAGTCTGAGAGCGGATTGATTATGCAAGAGCTGCTCCCACCAGTGTCCCACTACATACTCTGGAATAAAAATGGTGACAACATCTCGTGGGCTTTGGCGACGAAGGTGCTTCACGTAATCAATTACGGGCCGTGTGATCTCACGAAATGGAGAATCTAATACCTTTAAAGGAATTGGAATTGATTTATCTTGCCATACCCGCTGCAGTTCCTGAGTTTCGCTTTCTGAAACGTTGACTGTAACTGCCTCAATGTTGTTCGGTCTAGTTGCACGAGCGTAGTAAACCGCTCGCATGGTGGGCTTATGAACTTTCGAGACCAAAACAATCGCATGGATTCGACTGGGGAAAGTTTGCGCTTCATCATCCTCGAGTGTTAATTCTCGATTTATGGAATCATAATGAGACTTAATGAGTGTCATTAGTCCCATCAAAATTGGAATCGCAGCAACCACGATCCAAGCACCTTGCGTGAACTTAGTTGTCACCACAACTAACAAGACGCTTCCAGTAAGTAGTAAACCAGTTATGTTAATTGAGCGAGAACGCAAAATAGCTTTTCTTTCGTTCACATTTTTAATAGAGCGCAGTGCTCGGTTCCAGTGAATCACCATGCCAGTTTGACCCAAGGTGAACGCTGTGAATATACCGATGATGTAGAGCTGGATAATCCGAGTTACCGAGCCCTCGAAGGCAAAAATAATCAAAGCGGCGCTCACGGAAAGAATCAAAATTCCGTTACTAAAAGCTAAGCGATCACCGCGCGTGTGCATTTGTCGAGGAAGATACTTATCTTGCGCCAAGACACTGGCCAGTACTGGAAAACCGGTATAGGCAATATTTGCAGCCAAAATCAGAATTAGGGCGGTAGTGATAGTAACTAGAATTGTTCCAAATCTAAATTCACTAAAAACTGCTTCAGAGATCTGAACAATAACTGTTTTTTGAACATAACCCTCTTCGATCCCTATCAACCGGGCGTTGTCACTGGTAATTCTCACCTGAGTTAGTTGTGCCAAAAAAGTGATGGATAGAAACATCGCACTTGAAATAAGGCCGAGTAAAAGCAGTGTCGTGGCAGCATTTTTACTCTTGGGCTTTCTAAAAGCGGGCACCCCGTTGGCCACAGCTTCTATTCCAGCTAAGGCAGTTGATCCAGCCGCAAAGGCACGTGCAATTAAAAAAGCTAAGGCAAAGCCGGTAAAGCTGTCAGTTTCAATGATGGTCCATTCTGCGCTTTCTGCCCGCAGCGTATCTCCGCGCAGTACTCTCACTAATCCCCACAAAACCATGGCGGCTAATGAAAAAATAAAAGCGTAGGTTGGTATCGCAAACATTGCGCCGGCTTGCTTAATACCTCGAAGATTAAATAGCGTTAAAAGAATAATTAAAGCCATAGCGAGCAGCAAAGTGTATTGGTCAAAAATATTAAAACCCGATCTTAAATTTGCTACTGCTGCTGCAATTGATACCGCTACCGTTACTACGTAATCAATTAAGAGGGAACTAGCCACGATTAGCCCAGGAGTTTTTCCTAAATTTTTTGTCACGTTTTCGTAATCGCCGCCACCGCTCGGGTAGGCATGCACATTCTGTCGGTAGCTCATAACCACGATTCCCATAACAAAGGCAACCGCAACACCAATCCACATCGAGTAATGAAGAAAGAGGATTCCACCCAGACTTAAAACCAAAATAATTTCTTGAGTAGCGTAGGCATTAGAGCTCAAGGCGTCAGATGAGAAAACAGGTAGGGCAATTCGCTTAGGAAGCAATTGATCGCGCAATTTGTCGCTACGCATCGCTCGACCTAAAAGCACCCGCTTAACGGCGGTCGTAATTAAAGCCACAAAGTGAAACACTACGCCACCATTGGTTGTACTGCTCACATTGATTGAGGTACCGTAGGAACCAGTTAATCCTCAGAAAAAAGAGGTATTTTGCACGTTGTAATCATGGGTTGCGGAAGAGTTGGATCCGCGCTGGCAAGTAGATTAATTCAATTAGGCCATAGCGTGGCAGTAATTGATAAAAATTCTGGCGCTTTTGTTAAGTTGGGCGATGATTTTTCAGGACAAACCATCAAGGGTGTGGGCTTTGATCGTGATACTTTGATTGAGGCGGGGATCGAAAAAGCTCAAGCGTTTGCTGCAGTTTCAAGTGGCGATAACTCAAATATTCTCTCAGCTCGGGTTGCTCGAGATACCTTTAAAGTGCCAGAGGTAGTAGCTCGTATTTACGATCCGCGACGAGCTGATGTGTATGAAAAACTTGGAATCCCGACAATCGCGTCTGTAGCTTGGACTACCGAACAAGTTTTAAGAAGATTGTTACCGCTAGGTGCGCACGAGGAATGGCGGGATCCATCTGGTTCTGTGGTGTTAGCAGAGGTATATCTCTCACCAAATTGGATTGGTAAAAAAGTTGGCGAACTTTCAGAGACGGCAAATGTTCGGGTGGCATTATTAACCAGATTTGGTAACGGACTCTTGCCAGACCGAAACACCATTTTGCAAGAAGGCGACTTGGTTCATGCGATTTTCAAAATAGAAGACAAAGACCAAGTTCAGCAAATTTTCACTAGCGGCCCCCAAGGATAAAAATGCATATTGTGATCGCAGGTGCTGGCAACGTTGGTAAGGCTATTGCTCGAGATTTGATTGGCAACGGGCACAAGGTAACAGTGATAGATGAAAAAGCTGAAGAGACAGAGCGCGCCCGCAGTTACGGGGCAACTGTAGTTTTAGCCGACGCCTGTGAGCCCGACGCATTGGATAAAGCAGATTTAGCAAATGCCCAAATTGTGGTAGCGGCAACTGGGGATGACAAAGTGAACTTGGTTGTGTCGCTGCTGGCAAAAACTGAGTACGGCGTACCAAAAGTGGTGGCGCGAGTGAATCACCCGAAAAACGAATGGATGTTTGACGAAGCTTGGGGTGTGGATTTTGCAGTATCAACGCCACAGATGATGACAGCTTTAGTAGAAGAAGCAGTAAGTGTTGGTCAGTTAGTTAAGTTATTTTCGCTTCGCCAAGGTGCAGCCGACTTAGTTGAAGTCACACTTCCAGCTGACTCACCAGTAATTGGCTCCCGCGTGGGTGCAGTTGAGTGGCCGCCTGATTCATCGCTAGTTGCTATTTTGCGAGACAGTCATGTAATTACCCCTCACCAAGATGATCCACTAGAAATTGGTGATGAATTAATCATCGTGACACGAAGTGATCAAATTGAAGTACTAAAAAAGATACTCTGCAAGAATTAAAGATAAGTATCGCGGGCTGTCTTAGCTATTCGATAAGTGAAGTAAACCGCTAGTAGATAAAGTGGCCAACCCATAAAAAGTCGAGCAGTGCCAAGCCATCCGACCGCTTGATTGAAGTAAAGCGGAAGCTGAACCAATAAGCGAATTGAAAACAAACCTACCCAAAACCAAGTTAAATTTATAGAAATTCTTCTTAAGGCTGGCGTATTCAACCAGGCCTTAGTGTCTCCACTTAACGCTCCGATTAAATAACCCATCAAGGGTTTTTTAATAAAAATAGAGCCAGCAAATACTGCACCATAGATTGCATTCGTAACCAATCCAGTTAAGAAAAAGTTTGCGGCATTATTGGTGCGATAGGTGATGAACACTGAAATACCTAATCCCACAAATCCTGCTATCACCTGTGAGAGTGACTCTCTTCTAATTAAGCGCCAGATAAAAATTGCCACACCTATTGCCAAGGCGGCATAAAGGGCAAGTTCTAGATTTCTGCTAGGTAAATAAAGAATTAAAAAAATTGCCGCAGGTAATCCTGAATCTAATAAGCCGCGCCAACCGCCCAAAGCTTTTTCGAAAAGCTGACGATCAGGATCTTGTTCAGTCATTTTCTCTGCTTAATAAGGTGTAGTAGGGATTATAGATAGTTGGCCTAGCACTCAAAAAAGTAATCCTGCCCTCTACTGCAATGTATTTTCCAGGGATCACACCCCTAACGACACTTCGACCCAACCAAATCGCATTTATGATTCCACTGCCATCAAAAATTTCTATCTCATAAGCTGGTACAGATTTTTCAGGACGGGTAGTGGCTGAATTTATGACTCCGCTTACCTGGATTAGTTGACCTCGTTTTAAGTCTTGAATCAGCGTTGAGCCACTAGCCGTTGCAGCTTTAGATAATTCCTGTGCAACTAGTTGATTATCCGGTTGCGTGAGATTCTCGATTACTTTAACCAAAAAGTTTTGCTTTGGCTCACCCATGACTAAGCTCCTGTCGATCCAAAGCCGCTACTACCGCGACTCGAATTTGGTAACTCTTCCACTAAGGCAAACTCAGCATTCTTAAAATCTTGAATCACCAGTTGAGCAATTCTGTCTTTAGGTTTAATTGTAAAACTTTTATTTGGATCCAAATTGATCAAAATAACTTTTATTTCACCTCTGTAGCCCGAATCAATTGTTCCAGGTGAATTAAGTACCGCAATTCCATGATTCAAAGCCATCCCAGAGCGGGGATGTACTAATCCAACCGTAGAAGCTGGCAACGCAATAGAGATTCCAGTCCTCACCGCACTGCGTTCAAATGGGGCGAGGGTTACTTCTTCCACTGAATAAAGATCAAAACCTGCATCACCAGAGTTAGCTTGCGTGGGAATTTGGGCAGATGGCTCAAGTTTGACGATTTGAATCTCTATCAATCTGGCCCCTTCCCTTAGTTATTCGCTCTCTGCGAGAATACTGGCTATGGTAAAGAGTTCACAGTCATTTAGCGCTAAATTATTGACGCCAATCCTTAATCCCTTGGCTGCAGTATTAGCGAAAAAAATTACTGCTTCCACTTACTCTAAAGCAACCGGAAGTAAGCCGCCTACCAAAAAATCGCCCGGCACATTCAAAGACAACCTCACCTGGGCCATTGCTCTTGCTACCATGCTGGCTTTAGCGCAAATGTTGGTTCAAAAATTTTTCGAAAAGAATAAGGATTAAGCGCACTCGTCACAAATCAATACACCTTTTTTCTCACTTGCGATGCGACTACGGTGCATTACTAAAAAGCATTTTGTACAAGTGAATTCATCCGCTTGTTTTGGAACCACCTTCACCGATAATGATTCATCAGATAAGTCAGCACCTGGTAATTCAATTGTTTCAGAAATTTCGTTTTCATCAACGTCGGCTTGAGGATTATTGGTTTCAGCTCGTTTGGCCTTTAAATCTTCAAGGCTGTCTTCGGCTAACTCTTCGTCCGTTTTGCGGGGGGCATCGTAATCAGTTGCCACAGTTTCTCAATCTCCTTTTTGCTCTATAGGCGAGGATTGTGCCCTAAGTTTCCTATGTTTGCATATTTTTACCTAGGTGAGTTGACCCACAATAGGCCTACCTAAGACTGAAGAACTCCCTACGGGCACAATTTATTCCATGCCTATTTACTCACTCTTTGAAAAGACTCCTCAGATTGCTTCTACTGTATACATTCACCCCGAAGCCGTCATTATCGGTGATGTGAGGATTGCTGACCATGCTTCAATCTGGCCCTGTGCGGTTCTTAGGGGAGATAGCAGCTACATCTCAATCGGAAGTGAAACTTCAATTCAAGATGGCACCGTGATTCACTGCCGCGAGCAAACTCCTACCATCATCGGCAATCGATGTGTAGTAGGTCATAACGCTCATCTAGAGGGATGCATTATTTCTGACGAATGCTTAATTGGATCAGGGGCTACGGTATTGGAGTTGGTGAAAGTTGGAACTGGCACTTTGGTCGCGGCGGGAGCAGTAATCACCCCGGGAAAGCAAATTCCAGAGTTTGCCTTAGCAATGGGAGTACCGGTAAAAATTAAAGAAAATGCGTTTTTAAAAGATGCTTTCAAGGATTCTGTAGAAAACTACCTCAACTTAAGCGAACAATTTAAAAAAGGACTAAAACGAATTGATTAATAAAATTTCTTGTGACAAGTTCTGATTAGATTAGAAAACTCTTCAAACACTCCTTGATTTGAAGCAATCGCTAAATCACTACTGAGCGGTTTACCAGCAAGCCCACCAGTTTTCCCTCCAGCTTCTTCTACAAATAATGCGCCAGCTGTGTAATCCCATGGATGTAGGCCAGTTTCAAAATATGCATCAACGCGACCTAACCCAACCATGCATAAATCTATCGCGGCTGATCCATCTCTTCTGAAATCTCGCACCTGGTCTGAAATCTCTGCAATAACTTGTCCATGCTTTTTTCGCTTAGCGCTTTCATAACTAAAGCCAGTAGCCACCAAGGTATGACTCAACGTAGTGTTTCTCGTAATTTGAACTCTTTCGCGCCCATTTTTATTAATTAAATAAGCACCTTGATTTTTAATTGCTAAATAAGTTTCACCAAGCAAGGGTGCGTGAACTACTCCAACTTGAGTTATTTCATCGACCTTTACCCCAATCGAAACTGACCAAATTGGGTGCTTGTGCAAATAATTGACAGTGCCATCTATTGGATCCACAATCCACTTAACATTGGTGGGATTATCAGAATTATTTACCGTACCTTCTTCACCAATAAATAGATCGTTGGGACGCTGAGCTTTAATCTTTTCGATTATGAATGCTTCTGCTGCCTTATCCATTGCGGTCACTACATCTGTTTCAGAAGTTTTGGTATCTACCGTCATTACGCTGGGGCGTTGATCGACCAAAAGATCCCCTGCTGCGTGTGCGATCTCTAACGCCATCAATTCCAGTTGATTTATCAAAGAAGTATCCATCGGTACCTAGACTACTTACTGGGTAGTCGTAGCATTTGTTTCGTGTTCAAAACCTATAGAGCGATTTTGAGCCTGCCTGGTAGTAAAAAATTCTCCCTTGCTGGATTTATCGCCCGCTCCCCTATGGCCATGTATGGCTTAGCCACTGTTTTATTGATTCAGTCCCGAACTGACAGTTACTTTCTGGCAGGAATAGTGGCCGCGACTTTATCTTTAGCGGCAGCAGTCGGCTCACCGATATCTTCTCGTTTTGCAGATCGTTTTGGACAGCACCGAGTAATTCCTTTGGTGCTAATCGTCCACTCGCTGGGGCTAACCAGTTTGGTTGGATTAGTTTTACTTGACGCTAATTTCACCTGGATCATTATTGCGGCAATTTTTTCAGGCTTGGCGATGCCAGCTATCGGTCCAATGGTGCGCGCACGTTGGATGTTTATTTCCAAATCTGATCGACAGCTAAACACTGCATTTGCATTTGAGAGTGTGGTTGATGAACTTATTTTCGTGCTAGCCCCACCAATTGTGACAATTTTATGTGTCTCATTTTTTGACGCGTCAGGTTTAATGCTTTCCATTTTTTTAGTGACAGTAGGAAGTATTTGGTTCACCACTCAGCGAGCCACTGAGCCTCCTCCGCTTCCAGTTGGGCAAAAAAGAAGTAAGCCCGCTATTTTGATGCCAGGAATGATTAGTGTTTTTTTAATTTTTATGTTGTTTGGCGGCGTTTGGGGTGCAGCTGAAATTGTCGTTGTGGCTTTCTCGCAAGAACTCGGTAACAAGAATTTAGCTGGTGCCCTGATTGCCGTGTGGTCGTTCGGGTCTTTAGTGGCTGGGGTAATTTTCGGAACTGCCAACTTCACTGGAGCGATCTCGACTCGTTTCACTATTTCTATGTTTTTCTTTTCGCTGGTTTTATTTGTGCTGCCGTTCATAGATTCATTTCAAGTTATGTTTCCGGTACTTTTGCTTGCTGGTTTGGCAATTAGTCCTGCCCTGATCACTGGCTATACCTTGGTTGGAAAACTAGTAAATAAAGATCAGCTAACGGAGGGTCTGGCTTGGGCTAACACTGGAGCTGGCTTGGGGCTTTCGCTGTCAGCCCCGTTTGCTGGATGGTTAATCGATAACTCGGGTTCCAATTCAGCCTTTTGGCTGGTGGCACTCTCGGGGCTCGTGGGATTTTTGTTAACTGTGATTTCACTGCCTTGGTTGAGGCGCGCCGACCAACCAGATCGCAACTTAAGCCAACTTTCTGAAGAAATTGTCTAGGGTTAGGCTTAGAAAAATTAATTTTTGAAAGGGATCAGTTGCGCGCGTTAAGATTTGCCAAACTAAGCGAAGATGGCGCTTTTTTGCAGCTGCGCGATTCCGATGGAATCGAATTTCAAGTTGAAATAAATGAAGAAATTCGTGATGCAATTCGACAGTGGAAAGAACGACCAAAGCCACAGGATCAAGATCAAAATCAAGATTTAACAGTTGCTGAAATTCAAGCTCGTATTCGTGGTGGAATAACTGCGGAAGATTTAGCCCAAGTTACCGGAATAGAGCTAAGCAGAATAAGAAAATATGAGCAACCGGTTTTACAAGAGCGTTATTTTATTTCACAAAAAGCCAAAGCCACAGAAATTAGAAAAGCTCGCGGTAGCGCTGCTTTTAATGACATTGTTGAGTCAAGAGTGGTTAATGGTGGAGGAAACCCCTCTTCAATGCGTTGGGATGCTTGGCGCAGAGATGATGGTCGCTGGAACGTGGCGCTAGCTTTTATGGGCAAAAAAGGAGAAAGTGAAGCTCATTGGGTTTTTGATTCTTCGGTGTCAACCATTGCCCCATTAAATGATGTTGCAAGATGGCTGCTTGATGTTCCCGAAGAAGAATCAGCCGCAGAAATCACCACTCCAAGGTTAGTGGCAGTACCGAAAGAAGTTGCCTTTGAAGAAGATTCTGAATTACCAAATTGGGTCACCCCCGCAGGTCAAACTGACCCAGCGGCTCAAACCATGCCTATTCCGACTCCTAATTTAGCTACCACCTCGATGTTTGCTTCAACTCAAGAAATACCTAAAGTTGAAAATGCAAATGAATCATCGGTCGCTCAAGAAGAACCCGAAGAAGAAAAACCCGCTACCAAACCTAAGCGTGCCTCGGTTCCAAGTTGGGACGAGATTTTGTTTGGATCGGGATCTAAAACAAACGAATAAGGCTTATTTAATTGTCACCTAAGAAAACAGTCTTGGATGCTAGTACTCCCGAGCGAATAATCGATATTGATGTTTCTGATGAAATGCGTGAATCTTTTTTAGAATATGCCTATTCGGTTATTTACGCTAGAGCCTTACCTGATGCCCGAGATGGGTTAAAGCCAGTTCAAAGAAGAATTCTTTTTCAAATGAGCGAGATGGGCTTGCGCCCTGAGCGCGGTCACGTAAAAAGCGCACGTGTAATCGGCGAGGTAATGGGTAAATTGCACCCACACGGTGACAGCGCAATTTATGACGCCTTGGTCAGAATGGCGCAACCGTTCTCATTGCGACTTCCCTTAATAGACGGTCAAGGTAACTTTGGTTCACTAGATGATGGACCGGCTGCAATGCGCTATACCGAATGCCGCCTGACTGCCGCCGCCTTAAGCATGACTGACTCGCTGGATGAAGATGTCGTAGATTTTCGAGCAAATTACGACGGTAGAGAAGTTGAACCCAGTGTCTTGCCGGCAGCTTTTCCAAACCTGCTAGTTAATGGCGCTAGCGGCATCGCTGTTGGAATGGCTACCAACATGCCGCCCCACAATCTTGGTGAAGTGATAAGCGCGTTGCGTTATTACATTGAAAATCCAAAAGCTTCTTTAGCTGATTTAATGAAACACATTCCAGCTCCGGACTTACCAGGTGGTGGGCAAATTTTGGATTTAGCCAACATCCAAGAAGCTTATTCAACTGGGCGCGGAACTTTCAAAATCCGAGCTAGCGCGAGCATCGAATCAGTCACCTCCCGCAAAAAAGCAATCGTCATTACCCAATTACCTTTCAATGTTGGTACTGAGAGAATTATTGATCGCATTAAATCGCTGGTGGATTCCAAGAAGCTAAAAGGAATTTCGAGAGTTACCGATTTGACCGACGGTGAGAAAGGGCTACGGCTCGTAATTGAAGTCAAATCTAGTCATGAGCCAGAAGAATTATTAGCAGACCTCTACCGCCTTACCCCAATGGAAGAATCTTTTTCAATAAATTCTGTCGCTTTGGTTGACGGTCGACCTCGCACATTGGGTCTAGCCGAATTGTTACAGGTTTACTTAAAGCACCGATTAGCCGTGGTAACTCGACGCAGTGAATTTAGGCTTAAAAAGGCCAATGAGCGACTTCACTTAGTGGAAGGGTTGCTCTTAGCAATAGTTGATATCGATAAAGTTATCAAAATTATCCGAGCTAGTGAAGATGCTCAAGTTGCAAGAGAAAAAATAATTAAGACATTCAAGCTAAGCGAAGTGCAGACCAATTACATTTTGGATATGCCACTACGACGACTTACCAAAACTTCAAGAATTGAACTAGAAACAGAGCAGAAAGAATTAAACCAAATAATTACTGAGTTAAAGGCCATTTTGGCAAGTGACAAGAGATTAAAAAAAATAGTCTCTGATGAATTGCAAGAAATAAGTGACAAATTTGCTACTCCGCGCCGCTCAATTCTGCTAGAAAATGAGTGACCTAAGTGCATTTCGCGCAAAAGTAATTTCTGTCTCTACTAGAGCTGCGGCAGGAATCTGGCAAGACACTTCAGGCGCGCTGATCTTTGAAAAACTTACTTCACTTGGTTTAACTTGCGAAGCAGTCGAAGTGATACCAGATGGAGTTAGCGTAAAGGAATCCTTATTAAAGGCAGTTAAGCAGAATTTTGACTTAGTGATAACCACGGGAGGAACTGGTCACTCACCAACTGATGTCACTCCAGAAATGACTAGAGAGGTAATTGAAAGAGAATCGCCAGGAATCAGCGAAGCCATTCGTGCCTATGGAATCAGTCAAGGAGTTTTTCACAGTGCGCTTTCTCGGGCAATTGCCGGAATTTGCACCAACACTTTGATCATTAACGTGCCCGGCTCAATTGGAGGGGTCCGCGATGCCATGACCGTTTTAGAAGAAATCCTCCCCCATGCGCTTGACCAGTTGCGTGGTGGCGACCACTCGCGGCGAGGCTAGTTAAAGCAATTCATTCACAGACGATAATTAGAGTTATCGAAAAAGGAGTCATCGTGACTAAGGTCAAATTTACGCTGGCCCTATTAACTGTTTTTTTGTTTCTAACTGGCTGCTCTGGACCACTTACCAACTCGACTCTTAATGGCGGAGCTGACTCTGCAGTTGTCTCTGATTCAATAGAAATTGGACGCGCCGAATCAATACCCCCAGATCGCCAAGTGATTCAAACTGGTTCTGTCACGCTTCGAGTTGACGAAATTACCGAGAGTATTGCTGCTGTTACTGCACTAGTTGACAGTTTGGAAGGTCGAGTTGACGATCAATCGGAATACACAGATCCAACTCAATCTAAAGTAACCAGTGCTTATTTATTGGTGCGAATACCAGAAACTAATTATAAACCTTTTCTTGATGAAGTAGTTAAGTTAGGAGATGTTGAATCACTAAACACTTCGAAAACTGATGTGACTTTACAAGCCGTGGATTTAGATGCCCGAATTCAATCTCTTGAAACATCAATTGACCGACTTGAAGGATTGGTAGCTGAAGCTTCTAGCGTTTCTGATTTAATCTCAGCAGAAAGTGCCTTAGCAGAACGACAGGCTGAGCTAAATGGATTGCTTTCGCAGCAAAAATATCTCGACGACCAAGTTGAAATGGCGTCCATCTATGTAAATCTTTCAAGAAAAGATGCGCTTGATGCAATAAGACCAATTGGATTCTGGGCGGGGCTTAGACAGGGTCTAGAAAGTGTTCTGCAAACCTTAGGTAACAGCACCACTTACCTCGGACTAGTTTTGCCGTGGATTGGCGTGGTGCTAGTGATTTTGATTTTAGCCAAATTGATCGGATTAATCCTCAAAAGGATTAATAAGTAGGCAAAAACAGCACCCCGGGCACTTGTTTCAGGACGGGGCATCTACTAAGTTAAGTCAAAATCGGTAGGACACTTACCTGAACAGGAGTTTGCCGTGACTGAAGTTCGTTTTGAAAATGCAACGCGCATTTATGATAAGACCCATGCACCCGCTGTAGACATGTTGAATATGACTGTCCAATCAGGGGAATTTTTGGTGCTAGTTGGACCATCAGGTTGTGGAAAATCAACCAGCCTTCGGATGTTGGCAGGACTTGAGCCAACAAACGCTGGTGCAATCTATATCGGTGGAGATGATGTCACTGATGTTGCACCCAAAGATAGAGACGTTGCAATGGTTTTCCAGAACTACGCTCTCTACCCCCATATGACAGTAGCTGAAAATATGGCCTTTGCATTGACTATTCAAAAAATGAATAAGTCAGAAATCCAGACGCGGGTTAACGAAGCTGCCCGTCTTTTAGACTTAGAGCAATACTTAACAAGAAAACCAAAAGCTCTCTCTGGTGGTCAACGTCAGCGAGTCGCCATGGGACGCGCAATTGTGCGTAACCCTCGAGTCTTCTTAATGGATGAGCCACTTTCAAACCTTGATGCCAAGCTTCGGGTGCAAACGCGTACCCAGATAGCGGCTTTGCAAAAGCGTTTAGAGACGACCACTGTTTATGTAACCCACGATCAGGTTGAAGCTATGACCATGGGTGACCGCGTAGCAGTTTTGAAAGACGGATTACTGCAGCAAGTTGATACTCCCCGTGCGCTTTACGAAAACCCAGCAAATGCTTTCGTCGCTGGATTTATTGGCTCACCTGCAATGAACGTTTTCACTCTTGACCTGAATGAAAAGGGATCCTCTTTAGGTGACTTTGACATTCCAGTTTCGCGTGAAGCTCGTAATGCCACCAATAACCAAATTTTAATCGGGGTAAGACCAGAAGAATTTGAAATTGGTTCAGAAGGTATCCCGTTAACGGTTAACTTGGTTGAAGAACTAGGTGCTGATGCATTCGTTTACGGCAAAGTTGACGGTTCTGACACCGATATCGTTGCTCGGGTGAAGGGCAATGACCGTTACCGAGCTGGCACTAAGTTGCGAGCGAGACCTTCCAAGGTGCACTTGTTCTCAGCAATCGGGGAACAGACAACTATTAGTTAAGAGGACAACAACCAAACGTGCAAAAAGCTAGCTTGGTTATTGGCGAAGCCTTAGTTGATGAGGTTACAGATTTAAACGGAAGGCAAGAGCGAATCTTTGGTGGCAGTCCCGCCAACACCGCTCTTGCCATTTCGCGTTTAGGAGTGAAAAGTTTTTTTAAAGGCAGAATCTCACTTGACCCAACTGGTCAAGATATCAAGAATTATTTAAATACTGCTGGGGTTGACGTTTCCGCAAGTATTGAAGTGTCAGATAAAGCTCTTGTGATCGAAGCAAAAATCCAACCAGATGGTTCTGCCGCGTATTTTGCTGACTTAAATGATTGTTCGGATTTTGGCTGGAGCCTAGAAGAATTAGCTGATCCACTGCCCCCCGGTGTGGTTGTGGTTCACCTTGGTTCGCTTACCGCAGCTACTGCGCCAGGAGCTGCTGCAGTTGAGAGCTGGGCAAGGGAAATAAAGAAACAAAAATTAGCAACTATTAGTTTTGATCCAAATATTCGCCCCACTTTGGTGCAAGATGCACCAGCATTAAAAGAGCGGGTAGAGAGAATAGTTGCTTTTAGCGATTTGGTAAAAGTCAGTCACGAAGACTTATTTTGGCTCGATCGCGAAAGCACCCCTGCTCAAATTGCTCAACGCTGGCTTGCCAGTGGGGTTAACGCTGTTATCGTGACTAAAGCAGAAGCAGGTGCCAGTTTATTTTTGAAAAATAATCTTGAGATTTCTCTTCCGGCAAAAAAAGTAAATTTAATTGACACAATTGGGGCTGGAGATACTTTTGCCGCAGCACTCTTAGCTCAACTAATTGATTTTAACTTGGTAAGTAATACTGGATTGAACTCACAAATCTCGATTCAGCAATGGCAGTCACTGATTACAAATTCATTAGCGGCGGCGGCGATTACTTGTACTAGAGCTGGGGCAAATCCGCCCACCCGAGATGAAGTTAATTGGTGATTAAAAAATCCTGGATTTTATGTAAAACCGCAGGATCCCGCAGCACCCTTTGATGTCCTAATCCATCTGTGGTAAAAAACTCAGCAGTTTTCCATTTTTTTGCAACTCGCACGCCGTCGCTAAAAGGAATAAGTAAATCAGTTTGATCATGGATGATTAAACCAGTAGTCGACAAATTACTGACCAGGTGTTCAATATCAACCACCGCTTCGGTAATTGCAGAAAGTTCAGAAACCTTTTGACCAAATCTTGAGAATAATTTTTTAGGTAGATTTATGCTCTCACAGAATCTCCACATAACTTCGGTAAAAGTTGCAGGACCTGAGATGAACACCGCTTTTTTAACACTTAAACCGTCGTTTAGTGCCATCACCATCGCCCCCGCACCCATTGAATGACCCAAAACAAAATCGAACTCCCCCAATTCAGCTTGAGCTTCAAGAAGTGCCTTTTTAAAAAATAGTGGGTGAGAAATTATTCCAGGCGTTTCTCCGTGTGCTACCGCTTCAAGAGCAATCACTTCTACTGCATTAGCACTAAGAAAGTCGGCGATGTTATAAAAATGGGTTGCCCTTCCCTCCCATCCATGAAGTGCCAGCACTCGCTTTTGAGGATTGGGGACTTGGTAATGCAGGTAACTGAGCCCGGACGCTAACTTGCCCCGCTTAGCCACCATCAGCGCTGCCTGCTCCCAATCTTTGTAAGGATATTTGCGAGGTTGAGAAAACAATTTCACTGCCCGCAAAATTGTGCGACCTGGTTGCAATAATCCTTGCAGCGCAAAAGATAATTTAAGAAGCCTGAGTTGAAATTCCATTTTCAATACCTAAGGCTAGAGTATGTTCGAGGAGTTTTATGGTGAGCCTAATAGTGCCGTCAGTGCTGGTAGATCATTGGTTTGAAAAAACTAAGGTTGCAGCAGTGGTTGAAATTTCTACTTTGATCGGACTGACTGCGATATCAGCCCAAATTGCAATTTACCTGCCCTTCACACCAGTCCCTCTAACGCTGCAGACTTTTGTAATCTTGCTGGGTGCTGCCACGGTGGGTGCCCAGAGAGCAGCGATTGCTCAATTTTTCTACTTAACTTTGGCGCTTGCCGGATTGCCGATAATGGCAGATGGTCAGGGTGGCCTCTCAGCTGTCTATGGAGCAACTAGTGGCTACTTGATGGGATTTATATTCGCATCTTTAGCGGTTGGCTATGCCGCAAATAAATACTCCACTCATAAATTTAAACATGTCTTTTTTAGTTATGTAGTTGGATCTACCATAATTTATTTTTTTGGAGTAATTGGATTAGCACTTTACGCACAAATTTCAATTATAACTGCGCTGACTATAGGAGTACTACCTTTTATAATCGGTGACATAGCCAAAGCGATAGCGGCGGGGCTCTTACTACCATCGGCGTGGAAACTCACTGAAAAACTTCGTAAATCAAACTAGTGATGGTTCAAGTTCGTAACTAACCGATTTGCCAGCACTTCAAAGGCCTCAAAAACATCCATTCGGTTGGGCCAAGAGTTGTAAAAAGTCTTTAAGCCGTCTTTTAGACCAAAGTTGAATGCAGCCACCATTGCTTCAGCTGGACTAATTTCAAAATCCAGAATAATTTTCTCTAAGTTTTGGTAACGCACGATTAAATCTTCTTTACGATGAAATGCCATCCAGGTTTGCCAAATATACTCACAATTTAAATCAATTTGAAATTTCTCTGAAAGATAGCAAAGTACTTGCTTTGCTCTCCCCCAGTTAGAATCCAGCGCCAAGGCTGAAAACGCTATCGGCAAGTATTCAATAAAGTTCGCCTCTCGTCCACTAAGTGAAATCAAGGGAGCTCGAAATCGCTGCCATGCTTGTTCTTTAACAACGACTTCACTCAACTGCTGAGCTAAAAAATTCGCACATAATTCACCAGGGTCTGCCAAACCACGTTCGAATACCTTGATGGTTTGAGTTAAACCTTGCGCCAAATCCTCTGCGGTCAGGTAAGTGCGTGAGTGAATCATGTTGTCTATTGAATCTAGGCAGAAAACTAACAATTGTGAACTGGATCCGACGCAGAATTTACTAGGTAAAACTGCAGAGTCATCCCATCCGGGCGAAATACCAACCACATTGCGCCAGATATCAACAATGGCAGCACTTACTAAGCCTGCCAAGATTCTATTTTGCGCAACTCGATCACGCGCTGAAAGTTTAAATGAACGATACTTCATCAACACTCCACTATCTTTATTATTTGAGTGTTGCTGAAGTCAAATAGGTTTCATAAATCATGTACCAAATTTGCCTCTTGCTAAGGATGGATTCAGGATAAAAATTGAGTAAAAAAATCAGAAACACTACGGTGATTAATGCCAGAGTGAAAGAGTTGGCAGAGTTCTTGCAGAGTAAAGACTTTAATTTAAAAAAGGGGGATGCTACTCACGCCAAAAGTAGTAAATTCACTACGAGTCAAACCGACGACTCAATAACAACTGAATTAATCCGAGATTTTGAGCGCGAACTACCTGAGATAGTACAAAGTTTTTTGGGTAATCAAATATCAGTCACCGAACGATTTGTTTGGAGTGAGGATTTAACAGCAGCTGAAGTCATAATTGAAATTAAAAATGCTCCCCTTAGTATCTCTGGAAACTTGAGCTTATTGCCCAAAAATTCAGCTACAGAGTTAGTTCTTGATCTCGAAATCTCGGCTTCACTTCCATTTTTTGGTGAAAAGATAGAGAATTTTGCTGAAAAAACCTGGAATGATATTTCTGCAATAGAATTTATGCTGATAGAGACTGCTTTTAAGCGGCAGGCTTAGAGATTTTGTTTTCAAAAAGTTCAATTTTATTTACTTCCTGCGATTTTAATTCATCAAAAATTGAGTCTAAATCTGATTCGCCTTTGAGTAGGGAATAGCCGCTAACCCCCTTGAGCCAAGCTTTTGCGTACTCCTCGTTAAAAGCTTGGTGGTACCAAATTCGGTGTGCTGGAACAAATCTATGTAGCACATCTTCAATCAACTTTGTTCCATACTTTGCAAAGGAATATTGATTAACTTGATTAACTACTACTAATAGTTTTTCTGCTTCAAAAAGACTTTGATTTTGTAATACCTCGGCTGTTCTAATTATCCCTAACGGATTAGCTTTAGTGACAAAAACGATTTTTTCTGCCAAGCGAAAAATTGTTTTTAAATGTCCAAATCTCACCGTAGAGTCAAATTCTGGAAAATTAGAATCTCTCTGATCAGGCAGGCTCGCATTGATATCTACAATTTGATGGGTAAATTCACCGCTCGCCAATTTAAAGAGTTTCTCTAATCCGCCGCTTCTCATTTCGATCCAACGGTTGGGATTCATGATTCCTGTAAGCACTGCCATGCCTTTAAGGTCTCGCTTTAGACAATCAGAGAATGTTTGTTGATTCAATTTTCCATTTTGGGCAAGGTGCAGCGCTGCACTTATTCCTGAGATTTCTTCGGCGATTCCCAAGCTGGCACCGATCGCGGGAGCTTGCACATCAGCATCAATTAACAAACTGGACGAATTATTTTTGTTTAATCTAGTGGCAAAATCAATTGCCAGGCTAGTACGGCCTGGTGCCCCTTCCGCCCCCCATACTGCGATTAGCCCAGGAATTATTCCTTGATTAACTTCAGGAGTAGTGATTGATAAAAATTGATTTAAACAAAAAATAAGATTATTTATAAATGCAGTATTAGAATGAGAGTTAAAGCTAAGCACTTGAGCTACTTCGATTTCAGATAAAAATTCAGCTTGTCCAAATTCCCCCTCTTTAAATACTCCAAGCGCTAGACAATTTTTTTCTTTTATTCGAGATACCGCAGCTAGGTCTAATCCTGGTAATTCACTAGAAAAAATCACTGCTTGATGATTGTCAACTTCAAGCATGGTTAGTACTTCAGATAAATCCACACACCTTCTCGAAATTTTTAAATAAGGACTTTCAGAAATAGCTCTACCCAGCTCCAGCTCCCATTCGGAGTCATTGATTGCAAGAAGAATTTCAGTTTTCATGCTTCACCACATCCAAAGATTCAGTCCTGGCTGCCGTGATCAAATTGGCAACTTGCCAGGGTGGGATTGCGACTACCACTGTAATCGTGCTGGCATAACCAGAACCATCTTTTATGACTTGAGCGGTATTTACATCTTGAATTAAATTCTCTGCTTTTGCATTTTCTGGATTAGTCCACCAGATATCAATCTTGTCATTAATTGCTAAGTCTGGAGGCACGCTTCCCAACGAGAGCTTCATAGCTAATGTGCGTAGGTCACGACTTTTGCCTACCGCATCTATTGAAATCAAGTCATTAGCAGAGATATTTTGAATAACTGCTTTACCTACTATCTCATCTAGATTAGAAAAATAGTTGTTTTTGACAGTGCCAAGATCGGCCGAGATCATTTTTAAATCCTCTGGCTCAACCAACTTTCCTAATGGCAGATCTCGCACCGCGATGGGTACCAAAGACCGTGACTGAGCTAGCTGTAAAGCTTGATACATAATTGCAAAACTAATTAAAATCAGCAATAGTCCAACTGTGGCAGTTAATTTTCTTCTATCTGACAAAATTGCCTTAGGAAATTTTTTAAATTTCATAATTCCTCATTGCTACTAAAATCGCCTGGAATGGTACTGCCGTTACCTCTAACGCTGAACCAATCTCTAAATGATCCTGATAGATGCGCGTAATCTCTCCGTTTATGGACAAGCCTTGAACTGTTCGAATTGTGACCTTTGTCTGATCTATCATCCAGTCGCGAAACGTAGAACTAATTGTCCAATTTTTTTCAAGTCGATTAGGTTTCTTTACCCCTTGTTCCAGCCTTTGCACAGCTTGTAAGCTAAAAAACTTGATAAGCCAAAGTTTTGAATGGATTTTTAACAGAAGGTGATCTAAAAATACCTGCTGAACTGTTCCTTCGAACCAACCGATTTCAATTATTAAAACCTTGATCGACTTGCCAATTTTAGCCCGCAACCGATCTGCAATCTCGAGCCGAGCCAACTCACCCCGCGCCTGAGAAAATGCCTGATCTTCCCGCGCCATCGCCAGCAAGCCACCGGCTTGAACCTCTATGTTTTTTTCTACTTGACTTAAGAAATCTCGTTTCATTCGAAACATGTTGGTAGTTCTTTTTGTGAGAATCAAGTTATTTTCAAAAATAGGTACTTTTCGGTTAATTCATTTGACTTTTCCCAGAAAGTGTTAGACAGTACTGGCTCCTTAAAGGGGGTTATATGAAAGATCTTAAAACCAAGCCGCTCACCAAAGTAGGAAGAGTGTTAGGAACCATCGAAACGCCAGATAAGCAAAACTCCGTGTATCTGCAAGAACAATTCGATCTTGAGTTGTGCTTAACTTTTGATCATCAAGAAATTAGCACGAAATCTTTGTCTCGACTGCCTGATCCAAAAGTATGGAGCGAAAAGTTAGCAATTGGTATCGCTGAGGTGTTAATAGGAGATCGCCCAGCTTTTCAACTCATTCGTTGGTTAGCTTTTGATGTCTATTGCTCAGTGCAACGTCGTGCCATCTGGCCACCTCCCGCCGGAAACCGAGCCCGACCACTTTTGAGATGCGTTCAGGTTTCTCAACTAAATGAAAATGTCATCAATGTAAGCGCAGTGATCCAAAAGGGAGTTAGAGGCAGGGCTATGGCTATGCGACTCGTCGCTGAATCCGATCGCTGGCGCTGCACTGAACTGCTAGTTGCCTGATACTCAGCTTAAGTCTGGGTCCATAACAGCTCTAATCATGGCGAGCCATGCTTCGGAGAGATTTTTGCGCTCCCCTGGGGTCAGCTCTGGTTTTACCAAGGCAACTCCTAGGGGTACCGCGATAAACAAAATTGCCAGAGCCTGAGTATCAACTACTGGTTTTACCACCCCCGCTTGAGTGTATTTTTCCATTAGGTTTTTCCAAGAATCAATTTGCGCCTGATGGGTTTCACCGACCACGGTATTGAATTCTTCTGAATTAAATCTATTAGTTAATGCCTTGGCATGCGAAAAATGAATATCATCTCGCTCTGCTGAAAATATCGCTCTAATTAAATTTCTTACACCATCCCAATCTTTGCCTGGAGCGAATTCATTGACTGCGTCAAGATCTTCATTAACAAAAGCCATAAATATATTTTGCCAAGCGGCATCAGTAAGATTCTTAAGATCATGAAAATAAAAATGCACTAAGGCTGGGCTCACTTGTAATTCGCTAGCTACATCAGCGATCTTCACTTCTTCATTATTTAGTAATTTTTTACTTACCAATTTAATCATTAAATTAACATAATCAGCCTTCGGAGGTCTTGCCATACTTTTATCACCCCAAAGTTTTAAGTTGTAACCCTAACAGGCTACGTCAGTATTCTTGATGAAATTTAGCGTTAAGTCGGTTGTCCGTGACACTTTTTATATTTCTTACCAGACCCGCAGGGGCAAGGTTCATTTCTACCAACTTCTGGGCCACGGGTTGCGGGGACTCTTTCTGGTGCAGTATTTGTCCCCTGATCTAGCGACGGAGCTGAATACTGCAAATTTTCGTCTTTTTGCTTTGGAAGGTTCGGGTCATTCAGATTAACCTGAGCATTGAAGACAAAACCTATTACTTGTTCTTTTATCGAATCCATCATGGCGGCAAAAAGGTCATAGCCTTCTCGTTGATATTCAACCAAAGGATCGCGCTGACCCATTGCTCGTAATCCGATTCCTTCTTGCAGATAATCCATCTCATATAGATGCTCACGCCATTTTCTATCCAGCACCGCCAACATCACCTGACGTTCCAATTCGCGCATTACAGATGTACTTAAAGTAGCTTCTCTAACCTGATAAGCAGCAATTGCGTCTTCCGCGATGGCTTCGATAATCGAGAATTGGTCGAGCGTTCCACCCAAATCTTGACGAATTTTATCGACTGAGACACCTATCGGGTAGAGCGTCTTAAATGCTGTCCATAAAGATTCTAGGTCCCATTCTTCTTCAAAGCCATCACCTAAAGCAGCAGTAACATAATCGTTTACTGTTTCAGAAATGAATTGCTGAATTTGTGCTGAAAGGTCTTCGCCCTCTAAAATTCTCTTACGTTCCGCATAGATAACTTGTCTTTGTAAGTTGAGTACTTCATCATATTTTAAAACGTTTTTTCTAATTTCAAAGTTTTGTTGCTCAACTTGAGTTTGTGCATTCTTGATGGCATTTGTAACCATCTTGGCTTCTATTGGTTGATCATCTGGAACATTGAACCGGCGCAAAAATGCATCGACTAACTCAGCATTAAATCGACGCATCAATTCGTCTTGCAAAGATAAATAAAATCTGGAAGCTCCCGGGTCACCCTGACGTCCAGAGCGGCCCCGCAACTGATTATCGATGCGGCGTGATTCGTGACGTTCAGTTCCAAGTACGTAAAGCCCACCCAGCTCCACAACTTCATCATGCTCTTGTTGCACTTGGGCTGAAGCTTTTTCAACCTCTTCCAAGTAAGCCTTTGAGTATCCAGCTAAATCTTCTTCTGGATCTAACCCGCGTGTAGCCAAATTAGTTCGTCCAATAAATTCTGGATTACCGCCCAGCATGATGTCAGTTCCGCGGCCAGCCATGTTGGTGGCAACAGTTACCGCAGCTTTGCGACCCGCTTCCGCCACAATAATGGCTTCTCGTTCATGATTTTTAGCATTTAAAACTTCGTGCTTAACTCCTCTTTTGGTGAGAGCTTTACTTAGATACTCAGACTTTTCAACGCTTACGGTGCCAATCAAAATCGGTTGGCCTTTTTTATTTCTTTCGACAACATCATCAATTACCGCTTGATATTTTGCATCTTCTGTCCTAAAGATTAAATCCGTAAGGTCAGCTCGCGCCATTGGCTTATTTGTAGGAATTGGGATAACTCCCAACTTGTAGATTTTGTCGAACTCAGATGCCTCGGTCATTGCTGTACCAGTCATACCAGCTAGTTTGTTGTAAAGCCTGAAATAGTTTTGCAAAGTGATCGAAGCCAAAGTTTGATTCTCTTGCTTGATTTCTACGCCCTCTTTTGCCTCAATTGCTTGATGCATACCCTCGCTATAGCGGCGTCCTTGCAAAATTCTTCCAGTATGTTCATCAATGATTAGGACTTCACCGCTCATTACGACATAATCACGGTCTTTTCGGTAAATCTCTTTAGCCTTTAAAGCGTTATTTAGATAGCCAATTAGTGGGGTATTGGCAGATTCGTAGAGATTTTCAATTTTTAAAGCAGTCTCAACTTTAGTAATGCCCTGCTCTAACACACCTACAGTTCTCTTTTTGATATCAACTTCATAATCCTCTTCAGCTTTGAGCTGTAAAACAAGTTTTGAAAACACTTTGTACTGCTCGGTAGTGCCATCAGCTGGACCAGAAATAATAAGTGGGGTTCTAGCTTCATCAATCAAGATAGAGTCGACTTCATCCACTACCGCAAAATTGTGTCCTCTTTGTACTCGTTTTTCTGGACTCCAAGACATATTGTCGCGCAAGTAATCAAATCCAAATTCATTATTTGTTCCATAGGTGATATCGCATAAATAGGCTTCACGTTTTTCAGCACTATCTAAGTCAGCTGTGATAGTTCCCACTGTCAGACCTAAAAATCTGTGTATTCTTCCCATCCACTCAGCATCGCGGCTTGCCAAGTAATCATTTACCGTCACCACGTGCACGCCTTTTTGACTAATCGCATTCAAATAAACAGGCAAAGTGGAGACTAAAGTTTTTCCTTCACCAGTTTTCATTTCTGCAATATTCCCTAAATGCAGCGCCGCACCCCCCATGAGCTGTACGTCATAATGGCGCTGACCTAAAACTCTTTTTGAAGCTTCCCTTACCGTGGCGAAAGCTTCAGGCAATAATTCATCTAAAGACTCGCCATTGAGGTATCGAGTTTTATAAGTTTCAGTTAATCCTTTGAGTTCATCGTCGCTTAAGTTTTCTACATCAGATTCAAGCGCATTTACAGTTTTAACAATTGCCGCTAGCTTTTTTAGAAGTCGCCCTTCTCCGGCGCGCAGAATTCGGTCAAATACGGCTGGCACTAAAGAGCTCCTTTTTCAAGCCAAAGTTGTTATCTGTGATTTTGTTTTCTCTCAGAAACTTTTCGCAATTGCAATTCTAACTTCTTTACAGCGGCATCTAGCGCAGCAGTCATTTGTGGAGCCTTAGCAGTAGCCCGCAGCAAGGTGCCCGCCCCTTTAGCCGTCAAGTCAACCTTAAAGCCTTGCTTAGTTTGGCGTTTATTTTCTTCGTGTGTAACTTCAACATCTAAAACTGCAATATTGATACCAAACCGGTCCACTTGACCCGCTTGCGCAGCTGCGTGCTCCTTAAAGGCTGGGGTTATATCTGCATGTCGACCACGAATAGTGATTTCCATATTTACCTCTCATAGAGTTTTGATTTGGTATGGCACTGCACCGTTCGACCTGGTTTTCGTCCCCACATCCGCCTGCAGCAGTTTTCGCAACTTTTTATTACTACTGACCGTCTCTTGCTTTTCTTCTTGATCTGCAAGAAGCAGCAAGGCAGGACTTACTTCTAAACCGCACCGTGCTCATACAAGTTTCCTTGACTTACGTGGACCGTTTTGCCTGCGGCTAGCTTCGGCTTGCTGGAATTCACCAGCGCAACCACGAACCCGGTTTAGTGCCATGAGACAAACCTACTGGTGAATCAATTACTTCAAATATTGCAGGGTTTTTGGAGTATTTGCCACACAAATATTCGCAAAAACTTCGATTCCTGCCTCGTTCAGTGTGCGAGTGGCAGCGCGTAGCGTGGCGCCACTCGTCACTACGTCGTCACAAACTATTACCTGCTTCACAATCTGATTTACCCGAAAAACGTCTGTCATATTTATCTCCCGTTCATTATGGTTTAAACCAACCTGATCTCGCTTTGAGCGATTCAATTTCAAAATATTTTTATTATAGTTTTTTTTAACCATACAAGCAGCGTCGGAAACCATATAGCGGACAGGATCGTCAAAACGTTTTCGGATTTCTTTTTGTGCGGTTGGTATCGAAATAATCTGGCAGTCTTGGGGTAAATCTAATAACTTTATTCCTAGCGAAAGACTCTGTGACAAAAATTTTCTAATTCCTATAAAGTGATGATCTTTATGTCGAATTACCAACTCTCTCACTAGATCTTGATATCTACTCATAGATAGGGTCGGGATATTTTCTATGCTAGTGAATTGTGGCCTGGCAAAGTAATTACTAAAGCATGATTGACAAAGGTATTCCCTGCCGGTCCCGCAAAAAACACAAGTTCGCGGAAACACCAAATCTCTAATACCGACAAATATCATTAGGTAATTAAGTCATTTTTTGCGAGTACTCGTCAACTAAAAAAGTGACTTGTGGATAACTACCCAGGGTATTGCGGATTTTGAAAATTACCCAGATATCGCCAATCGGTTTCACTTGCTTCTAGCAGTGACCCATCTTGTGTTTGAACTAAAGTTGGAAAAACTGGCGAAGCACTAATTGCTACTGCCTCTTCGATAAAATCAATTACCCGAGAGGTGTTAGTAAGGGTATCAATAGAAGCGACAGTCGATAAGTCAGCAGTTGTGTCTAGTAAAATCAAGATATTATTCGTTTGCCAACTAACTTGCGCGATATTGTTCCAAACTTTATCTACAGTTCTGAATCTAGTTAATCTAATACTGGTAGCATCGCGCTCTATTGTTGCAAGTCTCAGTTGATTGCCAGAAATGGTGTTGAGGATAACCGCCGCCCTAACTCCATCTGGGGCAGGAATTACATCAACAATTTCGTTTTCATCTAAATTTTCTTCAACGATTACGTTTTTAACCTCAGCACCACTAACAACCTGCACGCCATCTGGTGAAGTAATCCAAGTAAAGCCACTTCGATCAATGATTGGATCTCTAAATGAATTACCCGAAATAACCAACTGCGGTTCAGCAGTACCCGCTAGATTTCCAACATACAAACGGGTTCCATCGCTACTCAAAGCTGCATAAATCGAGCCAGCTCGATCAATCGCTCCAGCGCGATAATTCGATGGCTGTCTGGACAAAAAAGCTGGAAACGGGGTTGTGATTGAAGTGTCTTCCACTTGAAATAGGCGTCCATTGAAAGTCGCGGTAGCTGATTGATTTCTATTTGTGTCCGCCATTAGTTCTTGCCAATCAGAAGCGGTTTGTTGCACCGGCTTATCTTCGATTGGCAAAGCTTGGCTTCCGACTGTGATTCTTACAGCATTTACTCCCGGTAAAGAAGTGAGGGTTTTAGTAATCTGCCCACTCATCAAAAGTCTTTGTTGAGGGGAAGTATTTAAGGCCGCAGCATTTAAACTCACCGAAGCGACTGAGTTTTCGATCGTTACTGCTGCTAATGAAAGTTCTACCCCTTGCGGAAACGCAGTTTTGACACCAACTGCTAAATCTCTACTTGGCCCCTTTAGCAAAATTTGCATTAGTAACGTAGCGGTGCCACTCACCGCTTGCGGCACAATCACTGGGTCTGGAACTAAAACTTGCCCTGACAGATCTGGAAACCACAGCGGATAAATTCTGTAGCCACGATTTAAGTCGGCCTTAGAGATCAGTAGTCCTCGAGGAGCATTTTGTATTCTCCACTCTCCTGCTATTTGCACTAAACGAAAATCTTGGCTTAATCCCTCTTGAGCCAGGGCTAATTGATATCGATTTACTGCGTTTATCTCACCATCTTTAGGTGCAGTAAAAATTATTGAATTGATTTTACTTGAATTTAGTCGTCCGACACCCTCATAAATTTGAATAACTTGAGACGGGTTCCAAGTACTCGCAGCAATTGGTGCTAAAAAAGACCGAGCGACCGCATAATCGTTTTCGCTAGAAGCAGAAGCATTTAAGAAACCTTGAACTATTTCAATTTGATTCATTCCCGGTTCTGGACCTCGGGCAATCACTCTTACCACTGAGGCAGCATCTGGATTTTCGAGTGGATCCCCTTCATAAATTGTGCTGGTGCTTGGTACTCCAACACAACCCACTAAAAGTAGTGAAATACTCAATAATCCAACAAGTTTTTTCATCGCTGAGTGCTCGCATCATCTAATTTTTCACTCACACTAAAAAAAGTATTAATTTGAAAAGTTTTTTCTTCATCGAAACCTAAAGCTAAGGGTGACTTAATGAGCTCAAGATGTATTTCTTTTGGCAAAGTTAGACGAAACATAGCGCCCTTACCGGTAGCGCCAGCCGCATCAATCCACCCACCGTGGAGTCGAGCATCTTCTAAGGCAATTGAGAGTCCTAAGCCAGTGCCACCGCTTACCCGAGTTCTGGCCGGATCTGCTCGCCAGAATCTATTGAACACTAAGCGGGTTTCATCTGATTTTAAACCTGGGCCAAAATCACGAATTACCATGGCCACCGCTTCTAGATTAGAACCAAATTGAATTTCGATTGGATTACCGGTTCCATATTCCACTGCGTTAGAAATTAAATTTCTTATAATTCTTTCAACTCGGCGCGCATCAGCTAAAATTTCAGGTACCGAGCCAGATATTTTAATTGGGGCTTTACGTTTTTCAATTAAACCTGATAGCGACTGAGCAACTAAATTAGTAACCTCTGCTAGATCTACCTTACTTAATTGCAATTCAGCAACTTGCGCATCAAACCTACTTATTTCGAGTAATTCACTAAGTAAGGATTCAAACCTCTCTAACTGATTTGACAATAATTCAGCACTGCGCGCGACTTCACCGTCATAGTTTTCTCGCGCCTCATAAAGCACATCAGCTGCCATTCTCACGGTGGTAAGTGGAGTTCTCAGCTCATGCGAAACGTCAGATACGAATCTCCTTTGCATGCTAGAAAGTTGTTCAAGTTGCATAATTTGTTGCTGCAAGGATTCTGCCATTGAATTAAAGGAAAGTGCCAAAGTAGCTAAATCGTCATCTCCGACTACAGGCACTCGCTCACTTAACAAACCCATTCTAAGTTTTTCAGCGGCTTGCGCAGCGGTTCGAACTGGTCGCAGCACTCCACCAATAACAAAACTAACCACTCCCACTAATAAAAAAACTAAAAGAAAACCGGTGAAAATTACCGCCGACTGCACTAAAGCCAGAGTTTGCTGCTCCTGCGTTAATGGGAAAAGCAAAAAAAGTAGATAGGTATCAATTCCAGGCACAGAAATCGGAGCCCCATAAGCCAATCCTGGTGAGCTGCGGCCATCTAGGTAATTTATTGTTGTATAAGACCAAAGCAAACGCTCAGCGTTTTCAACTCTACTTCGCAACTCTTCGTCAACACTGGTAACAGCCACCAAATTTGTTCCACGTTCGGGAATGATGGCACCTTCTTGACGAGGTGACAGTAGCAAGATTTCATAGAGACCTGCTTGGCCTGCCCGAATCACTAAAGAAGAAACTAGTGTGTCTGCAATCAAACTAGTATTAATAGAACCCGCACCAGTGTCTGTTGCCGCCACAATTCGCTGGGCTTCGCTAAAAGCTGACATCGCCTCAGTCATACTTTGTGTTTCTTTGCCAGTTAATACTCCGCCTGAAATTCTAGAAATTAATAGCCAGCCCAAAAGTGCAACTACTACAAAAGAAGCAATAAAAGTTGTGGTGGATACCCTAAATTGTAGAGAATGCCGCCAAAAGTTTCTTGCGGCTGAAATTGATTTCACGGACCTGCCTTGTACCCAACGCCTCTGACCGTCATAACTATTTGTGGATTATCTGGATCTAATTCAATCTTTGCCCTTAATCGTTGTACATGGACATTTACTAATCGAGTATCGGCGGGATGACGGTAATTCCAAACTTCAGTAAGTAATTGCTCTCTAGTAAATACCTGCCAAGGTTTTTTTGCCAATGCTGCGAGTAGGTCAAATTCAAGTGGGGTAAGCGAAATCTCTACATTATTTCTTAAGACTTGATGTCCTGCTATATCTATCGTTAAATCACTTAAATTTAAAGTTTCAACTACAACTGGTTCGTTTCTTAAACGGGCCTTGATACGAGCAATCAATTCTTTTGGCTTAAACGGCTTAACAATGTAATCATCAGCACCAGACTCTAACCCGTGAACAATGTCTAGTGTGTCTCCTCTTGCAGTAAGCATCACGATCGGTACACCCGATTCATTACGGATAGATCGACAAACTTCGATCCCATCAATCCCAGGCAACATCAAATCCAATAAAACTAAATCTGGTTTGGAGTCTCGAAAGGCTTTCATAGCTTTTACGCCATCTTCACAAAAATGCGCTTGAAAGCCTTCAGCTCGCAAAACAATTCCCAGCATCTCAGAGAGCGCTGCGTCGTCATCTATAACTAGTACCTGTGCCATAAGAAAAACCCGCGCCCCCTCTCGTAGCATGGTGGTAATGGAGGTGATCTAAGTCTATGGAACCAGGTCTAATCGAAATTCGACCCTTACGAATAAATGAAATCGTTGGGGCGGCCTTGCGGGCTCTTTTCAAAAATCCTGCTGGCACCTTGGCTATTTCGCTAAATTTTGCAATGATTCTTGGGTTTTTTTCACTAGCCGCGATTTATCTGAGCCCTTCCCCGCAGTCACTGAATTTAACGCTCAATCAACTTTCGACCTCAAGCCAGCCAAGCCCCGAACAACTTGAGGCACTTTTTAATGCACTGCTTCCTACTTTAACTGTGGTCATGTTTCTTACCCTCTCACTATATTTTTTTCAAGGAATTGTTTCTGGAATCATCGCACCCGCTGTTGGTTTTTTAATTACCGGCAACAAGCTCAGTAGAAACGAAACGTGGTTAAGAACCAAGCCACTAATTGGAAAACTATTTTTATTGTCTTTGGTAATAATGATATTTTTAGTTGCGGGCTTTTTAGGTCCAATTTTTTTGGCTTTACTAATCTCAAGTATATTTTCACCTGTAGTGGCAAGTTTTATTATGTCCATAACTTTGATTTTTTCGGTAGGTTTGTTAATTGTAATTTGGACCAGCTTGCTATTAGCTCCTTGTATTTTAGTAATAGAAAATACTTCGATCAGGCTCTCTCTAATAAGATCAAGAGCGCTTGTTAAAAAGAATTTTGCAAGAATTTTCTTTGGAACCATTTGGGCAACGATTATGGCTCAAGCATTAGCCCTATTAGTTCAATTGCCTTTCTCAATTATTTCACAAATCTTTACTACGGCAGGTGAGTTAACAACTTCTTCAGTATTTATAGAGACTGTCGGCGCAATTTTGGGCTATACATTATTACTTGCTTTTTTTGCTAGCTATTTAGCTTTGCTTTATACCGATCAAAGAATTAGGCATGAAAATCTTGCAGAGAATCTTAAATCGGCAAGGGGCTAGTAGTTAAGATTAAAAAACCTAAAGCGCCTGGCGTATTGTTTACCATGTGGGCAATAATAGGAGCTCCTAAAGACTTTGTCTTTGCTCTTAAATAACCCAAAATTAAACCAGTGATAAAAATTAGAAAAATTCGCTCAACTTCTAAGTGGATAACTGAGAAGACCAAAGCCGAGCCCCCAATTGCAATTGCTTGATTGTTAAATTTTCGCTCGAGCGCGCTAAACCACATTCCTCGAAAAGCCACCTCTTCTACAAAGGGTCCAACGATTGCTACCATAAATATAAAAATAAGTAGTAACTTCCAATTTTCATAAAAAACTGCGGAAGCATTAGCGGCAGCAGAAGTAAACTCTCCAGTGAGAGACATTTGTACCGAGGCAATCAGTAACGCCACGACTAATATCAAAAATCCGTACCCTATTCCAATTTTGATATCACTCTTACGCAGCTGTAACCCAAAATCGTGTTTAGGGCCGTTTCCTTTTTTGTAAGAAATATAAAAAGGGACCAACAGCAATCCCAGAGTTTGCGCCGCAAGGCTCCATAAAAGCGTTTCAGCTACTGGCAACTTCAATACTTCACTAGTGAATTGTGCAACCGCTAGTGCTAGCAGAATTGTAAAAACTAAACTAAAAATTGCGCTGGGAATTCCCCATTGCACTTTCTTCATTTAGTAGCGATATTCATCCGACTTATAGGGTCCTGAGACTGGAATTCCCAAGTAATCAGCTTGATCGGTCGACAATTCGGTCAACTTAGCACCTAATGCTTCAAGATGTAGTCGAGCAACTTTTTCATCAAGATGTTTAGGAAGTGTGTAAACGCCAGTTGGGTATTGGGCTGTTTTCGTGAACAATTCAATTTGAGCTAGCACCTGATTAGTGAATGAGTTACTCATTACAAATGATGGGTGCCCAGTTGCGTTACCCAGATTCAATAGACGTCCTTCGCTCAACAAAATAATTGAGTGTCCGTCTTCAAAAATCCATTCATCAACTTGTGGCTTAATATTATTTCTAACAACATTCTTGAACTTAGTTAGTCCCACAATATCGATTTCATTATCGAAGTGTCCGATGTTTCCAACTACCGCCTTGTCTTTCATGCGATTCATCTGCTCTGCAGTTATGACATCCTTACATCCAGTCGCTGTTATAAAAATATCTGCATAATCCAGAACATTTTCTAAGGTATTTACTTCATATCCATCCATTGCTGCCTGCAGCGCACAGATGGGATCGACTTCAGTAATGATTACTCGTGCACCTTGTCCTCGCAAAGACTCAGCACTTCCTTTACCCACATCGCCATATCCACACACCACTGCAACTTTTCCGCCGATTAATACATCGGTGGCTCGGTTGATTCCGTCAATTAGCGAGTGGCGGGTTCCGTACTTGTTATCAAATTTACTTTTGGTCACGGCATCATTCACGTTAATTGCCGGGAACAACAAGGCATCTTGCTTGTGCATCTCGTATAAGCGATGAACGCCGGTAGTAGTTTCTTCGGTAACGCCCTTAATGCCGTTGGCGATTTCTGTCCAGAGACGAGAATTCTCTTTTAAAGTTTTTTTAATTAAACTCAAGACCACGGCCAACTCTTCATTGTCAGCAGTAGCTGGGTCTGGCTCTTCCCCTGTTTTTTCGAATTCAACACCTTTGTGTACTAACAAGGTGGCATCCCCGCCATCATCCAAAATCATGTTTGGTCCCGAACCATCTGGCCAAATCAAAACTTGTTCAGTGCACCACCAGTATTCTTCTAAGCTTTCACCCTTCCAAGCGAACACCGGAACACCTTGCGGATTCTCAGCGGTTCCATTTTTACCCAACACCACTGCAGCTGCAGCATGATCTTGGGTTGAAAAAATATTGCAAGAAGCCCAGCGGACTTCTGCACCCAACTCAACTAGGGTTTCGATTAATACTGCGGTTTGCACCGTCATATGCAGCGAGCCAGTAATGCGAGCACCCTTAAGTGGCTTCGTGGCAGAAAACTCATCTCGCATCGCCATCAAGCCTGGCATTTCATGCTCAGCTAAAGCGATTTCTTTTCGGCCAAATTCAGCTAAAGCTAGATCGGCTACTTTGAAATCAATAGTTCCGGCGCGGTCAGGGGTAAGGCTAATCTCGTTCAAATTGTTTCCTTCGGTTCAAGGGTTACAGTCTGCCATCATTTGTTGTCATAGCAACTACGGCTCGGCCGTTTACCTCAACTTCTACTTCTGTGCTATCTGTAATCAGTAATGCCTCGCCTTTTTTGAGGCCATAACCCGCTGGCCCTGACTGAATCTTTACTTCACCCTCCAAGCACAGTAATACCCGATAACTACTTGCTGGAATGATCGATTTTACAGCGGTCAAATCAAGTATTTCAAAAATTGCTTTAGGTTTATATCTTTCTCCTTTAGTAAATTTTTCAATTTTGTTTTCAGTAATAACTTGCAACGAATGTTCAATATCGAGGGGCTTTATCGTCAATCCCATTCGAAATACATTGTCCGAATTAGTCATTACTTCTAGAGCAATTCCACTTAAGTACTCATGGGGACACCCGGGTGGTACGTGAAGCGCCTCACCGGGATTGAGTACATGGAATTGCAGCAAGCCAGCAATTAAAACTCCCCGATCATTGGGGTAATATTCAACTAAGACTTTAAAAGCTTTACGTTCGACTTCGTCTTCAATGCTTTGGATTAATAAATCAATTTTTTTTGTTACCTGTTGGGCATTCAATAAAAAAATTTCTTTACTTTGTTCTTTGAAGTCAGTAATTTCAGTGGATAAATCTAATTGTCCCAAAATTCTTTTGCGCTCTGTCATGCTTTTTATGCCCGCGAAAGCCCAAACTGTTTCTAGGGCAACGATAATTTCATCTTTTCCATTTTTGTCACTTAATTTTAATTTTTCATAGTTAGCTCTGGCAAAATTTTCATCAGGATGTACTTGTATTGAAAGCGGCTGCGAGATCGCTAATAACTTGACTAATAAGGGTGCGGCAGGTTCGATTGCCACGGATAATCCAGTTGCAAGATCTAAACTAGGGCCCGCTTTATGATTGCCAAACCAAAGCTCCGCTTGTGGTTGCGGTGAAGGCTCTTGCATGAACTCTGATAAACCGTTGAGCCGTCCCCAAGCGTAGTTTTTTAAAAAACCCCTAACCTTCACAACTTTTGGTTGTGGTGTCATTTATTAGCCGCCGATGCCTCGGGGGCCCGCCTCGGCTTCATCTAGCAACATAACGGGGATTGCATCTTTGATCGGAAACTTGGTTTCACACTTAGTGCAAACAATGTGGCGATCGTCTTTGGAAACTTCTACTGCCGCATGCGCTGGGCAGGGGCAGGCCAAAATTTCTAAGAGCTCAGGACGTATAACCGACGTCATTTCTCATCCTCTCGAATTACTGCTAAAACCCGATCTCGAATCTCAAAGAGCAATTCTTGGGTTTTCGCCTCTGCATTGAATCTTAGTAAAGGTTCGGTGTTCGAGGCTCGCACATTCACCCACCAGTCGTCAGTGGAAAAGGTGAGGCCATCTAAATCATCGATCTGAGCTTCAAAATTGGATGCGAAAAAGTCTTTGACCCTTTCACTAGTTTGTTGTGGTGAAGCAACTTTGGTATTTATTTCGCCAGACGCAAAATACCTGTTGTAGCGCTTCATCATTTTAGAAATAGTAACTTCTTGGTCTTGCTCCCCCAAAGCAGCCAAAACGTGAAGTGCTGCCAGCATTCCGCTATCTGCAAACCAAAAATCGCGAAAATAAAAATGCCCTGAATGCTCTCCACCAAATATAGCGTTGTGCTCTTTCATTACCTGTTTTATAAATGAGTGACCGACTCTGGTTCGGACGGGTGTTCCACCATTTTCTTTCACCACTTCGGCTACTGCTCTAGATGTGATCAAGTTATAAATAATGGCAGAATTTGGCTCGCGCTTTAACTCTCGCTCTGCAATTAAAGCAGTCACCGCGGACGGTGTTATTAATTCGGCATTTTCATCTACAAAAAAGGCTCGATCAGCATCGCCATCAAAGGCTATTCCTAAATCTGCTTTTACTTCTTGCACTCTTTTTTGTAGATCTACTAAATTTTTTGGTTCAATGGGATTGGCCTCATGATTTGGAAAGTTTCCGTCTAATTCAAAATACATACTTTCTATTTCTAAATTCTTGTGCTGCAGCACCTTAGGCGCTGTGTAACCACCCATGCCGTTTCCTGCGTCTATCACTACTTTCAACTTTCTAATTTGACTTAAATCAACTAGTGAATTTAAAAAGTCTGCGTACTCATAAACCATTTCTTGCTCAGAAGTTTGGCCCTTTGGTCCTTGAAAATCTTTAATTCCCTCAGCTACTAATTCTTTTATTTCTCGCAATCCAGTTGCTTTACCCACAGGTGCTGCACCCGGTCGCGCCAATTTGATCCCGTTGTATTGGGCAGGATTGTGGCTTGCGGTAAACATGGCGCCGGGTAAATGTAATTTTCCAGAAGCAAAATAAAGCCCGTCAGTACTCGCTAAGCCAATCAAAATTGCCTCTGCTCCTTGATCGCAGACACCGCGAGCAAAGGCTGAAACCAAACTTGGTCCTGATGGGCGCATGTCATGCGCAATTAAAACCTTATTTGGTCCGCCCGCCTCACTTCGAATATTTAATACCTCTACGAAAGCACGACCAGTTTGATATACCAAGTCTTCGTTAATTTGCTCAGGGTAAATTCCACGCACATCGTAAGCTTTAAACAGTAGATTTAATTCTTCAATTGTCCAATTCATCTCATCGACTCTAGTGCAATTCGGTACTGGTTAAAAGCGAGTTTCTTCTTCGATCTTTTCAGGTGGCACCAGTCTTAAAAAAGGCTTTTGAGTTACTGCATCGGGATCTGACACCGGCACTCGCGCTGCTTCGCGAACAGCATTTGCTAGTGCCAATAAATCATCATGATTTGGTACTTGCGATTCACCCTCCAATTGCAATCTAACTAATTCCCAGCCGCGCGGGGTTGTTAATTTTTCAGAATGCAATTTACACAAGTCGTAAGTGTGTGGTTCTGCGATGGCAGCTAAGGGCCCCAAGACTGCAGTTGAGTCAGCGTAGATGTACGTGAGAGTGGCAACTGCTGATTTTGCACAAAGTTGTCGAGTACACCTTCGAAGATAGCTCACGCAATTAGATTAGTAATAAAAGACATTACTGCTTCAAAGACTCGCCTTGAGTTAATTGGTGAAATTACTTATCCGACTTGTGAGCGGCGAATTCTTCTACGCTCACGCTCACTCAGTCCACCCCAAATTCCGAATCTCTCATCATTCTTTAGCGCATAGTCCAAGCATTCGGACCTAACGTCACAAGAGAGACAAACTTTTTTGGCTTCGCGGGTTGAGCCACCTTTTTCGGGGAAAAACGCCTCGGGGTCGGTCTGGGCGCATAACGCCTTTTCCTGCCAGCCCATTTCATCAAGCTCTTCGGTGCCGACTAGGCGCAACATGTCACTCACTAAATAACGCCTCCAATTAAGCAATCTGTTTGTACTATAGAGAATTACACGCTTGTAACACCCTACTAGTCAAGTAGTTTAGTGAAAAAATAGGGAATTTCACTGCTTGAGAGCACTAAATTTGGGTTAAAGATTCCGTATTGTGAAACTCACCGGAAACTTCTACCGCGGGCCAAACCTTGCAGGACTCTAAGACCGCACCCTTTTTGATAATTGCGCCCGCTCCAATTACCGAATCAACTACGCTGGCGCCCTGTTCGATTTTTACTCCAGCTGAGATGATTGAATTTTCAACTATTACTTCAGATTCAGTTTTTACCGAGTCCATCAGCACACTGGAGTTAATCTGATTATTTGCCCCGATCGCACAGCCACCACCCACCACGCTGGCTCCTCGAATCAAGGCTGTGGGATTAATTTGTGCGCTGGGATCTACCCAAGCCTCGAAATTACTTGAGTTAAATAGTGGCGAAAAAAATTTCTCGCTCACTAAATCGGTAGCTCCTTTTATAAAAGAACTGGAAGTACCTAAATCTAACCAATAACAGTCCTGCACATCGGCAAAGACTTTAAAATTATCTTCAAGAAACCTCGGAAAAACGTCTCGCTCCACTGAACTCACCTGACCTAGTGGTATTTCATCAATTACAGAGCGCTTAAAGATATAGACTCCGGCGTTAATCTGATCGGTGATAATTTCTGATTCCGTCTGAGGTTTTTCGGTAAATGCGCTAACTCGACCATCAAGCGCGGTTGGGACGAGCCCAAAAGATTTAGGGTCTTTCACTCGAGTCAAATAAATAACTACATCCGCACTATGTCTAAAAAAAACTTGTACTAATTGAGTGATGTTTACTTGACTTAGAATGTCACCGTTAAAAATGGCAACGGGATCGGTCAGACCACTGATTAATTGCTCGGCGGCATTACGGATTGCCCCACCCGTCCCGAGTGGTTCGGGCTCAAAGGCGTAAACAATTTCTACCCCTAAGTGAGAGCCATCTTTCAAAGTTTCTTTGAAAATTTCAGCCTTGTAGCTGGTACCTAAAACGATCCTATTAATTCCGTGGGATTTAGCTAGCGCGATTTGATGTTCAATCAAGGTCGCATTTACCACTGGTAATAGTGGCTTTGGTACCGAGAGGGTTAGCGGGTGCAGGCGAGTACCGGCACCCCCAACTAAAAGTATTGCCTCCATTTAGCCAATCTAATAAACGCTTTGCGCTCGGTCTATTTACGGTTCAAACGTGACGTCGTAATTGACCGGCACATAGAGCACCCAGGTTTGCCCAGGAGCAAACGCCATCGGAGCTCCGGCTCGGTTGTAAATAGTGCCACTAGTGGCGGTGGGGCGAGTCCAAGATACGTCAAACCTTTGACCATCACGGAGCACTACTGCGTTTCCGCTACCTACGGTTTCGATTAGTGGTGTGAAGTTTCCTCCACTGTCCTTATAAATACTGTCACCTTGATTGACGTACTGAATAATTACATTGTTGGCAAAAATTGGCGCATTAGTATTTGCATCTAAAGCTGGTGCGCTGTCTAGCGCAATCACCCAACCATTGTTGACCGAATCCCATTCGGCCCCAACTCGTGAGGCTGGCCATTTGGCATTAAAAGTGCTGGTAGCAGTTCCGCCTGTTGCAGCGGTAGCATCAAAAGTTAGGCCAATATCTTTTGGAGTAGAAACCCCGACCAATGTTGCCCCCGCTTCTTTTAAGTCAATTGTTAGATTGTGGGGGGCGCGCTTGGTGGCTTCGCGATTATAAACACCGCCACTTGACCCATGCGCTAATTCAACTATGTTTGCGGCAGCAATTTCTGGAAGCAATCTTCTTTGGGCGCCACTGTAAGCAAAAGCAGGAGTGCCAAACTGTTCTAAAATTTCTAAGTCTGAGATGCGAGCGCTTCGTACTGGTCCAACTTTCTCAGGCTGGTTAGATGCGAAGACGGCGGCAATACGTGTCAAGCCAGCTTCTACTTCCTCCACAAACACAAGATCTGCTTCGGCTAATCCCCATTGCGGACGCGCTGGATTCACATTGTCAATCTTCACAACGATGACTGGATTATCCAAACCACCGGGTTTTCCGGTAAATGGATTTAGATCAGAGACTTCTGCTGGGGCTGGCTGCTCTTGATTTGTTTCATCAGTTGGTGTTTCAGCAGCCTCCTCTGCTGTATCGCCACCCCCGCAAGCGGAAAGAAGCAAACTCAGAGCTAGAAGGGCTGAAAGAGAGGCAAATTTATTTGGTTTAATTTTCATGCGCTTTACTTTATTAATGATTAGTTTTAGATAGGGGCGGCACGCCCTAAAAGCAGACATAAGTGTGACTTTTCAAGGCCCACCCGTAACATGGTCTACACAATATGAGTGAACTTTCTGAAAATAAGCCGAGTCGGTCCAAAATCCGAATTTCTTTAGCAATTGGATCAACCGCGGTAGTAGCTATCAGCGTAATCGCGGGTTTTTTAGGATATGCCACCTTGCAAATAACCGACAAAATCGAACCAATCAAGGTCTTAGAGTCACCTACCCCAGTACCAGAATCTGGTCCCCTTAATTTTCTATTAATGGGAACCGATACTCGCACCGATCAAGGCGGGGATTTCGGAAGCGAAGAAAACTACGGTGGGGAAGGTCGCAGTGACACCACCATGTTGGTGCATCTAAATCCCGACCGTAAATCTGCGGTCATCGTTAGCATCCCTAGAGATTCGATGGTGCAAATTCCAGTTTGCACGCGTGAAGACGGTCAAGTTATAAATTCACGCGTGGATCGCTTTAATGCGGCGTTTGCCTTAGCGGGGCCATCTTGCACTATCAAAACTTTTGAAAGTCTAACTGGAATTGAAATTAATCATGCAGTAGTAATTGATTTTTTAGGGTTTTCAAATGTAGTTGATGCACTTGGTGGAATTGAAGTTTGTTTAAATTTTCCAATCAACGAACCCTCAGCTCGCGGTGCCGGTATTGCTTTGCCTGCAGGAATTCAGACTCTGCGTGGTAGTGATGCTTTAGGGCTGATGCGAGCTCGCTACACCTTGGCTGACGGAAGTGACTTAGCAAGAATAAAAAGGCAACAAGAACTGCTCGCTATCACGATCGATCAAATTCAAAGAAAAAATGTGATCACTGATTTCACAACTCTTTATCGTGTTGCCACGGCTGCCACCTCTTCTCTAAGAATGGATGAGGGACTCGCCAATATTGATTCACTCATCACACTTGCTCAAAGTGTTGGCGGTTTAAAAAGTAAAGACATCACATTTTTAACAGTTCCCTTCGTCCTCTCCCCGGGTGGTAACACTGTGGAATGGACTGAAGAAGCAAACACGCTTTGGCAAAACATCATTCAAAGTTCGTTACCAAGTGTTTCCGCGTCAGTTGATGACACGGTTGCTACTGAAGAAGCAGCTGAGGAGGCGGTTGAGGAAGCTCCCGCTCCCACCGGCCCAGTGGCGTCAGACGTTGTGGTTACGGTGTTGAACGGAACACGTCGTGCTGGCTTCGCTGCCGCAACCAGCGAATATTTAAAGTCACAAGGTTTTCAAATTGATGAAATTGATAATGCACCTAACAAGGACACGGCAAATACACTTTTGGTTTACGCTCCTGGCGCAGAAGAAAAAGCCCAGTTAGTTGCTAACGCCTTACAAATTTCGAATCTAAGTGAAGATGCTGAACTTATTGGGGCGGATGTAGTTGTGATTTTGGGCAACGACGCACCAAGCGAATTTGTTGCTCCTGAAGTGGAATTGGTGCCGGAACCTGAGCCAACGGTGGAGCCAACTGAAACTACCGGAGCGCCAAAAACTGGGTTATTTTGTCCAGTAGATGAAAACTAAATAACTAAGAATCTTCCCCAACGCAAAATTCTCATTAAGGTTATAAATTTAAGAGTCTCTTTATTTAAATCTGTTTTACCCTCCCGCCAACCGTTAAGCCACCCCTGCCAAGCTGGTTTATTGCCACCTAATCGTAACCGAGTTAACCAAAACCAATTAAAAAGATAAATTTGCTTTACCCCAAATGGTAAGAATCTATTTGCTAACCATTGACGGTTACGAGCGTTGTAAAAATAAAAGTCTGCATGACGACTACTTGGCTCCACCATAGGATGCGCTACAACTAAGTCGGCTTGATATTCACAAGTCTTACCGCAATTCCAAATTCGCCAAACCAGCGCTATCCCTTCGTGACCATAAAAAAAATCATCCGGCCACCCTTTTACCTCTTCAAAATCTTCACGCCGAATCAAAGTTGCCCCCTCCCAAAGAGAGAAAGCTTTACTGGAGCGATCAGGATCCCCAACCCAGACTCGTGGGATCCACCTGCGAGGAGTTGGTAAGCCCTGCGGATCTTGAGGTTGCGGCTGGATTAAGCCAATTTTATTATTTTTTTCAAAAGTTTTAGCTGCTCGTATTAAGAAGTCTTCGTCGGGTAAAAAAACATCGTCATCTAAAAAAAATAAATAATCGCCCACAACAGCTGAAACTCCGGCGTTGCGGCCAGCGGGGATGCCGATATTTTCAGGTAAAAAAACTGTTTTGGTACTTACCTCACTTTTCGGATCAAACCCGTTTCCTACCACTACCAAATCAATTTCGACACCAATTTGTCCAAGAACAGAATTTATTGCCATAGTTAGTTGTTCTGGTCTTTTTCCTTGAGTTAAAACTACGCAACCAAATTTGGCTTTCATAATTAGCTCTTTAATCTATTAGAGTTTAAAATTGCCGCGGTATGGCCGACCACCACCACAAAAGCCGCTATTGTTAAAAACTGCAAAGTAAATCTTTCAAAATTTTCAATAAAGAAATATTGAATTAGCCCCGATATCAAGAAAATAAATGCTAATTCAATCGAATGAAAAAGTTTATGTATCGGAAGAAGCTTAAATAAAACCTTTACTGATTTTAGTAAAATATTATTAGGTACCGCTACTTTTGGATTTTCTGAAAGTTTTTCTAATCCAGAAAGTGCTCGTGTCACGTGTACCAAGTCATTGAGAAGTTTGTTAAAGACAATCAAAAGTGCCAGCAACAACCCCCAGACAACATCTCTCAAATCTCCATTTTGAAATAGCCTGATACCAAATGCCACCGCAAAAAAGCTTTCGGTTGTGTAGTGACCAATTCGATCAACATAAATTCCGGCTGGATTAAATTTTTTAGTGACTCGCGCCACTTCTCCATCAGAACAGTCCAACAACATTTGTACTTGCGCCAAGACAAATACTAAAAAGACTGCCCACAAAGCAGGATTAGTAAGTATCCAACTAGCCAACCAACCCAGCAAGACCATTAACCAAGTCACGGAAGTTGGAGAAAAATGAAGTTTTAAAAAAATGTAACTCACATATGGTGAGAACTTTCGAAGATAGGCTGGACCAGTCCAGTGCTCAGCCACCCGCCTATTCATCACACTGGCTGGCTGGCCTAGTTCGCGTATCTCAGCTATCGAATAATTACTCATCTACGGCACCCTGCTCTGTTAGGTGGGCGGCTAGCGCCTCCTTAAGGGTTCCATCAACCAGCAGTCGTCCCTGCTGCAAATAAAGTCCCCGCTTACAAAATCGGGTTAAGTCTTCTTCTTTGTGGCTTACCAAAAATAAAGTCTTGCCTTGCGCCAACAACTGCTCCATTCGGTGGTAGCACTTAATTTTAAACTCAGCATCACCTACCGCCAAAGCTTCATCTACTAGCAAAATTGGTTCGTCTAAAGCAGTAACAATAGAAAAACCTAATCTAACTCTCATGCCGCTAGAAAAATGTCTCACTGGAGTATCCAAAAAGTCTGCAATTCCCGAAAAATCTACAATGTCATCAAAGCGTTCAGCTACTTGTTTTTTTGTTAAACCGTGCAATCTTGCAACTAACGAAATATTGTCACGCGCTGTTAAATCACTCTTTAAACCGCCAGTTAATTCAATTACTGGCGCAACTCCACCATTGACTGCAACTCTTCCCTCATCTGGGATCAAGACGCCAGCAATAATTCTTAATAAAGTACTTTTCCCTTGTCCGTTAGCGCCTACTAACCCAACAGCTTCACCTTTTTTTACTTCGAACGAGATGTTACGTAACGCCCAGAAAGCACCTTTAGGGGTTGTGTTTTTAGTTTGCAAAACCATTTCTCGAATTGAAAATTTTCTTTTTCGATTACGATTAAATCTTATTCCTACGTTTTCAACTGAAATTACGGTATCCATCACACCTCCTTTAAAACTGTAGCTTCAATTTTTCTAAAGAAAATAACGCCTAGAGTAAATAGCCCCAGCGACCAAACTACTGCAGAAATTAAGGGGTAAAGAATTTCGGCTCCTTGCGGCCAAAATCCGGCTCGATATAAGGTCACAATTCCAGTCATTGGATTGAAATAACTTAAAAATTGAGCAGCTTCTGGGATATCAGAAACTGAATAAATAATGGGAGTTAGATAAAAACCTAACCTGACTAAGAGCCGTATTATATTTTTCACATCACGTGCTAAAACTGTTAAGGGCGCCAAAAGTAAACCAATACCAACTAACAAGAAATATTGCAAAATAAAAGCTATAGGAAACCAGAGAAGTTCCCAGCTGACGCTCTTATTAAAAATAATTGCGACGGTAATCAAAATTGGTAAAGCAAAGACGAACTCAGCAGCTTTCGCAGTGATTGATTTAATGACCCACAACATTCTGGGTAAAGAAATTGAGCGAACCAAGCGGTTTTCAGTAATCAGCGCTCGCGATGAATCGCTCAGCGAAGAAGATAACCAAACCCAAGGCAAAATTCCAGCTAGCAAGAACAATAGGTAGGGCTGTTCGCCAACACCTCTGGCGCCCAAGATCACTGTGAAAACCATCCAATAAATCAAAGCCAAAAACAGCGGATCCAAGAGAGACCACAAGTAGCCCAGCCAAGTACCGGCATATCTAATCTGCAAATCTCTAACCACTAAGAGTTGAAGCGCTTGAAAATGCTTCAAGTTTTACTCCTCGGTCAATTGCGTCAGTCTTGAGATTAATGCCTAAGCGCGCTTTAGAAAGCCAACGCCCCAACAAATATGCATACAAACAAAAACCAAGGGTAAATAAAGTGAGCTTTTTACACTCAAACCCTTCAAGCCGCTGCTAGCTGCTAGTAAAACTGCAGAAAAATACACAACAGGAGCGAGAAAACCTAAAGTTAAAATGGGCAATCCCAAGGTGAGGCCGGCCATCCCCAGCAAAGCACCGAGCAACAACCCAAGCACAGTGAGCGGTGGCGCTAGATACCTAAGTGAAGCGGTTCCCCGATGAGTCTGGGTGATCCTTCTTCTTCCTTGACCATATTGAAAATACTGCTTTGCCAAACTTGCAAAACTAGGTCGCGGGCGATAGGTAACTTTTAATTTTGGATCAAACCAAATTTTGCCACCGCTCATTCTGATGCGATGATTCATTTCCCAATCTTGTGCTCTAATAAAAGATTCATCAAATAATCCGACTCTGTTAAAAATTTCTTTTTTGAAAACCCCTAAGTACACAGTTAATGCTTCACCGGCTTCTCCACCCACATGAAAAGGTGCATTACCCACTCCAAATTTACTTGTCATAGCTTTTGCGACTGCAATTTCAAAATCAGTAGTGCCTTGAGCGTTCATGATTCCACCAACGTTGTCAGCATCGGAAGAAAATAAAATTTTAACAGCTAGAGATAGATAACTTTTTTCGATTAAAGCGTGTCCATCAAGTCGAGCAATAATTGGGTGATTAGCAGCCTTGATAGCTAAGTTTAAAGCGGTGGGCGTTTTACCTGAAGGATTTTCAATCAGAATCATCTTTGGATATTTTTTTGAAAGTGCTGCCGCCACCTGATTGGTTTGGTCTTTACTTGGACCTAAAGCCAAAATTAACTCAATCTCACCAAGATAATCCTGCGCAAAGACTTGATCAACCGCATTGGCTAAATGCCGCTCTTCATTGAGGATTGGCATGATCACACTTACCGCTGGTTGACTTTGACTCATGTTGCTCCAATCTATTACAACTTAAGCCGTACGATTGCCATATGAGCGAAGTTGAATTACCCCCAAAAAAATCTGTTTGGCCCCGACGTTTTCGTTTACTGTTGATTTTATTAATACTCTGGCTTTTGACACTGGCGCTAGTTTTTAATTTTCGCTTAAATAATATTTCTGCCTTACCAGAAAAATCCTCACAGACCAGCCCGCTTGGCCAAACCTGGCTGTTGATGGGCTCGGACTCACGTGAGGATAAAAAAGATCCAGCCTTAGCTGGGGTGCCTTTGGGCAAGTTTGAAGGCGCTCGAGCCGACACCATAATTTTGTTATCAGTGGCTGAGTCATTTTCAGGAGTTTCTTTGACAAGCCTGCCGCGCGATCTTTTGGTAGAGATTCCGGCTTATGGGGAGCGCCCAGTGAGAGAAAACAAAATTAACGCAGCTTACGCATTTGGTGGCCCAGAATTAAGCGTGCAAACAGTTGAAAACTTTGCCGAATTTCAGGTAGAGCATTACCTAGAGGTGGGATTTGTTGGGTTAGTGAAACTGGTCGAGGCAGTGGGCGGAGTAGAAGTTTGCCCAAATCAAGATTTTGCCGATGAAAAAGCTGGCCTCTACCTCTCAGCAGGCTGTCAAGTGATTGACGGTAAAACCGCATTGGCCTATTCCCGTGCCCGCTACACCGATCCTAAAGGTGATTTAGGAAGAGTGGAGCGTCAACAAGAAATTATAAAAGCGGTAGTTAAAAAAAGTACGAGTATCTCTACTTTGTTAAATCCAATTGCTCAATTTAGAATCGCCTGGGATTTAGGTAGCGCCATCACTGTTGATGAAAAAACAAATGCATTTGACATCTCATTGCTTATGGTCGCAGCATTGCGTGAAATAAAATCAGGTACGCTTCCGGTTGAATCAGGTGGAAAGATTGAGAATGTGGGAGCAGTTTTGGTGCCGGTAGAGCCAGCAGCTAGCGAAGTTCTCTCGGACATTTCGCAAGGTAAATTACCTACCTACCCTAATTAATTTAATTTTTTATTCTGTTCTTTCACAACTTTTTTTTGCTCGAGGTGAAATTCTTGCAATTTAATATCGAGACCTTCGTCAGATATAGCTAAAATTCTCACTGCTAGTAAGGCAGCATTTTTGCTGTTAGCAATTCCTACCGTTGCAACTGGAATACCCGCTGGCATTTGTGCAATTGAAAGCAATGAGTCAAGTCCTGCCAAATTTTTTAAGGGAACCGGGACGCCGATTACCGGCAAGGTAGTTACCGAAGCAATCATTCCCGGCAAATGAGCGGCTCCACCGGCCGCCGCAATTATTATTCTTACCCCGCGACCTTTCGCATCTTTTGCGAATTGCAACATTTCATCAGCGCTGCGATGGGCACTTTGAACTTGCACTTCGTAATTAACTTGAAAATCCTCAAAAATCTCAATGGCACCCGCCAAAGTTTCTTTATCGGAAATACTTCCCATCACAATCGAAACACTTGGGTTATTCACGATTACTCCGTAATATTTCCGGTGAAGTAATCGGCAGCATGGCGAGCTCTCGCAAGCAAGGCTGACCAATCATCTCCACTCACATTTACATGCCCAACCTTACGACCTGGTTTCACACTCTTGCCGTAAAGATGAACCCTCAAATGTGGATCACGCGCAAGGCAATGCAAATAAGGATGATAAAGGTCTAAAAATTCTCCACCCAAAATATTTGCCATAACAGTAAATTTAGAAATAGGAGCTGGACTGCCCAACGGTAAATCTAAGATAGCTCGCAAGTGGTTTTCAAATTGACTCGTGACAGCACCGTCGATTGACCAGTGCCCCGAATTATGTGGGCGCATAGCCAATTCGTTTACCAAGATTCTTCCATCTTGCGATTGGAACATTTCAATTGTAAAAACCCCCACAATTTCAAGTTCTTTCGCAACCTTTAGCCCGAGTTGTTGAATTTCGATATTAAGAGCTTCTGCTAATTCAGGGGCGGGCGCAATAACTTCATTACAGATCCCATTTTTTTGTCTTGTTTCAACCGGCTGATAAACCACTACTTGGTTACTTGGGCTTCTTACAACTTGTACTGCTAATTCTCGAATGAAACTAACTTTTTCTTCGAGCAACCATTGACTGTCGGGATCGGTAAAAAATTGATTCAGTTGATTGAGTTCAGTGATCTCCCAGACGCCTTTACCGTCATAACCGCCAGTGGCCGCTTTTAAAATTATTTGCTTTTGATGAGCCTGAAAAAAATCTTGCGCTTTACTTATTGAATTCGTTGCTAACCAGTCAGGATTACTGATTCCTGCTTTTTCTAAGGTTTCACGCATATGAATCTTATTCTGAGAGCATGCCAGCGCTTTTATTCCTGGACGAACATTGACTTTTATTTTTTCAAGTTGCGCTAATAAATCCAAAGGGACGTGTTCATGATCGAAAGTAACAACTTCTATATTCTGGCAAGCTGAAATTAAGTCCTCGATTTTGTTGTAATCACCAAAAAAATTATCACTTGAAATTTGAGCGGCAGATTCACTTTTTTCATTCGCTAGTACCCGCACTTTTATGCCTAAACGAGTACTGGCTTCGATCATCATTCGTGCTAATTGCCCCGCCCCAATGACTAGAACCTGTGGAAAGTATTGATCCAAATTAATTCACGTCCCCTGCAGTTATTGTATGAATTTCGCCGGACTGTGTTTTTACCAAGAGCGCACCATTGGCGGCTAAGCCTTCAGCAATTCCTGTGATCACTTTGCCATTTGGCAGTGATACTGAAACTTCTTTTGCCATTGTGTGGCTGGCAGCTTGATATTCGCGAACAGTTGCGGCTGTCGGAAATTCACTACTTGCAGCCTCACTTTGCCAATTTAAGTGCATGGTGGAAATTAAATCAGCGAGTACCTCTTCACGCGGGCGATATTGCACAGTCAATAATTTTAAGCTCGTAGCAGTGACAATTGGTAATTCATTTTGATCTTGAGAATAATTAATGCCAATTCCAAAAATAACCTGGTCCTTGTGGATTTGTGAAAGAATTCCACCAAATTTTAGAAAGGAATTACCATTTGGTACCACCAAATCATTTGGCCACTTCAATTTAATTTCAAATAAAAAGTTTTCAAGCAGTACTCTTCGTACGATGGTGGCAGCCCATAAGTTAAGCCAGCCAGGGTTGCTAACACCATTTAATTTCTCTACCATCGAGATTAAAATTGAACTCTCTTTCGGCGCCTGCCAGATTCGATCAAGTCGACCTTTACCGGCATTTTGAAAATCTGTAATCACTGCAAAGCTGGTTTTACCCTCATCGATTAATTCTTTTGCCCGTTGGTTTGTTGATGAAGTTTCAGACAAATAAATGATTTCACCCAGCCCAGCCGAGCCTTTTTTTGCTAAATCTACGATTAGTTTTTGGCTTAAGGGCGATCTTTCCCACGCTGCCTGGTTCATAACTGTTACCGTACGACAAAGTAGAGAAAGTATTAGAAAGGTGTGCCGTGAGTAAGCCCAACCCGCCACAAAACTCGACTAAGGCAAAGCTGGCGCAACTGCTAGCCCTTCGGGAAGAGTCTGCAGGTTCAGGCGAAGCCGTCGCTCAAGAAAAACAGCACGCTAAAGGCAAGCTTTCAGCTCGCGAACGCATAAATAAATTATTAGACCCTGACTCTTTTAACGAAATCGATAATTTAGTCAAACACCAAAAAACTAATTTTGGTATGGATAAAACTCGCATTGCATCCGATGGTGTCATTACTGGTTTTGGAACAGTCGACGGTAGGCCGATTTGTGTTTTCTCACAAGATTTCACAGTCATGGGCGGCAGCCTGGGTGAAGCGATGGGGCAAAAAATTGTCAAAATCATGGACCTTGCTATGAAAACAGGTGTTCCGATTATTGGTATCAACGATTCTGGCGGAGCGCGAATCCAGGAAGGCGTTGCCTCACTAGCAATGTATGGCGAAATTTTTAGACGAAACACTCACGCTTCTGGATTGATTCCACAAATTTCAGTAATCGTGGGACCTTGTGCCGGAGGTGCGGTTTACTCACCCGCTTTAACTGACTTTGTGGTGATGGCTGACAAAACCGCGCATATGTTTATCACCGGTCCTGACGTGATAAAAGCAATTACCGGTGAGGATGTAACTTTTGACGAGCTAGGGGGCGCCAGCATCCATTCAACTAAATCTGGAGTTGCTTCTTACATGGCGCAAGATGAAGATGATGCTTTTGAATATGTTCGATTGCTTTTAAGTTACTTGCCTTCAAATAATGCAGAACCTGCACCTGCTTTTCCGTCAGAAGCGGCACTTGAAATTACTCAACATGATTTAGAAATGGATTCGCTGGTTCCAGATTCACCAAGTCAGCCTTATGACATGCATACCCTGGTAGAACATATTTTGGATGATGATGAGTTTTTTGAAGTTCACGCTAATTGGGCACCCAACATAATGATTGGCTTTGGAAGAGTTGAAGGTCATTCCGTTGGGGTAGTTGCCAATCAACCAATGCAACTAGCTGGCACATTAGACATAGAGGCCTCTGAAAAAGCTGCTCGCTTTGTTAGAACCTGTGATGCTTTCAATATACCGATCTTGACGTTTGTGGATGTTCCAGGATTTTTACCCGGAGTAAGCCAAGAATACGGCGGAATCATAAGACGTGGTGCAAAATTAATTTACGCTTACGCAGAAGCGACTGTTCCGCTAATTACCGTGATTACCCGTAAAGCTTATGGCGGGGCCTATATCGTGATGGGTTCGAAGCATTTAGGTGCAGATGTAAATCTGGCTTGGCCTACCGCGCAAGTCGCGGTAATGGGTGCGCAAGGTGCGGTAAACATTCTTTACCGAAAAGACCTCAAAGCCGCGCCCGATCCTAAAGCAGTGCGTGAAGAAAAAATTGTTGAATACGAAGATGCTTTTGACAATCCTTATGTCGCAGCGGAGCGAGGTTGGATTGATGCGGTTATCACACCAAGTGAAACACGGGCCCAGATTGTAAAATCCTTGCGAATGCTTAGGACTAAGCGGGAATCTTTACCACCTAAAAAACACGGAAATATTCCACTTTGAAAAAAGAAATTGACTTCACCTGTAGCAAGAGTGAACCCACCATTGAGGAATCACTGGCTATCTCTCACGCCTTAGCTGAAATAGTAAATCGTACTTTTGCTCATCAAGAACTAGTGAGCACCGGTAGCAACTGGGCAAAACCACAAAATATTTTTCGCGCAGCACCAGTAGTTCAGCCTCAAGGATGGCAATTAAATTCGCTATGACAGAGATCTTGCCGGTGGTGTTAGCGTCGGCCTCGCCAGCTAGAAAAAATTTATTAATGCAAGCTGGAATAAATCCGATCGTTATTTCTTCAAATATCGATGAAGAAAGATTATTTGAAACTTTGAAATCTCAACCCCCACAAGTTATAGTTGAAAATTTAGCTCGCGCTAAGGCCGAGGCAGTGCTGAGGCAACCTCAACTCCCGAAAACAGGAGTGCTGATAGCTGCAGATTCAATGTGGGAGTTTGAGAATGAACTTGTGGGAAAGCCAAAAGATTTAAGCGAGGCCAAAATTCGGATTTCAGCCATGAGCGGAAAATCCGGGATTTTGCACACGGGCCACTGCGTGATGAATTTAGCCACCTTGTCCGTTGCCACTAAAGTAATTTCCACCGAAGTCTTGATGGATAAAATTTCTGAACAAGAGCTAGCCAGCTACCTAGCTACCGGTGAGCCGTTAGCAGTTGCTGGGTCTTTTACTTTGAATGGTTTTGGTGCTGCCTTTGTGAAATCTGTTATCGGTGATTCAAATAATGTGATCGGTTTGTCCATAAATACCGTAAAAATGCTTACTAACTCGGTGGGTCTTGATTGGACCAAAGCTTGGGCAAATATCACTTATGCCTAGATAATTCACTCCGAACGTGGTTATGATTGCTCAAAACTCCGCCTAACTCTCTTGGTGGCGGTGAATCCTTCGGCGGAAGAGTGGATATGACACAGCAGGCTTGGCTGGCTAGTTACCCGAGTGAAGTAAACCCAGTACTTCAAGAATTACCAGTGCCGCATTTACCTGCTTTGATTCGTGCCGCCAGCGAAAAATATGCAGACACCACTGCCTTCACCCAATGTATGCCTAATGGCATGAACGGATCGCTCTCTTACCGCCAGATAGACCAAAAGTCAGATGACTTTGCGGCTTACTTGCGTGAGGTGGCCGGGTTAAAAGTTGGTGACCGGGTAGCGGTTCAGCTGCCGAACTGTTTAAGTTATCCAATAGTCGCTTTTGGAGTTTTTAAAGCAGGCTGCATTTTAGTAAATACAAATCCGCTTTATACCGCTACTGAGATGACTCACCAATTTTCTAATTCCGGAGCCAAAGCTTTGGTAATAATCGACATGTTTGCCGATCGCCTTGAAGAAGTTTTACCAAAGACCGATATTGAGACAGTCATTACTGTAAAAATAAATGAATACTTTCCAGCCGTGGTAGCGGGAGTAATTCGATTGGTTCAAAAATTTTGGAATCGCTCGCTTCCAAAAATTACTGTTGAACATACCTCTTTTGCAAAGGCAGTAGCTCTTGGTAGCACTAGTGCTAACCGGTCTGAAGTTGAAAAATACCTGACAGAAGTCAACGGGGACACAATCGCTGCCCTGCAATACACCGGTGGAACTACTGGGGTTTCAAAAGGTGCGATGCTAAGTCACAAAAACTTGGTAGCAAATACTTTACAAATGCTGCAAATGGTTGGGACGTTTATTCGTCCAGGTAAAGAAACTGTCTTAACTGCGCTGCCGCTTTATCACATATTTGCCTTCACTATAAATTTATTGGCATTTTTTCACGTGGGAGCACGCAACATCGTAATTCCAACTCCCCGACCCCCCAACAATTTAAAACGGGCGTTCGAAAATTACAAAATAACTTGGGTAACGGGCGTTAATACCCTTTTCAATGCGCTCTTAAAAGAACGTTGGTTTCTAGATGGACCTCCAGCACACTTACGTGCTTCGGCCGCTGGTGGAATGGCATTGCACCAGCCCGTCGCCACTCACTGGGAAGAAGTGACAAAAACTCCGATCGTTGAAGGATTTGGTTTAACTGAATCTTCTCCAGTGCTGTCCTTTAATCCACTTGACGGAACCGGTCGACCTGGTTCAATCGGAATACCAGTTCCTTCAACTGAGATAGGCATAATTGACGAGCAAGGTAATTGGTTAGGGGTTGGGGAAGCTGGCGAATTGGTAGCGAAGGGACCGCAAGTCATGCTTGGGTACTGGAACAACCCTGAAGAAACCGCTCATACCCTCAAAGACGGCTGGCTTCACACTGGCGATATTGCCCAAATGGACGAAGCCGGTTTTTTCACGATTGTGGATCGTAAAAAAGATGTGATCTTAGTAAGTGGCTTTAACGTTTATCCAAACGAAGTCGAAGAGCAAATTGCAGCCGTGAGCGGCGTTAAAGAGGTCGGGGTAATCGGGTTACCTGATGAAGTCGCTGGCGAAAAAGTTTGCGCTTATCTTGTGACCGATACACCAGCTCCTTCTCAAGAGCAAATCCTTGAACACTGCCGAAAACACCTAGCCCGTTACAAAGTTCCAAAATCACTTATCTTTGTTGACGAACTTCCGAAAAGCCCGATCGGAAAAATTCTTAGACGCGAATTGCGCAAAATGGCACTAGAAAAGGACTCCAAATGACTTTCACTTCTTTGATGGTTCAGGCGCAGGCACAAGTTTCAGAGCAGGATGTTGTTACTCCTTTTGAAGAAGTGCTTTTGGTGGTAATGGTCTTTGTAATTATGTTTGGCTTAGGAGCTGGGCTCACACCAAGAGATTTTCGTCTGGCCTTGCGTCGACCTTGGGGATTGGTAATCGGCTGGGTTACGCAATTTGCCATCATGCCACTTTTGGCATACCTGTTAGTCGTAACATTTTTATTTCAGCTACCAAGAGAGTATGCGCTTCCGGTTGCGATAGGTGCTTTGATCATGGGAAGCGTTCCAGCTGGAACTACCTCAAATATTTTTACTTATTTCTCTAAGGGCAATTTGGCATTGAGCGTAATCATGACCACCAATTCAACGCTATGGGCGATTTTGATGACGCCTTTGGTTCTTTATTTTTACCTAGGATTAATTTCACCCGACGGTAGCGCGGCTTCACAAATTCCTCCCCGCAACATCATCGTCACACTTGTAATTTTGCTAATTCCGGTAATTTTGGGAATGCTGCTAAGGCGCTTAAGTGCCAATATCGGTGCGGTCTTGGAATTGCTTGGTGGATTTTTTGGACTTTTCTTTATTGTGTTCTTATTATCGACTTGGGTGCCAAGAAACTGGAATCTACTTGCCTCCACCCCTTGGCAGACCTACGTTGTGGCGATTGGTCTGGGATTTCTTGGCATCACCATCGCCTACCTACTCACCCGAGGACTACGACTTCACCCCATGAATGCCCGCACTATCTCATTAGAAACCGGGATCCAAAATGGTCCGCTAGCGATTGCAATTGTGCTTTTGAATTTCAGTGGTGACCCAACTATTGGTTTGGTCTTAATTATCCCCGCGCTCTACTCGTTGTTTATCGTGCTGGTTTCAACCGGTGTTACTTTCTGGTTCCGTCGCGCTAATCTCGCAGAAGAGCAAAAGATTCCTAGCCTGCTTTAATCTAAGCTTGACTGCGGCAGGACCTTAAGCCTTTGGCTCTATGATCTCGGGTGGAATGAAAATTAAACGGGTTTTGATCGCCAACCGCGGTGAAATTGCGGTGCGAGTGATTCGCGCTTGTCATGATCTTGGCATTGAAGCAGTGGCAATTTATTCTGAAACTGATCGAGACTTGTTGCACGTAGAGATGGCTGATCAAGCTTTCGCGCTGGGCGGGATCACCGCTAAAGATTCCTATTTGGATATGGCAAAAATTATCAATGCGGCAAAGCAAACTCAAGCCGATGCAATTCACCCTGGCTATGGATTCCTTTCAGAAAATGCTGAATTCGCAAAAAAAGTTTTAGCTGAAAATTTGATTTGGATTGGCCCCTCCCCTGAAGCAATAAGTGCACTAGGTGACAAAGTGCAAGCTCGCCACATCGCAGCACAGGTGGGTGCACCACTAGCCCCGGGAACCCGCGACCCCGTGAAAGACGCCAGTGAAGTTTTAGCTTTTGCGCAGGAGTTTGGGACACCCATCGCCATCAAAGCTGCTTTCGGCGGCGGAGGCCGCGGATTGAAGGTTGCCAAGACTCAAGCAGACATTGTTTCAAGTTTTGAATCAGCAGTGCGCGAAGCTGAGGCGGCGTTTGGCAACGGTCAGTGTTTTGTTGAAAGATATTTAGAAAAACCTCGCCATGTTGAAACGCAATGTTTAGCAGATCAGTTTGGAAATGTAGTTGTAGTTTCAACCCGGGATTGCTCTTTACAACGGCGTCACCAAAAATTGGTAGAAGAAGCCCCTGCTCCCTTTTTAAATGAGCAACAAATTGAACAACTCTATAAATCTTCTAAAGCTATTTTAAAAAAGGCGGACTATCAAGGTGCGGCAACTTGTGAGTTCTTAGTGGCACAAGACGGCATGATTTCATTTTTAGAAGTTAATACTCGCTTACAAGTTGAGCACCCAGTTAGCGAAGAGGTAACTGGCGTAGACCTAGTGAAATGGCAAATTAAAATTGCCCAAGGAGAAAAGTTAAATTTTTCTGATCCAGAAATTCGGGGACACAGTATTGAATTTCGAATCAACGGTGAAGACCCTGGCAAAAACTTTCTTCCGACCCCTGGTTATCTGCGCGTTTTTGAAATTCCAGCAGGTCCGGGGGTAAGAGTTGATACTGGCTTTAGAGTCAATGATCAAATCGGTCAAAACTTTGATTCTTTATTGGCAAAACTAATTGTCACTGGGGCAACTCGTACTGAAGCCTTAAATCGAGCCAAGCGCGCCTTAGCAGAATTTAAAGTTGAGGGTATTGCCACTGTTATTCCTTTTCATAAGGCAGTTATTGAAGATGAGGCATTTGCCCCAACAGACCCTTCTGAAAAATTTAAGGTGTACACCTCTTGGATTGAAACTGAATTTAAAAATGAACTACTCAGCTACGAAGAGTTGGACCCAAGTCAAAATCCCTCGCAACGTAACACAGTTGTGGTTGAAGTAAATAACAAAAGATTTGAAGTCAATTTGCCGCAGGAGCTTTCAATCGTCAAACCCAAAGCAAAACCGGCACCACGTAGTAAGCCACATAAGTTCAGTGCGCAAGCTATCGATTCAAATTCCATCCCCAGCCCTATGCAGGGCACGGTAGTCAAGATTGCAGTAAAGGTGGGGCAAAGTATTCAAAGCGGTGAGGTAGTGCTGGTGCTAGAAGCCATGAAAATGGAGCAACCCATTTTGGCTCACAAATCGGGCACAGTATCGCGAATTATGGTTTCAGCCGGAGACGTGGTTGCTAGTGGAGCCAACCTGGTTGAAATTGAAGATTGAGTTGTGCCTAACTTCACAAATAATAAAGCAAGTATTCGTTTGGCACTCCTTGCATAAGTATAGATAAACTCCCACTATGAGTTTAGATTCCCTTTCGCGCGGCACCAATGCCCCAGGTAGAGCCAAGATAAATTTTAGAACTTTAAGAACTGATAGGTGGTGGATCCAGCCAGCTGTCACCGTCTTCTTTTTGCTTTCTTTCGTCGTCTATGCAACGTGGCGGGCATTCGAAGGTGCGTACTACTACGTAACTCCCTTGCTCTCTCCTTTTTATTCCCCTTGCTTAGCTACCAGTTGCTTGCCCGGAGCTTCTGACTTTGGTCAACCATTCGGTTCATGGTGGGTTTTATCCCCCGCTTTAATTATTTTAATTTTTCCATTGGGTTTCAGAATGACTTGTTACTACTATCGCAAGACTTACTACCGAGCTTTTTGGTTATCGCCACCTGCTTGCGCCGTAGCCGAACCTCACAAGTCTTACTCTGGCGAAACTCGCGCTCCTTTGATTTTGCAAAATTCTCACCGCTACTTCTTTTACGCGGCGATAGTAATCAATATGGTTTTAACTTTTGATGCCGTGATTGCTTTTAGAGACAACACTGGCGAATGGGGTCACATGAGTGTGGGAACACTCATTTTGATCAACAACGCGTTTTGGTTATGGCTTTACACGCTTTCTTGCCATTCTTGTCGTCACATCTTGGGTGGAAAACTAAAGCACTTCAGTAAAAATCCAGTTAGGTATAAGGCTTGGAACATTGTTTCAAAGTTAAATCAACATCATCCTAAGTACGCTTGGATTTCCCTGTTTGGAGTTTGGGGAGCCGATGTTTACATTCGCTTGGTGGCCACCGACACCATTACTAATTTTTATTTCTTCTAGGAGAGGGATCAAATAAATGGCTGAGATTGAGCGCCATCAATACGACGTACTAATTATTGGTGCGGGGGGTGCTGGGTTACGCGCAGCTATAGAAGCGCGGGCTAAGGGATTAAAAACAGCTATCATCTGTAAATCATTATTTGGAAAAGCCCACACCGTTATGGCAGAGGGTGGAATCGCCGCCTCGATGGGAAATGTAAATGACAGCGATAACTGGAAAGTTCACTTTCGCGACACTTTGCGCGGAGGAAAATTCTTAAACCACTGGCGGATGGCAGAGTTACATGCCAAAGAATCACCAGATCGGGTTTGGGAGTTAGAAACTTGGGGTGCATTGTTTGATCGCACCAAAGAAGGCAAAATTAGCCAAAGAAACTTTGGTGGGCACGAATACCCGCGCCTCGCCCACGTCGGTGATCGCACTGGCTTGGAACTTATTAGAACTCTGCAACAGCGGATTGTTGGCTTACAACAAGAAGACTACGAAGCCACTGGTGATTACGAAGATCGCTTAAAGGTATTTGCAGAATTAACCATTACTGAAATCACTACCGAAAATAACCAAGTCACTGGTGCATTGGGTTACTACCGCGAAAGCGGACGATTCGTATTATTCGAATCCCCAGCGGTGGTGTTAGCAACTGGTGGAATCGGAAAATCCTTCAAAGTCACCTCCAACTCTTGGGAGGGTACTGGCGACGGTCACGCTTTAGCTCTAAAAGCCGGTAGCAAATTAATGCATATGGAGTTTGTGCAATTTCATCCAACTGGAATGGTTTGGCCTCCCAGCGTAAAAGGAATCTTGGTCACTGAATCTGTACGTGGTGACGGCGGCGTTCTGAAAAATTCTGATGGAAAACGTTTTATGTTTGATTACATTCCGGCAGTTTTTAAAGATAAATACGCGGAAAGTGAAGAAGAAGCTGATGGTTGGTACGAGGATCCAGAAAACAACCGTCGTCCTCCAGAATTGCTACCGCGTGATGAAGTGGCACGTGCCATCAACGCTGAAGTAAAAGCTGGTCGCGGTTCACCACATGGTGGAGTTTTCTTAGATGTTTCAACCCGACTTAAGCCAGAGGTAATTAAGAATCGTTTGCCTTCTATGTGGCATCAATTTAAAGAATTAGCCGATGTCGACATAACTAAACAACCAATGGAAGTTGGACCAACCTGCCACTACGTGATGGGTGGAATCCAAGTTGATGCCGATTCTGGTGCTGCGGTGGGCGTAGTGGGCCTTTATGCCGCCGGTGAAGTAGCGGGCGGAATGCACGGCTCCAATCGACTCGGTGGAAACTCACTTTCAGACCTTTTAGTTTTTGGTCGCAGAGCGGGTCTTGGTGCAGCTGAATATGTCTTGTCTTTACCCGAAATACCAAAGGTCACGGAAAAATCTATCGAAGCTGCAATTGCTAATGCCACAGTTGCTTTCAATAACGAAAATGGTGAAAACCCCTACACCGTTCATCAAGAATTACAACAAGTAATGAATGATTTGGTTGGAATCATTCGAGATGGCGATGAAATGCGCGAAGCGCTAGCAAAATTAGAATTACTAAAAGCGAGAGCCAAGCAGGTAACTGTTGAAGGAAACCGTCAATTTAATCCAGGCTGGCATCTGGCGCTAGATCTGCAAAGCATGCTGTTGGTGTCTGAATCAATTGCCCGCAGTGCGCTAGAGCGTGAAGAATCACGGGGAGGACATACCCGAAATGATTTTCCAAAAATGGATTCAACTTGGAGGCAGATTCATATAATTGCTGCTTGGGATGGCGAGAAGATTCAAATAGAACGCCAAGGTCTCCCGCCCATGCCCACCGAATTGATGAATCTCTTCGAAAGAGAAGAGTTGTCAAAGTATTTGACTGAGCCAGAGTTAACCGCCATCTCGCAAGGGAGCAACTAATGGGATACAAAGCCAATTTCAGAGTCTGGCGCGGAGATAAAGATGCCGGCGTCCTGACTAATTACGAAGTAGAGGTTAACGAAGGTGAAGTGGTGTTAGATGCAATTCATCGCCTTCAGGCCACTGCCGCGGGTGATCTGGCAGTGCGTTGGAACTGCAAGGCCGGAAAATGCGGCTCTTGTAGCGCTGAAATCAATGGCAAGCCACGCTTAATGTGTATGACCCGTATGAACACCTTTAGTGAAGAAGAAACCATCACTGTCACTCCCTTAAGAGCCTTTCCGGTTATTAAGGACCTAGTTGCAGATGTCTCATTCAATTACGAAAAGGCTCGTGAAATTCCTTCCTTCCAAGGTCCAGCTCACTTAAAGCCTGGTGAATACCGAATGAAACAAGTTGACGTAAATCGAAGCCAAGAGTTTAGAAAGTGTATTGAATGCTTCTTATGTCAAGACACCTGTCACGTAATTCGTGATCATGAAGAGAATAAAAAATCATTTGCTGGGCCTCGTTTCTTCATCCGCTTAGCAGAGCTCGATATGCATCCGCTTGATGAGATGGACCGCAAGCGTGAAGCGCAAGACGAACATGGCTTGGGAATGTGCAACATCACTAAGTGTTGTACCGACGTCTGCCCTGAACACATCAAAATCACCGATAACGCAATTATTCCGATGAAAGAGCGTGTAGTTGATACTAAGTACGATCCGTTGGTATGGCTTGGTAAAACTATTTCTCGAAGAAAGAGTAACGCTTAACTAACAAAGCCTAGGTTTTGATAAACGGTTCTTAAAGTTTCCCCAGCGACTTGCTTAGCTTTTTGGGCACCTTGATTCATTAGTTTGTTTAACTGGGCTTTATCTTTCATTAATTCATCAACTTTACTCTTAAATGGACGAGCGACTGATTCAATAACTAATTCACCGGCTCGCTGTTTTAAGTCCCCATATCCTTTGCTAGAAAATTCACTCTCAAGTTCAGAAATATCCGCCCCACTAACCAAGCTAATAATGGACAATAGATTTGAAACTCCTGGTTTTAACTCAGTGTCGAACTTAATTTCTCTATCGCTATCGGTGACAGCACTTTTAAACTTCTTCATGATGATTTGTTCGTCATCCAATAAAAAAACACAACCCGCAGGTAATGACTTACTCATCTTGGCGGTTGGGTCTTGTAGGTCTAAGATTTTTGCGGATTCTTTAACGATATAAGGCTCAGGAACGGTAAATGTCTTTGTGAAATTATTATTAAAACGTATCGCTAAGTCTCGAGTTAGTTCTAGATGTTGCCGTTGATCCTCGCCTACCGGAACTTGATCAGCTTGATAAAGCAAAATATCAGCAGCTTGCAAGATTGGATAAGTGAAAAGGCCAACCGAAGTACGATCCATTCCACCCTTTTTTGATTTATCTTTAAATTGCGTCATGCGACTGGCTTCACCAAAACCAGTCTGGCAGCCCAAAACCCACGCTAATTGAGCATGCTCTGGCACTTGGCTTTGGACAAATAGCGTGCTTTTTTCAGGATCTACCCCGGCGGCTATAACTTGCGCAAAAGCTAGCAGAGTTCTTTGATGTAAAACTTTTGGATCATGCTCACCTGTTATCGCGTGTAAATCCACTATCGAGTAAAAAGTGTCATGAGTATCTTGTAGCTGTACCCACTGTTTGAGTGCGCCTAGATAATTTCCAATTTGAAAAGAATCCGCGGTGGGTTGAATTCCACTTAAAACCCGTTTTTTACTGCTCATAATTACCTTCAACGGGCTCGATTCTTGTCACCCGAATTCTAGAAATTCGTCTCACATCTACCTCTAAAACTTCAAAGCGACATTCTTCTGCAGTTACTTCAGCCCCCACAAATGGTAATAGGCCTAAGCGAGCAACGACGAATCCTGCCACTGTGTCATATGGCCCTTCTGGAATTTTTATATGGGTTCGTTCCGCAAAATCTTCAAGATTTTCTAAGCCATCAATTTCGACTGACCCATGAAAATCTAATTCTCTTACTGTTTGGATATTCACATCAGTTTCATCACGAATATCACCGATTAATTCTTCAACCAGATCTTCTAAAGTAATAATTCCATTAGTGCCACCAAACTCATCAACTACGATCGCCATATTTTGTTTGGCTTTTCTTAACTGAGCTAAGGCGTTTAGTACCTTTACCGTTCCCGGAATTTTTTGAATCGGTTTGGTAATTTTTCGCACTCTCACTTCAAGGTTTCTCACATCTGAGAGCATGAGTTGTTTTATGCTAACAAAGCCAATGACATCATCTAGTGAATTCTCTACTACTGGGTACAGAGTATGCGGTAACTTTTCTGCTTGTTTTACGGCTTCTGAAATTGGGATATCAGCTGAGATAAATTCAACTTCAGTACGAGGAGTCATAACTTCTTTAACTTCTTTATTCACTGCCGAAAAGACATCATCGATAACTGCTCGCTCATTTTCACTTAATTCTTCATGGGCCGAAACCAAATCACGTAACTCTTCACCGCTGATTGCCTCTCTGGCAGAGTTTGGGTCAACTCGAAAAACTCTAAGAATAAAATTTGTAGATTTACTCAGTAACCAAATAAAGGGCCGAGTAAGTCGAGCAATGAACTCAAGTGGACCAGCTAACCAAACCGCCCAGCGCTCCGCTGCCTGTAAGGCAAGGCGCTTAGGTACGAGCTCGCCTAGTACTAGAGATAAATATGCGATAAAAAGTGTGACTAAGACAAACGAGGTCACACCTGCTGCGCGCGGCCCAATTAGATTTGCCAGCAAGGGTTCAATATTTGGTGAAATTTGTGAAGCACCTAAACCTGCAGAAATAAATCCGGTGAAGGTAACACCCACCTGAACCGCTGCTAAAAAGCGATTTGGATCTCTATGTAAATTGGCTAACCAAACTCCTCGCCTGCCTTTAGTGGTCTCTAATTTTTTGACTTGAGACTCACGCAGCGAGACCAAAGCAATCTCGGTACCGGCAAAAACCCCGCCTAGCAGAACAAAGAAAAGAACTAACAATAAATCACTCAGTACTGGGTTCATAGCGTGAGATTACTGCACTTGCCGTTAGGCCATTGCGGCGTCAAGATTTTGCTTAATGGCAGAGAGGAATTCTTGGGTTGTTTGCCAAGGTTGCTCTGTGCTGATCAATCGCGCCAGATCCTTGGTCATTTGCCCGCTTTCTACGGTCTGTATGCAAACAGCTTCTAGCCGTTGAGCAAATTCAGTTACCGCGGGTGTTTGGTCTAATTTTCCACGATGAGCCAAACCTTGAGTCCAAGCAAAAATGGAAGCAATGGGATTGGTTGAAGTTGGCTCACCTTGTTGATGGCGACGGTAGTGACGAGTCACAGTTCCATGAGCAGCTTCCGCTTCAACTGTTCTGCCATCTGGAGTCATTAGAACGCTAGTCATAAGACCCAAAGACCCGAATCCCTGCGCAACAGTGTCGCTTTGCACATCACCGTCATAATTCTTACAAGCCCACACGTAGCCACCCTCCCATTTCAAGGCGGTCGCTACCATATCGTCAATTAGTCGGTGTTCGTAAGTTAATCCTGCGGTATCAAAATCTTTTTTGAATTCTGTTTCAAAAACTTCAGCAAAAATATCTTTAAAGCGACCATCGTAAGCTTTTAGAATTGTGTTTTTCGTTGATAAATAAACAGGATAATTTCGCGATAAGCCGTAGCGCAATGAAGCGCGAGCAAAGTCCCGAATACTGTCGTCAAAGTTATACATACCCATGGCAACTCCACCATTTTCAAACTTGGCGATTTCCATTTCAACTGGCTGGGATCCGTCATCCGGTGTGTAAGTAATCGTTACTGTGCCAGGTCCTTTTACAACAAAATCAGTAGCTTTGTATTGGTCTCCGTGAGCGTGACGACCAATCACAATTGGCTTGGTCCAACTTGGGACAAGTCTTGGAATATTTTGAATGATGATTGGCTCTCTAAAAATTACTCCGCCTAAAATATTGCGAATAGTCCCGTTAGGTGATTTCCACATCTTTTTTAAACCAAATTCTTCAACTCGAGCTTCATCTGGTGTGATAGTTGCGCACTTGACGCCCACTCCATGTTTTTTTATGGCGTTCGCGGCGTCTATTGTTACTTGATCATCAGTCTTGTCGCGATACTCAATACCAAGGTCATAGTATTCAAGATTTACGTCCAAAAAAGGCAGTATTAGCTCATCTTTTATAAATTGCCAGATAATACGAGTCATCTCATCGCCATCTAACTCAACTACTGGATTAATTACTTTAATCTTGCTCATTTTTACCTTTTCCTATTTATCTTTGACGTCAGCTTGCTTTGCTCTTACTGCTTCGGCTGCTAAGAGCAAAGCGCTCTTTTCGGATTCGCTAAGCGCAGTTTCAACAACTTGCTTTACCCCACCTTTACCAATCCTTGCTTCTACTCCTAAATAAACACCGCTAATTCCGTATTCCCCATCAACCCAAGCACAGACCGGCATCACTGCATCTGAATCCTCAATTACCGCTTTCGCCATCCGGGCGGCAGCAGCACTTGGGGCGTAGTAGGCCGAACCTGTTTTTAATAGCGCCACCACTTCAGCGCCACCGTTACGAGTGCGTTCAACCAATTCTTCAACTTCAGCTTCGCCTAACACTTCACTCAAAGGCTTTCCGCTTACTGAAGATTGACTTGGCACTGGCACCATGGTGTCACCATGGGAGCCCAGCGTAAGAGTCTTAACTTCACCCACCGGTACTGAAAGTTTTTCTGCTACAAAATTGCTAAACCGAGCAGTGTCGAGCATTCCAGCTTGTCCCAAAACTTTACTTTTTTCAAAACCAGTTGCAATTTGAGCTAAAGCAGTCATTTCATCTAGTGGATTTGAAACTACTATCACAACGGCGTTCGCAGCATGCTTAGCTACATTTTCAGAAACTTGCCTAACAATTTTTGCATTTGTGTCTATTAAATCCATCCGACTCATTCCAGGTTTGCGTGGCAAGCC
>JAGYJD010000019.1 GCA_018402365.1 Candidatus Nanopelagicales bacterium | reverse complement strand
TTTGTTAATAAGTCCCAGGCGAATCTGATTGCGTCGTCTTTGAAATAATCCCCGAAAGAAAAATTGCCAGCCATTTGAAAAAAGGAACCGTGACGGGTGGTCTTACCGACTTCTTCAATATCTAGGGTTCTGACACACTTTTGAACCGAAGTGGCGCGTGGGTAAGGCGGGGCAACTTCACCTAAAAAATATGGTTTAAATGGCACCATGCCGGCATTAACTAATAAAAGAGTTGGATCGTTAGCAATCAAGGAGGCAGAAGAGACAACTGTGTGATCTTTGCTTGCAAAAAAATCCAGAAATCGCTGGCGAATCTCAGCCGACTCCATACAAACCTCTTTTTGTATTTTTATTCAACAAGTGCTTACCTTAGTACCTGCTTAATGCGTTCCCACAAATCGGCGAGACGAGATTCATCGCCTCTACTTTGAGGTTGGTAATACTCGTGCTGGTTTAAATCAAGGGGTAAATACTCTTGCTGCGCTATAGCTTGCGGAAAATCATGCGGATAGCGGTAACCAATCCCGGCACCAGTTGCCTTGGAAGCAGGTAGCGATCCGTCTTGCAAATGTGGCGGTACCAACTGCCCCAATCCATCGCGTACATCTGCCAACGCCGCATCAATTGCCAAATAAGCAGAGTTAGATTTTGGCGCTAGCGCTAAGTAAATTACCGCTTGTGACAAGATGATGCGCGCTTCCGGCCAACCAACTAAAGCCACTGCTTGTGCGGCGCTGGTAGCAATAGTTAAGGCCCGTGAATCTGCTAAACCGATATCTTCGCTAGCTGAGATGATCATCCGGCGGGCGATAAATTTTGGGTCTTCCCCTGATTCAATCATTCGCGCTAAGTAGTGCAAGGCGCCGTCAGCGTCGCTTCCTCGAATACTTTTAATAAAGGCGCTTGCTACGTCGTAATGAACACTAGAAGATTTGTCATAACGCAGCGCACTTCTTTGTAGTGCGTCTTGCATATCGTTTAATTCAATACTTTTACTATTTCTGCCACCGCTGATGGCGCTTGCCGCTTCTAATCCCACCAAAGCTTTTCGAGCATCCCCACCACTAAATCTGATTAAGTGATCTTTGGCAGCTTGATTTAAGTCAAAACCTAAAATTCCTTTTTCACTTGCGAGAGCTCGATCTATTAATTCTGATATTTCTTCATCTTGCAGTGATTTAAGATTTAAAACTATGGCGCGCGATAGTAAAGCCGAATTAATTGAAACGGACGGATTTTCAGTGGTAGCCCCAACTAAAGTTATCCAGCCTTCCTCTACTCCTTGCAAAAGTGTGTCTTGCTGAGTTTTACTAAAGCGATGAATTTCATCAATAAATAAAATGGTGCCTCGACCGCGGGCAAATCTTCCTTTAGCTAAATCAATCGCAGCCCTAACTTCTTTTACCCCGCTAGCGGTTGCAGATAATTCACTAAACCAGGCATCGGTTTCATGCGCTAAAACTTGCGCCAAACTGGTTTTGCCGGTTCCGGGCGGACCATAAAAAATAATTGAAGTCATGCTGCTGTTATTGGCTTTAGCCGCTTGTGAAATACGTCTTAAAGGTGAACTTTCACCAGTTAAATGGTCTTGGCCTACTACTTCACTTAAAGTTTTGGGGCGCATCCTGGCCGCGAGCGGAGCGCTTTTACTCACCGAACTACTTTCGGGTGAGTCAAAGAGGCTGTCGGGCATAACTCATTCTAAGAGTTTTTATCTGCTTTGACTGCGTCAATTCCAGCTTCGCGTCTTTGTTGCTTGCTAATTTCAGTTGGCGCCCCTGTCAATGGATCAACACCGTTGCCGCTCTTGGGAAAAGCGATTACATCGCGAATACTTTGAGATTTTGTTAAGAGCATTACCAAGCGATCCCAACCCAAAGCAATACCGCCATGAGGTGGTGGGCCATATTTAAATGCTTCTAATAAAAAGCCGAATTTTTCATTTTGTTCTGCTTCACTAATTCCTAAAATTTTAAATACCTCAGCCTGTACCTTTGGATCGTGGATACGAATTGAACCACCACCAATTTCGTTGCCGTTGAGCACAATGTCATAGGCCCAGGCCAAAGCGTTGCCGGGATCTTGGGTGAAGGTTGATAAAGATTCGGTATTTGGTGAAGTGAATGGATGATGCACTGCAGTCCAACCAGTCTTACCGCTCTCATCCACAATTGGTTCAAACATGGGAGCGTCAACCACCCAAACAAATTTCCAATCATCCACACTTGCTAACTCAAGTTTTTGGGCAATTTCAACTCGTGCTGCCCCCAGCAGTGCTTGTGAACTAGCTTTTTCACCTGCGGCAAAAAAGACTGCATCGCCAACTTGGGCGCCGACCGCAGCTCTTAGGCCAGCTCGCTCTTGCTCAGAGATATTTTTAGCAACCGGACCGAGAATTTCATTCTCATCACCAAAAGTGGCGTAAGCCAAACCTTTAGCGCCACGTTGTTTTGCCCATTCTTGCCAAGCATCAAAACCTCGCCGGGGTGTGCTGGCTCCACCAGGCATTACTACAGCACCCACATAATCGGATTGAAAAACTCTAAAGGGAGTTTCTTTGAAAAAATCTGAGAGGTCAACTAGCTCTAGTTGATAACGCAAATCTGGCTTATCAGAACCATATTTATTCATAGCGTCACGGTAAGTAATTTTGGATATTGGGGGTATCTCGTAATCTAAAACTTCTCGCCAGATTTCACGTAAAATGGTTTCTGCAACTTCTATAACTTCTTCTTGCGTTACAAAAGACATCTCAATATCTAATTGAGTGAATTCTGGCTGACGGTCTGCTCGAAAATCTTCATCGCGATAACACCGCGCTATCTGGTAATAACGCTCCATTCCGCCTACCATCAAGAGTTGCTTAAATAATTGCGGCGACTGAGGAAGTGCGTACCACTCCCCTTGCTGTAAGCGCACCGGAACTAAAAAGTCCCTCGCTCCTTCTGGGGTAGAGCGGGTCAGGGTGGGTGTTTCAACTTCAATAAAATCTAGGCGATAGAGCAAATCTCTCGTAATGTGCGAAACCTTATTGCGAACCCTTAAGTTGTCCCCTGGACCATCAGGCCTTCTTAAATCTAAATAGCGATATTTAAGTCGAGTATCTTCACCCACCGTTACATGTTGATCGATTTGAAACGGTAAAGGCTGACTCTCTGAGAGCACTGATACTTCTGCTACCTCTATCTCAATCTCACCACTAGCTAATTCTTTGTTTTCATTACCCGCTGGACGCAAATTCACAACACCTTGAATATGGACGCAGGTTTCTGGCTTCAATTGATGGGCTGCTGTTTCGTCATGAACCACTATTTGAATAGTTCCGGAGGCATCTCTCAAATCAAAAAAGGCAACGCCCCCATGATCACGCCGACGCGCAATCCAGCCAGCTAATGAAACCTTCTCACCAGCGTTGATGGCACGCAAGGCATCAACTACGTGGGTCCTTAACAATTTAATTTATCCTTCTTTAGCTTGGTTAGAAAAGAACTCCACTACTTTGTCTAAAGGCACATCAGTTTGTGAAGAAGACGTTAAATCTTTTACTTGCACCCTGGCGGAATTCAATTCGCTTTCACCCAACAATACCGCGTACTTGGCCCCACTCCGATCGGCCGCTTTCATGGCACCCTTTAAAGCTCGATCACCATAACTCATGTCAACTTTAAAACCGTTGCTTCTAAGTTGATGAACTAGCGATACCGCCATCGACTTAGCGCCCTCCCCTAAAGGGATAACAAAAATATCAAGTTGATTTGGCGTCGCAAGCGCAATCCCTTCAGCTTGCGCCGCTAATAAGGTGCGATCTATCCCAATCCCAAAACCAATTCCAGAGATATCCGATCCGCCAATAGCTTTCATTAATCCGTCGTAGCGTCCACCCCCGCCAATTCCCGATTGCGCCCCTAAAAGTGAGTGTTCGAACTCAAAAGTAGTACGGGTGTAGTAATCCAGCCCTCGAACCAAATCAGGTTTTGGTGCAAAATGAACATCACTCTGTAGTAAATATTTTTCTACTTCTTGTTGATACTCAACGCAAGCCCGACACAAACTCTTAGCAATTTGTGGAGCGTTTACTAATTGATTTTTTACTTCGGGTCTTTTGTCATCTAACACCCTTAATGGATTGACCGCCGCCCGCTCTTTAGTGGCTGGGTCTAAATCTAAAGTCGACAAAAATGCGGTTAATTGTTCTCGATAAGCCGACCGACACTCAAAGCAACCCAAACTATTTAAATGCAGTTGATACTGCTTAAGGCCAATTGACTTAAAGGCTTGATCGGCTACTTGAATAACTTCTGCATCTAGTGCAGGATCATTAATCCCCACTGCTTCGATTCCGACTTGTTGTAATTGCCGATAGCGACCCAGTTGTGGTCTTTCGGCTCTAAAAAATGGGCCCGCATACCAAAGCTTTACCGGCAGGCTATTTCTATCGAGCGAATGCTCGGCAATCAACCGCATAACACCGGCAGTACCTTCTGGTCGCAAAGCTAAACTTCGCCCGGCACGATCTTCAAAAACATACATTTCTTTACTAACCACATCAGTGCTCTCGCCCACCCCACGGATAAATAATTGAGTGTCTTCAAATACCGGAAGTTCCACGTACCCATAACCCGCAGATATCGCGGCAGCGGCAAGAGTATTTTTAATATATAAAAAATTTTCAGAATCGGGCGGATAATAATCCGGCACACCTTTGGGCGCTTGTAATTTACTCATTGCGTTAATTCTCTCAAAAATAAGTTGTTCTGGCGCTCATCTGCAATAGTGGTGCTGGGCCCGTGTCCTGGATAGACCTTAATTGCATCGTCCATTGGCAAAATTACTTGTTTTAAGGTCTTTCGCATCAAAGCTTCATCCCCACCTGGCAGATCAGTTCTTCCGATTCCTTGATTAAATAATGTGTCACCTGAAAATAATGTTTTACCTGATGCAAAAACTAATGATCCCATAGTGTGCCCCGGTGCGTGCAGTGCTTGAAAATTCAATCCACCAAAATCTAAATTTTGCTTATCTGTTACGTATTGAATATCTTTCGGAAAAAAATCAACCTGGTTATCACTCATCATCAAGATTTGACGCCAACTCTCAATAGGATAAGCCAGCTTTGGATCTTCCAGCATCCAACGATCCTTTTGATGAATTAAGGCAGGAACTTTATGAGAGCGACATAGCGGCACCACTGACCAAACGTGGTCCATGTGTCCATGGGTTAGCAAAGCTGCTACCGGATGCAAATTGTGCTTTTCAAGCCGGTTTTGAATTTCGGCAAGTGAATCAAAGCCCGGATCAATGATTACAGCTTCACTATTTGCGGCTGGCGCCACCACATAACAATTTGTTGCCCAAGGCCCTGCGGCAAACCGCTCAATAATCACTTGTTTATTTCCTAAATCCCACCCCCACAATTGCAGAGGGTAAATCCACTTTAAGGTTGGGTTAATGCTAGTCGTATTCTTAGTGAACAAACCGGTCGGCAAATTGGAGAGAACAAACACTTGAGTGATCTTGAGACTGCGCTCGCCTTTGGGCGAATAGAAGCCGATGGAACTGTGCTTCTCAACCTTCCTGACGGTTCAACTACCCCAGTTGGTAACTGGGCTGCCGGTGAAATTAGTGACGGACTTAATTTTTATGCTCGTAAATACGTAGACTTACTTTCTGAAGTGCAATTAGCCACAAGTCGGATGGCCCAAGGAAAGGGTCAAGTCGAAGCATCACAAAAATTAATTGACCGCGTTAAAGAGCTGATTCAAACTCCAGCTTTCATCGGTGATGTCGCGCTCCTAGCTAGCAACGTAGAACTACTTAGAGTCGCAGTAGAAGCACGTGGTGAAGAACTATCTAAAAAGCGTGCTGAACAAAAAGCTTTTGCAATTGTTAAACGAACTGAATTAGTGGAAGAAGCAGAAAAAATTGCTAAGAGCACCAAATGGAAAGCAACTTCGGATCGATTTAAAGAATTAGTAGAGGAATGGAAGAAACTTCCTCACGGCACAAAATCACAAGAGCAAGAGCTATGGAAGAGATTAAGTAAAGCTCGCTCTGCCTTTGATAAAAATCGTCGACAATTTTTTGCTCAAAGACAGACCGAACGAGTGGAAGCCGAAAATGTCAAAGTTGAGTTAATTAAAGAAGCTAAAAAGTTAGCGGCTTCAAACGACTGGCAAAACACTAGCAATAAATTTAAGAATTTAATGAGTAAGTGGAAGCAAGCTCCTAAAGGGAGTAAAGCACAAGAGAATCAATGGTGGGCAGAATTTAAGTCCTATCAAGATGCATTTTTTGTAGGATACAAAGCGCAGGATGAAAAACGCAATGCTGAAGAAACTGCCAACTTAGAAAAGAAAAAAGAACTAGCCAGTAAGGCCGAAGCCCTTTTGCCAGTCACTGATCTCAATTCAGCCAAAAAAGCGCTTAGGCAGATTCAAGATCAATGGGATGAAATCGGACATGTGCCACGCAAAGACAAAAATTCAATTGAAAATCGACTTAAAGCTGTGGAAGACAACGTAAGAAGTTTTGATCGTAAAGAAAGCAAAAATTCGAATCCTGAAAATACAGCTCGCGCCAAGGCCACCGCAGACCTACTAAGAGCCAAGCTTGAAGAAACTAAGGCGCTAGCGCAAGCTGCCACAGCGCAAGGCGATGAAAAGAAAGTTCAGTCACTCGCCACAACTATTCAAACCCAAGAAATGCTATTAGCAGCTGCAGAAAAAGCTTTGGTGGAGTTTTCTTCTTAATTGCGATAGACGTCGTAAACGCCTTCAATGTTTCTTACTGCTCGCAGCACGGTTCCTAAATGTGTGGGGTCAGCCATTTCAAAAGAAAATCTACTAATTGCAATACGATCTCGGCTAGTTGTCACCGAGGCATTCAAAATATTCACATGATGCTCAGCTAAAGCTCTTGTCACATCTGAAAGTAAACCATTTCTATCTAGTGCTTCAACTTGAATATTTACCAAGTAAGTGCCCCGAGTTTGCTCAGTCCACTTGACTTCAACTATTCGCTCACTATCAAACAATAAATCCTCAGCATTAGTGCAATCGTGGCGATGAACGCTAACTCCACCACCTCGAGTTACATACCCAAAGATCTCATCGGGCGGAACCGGGGTGCAACAACGACCTAGCCTTACTAAAACATCATCGGAACCCGAAACCACAACCGCCGATTCGCTTGATCCACTTCTTTGCTTAACAGCTTGACCCAGATAGAACGGAGCATCAGATTCACCGGGCTCATCCCCACCTTGATGCATTTGAATCAATTTGGCAATAACCGCCGCTGGATTTAGTTTGCCTTCACCACAGGCTGCATAAAGATCATCCAAATTCTCATAATTGAATTCTTTGCCTACCGCTAACAAGGCTTGATTTGCCATTAGACGATGTAGCGGCAAATTTTGTTTTCGTAATAATCTGGCAATGGCGTCACGCCCTTGCTCGATATATTCTTCTCGGCGCTCTTTGCTAAAGCGAGCCTTGATTTTATTCTTAGCGCGAGTGGTGACAACAAATTTCAACCAGTCTTGCGAGGGGCCAGCGCCATCAGCTTTGGTGGTAAAAATTTCTATGTTGTCGCCGTTTTTCAGTGGAGTATCTAGCGGCACCAAGCGGCCATTTATTCTCGAACCAATGCAGCGATGCCCTATCTCAGTGTGAACGGCATAAGCAAAATCCACCGCAGTTGAATCGATCGGCAAAGCCATCACATCCCCTTTTGGGGTAAAGACAAAAATTTCTTGCTCTTGCCCCAAGTCGTAGCGCAGGCTCTCTAAAAATTCATCAGGATCTTCTGTTTCTTTTTGCCAGTCCACCAAATGCTTTAGCCAAGTCATATCTTCGCCAACTCGGTTACCCTCACCGGATTGCTTTGCCTTGTACTTCCAGTGAGACGCCACCCCATATTCGGCTTCGCGGTGCATGTCGTAGGTGCGAATTTGAACTTCTACCGGACGCCCGCCAGGCCCGATCACCGTGGTGTGTAACGAACGATAAAGATTAAATTTTGGCATCGCAATGTAATCTTTAAAACGACCTGGGATGGGACTCCACCGACCGTGGATCGCGCCTAATGCTGCATAACAATCGCGTAAATCGTCAACTAAAATTCTGACCCCGATTAAATCGTAAATCTCAGAAAAATCTCGCCCGCGCAAAATCATTTTTTGATAAATCGAATAATAATGTTTTGGCCTGCCCGCTACTAGTGCCTTTACTTTTACCTGCGCCAGATCTTTATTTATATCGGCAACAACTCCAGTCAGTTGTAGATCGCGCTCTGGCGCTCTTTGCGTCACTAAGTTAACAATCTCTTCATAAACCTTTGGATATAAAGTTTCAAAAGCTAAGTCTTCTAGTTCCCACTTAATAGCATTCATTCCAAGTCGATGAGCCAGTGGAGCATAAATCTCAAGTGTTTCTTTTGCCTTTTTTAGCTGTTTTTCTTGTGACATGTATTTGATAGTTTGCATATTGTGCAAGCGATCGGTCAATTTAATTAGTAAGACTCTTATGTCTTTGGCCATTGCCACCACCATCTTGCGGACGGTTTCGGCGGCAGAACTTTCGCCATATTTAACATTGTCTAACTTAGTGACCCCATCAACCAAGCGAGCCACTTGCGAACCAAATTCATTGGCCAGTTGAGTAATTGGGTACCCGGTATCTTCCACCGTATCGTGCAAAAGCGCGGCCGCTAAGGTCTCACTTGACATTCCTAAGTCTGCCAAAATTTGTGCCACTGCTAAGGGATGAGTTATGTAGTCTTCGCCGCTTCGTCGTTTTTGACCTGTGTGAAGTAACTTCGCTTTCAGATAAGCACGTTCAATTAAATCAAAATCATCACGCGAATTATATTTACGAACTGTTTTAAGTAGGGGCTCTAACTCGGCTGGAGTACTTCTAAGGCCAGCGAATCGCGAAAGTCTGGCTCGGGCAGTGGGATGAGAATCGGTCATCTCTCCCCCTAAATTGAGTCTTTAATTACCTCAGTTTAGCGACAGGGGGCAAAGTGCCGCTAATGCTTCTTGCGTTTACTGCGAGGAGATTTTTTAGGCTGAGTACGAGGCCCGGCGGGCAAAGTAGCGGTAGTAGTGGCAGCTTGAGTCTCGAGTAATTCAACTTGATCAACCGAAATACCCGCATTCTTTCTACGAGCTCGAACACGTTTTTCTAATGACCCAATCTCTGGTTGCTGCTCTTTCATGTGAACCAAAGCGGGCACCGCAATAAAGATTGAAGAGTAAGTACCTACCAGCATGCCCACAAACAAAGCCAAGGCCAAATCCACCAAAGTACCGGCTCTTAAAATTCCGGCTCCTACGATCAAAATTGCACCCACTGGTAAAAGCGAAGAAAGTGAAGTATTAAAAGATCGAATTAAAGTTTGGTTGACCGCTAAATTAGCGGCCTCTTGGTAAGAAAAACGAGATTGAGCTAGAAGTCCGCGAGTATTTTCTTTAACCTTGTCAAAAACCACCACTGTGTCATAAAGCGAATAACCCATAATCGTTAACACGCCAATCACGGTGGCGGGCGTTACCTCAAAACCACCAATTGCATAAACCCCTATAGTCAAAATTAAGTCATGCGCCAGAGCTATTAAGGCCGCAATCGCCATGCGAAATTCAAAATAAATGGCCAAAAAGATGGTGACCAAAATAAGAAAAACACCCAGGCCAATTAAGGCAGTTCGCGTGATATCAGCACCCCAAGAGGGGCCAACGCTTTGCACAGTAATTTGATCTGCGGGTATCTCAAACGCTAAGCCAACTTCTTTTGCCAATACTTCTAATTCTTCGATATCAATCGGAGGGATTTGAACTTCTAGCCGACTACCACCAACTTCTTTGATAATGCTCGATGGCTGAGCTAAATCAGTAAAGATTTCTCTGGCTTCAGTCACACTCTTAGCCGTGGTGGGAATATTAAATTTGGCGCCACCTTGAAATTCGATTCCTAGGTTTAAGCCGTTAAAGATAATTGCGGCAATTGTCACTAATAAAAAGACACCACTTACTGCGTACCATTTTTTGCGTTGACCCACAAAATCAAATGAGGTTTCGCCGGTATAAAGCCGATCCCCTAAATTGGTAAATCTACTCATTTTGACACCTCCAATGGTCTGCGCAGTCCAGAAGCTTTAGGAGACAGCGTTGCGAAGCGAGATCTACCAAACATTGTGACCACTGGCTTGGTAAATAAGAAAGCGATAAACAAATCAATAACCGTGAAGATACCCAACGTGAAAGCAAATCCCCTCACGCTTCCTACGCTTAGCGCATAAAGCACGATTGAAACCAAAAGGGTAACGAAGTCTGCTGCAATCAAAGTGCGCCGAGCCCGGAGCCAGGCAGCTTCGGTAGCAACCCGCACAGTCTTACCTTCGCGCAATTCGTCGCGGATTCTTTCAAAATAAACCACAAAAGAGTCGACTGTGATACCAATAGAGACGATCGCGCCAGCCACCCCTGCCAAAGTAAGGGTGAATCCCACACTTCTTCCTAGTGCAATAAACAAGAACCAAGCTAAGGCCCCAGCTAACGCCAAACTCAGTAAAGCAACCACGCCCAGCAAGCGGTAATAAGCCAACAAATAAAGCGCTACAAAAATTAAGCCCACCATTCCTGCGATTAATCCAGCTTCTAATTGGTCTTTACCTAAAGTCGGGCTAATTGCCGAACTTTCTGCAATTTCAAGTGAAACTGGTAAAGCGCCAAATCTAAGGACTTGAGCTAATTGCTTAGAACTCTCAATGGTGAAGTTACCTTCGATTTGTGCAGAACCACCCAAAATTGGTTCAGAAAAAAATGGAGATGATTGGACCAAACCGTCAAGCACAATTCCAAATTGATTCTGTGGCGATGGTAAGGCGCTAAGGCGAGTTGAGGCTTCTGCTAATCGTCTAGCGCCTTCTGAGTCAAAACTTAAAGTTACAATCCAGCCTCCAGCTCCTTGATCTGGTAACGCCGGTGCTGCATCTGTTAGTTGATCGCCACTAATAAACGCGGGCTCTAAGAGATATTTTAAAGTTCCATCAATTGAACAGGTAACAATATATTTGGAGGGATCATCTGGAATGCCTCCTTGCAAAACCCCTGGCGCAAAACAGTCCAGACTTCTAAAAGTAGCTTCTAATTCTTCTGGAGTATCTGCTGACACCGGAACTCGCGAGACTTCAACGCTTTCGATTCCCTCGACCGGAATTTGTATCCCGGTAGTAGAAGCAAGCACCGGACGAAAATCTAATCTGGCAGTTTGGCGTAATAAATTTGCAATCCCCTCGGGATTCTCACCTGGTACCGAAACCACTATTGCCGCACTCTCGGCTGAACCTTGCACCGAAACTTCGGCTTCTGCCACCCCAAAACCATCAACTCTTTGACGAATGATTTCAACTGTTTGGTTGATTTGATCCTCGGTTAAGGTACCTTCAACGCCAGGTGCAACTTGAGGAATCAAAATTACCTGCGACCCACCTTGCAAATCCAGTCCCAAACGGGCTTCATAAGTAGCGCCCGGCCAATAGGCCCAGATCGCTAACCCCACGGTGATAATTACGAAAAAGATAAAAGCCCTAAGCGGTTTCGTCTTTACAGCTGCCACTTAAGTTCTCACCTTTATTCAACAAAAAGGTCGCAATGCATTTTGCGACCGGACCCTATTATGGCCCATCTTTAATTCTTACCTTGTTATCAGGGGTTTACTAGAATAGATCAAGCGTTTCTTGCCTGGCAATATTCGCTGGTGGGGTTTTACCCAAGATTTGATAGGCCAGTCCCGTCGCTAGGCGACCCCTATTACTGCGAGCAATCAGGCCACATCTCACCAAGTATGGCTCTGCCATCTGCTCCACAATGTCAGACTCTTCACCGATCGCCATCGCGATCGAAGTTAATCCCACCGGCCCCCCGCCGAATTTACCGATGATCGCCTCCAAGATGGCGCGATCTATTCGATCCAGTCCATGCTCATCAATTTCAAAAAGAGTTAAAGTTTTTTCGGTGGTATCAAGTGAGATGTTTCCATCTTGATGTACTTGGGCATAATCCCTCACTCGGCGGAGCAATCGATTGGCGATTCTGGGAGTTCCGCGACTGCGCCGAGAAATCTCTTTAGCACTAGTCGGGTCAATTTCAATTTTGAGCAATTGGGCTGACCTTAAAACAATCTGTTCTAATTCATCTTCTGGATAAAAATCTAAATAAGCGGTAAACCCGAACCGATCCCGTAAGGGACTGGGCAATAATCCCGCTCTAGTTGTTGCACCAATGAGGGTAAAATTTGGTAAATCTAAACTGATGGCATTCGCCCCCACTCCTTTGCCCACCACCACATCAACTCTGAAATCTTCCATCGCTAAATAAAGCATTTCTTCGGCAGGACGCGCTAAACGATGTATTTCATCAATAAACAAAATTTCGCCTACCTCTAATGAACTAAGTACCGCAGCTAAATCACCAGCATGCGCAATTGCCGGGCCTGAAGTTACCCGCATCGGTGCGCCTAATTCTTTTGCCACAATTGCTGCCAAAGTAGTTTTACCTAAACCTGGTGGGCCCGAGAGCAAAATATGTTCTGCCGCCGCCTTTCTGCCGATGGCAGCATCCAAAATAAGTTTTAGTTGATCGCGCACTCTTATTTGCCCGATAAATTGAGTTAAATCTGTTGGACGCAGCGCGCCTTCTAGTGCTGCTTCGTCTTGGCGCAATTCTAATTTTAGAATTTCAACTGCAGCTGTTTCTTGGTTTTCTTCCATTTACTTAACTTTACTTAAATAACCCAACGCAACTCGTAAGGCTTGAGACAAATCTTGGCTATTTTTAACTTCTGCCAACTCGCTAACCGCCTTGGCTTCTTTAGTGCTCCAACCCAAACCTGCTAACGCCGGTACCAGATCCGCTAGCCAACTATCTAGCGCAACTTGATCGAGTGGTGGCAATTTTTCAGAAAGTTCAAGAATTATCCTTTGAGCGCCTTTTTTGCCGATCCCAGGAATCGCAAGAATAGCGGCGGCATCATTTTGCAAAATACTTTTGTGTATTTGCTCAGCTCCCATTACGCTCACCGCATTCAGAGCAATTTTGGGACCAATGCCAGAGACTGAACGTAATAACGAAAACATTTGACGCTCTTGCTCATCGGCAAATCCAAAAAGTAACATCGCATCTTCTCTCACGATCATCACAGTCGGGAGCTTTATCTGATCCCCAATTTTTTTACCCAGCAGGGTGGCGCTAGATACTGCTACCGAAATTCCCACACCGCCTACCTCGATGGTGAGATTAAGGCCGTTAATTTCTGCAATTTCACCGTGTAAAAAATTAATCATGAAACCGCTTTGGCAAGTTTTGGGTTATGCCACAAATGACAAATCCCTAAGGCAATTGCATCGGCCGCATCGGCTGGTTTTGGCGCTTCTTGCAAATTGCATATTTTTTTTACCATTTGGGTAACTTGTTTTTTATCAGCTCTACCTGAACCCGTCACAGCTGCTTTGATTTGGGTGGGGGTATGAGTAACTACCTTTAATTGACTTCTAGCAGCTACTAGCATTGCCACCCCCGCGGCTTGCGCGGTTCCAATCACACTTTTTAAATTGTGTTGACTAAACACTTGCTCAATTGCCATCACCTCTGGTTCGAATTCTTCGACCATCGAAATCAAGGCCCGCTCCAATAGCAACAACCGCTCAGCAGTTGGTAAATTTGGCAAAGTTCTGGCAACTTGCACTTGAATTAATTCAATCTTGCGGCTGGGGGCATCTTGCACAATTGCGATTCCACACCGAGTTAAGCCAGGGTCAACACCCATAACGCGCACGGATTGACCTTTCTTTAGTAGCTAACTAGATGTTAGCCAACTTTTGCCATGATTTCGTCTGACACATCAAAGTTTGCAAAAACATTTTGCACATCGTCTAAATCTTCGATTGCTTCCATCAATTCAAACATTTTTTTGGCCCCCGCCTCGTCTAATTCCACAGTCATGGTGGGCACAAATGAGGCATCCGCCGATTCATAATCCAAATTGCTGTTTTGCAATGCGGTACGCACCTTAACTAAATCGCTGGCTTCTGACACGATCTCCCATGATTCCCCTAGATCGTTAACTTCTTCAGCCCCGGCTTCCAACACAACTTCTAGGATTTGATCTTCATTGTCACAAGTTTGCTTAGAAACAATGATGACACCTTTTCTATTAAATAAATATGTGACGCTTCCTGGGTCAGCCATGTTTCCGTGGTTTCTGGTGACCGCAACTCTCACGTCACTAGCCGCACGATTTCTGTTATCGGTTAAACATTCAATCAAAACTGCTACGCCATTTGGGCCATAACCCTCATACATAATTGTTTGGTAATCAGCACCACCACTATCGAGTCCGCCGCCTCTTTTGATTGCCCGATCAATATTCTCTACCGGCACTGAAGCTTTGCGAGCTTTTTGAATTGCATCAAAAAGTGTGGGGTTTCCATCTACATCCGGGCCACCAATCCGAGCTGATACCTCGATCGCCTTGACCAACTTGGCAAATAGCTTTGAGCGTTTAGCGTCAATCGCTGCTTTTTTGTGCTTAGTGGTCGCCCATTTGGAATGGCCGCTCATCTTCTAACGCCTTTCTATAGCAATGAAACAAAATACTTATGGATTCGATTATCCCCTGTCAATTCTGGATGAAAAGAAGTGGCTAAGAGATTTCCTTGCTGAACCATGACAATTCTTGAGTCTTGCGCTGTGTTGGGTAAGGCGGCAATAATCTCAACTTGCCCCCCGACTTTTTCAACCAAAGGCGCGCGGATAAAAACTGCCATAAATTTGGAGATCCCAATTGGGCCCAAGTCAATCTCTTTTTCAAAAGAGTCCACCTGTCGGCCAAAGGCATTTCGTCTTACGGTTATGTCTATTCCGCCAATAGTCTCTTGATCTGTTCGTCCGTCTAGTAATTGATCAGATAATAAAATCATTCCCGCACAAGAGCCATAGACAGCTTTTTCAGCTTTAATAAAATCGCGCAACGGTTGCATTAAATTTGCTCGATTAATCAGCATGCTGATAGTGGTTGATTCACCACCTGGAATTACTAAACCATCAAGAGAGCTTAAATCTGTAGCTTTTTTTACCAGCGTTACCGCAACGCCTAAATCTGACAGCATCTTTGCGTGCTCTCGCACATCACCTTGAAGCGCTAGAACACCGACAGTTTTGGTTTTAGTTACCAACCTCTGCCGGCGTAGCGTTCACTCGCTGGCAAGGTGTCAATGTTGATACCCACCATCGCTTCGCCTAACCCACGTGAAACTTTTCCGACGACATCTGGGTTATCCCAATTAGTTGTGGCATCTACAATCGCTTTGGCACGCTTAACTGGATCACCTGATTTAAAAATTCCTGATCCCACAAATACTCCGTCAGCACCCAACTCCATCATTAACGCAGCATCCGCGGGAGTTGCAATGCCACCGGCAGTAAACAAAACCACTGGTAATTGTCCAGTAGCCGCTACTTCTGCTACCAATTCATATGGTGCTTGCAAGTTTTTAGCTTCGCTGAAGAGCTCTTCTTTTGGTAAATTTCTTAAACGAGCAATCTCACCTTTAATAGTTCTGATGTGGCGCACTGCTTCAACTACGTTTCCGGTTCCCGCTTCGCCCTTTGAGCGAATCATCGCCGCACCTTCATTAATTCTTCTTAACGCCTCACCTAAATTAGTGGCGCCGCAAACGAAAGGAACTATGAAATCACTTTTTGTAATATGGTGTGACTCATCAGCTGGAGTTAAAACTTCGGACTCATCTATATAGTCAACACCCAACGCTTGTAAAACTTTTGCCTCAACTATGTGTCCAATACGAGCTTTTGCCATAACCGGAATAGAAACTGCCGCAATAATTCCATCGATCATGTCGGGGTCACTCATTCGCGCTACTCCGCCATCTTTTCTGATATCGGCTGGTACCCGCTCTAACGCCATTACGGCAACTGCGCCTGCATCTTCTGCGATTCTGGCTTGCTCGGCATCGATCACATCCATGATCACACCGCCTTTGAGCATTTCTGCCATACCGCGTTTTACTCTGCTAGTACCGGTTTGCGCTGCTGGGTTATCTTGGGACACTTTTTTCTCTCTCAAGTTTGGCGTGGCTCTTATTCTAGAACCAAAAAATTCACTTGTCGATTTGAGTCTGGACTCATCTATTTACTAAGCCTGGTGGGATTTGATCATCAAAATCTATCCCCTTGGGTGGTTTCGCCCGTCCAGCCAGCCGAAATCCCCGTACCAAAATTCTGCGTCTTACCTTTAGGGCATTGCTTTGTGCGTCATTATGAAAGGCCCTGGCGTACTGCACCCGGCGGCAGGCGGCAGCTAGATCCTCTAATAGCCTTGAAAATTCTTTATCAGTTAGCAACCAAGGTTGTGAAATAAATAGTTGATTCAATTCTTTCGTTAAGTTTGACTCTAAATCCCACTGAGAAGGATCAAATTTCTCACTTGATTCAATTTTTAGCGCACTTTGCCAGGCAGAGACAAAACTATCGATTACTAGTTTTTTGGCACTCAACTTTTCTACTAATCGACCAATCGCACTAGTGCGGTGAGCTAACTGAGTATCTAAAGACAATTTTGCAGCTTCTGCCTTTAAATGTAATCGATCTAGTCGGCCTGCCAGGTTGGATAAGTACCAAATAAAAAAAATTAAAAATAACGCCAACCAAAGCCAATTTGGCCAAGTCATTGAGAAGTCATCTCACTAAGCACTTGTTTTCTGTCTTTTCTACCTGAGCGAGTTATCCGCCCATAAAGTTGTCCCCGAAGATCTTCTCTCACGCTATCTCCATCGACTTTGATTACTGAAGCGTAAACATCCAAAATTTGTTTCACGATATTTGACCAATCAAATTCTTTTGCTCGAATAAAACCTTGTTTACGAAGTAGCCTTCTGCGCTCAGTATCAAGTAATAATGAGATTAATTCGGTAGACAAACTTTCTGAATTCCCGGCTTCAAATAAGACGCCAGCTTCACCATCAGCTAAAACTTTTTTAAAGGCTGGTAAATCTGACGCTAAAACCACCGCACCTGCGCTCATTGCCTCTAATAAAACAATGCCAAATGATTCGCCACCTATATTTGGTGCTATGTAAACATCACTCTCGGCGTAGGCACGCGCTTTTTCTAAACTTGTAAGCATCCCGTTAAATTTTATATTTTTTTCTATTTGTTGATCAACTTTTATCGGATCACCCGGGCCCACAATCTGACACTCTATATTTGGAAATCTTTCAACCACTTTAGGTAATGCGTTCAGTAAAACTTTTAATCCTTTACGAGATTCATCCATTCTACCTAGAAAAAGAATTTTAAACGGTTGAGCTTCAAAAGTTTTAGCAGGAAACTTTGTAAAATCTGCTACCCGTACTCCATTTGGAATGATTACTGCATCCCCACCCATTTGGGTAACCATAGTTACTTTTGCTTCTTCGCTCACCGCAATCCGTGCTGAGATCTTTTCCATCATTGGTTGCAATAAAAATTGCATATTCTTCGCGGCATAACTTCTTTGATTTGAGGTGTGATGGGTGGCAACGATCGGACCGCGCGCTGACCAGGCGGCAATGATTGAAGGGCTTGGGCTGGTTGGTTCATGAAGGTGCAGCACATCAAATTTATTTTTTCTGATCCAAGCTCTGGTTCGAGAAAATGCTGCTGGATCAAATTTAATTCTGGCTACCGAACCGTTGTAGGGCAGACCAATCGCAGTGCCAGCGCTAGTTACAAAATCTGGTAAGTCATTTTCATCAGTGGCTGGCGTCAAAATATTTACAAAGTGTCCTAGCTCAATCAAACTCAAAGCTAAATCATTAATGTGCTGCTTGACCCCACCGGGTGCCGACCAGTCATAAGGGCAGACGATGCCGATTCGCATCTAACCCGCCTCGCTGGGTTTTACTTCGCGCCAGACTCTTTGCATCACATGCCAATCAGTTGGATGATCGCTAATCATTGCTTCAAATCTACTCGCGAGTTTTTGAGTTAATTCCTTTATAGCTTCTTCTTTCGGCAAAGACTTATCTATACGTAGTGCTTCACCAGTTTTAGCAAAAATTTGATTTTTTGGACCGTTATAAATCTCTATCGGAATAACTACTCCATCAGTAGCCCAGGCTAGGGCAGCCGGACCCGGCGGCATTGAAGTTTCTAAATTAAAAAATTTAACCTTTATACCGCTTTGAGAAATGTCTCGATCAGCTAAAAGCGCGATAACGCGTCCATTTTTGATTCGATCGAGCAATTGATTGAAGGTGTCACTACCCCGCTCTAGTGGTAAAACTTCAATACCCAAAGCAGCTCGAAACTTAATGAATTTTTCATAAAGTTTTACGGGTTTCAGTTTTTCTGCCACTGCAGTCAGTGGACGATGATTGGTAGTAAACCAAGCTCCTGCCGCATCCCAATTGCCCAAGTGAGAGAGAGCTAAAACAATGTGTTTTTCTTGACTTAAATATTTATTCAAAACTTCTTCGTTCGTCATAATGAAAGTTTTGTTAATTTTCTGCTTAGTCCAATTTGTTATTACAAAGGCTTCATACCAATATTTTAGATAAGAAATTACCCCTTGATTAACTATGTCTTCTAGCGCCTCACCCTCCGCGCCTGTTACCTGCTTTAAATTTGCCCTAAGTTGCTGAACAGATTTTTTGTTAGCTGTGTATATTTTTTTTGCTACTAGCCCAAGAAGGCTACGGCCAAAACCCTCAGGTATAAATTTTAAAAATGTCCAGCCCAAACTAAAAGCTAAATAGGTTAGCCTTTCTTTCATTTTTGGCTGCTGGCTTGTCTTTTTACATAAATAATTCTTTGTAAGACGGTAATAGACGAAACGATCATCAATCCCCAAACCATAACTGGCATCACCCAAGTTAAACCCAAGCCGATAAGGATTGGACCCCAAACCAAAAATGCTAAACGCTCAGGCCTTTCAGCTATTCCCACCTTGCCATCAAAACCTAGGCTTTCTGCTCGCGCTCGAGCATAAGAAGTAACTTCAGCCGAAATTAATGCCCAAATCATTAAAACCATTAAAAGTGCATTTTCAATACTATAAAAATAATAGACCAGTGAACCCATAATTAATCCATCGCTTATTCGATCAGTCACTGAATCTAAAAAAGCTCCCCAATTAGATTTACGATCTAAAATTCTTGCCATCGCGCCATCCACCATGTCTAAAGATGTCACAAAAAACAAGAGGATTCCCCCTAGTAACCATTCACCTTGTGCTAAAAATAAAACGGAAACTAATCCAGTGGCAATACCGCCAAATAAAGTGACCACATCTGGCGAAACTTTTAACTTCACTAAAAGCTTAGCTAGCGGAATAACAATCCGGTCGCTAACTTTTTTTAATTTGTTGCTGACTCTCATAATTATTAAAGATCAGCCCAAGCGGCTTTAAGGAGTTCACGAGTTTCTTCTAACAGTTGATTCATGGCTTTAGCACGACCAATCACGGGCATAAAGTTGGTATCTCCGCCCCATCTGGGGACAATGTGTTGATGTAAGTGCTCAGCCACACTGGTACCAGCGATGGCACCTTGATTCACGCCAATGTTAAATCCTTGAGCACCTGCAGCTTTTCTTAAAACCACCATGGCTTGCTGTGTAAGGTGACTTACTTCAAGCATCTCTTCATCAGTAGCAGTGGTGATATCCGCAAAATGTCTGTAAGGGGTTATTAATAAATGACCTGCGTTATAAGGGTAGAGATTTAAAACTACATAAGCAGTTTCACCACGTTTTACAACTAAATCGTATTCACTCTCTTTGGTATAGGCCGAACAAAAAGGACACTCTTGCTCAACGGTGCCATCACGACGAGCTTTTGATAAATACCGACTGCGATGTGGGGTCCAAATTCGCTCCCAGGCGTCAGGTAATCCAGTTTCAGGAAACATCTTTATACCTGAACTCGCTCTACTATTGCCGTCTTAATTTTTTCAATCGCATCTGTAATCTTCACGCCGTTTTCTTGACTGCCATCTCTATACCTAAAAGAAACCGCATTGTTTGCCACATCCTCATCACCAGCGATCAACATAAAAGGTACCTTCTGTTTTTGAGCTGTGCGAATCTTTTTTTGCATTCTTTCATCTGATTTATCAACTTCAACCCGAATGCCCTCGGCACGCAATTTTTGCGCGACTGAGGTTAAGTAGTCAAAATGAGTCTCGGCAATCGGAATCCCCACCACTTGCACCGGAGCCAGCCACGGGGGAAATGCCCCGGCGTAATGCTCAAGCAATACTGCAAAAAATCTTTCAATAGATCCAAATAATGCTCGATGGATCATTACCGGCCGCTTGCGCGAACCATCGGCTGCTTGATATTCCAAATCAAATCTTTGTGGCAACTGAAAGTCAACTTGAATTGTGCTCATTTGCCAGTTGCGTCCTAAAGCATCTTTCGCTTGTACCGAAATTTTTGGACCGTAAAAAGCGGCCCCACCCTCATCCATTACTACTGGTAAATTTTGAGCCTTAGCAGCGACTGCTAACGCTTCAGTAGCTTGTTGCCACTCTGCTTCGCTGCCAACAGATTTCTCAGGATTTCTGGTGGATAGTTCTATATAAAAATCACTCAATCCATAATCGCGTAATAAATCTAAAACGAATGTCAATAAAGAAGCTAATTCATTCTGCATATCTTCAACCGTGGTGTAAATATGAGCATCATCTTGCGTAAATCCTCGGGCCCGAGTTAGCCCATGAACCACGCCTGATTTTTCGTATCGATATACAGTTCCAAATTCAAATAACCGTAAAGGTAAATCCCGATAAGAGCGACTTTTTGACTTATAAATTAAATTATGAAATGGACAATTCATTGGCTTAAGATAGTAATCTTGCGCTGCTTTTTTAATGTTTCCTTCAGAGTCAAATTCAGCATCCAGTTTCATCGGTGGATACATACCTTCGGAATACCAGTCCAGGTGTCCTGAGGTTTCAAAAAGCTGCGCTTTAGTTAAATGAGGTGAATAAACAAACTCATAAGCTGCACTCTCATGCTTAAGTCGCGAATAATTTTCCATCTCACGACGGATCACACCGCCTTTAGGGTGAAATACCGCCAATCCCGAGCCAATTTCTTCTGGAAATGAAAACAAATCAAGTTCGGTTCCTAATTTGCGATGATCACGCTTTTCGGCCTCTGCTAATAAATGCAGGTAATCATTTAACGCTTCTTTATTCGCCCAAGCAGTTCCGTAAACTCGCTGCAGTTGCGGGTTATTCTCACTCCCCCGCCAATAAGCGGCTGCGGTGCGCATTAATTTAAAAGCTCCTAAATAACTAGTGTTAGGAACGTGCGGACCGCGACAAAGATCTTTCCAAACTATCTCACCAGATTTTTTATCAAGATTGTCATAAATAGTTAATTCCAGCCCACCAACTTCCATTACTTCATCACTCGGGCCCTTGATATCTATTAGCTCCAGCTTGAAGGGTTCATTACTTAACTCGTCTTTCGCAGCAACTTCCTCAATTACCCTTCGTGAAAACTTTTGACCAGATTTGATGATTTCTTTCATCTTGCTTTCAATTAACGCTAAATCCTCTGGAGTAAAAGCAGTTTCAGTTTGAAAATCGTAATAAAAACCGTTCTCTACTGGTGGACCTATTCCTAGTTGCACATTTTTATATAAAGCCTGCACCGCCTGAGCCAAGACGTGAGCAGTACTGTGGCGAAGTACCGCTAATCCCTCATTTGAATTCGCTAGAACTAATGAAACCTCATCACCCTCTTGGATCTCGGTAAAAAGGTCTAATAATTGCTCACCTTTTTTAACAACTACCACTTCTTTATTCGAGCCAAATAGTTCAAGGTAAGTAGTCCCAGCCGCTACTGTCTTTTGTTCAACCGCAGCATCGGTCAAAATCGAAAGATTTACCATTTAAATTCCAAATTCACTCAAATCTCTGCCTTAACTTAGTCAATGGCAACATGTTTTTGCCTGCGGCATCTCGCATTTCGGTAATTCTTAAAAAACCACTTTTACAAATAACTACCGGATCGCCTGAGATCAATTGCCAAATCTTGCCGACTGTGGGATTAATAATTTTAGGCTTAATTTTCCAGACTTCTGCCCGTTCAATTCTTACTAGCTTTCCAGCCAGTAAAGCGCTGGCCCCAGCATAAGGAGTTGAGGTGGTATCGATGTGCCGCAAAATTCTTTGCGCTGATTGGTTCCAGTCAATTCTAAAATCTGCTTCATCCCGCCACAGTGAGTAAGTGGCCTTGCTCTCATCCTGTTTTTTGCCTTTTAGTTTTTTATCAGATTTTATTTCAGTCAAGATTTTTGCTACAACTTCAGCACTAAGTTGCGAAACCACTGCTATTGCTCGCTCTAAACGAATTGGATACTTGATCGCGGTTTTCTTTTGTAAAATGATAGGGCCTGAATCAACTTCTGAATTACCTAAAAGTGCGCTAACACCAATCTCTCGGTCTTCATTTATAAGCGCTGTTAGTAAGGGGTTCCAGCCGCGATACTTAGGTAGTAGCGAATCGTGCAAAATCACCAATTGTTGATATTCGTGTTTAATTAATTTTCGCCATCCAACACCAATTGCTAACTCTGCTGGCTCCTTACCAATACGACTTAAAACTTTGATGCCCGCCGCTTGTAGGGTCTCAACCATGTCTTGATACGGATTAACTCTTAGCGTGCTGTCATTTTCAACTATTGCCGTATTAATACAGTCAGCAAACTTTTCAGCAATCACTGTTGCACAGGCAGCACCTTTGTGTCCGCACAAATAAATATCTACTTTTTTCACGTGGGTAATACTGGTATCGAACCAGTGACCTCTTCGATGTGAACGAAGCGCTCTACCACTGAGCCAATCACCCTTGTTGGGCCAACGATACCCTGACGACTACTGCGGGAAATTCACATAAACCAGATAAGTCGCAATTAAGGCGATCACGCTGATAGCGGTGATAATCAACGACCAAACCAAGCGCGGACGCTTTCTGCCTGAAACCGCTTTCAAAATGCGCAGCTTTACAGGGGCGATCAAGCGACTTGCCCAGGCAAACTCACTCGCTAAAACCACTAGTCCCAAAAAGATTGTTGCCCAACCAGGTCCCGGAGTGACCAGCATGATTAATCCCAAAATCAAAAGAGAAGTACCTATAGTGGCCACAATGCTCTTCCAGGCAATACTGGTTATGGGATTAGAACGCATTCTGTTGCGAAACCGCTTAAAGGGCCCCTCTACATTCATGCTCATAGGTTAACTACTAAGTGCAAAAGATCAAACTCAAGGATCAATATTTTGTTTCGATCTTGCCAAAAATTCACTTTGAATTTGACTAATGATCTCATGATCTTTACTCAAAGCCCGTGAGTCAATCTCGGAGATGGGTTGAACATCTCTAGTGGTGGAAGTCAAAAACCCAGCCGGGATTTCAGCAAGCATTGAAAATGGTAAATCTTGCTCAATGCAATCAAACCATTCGCAAACTAATTCGCGGGTGATTCCACCTAAACAACCTGCAGTCAAGGGGGGCGTGAAGACTTTGCCATCAATAACCGCAAAAAAATTACTGCCGGTACCCTCGCAAATGTTCATTGCCACATTAGGAAGTATCGCCTCATCAGCCCCTTGCGCTTTTGCCGTTGCTAAAGCTAAAACATTTTCTGCATAAGAGGTAGTTTTGGCGCCTGCTAATGGGCTTAAATGATTTCGCGGCATTTTGACTGAAGCAAGTTTGGCGCTGGGCGCCCATTTTGGCAAGGTGCTCATGGCAACTACCAGCGTAGGTGTTTCACTATTTCTGTCTGAACCTAAAGGACCGTCCCCACTAGTCAAGGTAACTCGCAAACGACCAGAGCTACTTGATTCTGGGTTAACCTTAATTACTTCGTTAACTACTGTTTTTAAATATTCTAAGTCCAAAGATTTTATGCTGAGTAGTTTTGCAGAATTTTCAAGCCGTTTTAAATGTCTACTCAGCGCGAAAGCTACTCCCTCTCTAACTTGCATGGTTTCAAAAACGCCATCGCCAACAGTGAATCCATGATCGAAAACACTCACCCGCGCAAATTCACTTGGCACTAAGGCTTCATTAACCCAAACTAGATTAACCATGCTGCATCGCCGCCAAGCTAAAGAGTTTTTCTGTCTTCAAAACCGTTTCATCCCATTCTTTTTCTGCTACTGAACCCCAGGTGATTCCTGCCCCAGTGCCAAACTTCAGTTCATCTCTATCTTTCCAAAAAGTTCGGATTCCAACCGCCAACTCGGCCTTATTTTCAAAAGAGTCGATCCAGCCAATAGCTCCACAATAAGGACCACGTGCCTCACGCTCTAACTCTGAAATCAATTTTAAGGCGCTTAATTTAGGAGCCCCTGAAACCGAGCCCGGCGGAAAAGTCGCTTGAAAAATTTCACTCCAGCTGGTTTGTTGTTTTAACTCACCACTCACAGTTGAAACCAAATGCACTAACCCCGGATGTTCTTCAACCGCTAGTAGCTGCGGCACTTTCACTGATCCGGTTTCGCAAATCCGAGAAAGATCATTTCTTACTAAGTCCACAATCATGATGTTTTCAGCGCTGTCTTTTTCACTCAAATCACCAGCAACTCTGCCGGTGCCCTTTATCGGTGATGATTCCAATAAAGCGCCATCTCGCCGTAAATAAAGTTCGGGTGAGGCAGAGGCCAGATTCACATCTTTAGTGAGTCTGAAATTACTTTCACTCGATACCTTGATTACCGCCGAAAACGGTGCCGGGTTACCAACTAATAATAAATTTGCCAGCCCCGCAATATCCCCACCTTTAGGCCATTGGGCACTTAAGACTCTACATAGATTTGCCTGGTAAACCTCTCCGCGCGCAATGTTGTCACGTAAAACATTTACTGAACTTTGATATTGAGATTTGTCTAACGAACTGCTCCAAGCAGTTTTTTCAACTCCAGGCCAAAAACCTGATTCTGCCCCTTCATCAAAACTCATACTTTCAAATTCCAACAAAAGCCAATCGTTTTCAAACCCACCAATAACAACCCAATAACCACTACGTTCCAAGTCGGATAAGTCAATAGAAACGTTCTTTAATTTACTAAAGATTCGTTTATTAAATCTGGCAAAGTCGCTCACACGAAAACCATAGCCCGAAACTGGCACCTTTACCTGCTACTCGGGCGGTCAGGTATCTTTAGCAGAGCAATTTAACGCGGACGTGGCGCAGCTGGTAGCGCATAACCTTGCCAAGGTTAGGGTCGCGGGTTCGAATCCCGTCGTCCGCTCTCGGCCCGAGCAGCCACCACAACTTTTTTACCCGACTCCAGAGTGTGCACTGAAATACTGTTATCGAAGGCTTCTCTTAATTGTGGCGAGCTAATCACTTCGTCAGAGACACCCTCTAGTAACACACTTCCATTTTTCATTACTGCAATCCACTCTGAGTACATGTTGCTCAAAGTTATGTCATGCATGGTGGTTACTACCGTGACTCCTTGATTTTTTAAGATTTCAATCTGATCCATGGTTCTAATTTGATATTGCAAGTCCAGCGCACTGGTTGGCTCATCGAGCAAAATAACTTGTGGTTCTTGCACAATTGCCCGCGCTAGTAAAACTCTTTGCAATTCACCACCAGAGAGCTGAGTAGCGAAGCGATCTTGTAAGCCCACCAACTGCATTGTCTCTAGCGTCTCTTCAATAAAGATTCTTCCTCGTCTTAATTCCTTGCCCCACCCATCAACCTTGGCTCGGCCTAAGGTCAAGTATTCGATCACTGTCATACCTATCGGCACAATCGGCCGCTGCGGCACGAAAGCCACGTTTCTTGATAAATCTTTATAAACTTCTTTTCCGTTAAAGCTAACTGATCCAGAATATGAAGTCATTCCTAATAAAGTTTTTAAGAGTGTGGTTTTACCAGCCCCGTTAGGGCCCACGATTGAAGTCCAATTGCTTGTTTTTATCTCTAAATTTAGATTATCTAGCACCACCGTATCTTGAAATTTCACGGTTAAATTCTCAACCTTTATCATTTCAACCCTCCTTTGGTAGTTCTCAAAATAAATAAAAAGAAAGGCGCTCCGATAAAGGCTGTAATAACGCCAATCGGTAATTCTGCGGGCGCGATTAAAGTTCTGGCACCTAAATCCGCGAGCACTAAGAACGCAGCTCCCGCTAGCGCAATAGTTGGCAGCGCCCGGTTGGTAACTCTTCGGGTGATGCCTTTAATTATGTGCGGCACGATTATGCCCACAAACCCAATCAACCCACTCACTGAAACTGCGGTGGCTGTCGCCATAGTTGCTGCAACCACCGCGATAATTCGAATTTTATTTGGCGAGATACCTAGCGAAAAAGCCTCTTCATCACTAAGCATTAATCCATCAAGCAGTTTTGAAATTCTAAATAAAATAATTAACGATAGAAATATATAGAGTGCCGCCCACAAGACATTATTCCAATCAGAAACAGTTAATTGGCCTAAAATCCATGAATAGACAGGTCGCAAGACTTCGGTATTGCGTTGCTGTAAATAGATTTGAATTGCCGAGGCAAAAGCACCAATCGCAATCCCAGAAAGCAATAAAACTCCAGGATTTGAAAAGTATCTACCCGAAACTAAAAAAGTAGCCGCCACTGCGGCAGATCCACCGATAAAAGCAAAAATAGGTAAAGCCGGATTAAAAGAAGTGCCGGCAGAAGTTATGGCAATGGTGGCACCCAGTCCAGCACCAGCAGCGGTACCGAGCAAGTAGGGATCAGCTAAAGGATTTCTAAAAACAGTTTGATAAACCGCTCCACTAGTTGCTAAAGCCGCTCCCACCAGTGCACCTAAAACCACACGCGGTAATCGAATTTCTAACAGCAGTGTGCGCTCTCTACCTGTTAAGCCACCTTCCATTGCGAAAAAGGTTCTTACTATTTCTTGAAAGGTAAGTGCCACTGGGCCAATGCTGATAGCCAAAATAGCTACCAGCACTAACACCAATGCAGTAATTAAAGTGATTCGAAGATTCCAAATCGGCTTAAACTCTGCAGTTACTGTTTTGTTGTTCATTTACTTCAATGCATCTGCCACTATTTGATAAAAATCAATAATCCGCGGACCCCAGCGTGATGAAATATCTGCCGGGAGTTCGATGACTTTGCTATTGACTACTGCATCAATTTGTGACCAACCAGCTCTCTGGCTCACCACTTCGACCGTTTCACCGTATTGCGCATCTGCCAAGAAAACTATTTGCGGATTTTCTGACACCAAAAACTCGGCAGAAATCTGCGGATAGCCAGATTGATCAGCACCTTCTGCAGCATCAGCAATATTTATGAGACCGAAATCTTTATAAACACTGCCAATAAAAGTGCTCGAGGTAACCGAGTAAAGCGTGTTGTCTATTTCATGAAAGAACTTAACTGGCTCAACTCCCTCAACGCTTGCCAAAATCTGAGCTCTTTTATCTTGCATTTCAGAAATTAGTTGCTCTGAGTTCTCAATTTTGCCTGTCGCTTGACCCAAGATACGAATCTCTTCATAAAGCTCATCCATGTTGCTTGGCGCTTCTTCCATTAAGACTGGAACTCCAAGCTTTTCAAGTGCTTCTCTAACATCATTAGCTTTCATTGAATTTAGATTTAGCACTACCAAATCTGGATTAAAAGCTAAAATCGACTCGACATTTGGATCGAAACTATTTAGCGCAGAGATAGGCGCGGTCTCTGGATAGTTAGATAACGCATCTACTGCGATTACTTGGTTACCGGCACCAATTGCAAAAATAATTTCAGTCGCACTAGGTGAGAGTGAAACCAAACTAATTGGCTCTAATTCAATCGTGGTTTCAAAACCAGCTGAATTTAAGGTAACTGGAAACGTGCTTATGACTGCTGGGGCTGCTTCTTCAACCACTTCAACTTCGTTTTGAGCTTGTGGCTCAGTTGCGGTGGACTGAAAAAAATT
>JAGYJD010000018.1 GCA_018402365.1 Candidatus Nanopelagicales bacterium | reverse complement strand
GCTCTGACGCAGCTGATGTCGGGATGTCTCGGGCGGGAAAGACATTTATGTGGGCGATGTCTGCGTCTTGCCACAAAATCATTGAAAACATCACACCACGAGCGACTTGGGAAAACGGCGTGGCGGCCAGGATGACGACAAAAATTACCACTGGGACCGCGAGAATAATGCCCACGGTTCGCAATGTCCTGCGGGGGCGCTGGGGTGTGGAGTCAGAGGAGGCGCTCATAGGCGGACGCTAACACACCTGAGCCGACACCACGCCATCGCTAGATCGCCAGTTCCGCACTGGGCATTGTGAATGTCTCGTCCGCGCGGGTGGGAAGCACAACTGTGTGATTGGATGCCTCGTCTATTAGCATTGGCTCAGCCCCGCTGAGGGGTTTGCCGCCTTAGCTCAGTTGGTAGAGCGTCTCACTCGTAATGAGAAGGTCGCGGGTTCGATTCCCGCAGGCGGCCCCAGTTCTGGCGCTAGCCTGTGGTGATGGGTTTGTTGTTGAGTTGTTTAGTCAGGTCCAGTAGAAGCATTGGCCACATCGAATTCTCGCTACGACCCAATCTGACGATGACTGTTCCTTCGTCTGGGGAAACAACGATGTACTGGCCCAGGTTGCCTTGGGCGGCAAATCGGTTGTCGGGGTACACCCACCACATGTATTGGTAATTTTGCTCGAGGAAGTCATTCCGGCCAACAGACAGGTTTGTCGGAGCAGTGGCCTCTTCCACCCAGTCCCGTGGCACAACCTGCTCCCCGTCCACGATGCCACCGTTAGCGAACATCAGACCAAAGCGTGCAAAGTCAATGGGGCGTGCGTTGAAACCGCTCTCTAGTTTTTCAAAACGGTTGTAAAAGCTATCCATACTCCACGACGCATCAGCTTCAGCGCCCATGGGCGCCCACAACACGTCGCTCATGTAATCGCCGATGTTTCGCCCGGTCGCGCGCTCAAGAGCCATACCAAGAAGCAGGGGATTGTAGTTGTTGTAGAGAAAATTCTTGCCGGGCTCGTCAACGATTACCGCGTTCAGTGCCGAGCGCCGAAGATCTGTGGAGTAGTAGGTGTTGACAGGGTCGCTGTAGAGCGACATGTTCTCCTCGTACTTCAGTCCAGAGGTCATCGTGATCAGGTGTCGAAGCGTGATGTCTCCGAATCGGGGGTCTTTGTCCAACAATTCGGGAACGTACGCTGTGATCGGATCATCGAGTGACGCAATGGACCCGTCAGTGACGGCCATCCCCACGACGGTGGAGAGCATTGATTTTGAGACAGAAAAAGAAGTGTGCAGGGCATCGGGGTCGATGCCCTCTGCGTACCATTCGTGAACAAGAACGCCGTCTTTCACAACCAGAAAAGCTGTGGTGTCGCGGTCAGCCATAAATTGATCCAGCTCGGCTCGAGAGCCAAGAGCTATCGGCTCCGGTGAGGGCTCATCGAGAAGGTAGAGACGAAGATCCAGGGAGCTAAACGCTTCCAGAGTTGTGTCGTCGAGGAGCCGAGGCAGCTCTGACGCAGCTGATGTCGGGATGTCTCGGGCGGGAAAGACATTTATGTGGGCGATGTCCGCGTCTTGCCAGAAAACGAGGGAGAACATGACGCCACGAGCGACTTGGGAAAACGGTGTGGCGGCCAGGACGAGGGCAAAGATGGTGACCGGGATCGCAACAATGATTAATAAGGTTCTGAGAGTTCTCTGGCGCTTAGTCCTAACGCTAGATATCTTCGTGCGCGGACGCTTTTTTATCTTCATTAGCTGCTCTCCAAACGCCACCGGAGCAAAGAACTCGCGCTAAGAGCTGAGAGCCATGATGCAATTATTTGTGAGACTATCACGTTTTTGCGTCAAAGTGAGGGTCGTCGAGAACAGTCTCGCTACGGCTGTTTCTGAGAGGCCGACGAATTATGAGTGCGGTGCTCGACCAACTAGTTAAAGCGGAGAAACTTAGGGAAGATCTGGCATTTCTGCCACTCTTTTATCTCTTCGATTAATTAATTCGGTATTCATTTCAATAAATCTTTTTAAGCTAGAGCCTGGCTCACCTTCACCGAAATAGTAGGTGCGAATTTTATTGTATTCGTCTCTGCGAGGGTAGTTTACTAAATATTCTCTTACTACTTCTTCAAGATTTGCAATATTAGATTTATCAATTGTTGGAATAGCGGTAGAGACAGGGGCTACTTTATTAAATAATTCTGAATCACTTCTTCTATCGCAAATGAGCAAGACTCCGTTTGGCTTTAGATAGAGATAATCAATAGTTACGCTAGAAACATCAGCAATAAGTAAATCGGATACTTGTAGGGCTTGTAGAGGATCGCCTGCTACGAATTGGTGATTTGCTTTTGAGTCTTTTTTATTTGCTTCGTCAATCAAAGACAATATCTCTTGATGAACATTTTTCCATTGCGGGATCTTGTTTTCAACGATTCTTGGATGTGGTTTGTAAATGACCGTTGCATTAGGTTGGGCCAGAAGCGCTTCTATTATTTTTTTGCCATATACATCTAATGATGAATAATTATTGGCTTCTTGATCCCCTTGCCAAGTTGGTGCGTAAAGCAAGATTTTTCTAGAAGTTGCTACGTTTAATGGTTCAACTAAAACATCAAGCTGAGGCCTTCCAATTACCCACTCTTTCGATCCATCTGCCACCATTAGCGAATTTTTTAATCTATCTTTGGCGGCTTGCCCGGCAACCGCCACAAAATCATAAGCATACATTTGTCTAGATGTCATTGACATTTTGTCGCTCTCACCATGATTGAGGTGGATATGAAATGCTCGCTTTGCGGCGAGTGGCTGAAAGTTCATAGTGGAATTATTTACATACAAGACCACTTTGTAATCTTTTTCAACAATTGCATCAGTAAGAGTAAAGAAGTCATAGATAGAAAATATGGGTAATTTAGTTAATTTTCTTAAGTAAGTTGTCACCGGATGTTGGCGACAAATTATATGAACTTTGTGTTTTTCATTTAACTTTTCTAAAGGCCCAAGCCATTGTTCAATTTGGTAAATTCGATGAACGTCATCTCCAAAAAAGGCAACAACTTCAGCGCCATCGGTAAGTGAATGCAGATCTGCTAACTCACCAATACCCTCTGGATCGGTGGCCCGCCAAGCTCCTACGGCAGCGCCCGCAATCCGACGCAGCCGGATATACCATCCACCCTTAGCCAAATTTGGGTTAATTGCAAGCACTTTTTTCATACAAGATGACAGCGTAGCCGCTAAAGGGTGTCAGACACAAAGCACGTTGGCCCGTGAAAGACTGATGCGGGCAAAGAATTACTAAAAGGAGTGAGTTTTGATCGGGCTGATTTTGGCTGCTGGTGCTGGGCGTCGACTCAAGCCATATACCGACACTCTTCCCAAAGCACTAATCCCGGTCGCCGAAGACACTTCAGTAATGGATGTGATTTTAAAAAATTTTTCATCCAGCGGGCTAAAAGAAGTAGCGGTGGTAGTTGGCTACCGCGCAAAAGAGGTTGAAAATCGGAAATCACAAATGGAAGAGCGTCACGGGGTCAAACTTGAACTTATTTTTAATGATAAGGCTGAGATTTGGAATAATGCGTATTCACTTTGGTGCGCAAAAGAATTATTTACTCAATCGGTATTACTTTCTAACGGAGACACTGTTCACCCAGTAGATGTTGAAAAAATACTCTTAGCAAATAGAAATGATTCAATTACTTTGGCAATTGATAATGTCAAAAAATTAGCTGAAGAAGAAATGAAGGTAACTACTGATTGTGCTGGTAATTTAGCGCGAATAAATAAAATGCTTAATCCCTTAGACTCATTTGGTGAATATATTGGCGTCACCTTGATCGAGCCAGCTGTTAAAGAAGCGCTAAGTCTTGCACTTGAAGCAACTTGGAAGTTTGACACTACCCTTTACTATGAAGATGGCTATCAAGAGTTTGTTGATCGAGGGGGCAAGGTTTATCTGCAACCAATAGGGGATTTATCTTGGGTAGAGGTAGATAATGGCGCTGATTTAGAAAAGGCAAGGAAAATTGCATGTCAATACCAATGAGAATGGTGCCAGCCCCTCATTACGTTGACATCAGGGTGGGCGCACTAAATAATCTGGCGCAGATATTGCAAGACCAAAGAATTAGTAGTGGCGGTCACGTGGCGGTTGTTACTAGTAAAGGTGGTGCTGAACCCCTTAGTAAAGTTTTAACAAAATCAGTTCCGAAGGCAACTTTTTTTACTACACCAGGAAACTCCTTACAGGCAGCGCAAGAGTTGGCTGAAGAAATTATGGTTGGAAACTTCGACGCAGTAGTTGGGGTGGGTGGTGGACGAGTTATTGACGTAACCAAATATGCAGCTGCGCAATGCAAATTACCAATGGTTTCAGTTGCAACAAACTTGGCACACGACGGAATCGCTTCGCCGGTAAGCATTTTGGAATTTAACGGTGGGCGTGGCTCTTTTGGTGTTACTTCACCCATTGCAGTAATCATTGATTTAACCATTATTAAAAAAGCCCCAGAGCGCTACATCCGTGCCGGAATCGGAGATGTGCTCAGTAATCTCTCAGCTGTAAAAGACTGGGAACTTGCCCAAGAATTAGGGTTTGAAAAAGTTGACGGATTGGCTGCCAGTTTGGCTCGCACCAGCGCTGAAGCCTTAATCGGCAGGACAGACACAATTGATAGTGATGAATTTTTAGTGGTGCTGGCTGAAGCTTTGGTTTTGTCAGGTATTGCCATGGGAATGGCTGGATCTTCACGTCCTTGCAGTGGTGCTTGTCATGAAATCTCTCACGCGATCGATGAATTGTTTCCTGAGAGAACTCAACCCCACGGCGAGCAAGTTGGAGTCGGTGCACTTTTTGCCACATTTTTAAGAGAAGCGGATGAGCGATTTGCTGAGTTAGCTTTTGCTTTGTCTCAACACAAACTGCCGGTATCACCGAAAGATCTGGGCTTTACCACCGCAGAATTTGCTCAGGCAGTTAATTCAGCACCCCAAACCAGACCAGAGCGATTCACTCTTTTAGAACACTTAAATCTGGATGATAAACAAATTTTATTAAAAGTTAAAGAGTTTGAAGCTGCTATTGATAGTTTGCGGCTAAACGATTAACTCTTAACTTTATTTTTTTTCTTTTCTCTCAGGCGCCTACCCTGCATTAGCAATACTGCGACAGCGCCGCTAAGAATACTGGCTAAGAGAATTCCTATTTTGGCAGCAGCATTTTCATCGCTACCCGGAGCAAAGGAAAGTTCTCCGATTAGTAATGAAACGGTAAATCCAATACCAGCTAAAAATCCTGCTGCAGCTACATCGCTCCAAGTTAAGTTTTCACTTAAGTGAGCCCGCGTAAATTTTGTAATCAAATAAGTAGATAGCAAAATTCCAATAGGCTTGCCAATAAATAGTGCCAGCACTACTGCCAGTGAAATTCCACTCCCTGCTTCAGCTATTGATAAACCTCTTACGTCAACTCCTGCTGCGGTAAAGGCAAAGAAAGGAATTGCAATTGCCACACTAATTGGACGAACTAAATGCTCAGCAATATCAGCAGGAGCTTTTTTTTCATTCTTGAAAGTTTGATTACGAGTTAGCAAGGCAATTGCTACTCCAGCCACCGTCGCGTGAATTCCTGATTGATATGTGGCCCACCAAATCATAAAACCTAATGGCACCGAAAAATACCAGCGAGTGAAATTAAGTTTTTGTAAAACTGCATACAATGCTAAAAGTCCAACAGTAAGTAGCAGTAAACCTTGATTTAAATCTGAGGTGTAGAAAACTGCTATCACTGTAATCGCAACTAAGTCATCTACCACCGCCAAAGTCAAAAGAAATGCCCGCAAAGCAGCAGGTAAATGTTTACCAGCAACAGCTAAAACTGCTAAAGCAAAGGCAATGTCTGTCGCTATCGGGATTGCCCATCCAACTAAATATTCTGGAGTGTCTCTTAACAAAAATACGAAAATTGCAGCTGGCACTAAGACCCCAGCTATTGCGGCAGTGATTGGCACTAACGCTTGCCTTGGTTTAGAAAGTGATCCGTGAACTAATTCGTGTTTTAACTCAAGACCGGCAACTAGAAAAAATATTGCTAAAAAGCCATCAGCCGCCCAATGCGAAACTGACATTCGAAGTCCGATTGATTCAGGTCCAACTTTGGTATTAATAAAGGAGTCATACCATTCACTCATCAGTGAGTTGGCAAAACCAAAGGCCAAGATTGCTGCAACAATTAAGAAGATCCCACCCCAAGTCTCATCGGTGAATACCCGTTTTAACCAGCGGTCTTCTTTTTGATCAATTTCGTGAAAAATTATTTCATTATTTTCTTTGGCCATTGTCATAAAATACCTAATTGGTGAAAAGCTTGCACTTTCACAGTGCTTTATTTACTTACAGGTAACGCTAGTTTGTGGGATTTCTCGCTCCAGCAGAAAATCATCCACAGTTTGGTCCACACAGCTGTTACCCCGCATATAAGCAGTATGTCCATCGGCCTCAAATGTGAGCAGAATTGCATTCTCTAGTTGTTCCACCAAGGCTTCTGACCAAGCGTAGGGAGTTGCTGGATCGTTCAAAGTGCCAATAACCAAGATCGGCTTTGCGCCTGACGCTCTTAGGTTAAACCCCTCACTATCGCCAGCTGGCCAGTAACCACAAGCCAAATTTGACCAAGCTAAATAAGCGCCAAACACTGGCGCCTTTTGCTTCCACTCTTGGGCAATTCGTTGCACATCTTCTACTTTTTCTGTGGCGGGTTTGTCAAAACAATTGATGGCATAAATTGCTTCTGAGATATTTGTAGCAAAAGTCCCATCAGAATTTCTTTCGTTAAAAAGGTCATTTATAAATAAGAAGATTGACCCATCGCCATCAAAAGCTGAATCATAAGCATCACGTAAAAAAGGCCAATACTCGTCTGAATACAAAAAAGCTGCAGTTCCATAAATTGCCATTGCTTCAGTTAAATCTCTAGTTGGATCATCAGTTTGAAGCGGAGTTTTATCAATTTCATCAAATAAATTTAAAATTTGTGTAATTGCAGCATCTTTATTTTTTTCAAAAGGACAGTCTCGCTTTGTAAAGCAATCGTCTAAAAATCTATTTAAGGCGTTTTCTAAACCTACCGCTTGATTTAATGACAATGTCATTGAATCAAGCTGCGGATCAATTCCGCCATCTAATACAAACTGTCCAACATTTTGTGGAAACAGTTCTGCATAAGTCGCACCTAAAAAGGTTCCGTAAGAAACTCCCAAAAAATTTAATTGTTCTTCATTTAAAATCGCTCTTATTACATCCATGTCTCTCGCTGCATCTTTAGTACCTATGTGGGCTACTAAATTATTTTCATTTTTTGCACAGCCGTCTGCCATTTTTTGGGTAAGTTCTAAAAATTCATCGACTTCTTCAGCAGTATCAGGGGTTCCATCAAAGGCCAAGAATTCATCTAATTCTTTATCGGTAAGACAGTCGATTGGATTAGATAAACCAACCCCGCGTGGGTCAAAGGCGACAACATCAAAATTTTCTAATAAATTTTTTGAAAACACATCTGTGGCGTATTCTAAATATGTAATACCAGGCGCTCCGGGACCACCTGGATTAAACAATAAGCTGGCAGTTTTTTGTTTTTGGGCCGGTAACTTCGCTAAATGTATATCAATAGTTATGCCGGTAGGTTCTGAATAATCTAAGGGTACTTTAATTTTTGTACAAAGTGCATTAACTATATCTTCACACGCACCCCAGGTAACTACTTGTGAATAAAAGCTAGATAAATCAGCAGTGGGTGCACTTGCCGAAGGGGTAACAACGATTGGTGCTAGTTGTGATGAATCTGGCGGGGAGCACGCAGTTAAAAAAAGAGTGAAGCTAAAAAGTAAAAAAAGTTTTTTCATTTTTATTATTCTAGGCGCGAGCTAATTGAATCATCATGGCTTCAATCACCAATAACGGCGAAGCTTCGCTGGGTAATAAACTTCTTGCTTCTGCCACCGCTTCTAACCGCTTAATGGTTGCTTGCGTAGTTGAATCAGCGGCCATTTGCTCAATTGAGCCACGATGTTGCTCATGAAAAAGTTCTAATTGGGCTCCAGCTTGCACTACCAACACATCTCTATAAAAGGCAGAAATCTCAACTAGCGCTAAGTCAAGTCGGTCTCGGGCGATTCTTTTATTGCGTGATTTCTGCTCACGAGTTAACTCTTTCATGGCAGAAGCTGACATTCTTTGCATTTTAGTTTTACTCAAACCAGTTGCCCCAGCCCCGTAGCTTTCAAGAAGTTGCTCTTGCTCATCAAGGTCTAAAGCTTCTGTTTCGCGCTCTGCCTCGGCGGTAGTAGTTTCAAATAATTCAGCTGCCGCTTTAAAGCAACTAGGTAAATCAGTTAACTCAAAAGGTAACTGCAGAATTTGCCTTCTGACTTCTCTTAATTCTTCATTGGTGGCTAAAAGTTTTGCTCTACCCACATGTCCCATGGCGGCGGCGGCAGAAAACTTTGCCATTGCCGCATCTACTCCATCGCGAGTTTTTAATAATTCTGCGATTTCATCAAAGGGTGGCATTCTTAAATTTACCTGTCGACAGCGAGAACGAATAGTAGAAATAACATCTTGACTGCTAGGGGCACACAAAATCCACATGGTATTTCTTGCTGGCTCTTCAATTGACTTTAAAAGTGCATTTGCCGCAATGGTTGTTAGGCGATCAGCGTCTTCTAAAATAAAAATACTCCATTGGCCCATTGCTGGTATCCAAGCAGAATTTTGCATTAATGCCTTTACTTCATCCACCCCATAAGTCATGCCAGAAGGCGAAATAGTTTTTACATCTGGATGAGAATTATTCAAGACAGATTTACAAATTGAACATTCACCGCAGCCAGAATTTTCGCACTGTAAGGCGGCTGCAAAAAGTTTGGCAGCAGTGCTTCGGCCGCTACCTGGCGGACCAGTTATTAACCAACTTTGAGAAAAGCTCGAAGTTGTGTTTCCATTTGCAGTTTGCAGTGAATCCTTGGCCGCTTGTTGCAAGGTGTTGATTGCGTAAGATTGTCCAATTAATTCTTTCCACATATCAGATCAGCTCTGCGACTCGCTCTTGAATTTTTATAGCGATTTCATCTATTGGTAATTCAGCGTCTATTACTAAATATTTAGCAGGATCGAGTTTCGCTAAATCTAAATAGGCTTGGTTTACTTTTTCATGAAAATCTTTTGATTCGCGATCTAGTCGATCTTTTCTATTTAATCTAGCTTGTCCAATTTCAACCTTGATGTCTAAAACCACTACCAACTGGGGGGTTATGCCACCTACCGCCCAGCGTGAAATATTTTTAATATTTTCTATGCCTAAGTTTCTCGCTACCCCTTGATAAGCCACTGAGGAGTCAATATGGCGGTCGCTGATCACGATATGGCCCAGAGTTAAAGCTGGTTGAATCACAGTATGCATATGGTGGGCGCGATCTGCGGCAAATAGTAAAGCTTCGGTTTTAGGATCAACATCCACTTCTGTTTGCTCAAGCAACCAATCGCGAATTGATTTACCCATAACAGTGCCACCGGGTTCGCGAGTAACCAAAACTTTTTTGTTTTTAGCAGTTAAATATTTAGCTAACTTTTCAATTTGAGTTGTCTTACCGGCTCCATCGCCGCCTTCGAAAACTATGAATAACCCTGCGGGTTTTTCAAGCTGAGAAAATTCGATTTGACCGAAACTCATACTTCAGAGGATGCCTCAACTGGCTGTTTAGTTGATACACCAGTCTTCTTTTTCTTGGCAGGTTTGGCTGTTTTCTTAACAGCTTTGGTGGTTTTCTTAGCAACAGCTTTTTTGCGAGTACGTTTTTCAACCGGCCCGCGAGCACGACGCTCAAACAAAAGTTCGCTGGCGCGGTCAGTTGTCATCTCTTCAATCACATCACCTGGTCTTAAGCCAGCATTAATCTCGCCATCTGTGACATAAGGACCAAAACGACCTTCTTTCAAAACCATCTTGCGACCAGTATTTGGATCTTCGCCAAAGTCTCTTAGTGGTGGTTTAGCGACTGCGCCGCGACGGCGTTTAGGCTCAGCAAATTTCGCTAGCGCTCCTTCGAGATTTATTGAAAAAATTTCTTCTTCTGTTTCTAAAGAGCGGGTGTCTTTCTCTTTAGACATATAAGGTCCATAACGGCCATTCTGTACTTGTATTACCTCACCATCATTAGGATCTTTTCCAATAATTCTTGGTAGCGACATTAGTTGCAACGCTTCTTCAAAACTTATGGTTTCTGGTGACATAGATTTAAATAAAGAAGCAGTCTTTGCTTTTTCTTTTGAATCCTCTGGCAAAATTTCAGTTACATAAGGTCCGTAGCGACCAGTTTTAACCATAATTGTTAAATCAGTTTCTGGATGCACTCCTAATTCTCTATCGCTAGAAGGTGCAATCAAAATAGCTTCAGCCTTTTCAGGGGTTAATTCATCTGGCGCCAAATCTGGTGGGACCGAAGCGCGTTCGTCTTCGCCACGTTGTAAGTAAGGGCCATATTTACCTACTCGTAAAATAATTCCGGTTTCACCTATTGGGAATGAAGAGTTTTCTTTAGCATCTATCTCACCTAGCTGATTGACAAGTTTTTCTAACCCTGGAAACTCGTCACCATCTTTGGTGCCGTAATAAAAATCTTTTAATGCCCGACTTCGCTCTAGCTGGCCGCTGGCAACTAAATCCAACTCTTCTTCCATGCGAGCAGTGAATCCATAATCGACTAAATCTTTAAAGTGATCTTCAAGTAACCGAACTACCGCAAAGGCAGTCCAAGAAGGAACTAGTGCTCTTCCCTTTCTAATTACATAGCCACGATCAACAATTGTTCCTAAAATAGAAGCGTAAGTTGAAGGTCTTCCGATTCCTCTGCTTTCAAGTTCTTTTACTAACGAGGCTTCGGTAAATCTTGCTGGTGGTGAGGTGGTGTGGCCAGAAGGAGTTAGCGAGAGCGCAGTTACTTCATCCCCCGTTTTTAATTGTGGTAAACGACGTTCTTCTTCTTCGGTTTCAGTTTCTTCAGTTTCGCCTGATTCGTAAGCAGCTTTAAAACCTGCAAATTCAATTACGGTTCCGCTAGCAGAAAATTCAACTTCTTGTGCGTCACTAGTAGTTGCAATAATTTTTACTGTGCTGGTAGTGCCGCGAGCATCTGCCATTTGCGAGGCAACTGTGCGGCGCCAAATCATTTCATACAAAGTGAATTCATCGCCGCGAATTTCGCCAGCAACTTCGGCAGGAGTTTTAAAAATATCACCAGCAGGTCTTACTGCTTCGTGTGCTTCTTGAGCATTTTTTACTTTGCGCTCGTAGCGACGAGGTTGTGCCGCTACGTGGTCGTCCCCAAAAAGTTGCCGGGCTTGCGACCTAGCGGCGTTCAGTGCGGTTTCAGACAAAGTTGTGGAATCGGTACGCATATAGGTGATGTAGCCGCGTTCGTATAAACCTTGCGCTACACGCATAGTTCTTTGCGCGTTCCAACCCAAGCGATTACTCGCTTCTCGCTGCATGGTGGAGGTCATAAAAGGAGCTTGTGGGGAGCGAGTGTAGGGGCGAGAAGAAACATCTCTTACTTTAAATTTTTGATTTTTTAAATTTTCGACAATTGCATTAACTTCAGCTTCGCTCAATAATGCTAAATCTTTTTTTGTTAATTTACCGGTATCATCAAAGTCACCACCTTGCGCAACCTTTTTCCCATTGACGGTACTTAGACGGGCTGAAAAACTTTGCGGATCAAATACTGCATCAATGTCCCAGTAGCCAGCTGCCTTAAAAGCAATTCGCTCTCGCTCTCGCTCCACCACTAGTCGAATAGCACTTGACTGTACTCGTCCGGCAGAAAGCCCGCGAGCAACTTTCTTCCAGAGCACTGGCGAAACCTGATAGCCGAAGAGGCGATCTACGATTCTGCGTGCTTCTTGTGCATCTACTAAATTTTGATCAATATCGCGTGTGGTTTGTGCGGCTTTTTGAATTGCCTCTTTAGTGATTTCATTGAAGACCATTCGCTTTACCGGAACTTTTGGCCTTAAGACTTCCATTAAGTGCCAGGCGATTGCTTCGCCTTCGCGGTCTTCATCTGTCGCTAAATAAAGTTCATCAGAATTTGCTAACTCTTTTTTTAGATCACTCACGCGTGATTTTTTTGCTGAATCAACTACATATAAAGGTGAAAAATCATTTTCGATATCAACACCAAGTGATGCCCATTTTTGTTTTTTTACTTCTGCTGGAATTTCAGCAGCTCTTTGTGGAAGGTCTCTAATGTGACCAACGCTGGCTTCAACAACAAAGCCGTCCCCCAGGTATTTCTGGATTGTTTTAGCCTTAGCTGGCGATTCAACAATTACCAGTTTTTGACCTGTCGAGACGGCCATAGTTGTTTTTTACTCCTTAATTACTTTATGTCTGCAGTAATCGAAACGCTGTTGCGCTTTGAGTTCCATACTGCAAGCACGATGATTGCCAAACTTGCTGCTGCTAATGAATAGCGAAGCAATGGATTGGCACCGTCACCGATTGATAGTTGAACAACCGCTGGCGCTACTAGTAGCGCAACCAAGTTCATAACTTTTAGTAACGGGTTAATTGCTGGGCCAGCGGTATCTTTGAAAGGATCGCCAACTGTGTCACCAATAACGGTGGCTGAGTGTGCTTCTGAACCTTTACCGCCGTAGTTACCGTCTTCAACAAACTTCTTTGCGTTGTCCCAAGCTCCACCGGAGTTAGACAAGAAGACTGCCATCAAAACGCCAGCGCCAATTGCCCCAGCTAAGAAGGCACCAAGCGCGCCCACCCCTAAGCCAAATCCAACAGCGATAGGTGCGAATACTGCCAGTAAACCTGGTGTTGCTAATTCACGAAGTGAATCGCGAGTAACAATGTCAACCACGCGTGAGTATTCAGGCTTGGTTTCACCGGTCATGATTCCTGGGTTGTCGCGGAATTGGCGGCGAACTTCAAACACCACCGCACCAGCAGCACGTCCAACTGCGCTAATTGCAAGTCCGCTGAAGAGGAACACCACCGAAGCACCGATGATCAAACCAACCAAGTTACGTGGATTAGAAATATCCAAGAAACCTAAGTATTGGCCTAAGTTTTGCAAATTATTTGCTGCATCTGAGGCAACTAATCCCGCGCTAGCTGCTGCTTCAGTAATGGCATCGCGATAAGCGCCGAACAATGCGGTAGCTGCTAACACCGCGGTAGCAATTGCAATTCCTTTGGTGATGGCTTTTGTAGTGTTTCCAACTGCATCCAAGCTAGTTAGTACCGCGGCGCCTTCGCCTTCTACGTCACCACTCATTTCGGCAATGCCCTGAGCGTTATCAGAAACTGGCCCGAAGGTATCCATTGAAACAATTACACCCACGGTAGTTAATAATCCGGTTCCAGCAAGTGCGATTGCAAAAAGTGAAAGCACAATCGAACCTGAGCCCAACAGGTAAGCACCAAACACTGCTGCACCAATCAATAGCGCAGAGTAAACAGCGGATTCCAAACCGATTGCAATGCCAGCCAAAATTACAGTTGCAGGACCAGTTTGTGAAGCTTCAGCAATGGAATCAACTGGTTTACGGTTGGTTTCAGTGAAGTAACCAGTTAAGAGTTGAATTAACGCGGCCAAAACAATACCGATGATTACTGCTCCAATTGCCAGTGTTCTTGGGTTAGCTGCATCCATTTCAGCTGCTGATAATCCAAGACGTTCTGCTACATAAGCTGCATCTTGTAATTGCGAGAAAGAATTTGGTAAGACGTAGAACGAAACCAAAGAAACCAAAACAGCACTAGCCGCGGCTGAAATAAAGAAGCCTCGGTTAATCGCGTTCATGGCGCTCTTGTCACTTTTACGTGGGCTTACTGCAAAGATTCCGATGATTGCAGTAACAACACCAATCGCCGGAATAACCAATGGAAAAACTAATCCGAGCGAGCCAAGTGCGGCTTTACCTAAAATTAAGGCTGCTACCAAAGTTACCGCGTAAGACTCAAATAGATCTGCCGCCATTCCAGCGCAGTCGCCAACATTGTCGCCTACGTTATCTGCAATGGTTGCTGCGTTGCGTGGATCATCTTCCGGAATACCTTGCTCAACTTTTCCAACCAAGTCAGCTCCAACGTCAGCTGCCTTGGTAAAGATACCGCCACCCACCCGCATAAACATGGCGAGCAAAGCGGCACCAAAGCCAAATCCTTCAAGAACTCTTGGAGCTTCACCGGAGTGAACCAAAACAACAATCGAAGCACCTAGTAGGCCCAGACCAACTGTGGTCATACCTGCTACGCCGCCGGTACGAAAGGCAATTTGAATCGCTGCATTTTCATCGCCATCTCTAGCTGCAGAGGCAACGCGAACGTTTCCTCTAACCGCTAGCCACATTCCTAAATATCCTGTGAAAGCGCTGAAGAAGGCACCCAGCAAGAAAAAGAAGGAACGGCCAATTCGCTCTGCTTGCGAGTTTGCGGGCAATATAAACAGTAAAAAGAAAACTATGACTACAAAAACACTAAGTGTTTTAAATTGTCTAGCTAGGTACGCAGAGGCACCATCTTGAATAGCAGCTGCAATTTCCTGCATTTTTTCGGTTCCTTGGCCGGCCGATAAGACCTGGCGCACGAAAACCGCTGCGACTATCAAAGCGGCAATCGAAATTGCAGCTACTAATAAAACAGTATTGCGACCTGCAGCTGTAAGCGCCACATCGCTTGCGCCTGCGGCAATCAAAACTTCGGACACGGCTTGTCTCCCTTAGGGTTCGTTTCTGATGGAGTCTAGACAGAGGGATGGCTGCTTTATTGCTTGGACCAACCCAACTCGAACTTTAAGGTAACACCAGCCCCATATGGAACTTAAGAAGACCATCCGGCGCGCGATGATATTTTTATTGATTCTGAGGGATTTCCCACAAAATTTAGCCATTGCTGCTGAATTGGGCTCAGTGCGATTGAAATTTCAACCTTTACCCCAGTAGGCCCAATTTCACACCCGGTCAGACGAGCTTGGTTCAAAAAAGCAATCGCTGCTGCCTTGGGGCACATTTGCGGTTCATCTAGGTATTGATTAGCTGCGGCTAAAGCAGCTTGGTCTGCCACTGCGCCTGCTAGTCGATGAACTTGTAAAACCGAACCGTACATCATGATGGCGCTTGCCAAAGTTAACAAAGTAAACGCCATCGCAACTACTAAAACTGAAACTGCGCCAACTTGATTTTTTAGGTAACGCATCTACCAACCACTTTCTAAATAGGTGTGCACCGTGGATCTGATTCTTGGTAGATACCAAATTATTTTCGGATTTTTTGGGCCGACTACTTCTACTTGGGCTGTGTCAATCCCGTAAGAAATATAAACATTGCTACCAGGTGCCAAAATGTCAACCGCATATTCAACAGTTGCGAGTGATTCCCCGCGTGCTACTAATCTGGCGGCTGTTCTGGTGGCATCTGTAACAGTCAATTGATTTGACACATAGCTAACCATAAAAATTGCTATCACTAAAAAGCTAGATAAAGAAGTTATTCCAATAGCAGTTTCGGCACTAACTGCACCAACTTGATTTTGGGTAGGGCGTAATCTCAACCAACCATTTTTAAAATTACGCCCTAAACTTTTCATCTTAAAAAATTATCCTTAATCCAAATCGCACTAAATCAGCTAATAAAGAATGCATTGATGGGCTAGTTATTAATTTGTAAAGCACTCCACCCGCACTACAAGCTGCTGCAGTAGCAACTGCATATTCAGCAGTGGTGGCACCTTGTACATTACAAAGTACTTTTAGCATTCGATCTTTCATTTTTCTCCTTAATTTTTGTGACGCTTTTTGCGTAGTACCACTTTGCGCTTTTTCAAAAATTTTTTCTAGTCCTCAAAGATTTATGTGGATAACTTGCCCTGTGGATACTAATTAAAAAAATTGCCCAACATTGACGCCAATAGCGGAACAACGGTCAAGAGGATGAAAGTAGGCAAAAAACAGATCCCTAAAGGTGCCAACATCCATATTTCAGCTTTTTTAATACTGGTCAAAATTTTTAATTTATGTTTAGCTTGAAATACTTCGATTTTGTTTTGCATGGTGCCAGCTACCTGATTTCCGTTCTCCACGCTCTCTAATAAAAAGCGTAGATTTTTTAATAAGAAATCTTCTTTGGCTACAAGCTTTACCCCATCCAGCAAAGCAAAATAAGGTCGCGCATGTTTGGTTGGTAAATAGGTAAGGCCAGCTCGAATCGCGATTTGTGGGGCTACTCCGGCGGATAGCGAGCTAGCAATAATGCTCAACACCATTGCTTGATCCAAACTTGAGGTAGGCGCTATAGGTAATTCTTCAAACTGACGGGAGCTTTCTCGCCGCCCAAGACTTTTCAGCCTTTGCTCAACTTGATTTCTCAAAAGAAAAACCCCAGCAAAAACTAATAGCAAAATTGGATACCAATTCAAAGTTGCCTCCTAACTCGATTAGTAATTCGATTAACCCAATAAATACCTAAAGCTTCTAAGCTCAATCCAAAAATTAGGACTAATTGACCAAACTTGTTTGTAAACAACCAAATCAATGGATTTTCACCGATTGCCCCAGCTAAAAGCAATCCGAAAAGCGGCAAGGCTGCTAAAACCCACAAGCTTAATTTGGCTTGAGTTAGTGCAGACTTAAGTTCTTCTTCTAGCTGTACTTTCATTTGCACACCTTTAGCAAGTTGCCCTACCGCCGTCGCTAATCCAATCCCAGCTTCTTCAGAAATATCCCAACAACTGCTTAAAGCTCTTGCTACCTCATCATTTGGTTGATCAGCAATTAGCGCAGCGCTGATACTTGCTCCATTTTTACAAGCATTTTTAGTGTTTAGTAAAGAAGTTTTTTCTAGAGAATTTCTTAAGGCAACTCTGGCAGGTGAGCCACTTTGTAGTTTTGCAGCTAACTCTTCTAACCACTCAGCGTCAAGTTCAGTTTTTTTAAATTTTATAAGTTTTGAATTTAAAAAAGTATCTCTTTTTTGTAAGATCTGGATTCGCTTATTACCACTTTGGCTTAATATCAAAAAACTTACTAAAACTAAAGTGAATATTAAAATTGTATTCATACACTAACTTTTTCGTGAAAGACTGAAGTTTCACCATCAAAGCTGCAGACATTAACGACTTGTACCAAACCTTTTTCGTTTAATTCGCATTTACCAATGCTTGAAATAATTCTTTTTCCCTTGAAGTTACGAGAAATATGAATCACATATTGAATACCGGAATTAAGTTGCGCGTGCAGCCCTTCGCGATTAAGGCCAGCCGCCAGCGCCAAAGATTCAAAACGTACCGGCACATCTTGTGGTGAGTTGGCGTGCAGAGTCCCCCCACCGCCCTCATGGCCGGTATTAAGGGCGGCCAGCCAATCTATGACCTCAGCCCCTCTTACTTCTCCAACTATTAATCGATCAGGACGCATTCGTAAGGCTTGCCGAATTAAATCGCGCATATTTATCGCGCCTTTACCTTCTAAATTTGCTGGCCGGGCTTCGAGTGAGATTTTAAATTTGTGATTCGGTTTTAATTCACTGGAATCTTCGACAATTAAGATTCGTTCGTTTTCTTGACACTCGCTTAAAAGCGTGTTTAACAAAGTTGTTTTACCACTTCCGGTGCCGCCCGAAATCACAAACGAATGACGCTGGGAAATAATTTGCTCTAAAAAATTTCTTATTTTTTCATCTATCGAACCTAATTCGACTAATTCGCGCAAGGTAAAGGTTTTTGCTCTGGGAATCCTGAGCGAAATTGAGGTACCTGGCTTACTGATCGGAAACAAACAAGCATGCAAGCGAATCCCACTCGCTAGCCTGGCATCTACAAAAGGTGAGGATTGGTCGAGTCTTCTTCCCACTGAGAGTGCTAGTCGTTGTGCCAATTGCCTAACTTGCGCATCATTTTCAAATTTGTATTCAGTGGCTTCGATTCCGTTACCCCGGTCTAGGCAAACTTGATTTGCCCCGTTCACCAAAATGTCGGTGATATTTTTATCATTTAAAAGTGGTTCTAAAAGACCCAAACCCGTCAAGTCGGATTTGATTGCCTCTGCCAACTCCAAGAGTGCTTCATGTCCAAGTACTACGCCTTCAGTTCGCAAAGCAGAAGCAACTGTGCCAAGCGTCACCACTTGATTATCTAATGCCAGCCGGCGTTGAATTTGTTCTCGTAATTCATCTCGCTCATTCATACTGTCAACAAACTTTCAAAACCAGCAGAAATAGTTTTAAAATTTTTACTTCTCGAAAGAATAAAATTTCCGCGATCTAAGTCTTTTTGTAATTGAGGTTCAGTTGAGATGGTTCCTAGTAATTTTATTTTTAAAGTTTGAGAAATTTTTTCAGGGTTTACATCACCACCAGATAATTCTCGTACGAATAACTTAGGTAAAAATCCTAAATTTTTTATCTCTTCAACCCGACTCACTGCGGCAGCTACTGATCTAACTGTATTAGTACAAACAATCACTAGATCTTGAAAATTAAGATTCTTTATTTTATTTAAATCAATATCGATAATTGCTAATTCATAAGCTTGTAAAAGTGAACTTAATACTTTTTTGTTAGTTAATAAATTTTCTTCTAGCATGCCACGGTCATGACTCATTAAGGCCAAGCCTTCGATGGTTGGTAACTCGTTTTGAAAAGTTCTAACTGGAATTTCACCTTGTGAATTAACAAAGTCTCGCCACCGCGATGCAGGATTTCTTTCTAGGCCAAAAATTACATCGACTCCACCACCGTTGGGTGCTAAATCAACTAAAACGGTTTGAAATTTTCTTTTTAATCCCCAAGCTGCCATTGAGGCTGTAGTAGAAGCTCCTGCTCCACCTGAACCAGAAATCACGCCAATTGTTTTTGCTTTAGTCTGTTTATGGTTTTCTAACTCGCTTAATTTTTGCAAGAGCGCGGCAGATTCTTTTGGTAGTTCTAGCAAGTCATTCGCTCCTTGTCTGATCGCAATTCGATAGCTCTCGGTTGCTGGGACTGACTCCGTTACTAGGACGAATGGAGTCTTACTTCTTACCGGTAGGTTTTTACCCAACTCAAAAATTGCTAAATCTGCTATCCGTAATTCGTTGGTCTGAGTTAAAGCGGCCGCCTCAACTAAACCAGTCACTTCACTTTTTAAATTTTGGTCTGAAATTGAGACAAAGACTTGAGGCATCCGATGCTCCTTTTATGGTCCTACAGCATGCAAAAAAATGGCTCTTGATTACAAGAGGCACCAAATTTCTGTGGATAACTTTTATTTCCTAGGACTTGAAAATCGACCATCGATACTGGTTGCTTAGGCTGGTATTTAACTGATGAAATAAGTCCTCGAGACAACCAGTAGGGAGACCATGAATAACGAGTCACTTGAAAACCTTTCCACCGAAAGTCGGCTTTACCCTCCCAGCGCCGATTTTGTAGCCCAAGCCAACGCAAAAGCTGAAATGTATGAAGCGGCTACTAGTGATCGATTGAAGTTTTGGGAACAACAAGCAGAGCGACTCTCTTGGCATAAAAAGTGGAATCAAATACTTGATTGGTCCAACGCACCGTTTGCAAAATGGTTTAGCGGTGGGGAATTAAATGTTGCTTATAACTGTGTGGATCGTCATGTTGAATCAGGTCATGGCGAGCAAGTGGCAATTTATTTTGAAGGTGAACCAGGTGATACCCGCACCATTACTTATAGTCAACTAAAAGACGAGGTTTCAAAAGCCGCTAATGCGTTAATCGAATTAGGAATTAAAAAAGGCGATCGTGTTGCAATTTATTTACCTATGATCCCAGAAGCAACTATTGCCATGCTGGCTTGTGCGCGAATTGGCGCAATTCACTCAGTAGTTTTTGGTGGATTTAGTGCCGAAGCTTTGCGTAGCAGAATTGAAGATGCCAGTGCAAAGTTAGTTATTACGGCAGATGGCGGATTTAGAAAAGGAAACGCTTTTGCCTTAAAGCCAGCAGTAGATGAAGCTGTGCAAAAATCCCCCTCAGTTGAAAATGTTTTAGTTGTTAAGCGCTGTGGCAACGAAGTTGCTTTTGGTGAAAAAGATATTTGGTGGCACGACCTAGTAGACAAACAATCAACCGAACATTCGCCAGAATTTTTTGAAAGCGAAACTCCACTTTTTATTCTTTATACCTCTGGCACTACTGGTAAACCAAAAGGCATTCTGCATACTTCTGGCGGTTACTTAACACAGGCGGCGTTTACTCATTTTAATGTTTTCGACTTAAAGCCTGATAAAGATATTTACTGGTGTACTGCCGACGTTGGCTGGGTTACTGGTCATTCTTATGTGGTCTATGGTCCATTAGCAAATCGAGCGAGTCAATTAATTTATGAAGGTACACCCGACACCCCGCACAAAGCTCGTTGGTGGGAATTAGTTGAAAAATATAAAGTTTCAATTCTCTACACTGCTCCAACTGCAATTCGCACCTTTATGAAATGGGGTGATGACTTACCAGCTCAACATGATTTATCAAGTTTGCGTCTTTTGGGTTCGGTGGGTGAGCCAATTAACCCAGAAGCATGGATTTGGTACCGAGAAGTTATTGGTTCGAGTAAGACGCCAATTGTTGATACTTGGTGGCAAACCGAAACTGGGTCCATCATGATCTCACCCCTTCCGGGAGTAACGGAAACTAAGCCAGGATCTGCCATGCGTCCCTTGCCTGGGATTTCTGCTGCGGTCGTCAATGACAAAGGTGAAGTTCTTGGAAACGGCAAAGGTGGCTACTTAACTTTGCGCGAACCTTGGCCCAGCATGTTGCGTGGTATTTGGGGGGACGACGAAAGATACAAAGAAACTTATTGGTCACAGTACCCAGGAATTTATTTTGCAGGGGACGGTGCCAAGTTGGACGACGATGGCGCGATTTGGGTTTTGGGTCGAGTAGATGACGTAATGAATGTTTCAGGTCACCGCATCTCAACCACCGAAGTTGAAAGTGCGCTGGTATCTAACCCAATGGTGGCAGAAGCTGCGGTAGTTGGAGCTTCAGATGAAATGACCGGCCAAGCAATTGTTGCCTTTGTAATTTTGCGCCAAGGCGCTACTGAAGGCCCAGACACCGTTCAAGAGCTACGCAACCACGTGGCCAAAGAAATTGGTGCAATTGCTAAGCCTAAAAAGATATTAATTGTGGCTGAAGTACCAAAAACTCGCTCTGGCAAAATCATGAGAAGATTGTTACGTGACGTTGCTGAAAACAGAACGTTGGGTGATGTCACTACGCTGGCTGATCCAACTGTTATGAATCTAATTAGCCAAGGAATGACCACGGGAAGCGAAGATTAAGGATTAAATTGCCTAGCGAAGAAAAGTCAATTCGCCAATTGATTTTGCAATCAATTGATGATTTGGCAACAATTGTTCAAAAAGAAATTCAATTAGCCAAAGATGGGTTAGTTGATTCTTTTAAGAAATTCTCTCTCGGTAGCGCCTTCTTTTTTGTGGCATTTCTATTAATAAATGTCTCGCTACTATTTTTGCTAATTGCCGCAGCTTTTGGTTTAAGCGCCCTAGGCTTACCAACTTGGGCAGCGTTTTTAGTGGTAGCGCTCTTTATGGTGTTTTTAGCTTTAGCCTTATTCTTTTTTGGAGTTAAGTCCTTCAAAAAAGTAAGGGGTACTAAAGAAGCTAACCAACTTGCCCGCGAAACTCGGCAATACTTAAGAGAAAATATTAAGCGTCCGGTACGAGAGTACGAAACTTCTTCTGAAGATGCAGACTTACCACCACGAATTGAAAAATTTCAAGACTTAAGTTAATCAACCGTAGTGCAATTGCCAGTATCAACTGAATCCACTTTTGTCGCCGCCGCGCTAATCATTGGCGCAACTTCACTCGGAGCTAAGGCGTAGCCAGTATTTGCATGAACTGCATCTGCTGCAAAAATGACGCCGTAAACTTGGCCATCCATACTTAACAAGGGCCCGCCGGAATTACCAGTGCTAACTTTTCCGCCAAACACAATTACTTCTCTAATAACTTCTTTTTGATTGTCAATATCTTTTCCGCTTGCTGCAAAATTAGCTGCCACCACCGCATTTCTCACCGAAAGGCCTCTTCCCCCTGGAAACCCCGCGATAAAACTAGCGTCATTTATTTGTACTGGTCCTATAAATGACAAAGGCTTACCTACTAAACCTGGAACGTACAAAATTGCCGCATCAGTTTCTCGATCAATCGCTACTACTCGACCTTGATAAGAACTGTCCCCCTCTGAAAACGAAACATAGGGTTCACTCACCCCCGCCACAACGTGAGCGTTAGTAATTACTCGCTCTGGCCCCACTAAAAAGCCGGTGCCAGTCATGGCAGCATTGCAACTTTCTGCAATCCCGTCGATCTTTACCACCGATCTAGTAGCGGTTAACACTAAGTCGGGAGTCGGAATCGGAGTTACTTCAGGCGCAGCAGTTTCAACTGCTTGAATTAAATTAGAAAAAACACTTGGTAGTGGTGATGAATTAAATGCACCTTGTATAAATTCAGGAAAGCGTTTTAATTGTTCAGGAAGATTTTTTTCAAGCTGTTGGTAAACGATCGAACTTTCCACCTGTTTTGCAAAAGTTTCGCTTCGAACATCCAATAAGGCACTAGCCAAAATCCAAGTTGTCACTAAAACAGCTGCTAGTGCAACTACTAAACCGGCAAGCGCATCAAAAAATTTTAAAAATATAAAGGGGAACAAAACTCCACGAATCACTGAGGCAATTTTTCCCATAACAAAAGCGCCAATACTTGCCCCAAATAACACAACGGATAAGCCCAAGTAAGGTCTAAAGGGAATTTCTGAAAGCTCGAAATAATCTAAAACTCTTGGTAAAAAAACGACCGCGGCACTGGCACCGATCACTAAGCCGACTACACCAAAAACAGTTTTGATTAATCCTCTACGAAATCCAGTCCAACCAAATAGGATTGAAGCCGCGATTACTCCAATATCAAAAATAGTCATTGAAAATCCGCATCCGACTTCACTAATTTTTCAGCCATTACTTTATCGGTTGGCCCTTCACCAAAAGCTGGACACAAATCAGCTAACGAACAAGCGCCACAAGCTGGTTTGCGCGCGTGACAACGGCGTCTTCCGTGCCAAATAATTAATTGCGACAATTCAGTCCAGTATTTTGGTTTTATTAACTCAGCAACTTCAAATTCAACTTTAACTGGATCTGTTTGCTTAGTCCAGCCAAATCTTCTACTTAACCTGCCAAAGTGAGTGTCCACAGTAATACCTGGTTTACCAAAAGCTTCACCCAAAATTACGTTTGCGGTTTTTCTGCCTACCCCTGGTAGTTTTACTAATTGATCCATTTCATCTGGTATCTCACCATTATGATCCGTGCAAACCTTTTGTGCCATATTCAAAATGCTGGTGGTTTTGTTGCGATAAAAACCGGTTGATTGAACTAAGGCTTCTAACTCCCCGCGATCTGCTGAGGCGAAAGCTTGGGCATTTTTATACTTTTTAAACAACGGTGGGGTTACTTTGTTAACTCTTTTGTCGGTGCATTGTGCGGACAAGATAGTGGCGACTAGCAGTTGCAATGGGTTTTTAAAATTTAGCTCACAGTGGGCATTTGGGTAAAGTTTTTTAAGCCGGCGGTAAATTTCCATAGCTCTTTTTTGCTTATCTTCAGGCGATTCCCGCTTGAAGTTTTCAGAAGTTTTATTAAGTCTTTGCGCTGACTTTTTCACCGGCATATGCCCAAGACTACTTCGCTGATAAACTCAGCCATAGTTACACGCTAAAAAAGGTGAAAAATGGAAGACGTTCTTTCGCAAGCTCCTCTGTTTGTGGCATTAAATGATGAAGCCGCTTCGGCTTTACGCTCCACCATGGTTGAGGTAAAGATTTCTCGTGGTGATGACTTATTTACTGAGGGTGATCCTGGAGAGCATCTTTATGTAATTGTTAAAGGAAAAATTAAATTAGGTACCACCTCTGGCGATGGTCGCGAAAGTCTCTTAGCTGTTTTAGGACCTGGCGAAATGTTTGGCGAGCTTTCCTTATTTGATCCAGGACCACGCACCGCTACTGCCACTGCAATTACTGATTCCGTCGTTCTGGGTTTAGGTCACGAAGATTTAGTTCCTTGGTTAAGTGGTCGACCAGTTGTTTCACAAGAATTACTTAAGGCGTTAGCGCAACGTCTAAGAAGAACCAATGAAGCTTTAGCGGATTTAGTATTTTCAGACGTTCCGGGACGTGTAGCAAAAGCGCTAATTGAGTTGAGTGAAAAGTTTGGAACCCGTCGTGATGACGGACTGTATGTTTCACACGACATGACACAAGAGGAATTAGCGCAATTAGTTGGTGCCTCTCGCGAGACAGTGAACAAAGCTTTAGCTGAATTTGCCCAACGCGGTTGGGTGCGGTTAGAACCTAGAGCAATTTTGCTAGTCGATACCGATCGCCTAACACGTCGCGCTGGATAATTTAAACCTCGACGGTTAGCTCTACTTCGACTGCGGCATTAAGTGGCAAAACGGCTACCCCAATTGCGCTGCGAGCATGACGTCCTGCATCTTCAAATATTTCTAAAAGTAATTCACTGGCACCATTAATTATTGCTGGCTGTTGCGTAAATTCTGGAACACTCGCCACATATCCAACTACACGCACTACTTGTTTGATTTTGTCTAAATCACCAATTACTCCCTTGACGGCTGAGAGTGCGTTGATAACACAAATCCTCGCGGCAGCTTTAGCTTCTTCTACTTCTAAATCTTTACCAAGTAATCCAGTTGCTACAAGATTTCCATCCACTAGTGGTAGTTGCCCCGCAGTAAAAACTAAGGATCCACTTTGCTTTGCTGGTATGTATGCAGCTAAAGGTTTAGCAGGTTCTGGTAATTGAATACCCAACGAATTTAGTTTGTCTTCAATTCTTCCCATTATTCCCCGATTGGGCGTTTGAGGTAGGCAACTAAGTTTTCAGGGTTCATGCCAGGAATTATTTGAACTAACTCCCAACCTTCCGAACCCCAATTATCTAAAATTTGCTTAGTCGCATGGACCAATACCGGCACAGTTACATATTCCCATTTAGTCATGAGTCAAACTCTATCTCACTCTGCTTCTACGAGCATTTGTGATTTCATCAAATTTATATTTCGAAATTTTTAATAACTGCTTCCAAGAAGTAACGTCTGGGCGGCGGCGTAAGAGAACTCGTCTTTCTCGCTCTGTCATTCCACCCCATACTCCAAATTCGGTTTGATTATCCAGAGCTTCAGCTAAACAGTTATTTTTTACTTTGCATTGATTACACAAACTTTTCACCCGATGCTGCGCTGCGCCTTGCACAAACATCTCATCAGGATTTTTTAACTGACGACAAGCGGCCGTTTCGGCCCACGCCTCACTCAGCATTCAAAACACCTCTTAATTTCACCCAACAAATTGAAAATAGTCCCTCTAGCGGGATAAATCTAGAGGCAGGAGGGGATATTTATCAAATTTCCAATGCCCAACAAGACTTGCGACGGCTTTTTCTTTATTCTTAAGACAGATGAAAAAACGGCGCCAAATAATCCGCAAATTACCGGCCAATCCATTAGTTATTTTGGTACCGGTGCTAGCGGTCAGCCTCATTTCTGGATTGTTACTTGCTGCCGCAACTTTGCCAGCGCTAGCGCTAGCGACCCGCACTGTGGAACAAGCTTCGCTAGCTGTGGACACTCTGCCTATGAATTTGCAGCAACCGCCTTTACCTGAAAGCAGTCGAATTTTGGCAGCTGATGGAACTTTGATTGCAGATCTCTACGAGCAAAATCGGGTTGAGGTTTCCATTGATGAGGTTTCAGAATGGATGAAATTAGCGGTCTTAGCAATTGAAGATGCAAGGTTTTATGAACATCGCGGAATCGATATTCGCGGTACCACCCGAGCTTTTTTTACTAACACCGTTGCCGGTGGAGTTGTGCAAGGTGGCTCCAGCATCACTCAGCAGTACGTAAAGAATGTTTTAGTACTTTCTGCTAATTCGCCAGAAGAGGCAGCCGCCGCAAGAGAAACAAGTTATGCGCGCAAACTTAGAGAAATGCGCTTCGCCTTATCGGTTGAACGAACAAATACTAAAGATGAAATTTTTGCAGGCTACTTAAATATTTCTTATTTTGGCGCTAGTGCCCACGGCGTTGAAGCTGCGGCTAGAAGATACTTTTCAAAATCGGCAAAAGATTTAAATGTTTTAGAGTCTGCAACCTTGGCAGGTATCGTTCAGCAACCAATCGCTCATGACCCTTTACGAAATCCAGATGGTTCAGATAGAAGAAGAAACCAAGTTTTAGATCGCATGTTTGCCTTGGGGTACATAACAGAAGTTGATCTCGAGCGTTATAAAAAAATTTCAGTAAGAAGTTACTTAAATCCATCAGAAATTCGCAATGGTTGCACAGCGTCAATCGCTCCATTTTATTGTGATTATGTTGTTCAAAGAATTAGAAATGATTTTACTTTCGGAGCTAACTTAGAAGAGCGCGATAAATTTTTAAGAGAATCTGGAATTACTATCTACACCACACTGGATTTAAAAGCTCAAAAAGCAGCGCAAGACGCTGTAGAAAAATACATCCCAATTGATGATCCCAGCCTGAAAGCAGCCGCCATAAGTATGGTTGAGCCATCCACGGGACATGTGAAAGCCATGGCGCAAAACCGCCGCTGGGACACTGAAGGTATCGGAAACACGACTTACAACTACAACGTAGAAGCTGCTTTCGGCGGAACCGCAGGAATGCAAGCTGGATCAACCTTCAAGATATTTAGCGCAGCAGCAGCCTTAGATCAAGGGTTTGGCCCTGGCACAAAACTAGATGCCACCAGTCCAAAAACTTTTGAAAACTTTGTTGCCTGCGAAGTTGGTGCACCGGCCTATGAGCCTTACACCGTGAGAAACTCAACGCGCGATGGTTATTTTGATATGAATCGTGCTACCGCTTTTTCTGTTAACACTTATTTTGTGGGTCTTTCTGAATTAACTGGACTTTGTCGTCAGGCAGAAATTGCCGAAGCTTTAGGTGTGAGAGGAGGCAACGGACAATCGCTTGAACGCGTTCCTTCCTTTACGCTCGGAACGGCGCCGGTGACACCACTCATGATGGCATCTGCAGTTGGTGCTTTCGGAAACAGTGGCACCTATTGCCCCCCAATTATTTATACAAAAATTGAATCGCGTATCGGTGAAACTATCGCGGTAAACGAAAGCCCTTGCCGATCAGTGCTCTCTTCAGATGTTGCTGACAATGTGACCCAACTTCTAGTGAATGTGATTGACGGTCCGATCGCAGGACGCACTGGAGGAAGGATGAGCTTAGGAAGACCAGCGGGTGGAAAAACTGGAACCACTAATGAATCTGCCGCGGTTTGGTTTGTTGGTATGACTCCTGATTTAGCTGCTGCAGTCTGGGTTGGAGATCCGCGAGGCGGCAATCGCTACCCGATGAAAAATATTGAAATAAATGAAACCTTTTATCGACAAGTTTTCGGTTCTTCTATTCCTGGTCCTATCTGGAGAGAGGCCATGACAGGTGCTTTGGATGGCACGCCCCCAAAATCTTTTAATTTGAATCCCAGATTCTTATCTGATGATCCCGGAATCGGACCAGTTGTTAATAAGCCACAAGTAGTAGAAATTGATCCAGAAACCGGATTACCAATTGTGCCCGAAGAAACTCCCGAACCTGAAGGTGAAGTTTTAGATTAAGTTAAAGCGTCTTTAACTTTAGAAGCAATTAGTGAGCCATCAAATCTTCCGGCAGTTTGCGGTTGCACAATTTTCATAACCGCACCCATCGCTTTCATACCAGTACTGCCAGCTGATGCGGCTTCTTCGATTGCAGCTTTGATAATGGCGTCTACTTCGGCTTCAGTTAGTGCGCTTGGTAAATACTTTTCTAAAACTTTTTGCTCGGCTAATTCTTTGTCGGCTAGTTCTTGACGATTTGCGGCGGAAAAAGCTTCAGCTGCCTCTTTTCGTTTCTTTGATTCCTTTATCAGGATGTTGACGATTTCGGCATCAGTTAACTCTCTTGCTTGCTTGCCTGCTACTTCTTCAGTGGTAATTGCAGAAAGCGCTAAACGCAAAGTTCCGCTCACTAAAGAATCTTGTGCCTTAATTGCGAGGGATAAATCACCTTGAAGTTGGGTTTTTAATGACATGTTCTAATTCTCTCACTGGCCCGCTTGGACTAATTGAGCTAACCCCATGCAACGATAAACAAGTGATTGCTCCTTTAATAAAAACCGCAGTAACACTGGGCGCTGCTTCGCTGGCTTACGCCTGGGGGTTTGAATCGAGAAACTATCAACTGCGCCAGTACCAAATTAAGCTGCTGCCGGCCAATCATCGAGATGTAAAAATTTTGCACCTTTCTGATCTTCATCTTTCCCCTTGGCAAAAAAAGCTCCCGACTTGGTTGAGTCAACTCCCGGTTGAGCCAGATTTAATAGTTCTCACAGGAGATGTCTGGTCAAATCAAAATAGCTTTGCTGTAGTAATTAAGGCGCTTGAGAAATATTTTAAAAAACCCGGGTTCTTTGTCCCGGGTTCTAATGACTACTTTGCCCCTCAATTAAAAAATCCACTGAAGTATTTAAAGCAAGACGATGGTAAGCGTCACAAAGGTAAAGAATTACCTTGGAGGGACTTAAAAAATTTAGTTGAATTAGCAGGTTGGCAGTGGTTGAGTAACAAATCAACTGAGCTTCAAATAAATGACACAAAATTTGATGTGCGTGGAGTTGACGATGCTCATTACGATTTTGATGATTTGAATACCGTTAATCACCCAAAGTCAGAATCAGCAGATTTACTTTTAGGTTTAACTCATGCCCCATACTTAAGAGTTTTAGATACTTACTCAAATATCAACGCAGATTTAATTCTGGCCGGCCACACTCACGGTGGACAAATTTGCTTACCGATTTATGGCACCATTATTACCAATTGTGATTTACCACGAGAATTAGCAAAAGGTTTAAATCGTTATCAAGACAAAACTTGGTTGCATGTTTCAGCAGGATTAGGTACTGCGCCATTTACGAGAATTAGATTTTTTTGTCAGCCAGAAGCAAGCTTAATAACACTTACTAGTTAAGCATTGCCTTTTTAATTGCTTCGGCCTCTTCTTTAGA
>JAGYJD010000017.1 GCA_018402365.1 Candidatus Nanopelagicales bacterium | reverse complement strand
ACAAAGATATTAAAAAGTATCCAGAAACTTTTAAATTCTTGATCGCTTATTTGCTTTATAACGATGGTATTCAAACCGTAATTGCTCTTAGTGGCACCTACGCAATTGTTGAATTAGCGCTGGGCGAAAGTGAACTGATAACAACAATTTTGATTGTTCAGGTGGTGGCATTCGTCGGCGCTTTGGCGCTCGGAAGAATCGCTGGCAAGCTTGGCGCCAAAAAAGTTGTCTTGGCCTCGTTAGTGGTTTGGAGTCTTCTGGTATTTGCCGCTTACTTCATACCCGAGGGTGCGGTCATTGTCTATTACTTTTTAGGAGCCGGCATTGGCTTTGTGTTAGGTGGCAGCCAAGCCCTCTCCCGCTCGCTCTACAGCCAAGTAATACCAAAAGACAAAGAAGCTAAGTATTTTTCATTTTATGAAATTGCCGAACGCGGAACTGCGTGGATTGGCACCGCCGCTTTTGGAGTGGCTTTTACCCTCACCAATTCCTACCGGGCCAGCATTCTCTTTTTAGTGGTGTTTTTTGTTATCGGTGGATTACTGCTTACTCGGGTTGATATCAGAAAAGCCATTGACCAAGCTGGCAACAAACAGCCAGAGATAGTTTAAGGCCAAACTCCGATTCGCTTAAGACGATTTTTTGCCGCGGTTTCTAGCGGGGACTCTTTTCCGATGCTCTTGGCCATTAAAAATAGCAGGCCTCGAGTAAAAGGCTTGATGAGCCACAAGGGTAGCGCTTTAATTTTTAAAAGTTTTAAATAATCTTTATCAATAGAAGCTGCTGCTGCTTGAAACAAAAATGCATAAACAATCTTTGCCACAGTGGGCAACGGGGGCTTTTTTAAGAATTTTATAACTTCAAAAGTAGTTTCGTTTGCAAGCAATAGATTTGAGTTGTAAAAATCTCGAATCATTTGTTCAAGTTCACCCGCGCTCATCGGACACTTTTCCAAGCCCAAAGGTGCAACCGATTTTGACCACAAAGCAACGTAGCTATCAGGGCCACCTGGGATTTGTTTTCTTGAATAGAGTTGATGAGTTTTTAAAAATGAATCGGTAAAGGCTATATGCACCCATAGTAATAAATCTTGATCTGAAGCTTGATATGAAACCTTTTCACCTTGCTCGTTTTGATAAGTTCCTTTAACTACAGAATGCATTTTGTTAACCCGGGTTGCTTCATTCTTGATTGCTGAAAGTGAACCGAAGGTAGTAACGGTTAGCCATTTGGTGGTTCCAGCTAAGCGGCCCAAGGGATCTTGCTGGTAGCGAGAATGGGTGGCTACCCCACTCAAGGTGCCAGGGTGAAGGGCCTGCATGAGCAAGGCTCTAATTCCCCCAATTAACGTAGCTAAATCGCCGTGAACCACCCAGGGAGCCTCTGTAGGCAGAAATAGGCCCCGATCCTCCCCGTCACCCACTTCCTTTAGCCAGGGAGGTTGCCCATCTGGACTATTGGTAATGATCTTTCGAAATCTTTTGCCGATTGCTCTTTGGATTACGTTCGCTTTGGGTTGCTCCATAGAAGTAATTTAGATTCGCTCTTCTCTAATTTTCCAGTCCATACCAAATTCTTTCACTTTTTCTAAAAACGGCAACGGGTCAAACCATTCAGGGCCCATTACTGCTTCAGGCTTCCAAATACCCTCGTGGATTAATTCCATCGCAATAACTGGATTTAAGGCGGTTTGCCAAACTACTGCTTGATCACCGTACTCTTTCATTGACCATTCGTTGTCTACTACGTGGTAAATGTAAACAGCTTTAGGGGCACCAGCTTTATCTTTACCTTTCACTAGGACTCCTGCGCAGGTTTTACCTTTCATTCGCTTACCTAAAGTTGCGGGATCTGGCAAAGCTGCAGCGAGCAAGTCTCTTGGTGAAACCATTAGTCCTTTTACGTTTACCCGCTCGGTGCGATCAAGGCCAAGCTTATGAATAGTTTCTAGGATTCCGATGAACTCTTCACCTAAACCATATTTAAAATTAACTTTTTTAGCATCTACTTTTTGCGGAATTAAAACTACCTCTTCATGCTCGACGTTCACACAAGCCACTGGTCCAATGCCTTCGGGAAAATCAAAAATTTCAGGTTCACTAAATGGCTCGGTGGTGAACCAACCTTTGCCGTCCTCCCAAACTATGGGTGGATTTAGGCACTCTTCTACCGTGGTCCAAATGCTGAAGGTAGGGGCAAATTCATAACCCTCTACAACTAAATTTGAACCGTCTAAAACTGTAATCGAATCGATCTCACTAAATAGATGATCTGATGCATATTTTGCAAAAACATCACTCATGCCTGGCTCGATCCCCATGCCGACGAGTGCATAAATGCCCCGTTCAGACCAATTCCAATCGCGAGCAAATTGTTCATCACCCAATTTGACTCCGCACTCGGTATATGGGTATTCCGGGTGTGGTTTGGACAAACTCATTGCCATATCCAGATAGTTGACCTCTTCAACTTCACACGCCCTAAATATGGGCATCACAAACCTAGGATCAACCGCATTAATCACAAGATCTGGCTTTGTTTTTTTGATTAATTCACGCAAGGCTTCTACGTCACTTGCGTCAACCGCTACTGCCTGAATTCTCTCGTCTTTGGTGCGCGCTACTGCTGCTTCGGCTCGTTTAAGGTCATAATCAGCTACCGTCATTTCGGTTAAAAACTGCCGACGAGATGCGATATTTGCGATCGCGCTACCAACTCCGCCTGCACCTATCACTAGGGCTTTCACGGGAATATCTCCTTTTCAGGTTCCCTCACAACTTATCACGGTGCAAAAAGCGAGTCGAATTTCGTGAATTTAACTGATTATTAACCCCCTAATGGCAAAACCGCTTCTCCCCTAATAAATTGAAGGGATTACAAGTTTCGCTTTACTTTGAGGATGTGATGAAGCCTTTGCTTTTAAATTTTTTACCATTTCCAGTTTTAAATTCTCTACCCATCACTTTACTGGCTTTTTTTGGGAGTATTGCCTTAATCGTAGCTGCTACCCGCGTTGGTATCTACAGTGCGATTTCACTCCTTGCTAAAACTTTAAACTGGCGAGCAGACACTGTTGGCAAACTACTTGGTTACGTGACATCTTTTCCTGAGTTGATAACCACAATCTACTTAGTGCTAGCAGGTTTGTATGTTTCAGCACTTTATAACATTATGGCTTCGAGTGTGATTAATATTTTATTAGCTTTTGGAGTAGCGTTAATTGTCTTTAAAAAGATTAGCCCTGATTTTATTAAATCTATTCATATCCCAACTTTAATTCTCACCTTAATCGTGCCTGCTGTTCTGATTTTTTACACTGCCCATAAAGATTATTTAATATTCGTAATTGCTGGATTAACATTTTTTTACTTTAGTTATCTTTTTTATACCAGTAAAAAACTCCATGAACCCACAAGTCCCGTTGAGTATCATCCGATTATCAAAATAAAGCAAAGCTTTAATCACGTTGCTCAAAGAGTGTTTATCGCCATTCTTATGCTTACCGGAGGAATTGTGGTGATAATTATTGCAGGGGACCTTTTTAGTTTGTCATCGCAAATCTTGATTTCTGATTATGGTGCTCCTGAGCTTTTGATTGGAATCGCTACTGGCATTGCCACCAGCCTTCCTGAATTAACAACTTTTTATGCCTCAGCAAAAACCAATAAAGAAGACCCAAATGGCGCCTATCAAGAAATTGGCCACAACTTGCTAGCTTCTAATTCTGGAAATATCTATGTGGGATACAACATTGCTTTAATTTTGGTGTTGCTGCTGTAACGCAAAAGGCGCCCCGCGGGGCGCCTTTTGTTCTTGTAATAGTTATTACTTTTGGTGATCCATAGCAAACTTCTCTTCTGGAGATAGCACTAGACGCTTGCGCGTATAGAGACCGAAGTAGAGAAGTCCAGCTACGAAAGCGAACATCAACCAAATGACTGGCTCACGGTAGTCAGGGCTGAACGGAAGCACAATCAAGACCACAATCCAAATAATCATGGCTATGAAAGCACCCGCTGTGCCAACCGGACTCACGTAAGGTCGATTGATGTTCGGCAGATTCTTCTTTAGAAGTAAGTAAGAAACCATTTGAAGCGCATAAGAAATAACCGCTCCAAAGACCGCCATGCTCAATAGAGAACCTGCAAGCAGTACACCGTCGCGACCGGAAAGTATTGGCAAGAAAACAACCAATGCATATCCGACAACAGCTCCACCGACTAGCGCCACCCACGGAACTTTGGTCTTGGTTCCGGTGATACTGAGCCACTTCGGGTAGTAACCAGCGCGAGAGAGTGAATAAACGTTTCTACCAGCGGCAAACATGATGCCTTGGAAGGACGCCATCAAGCCTGCGAGTGCGAATAGGGAAAGCAATGGAGCAATTGCTTGGTTTGGAAATACCTGACGCAAACCATCCAACAGCGGCTCACCGCTTTCGCCAATCACTTGCGCACCCAAGACACCTGGATTAAGCGTGAAGATAATCAAGGCACTTGCAATCAAAGTCATCATGCCTCTGAAGGCACCAACCGGAATTGCTTCTTGTGGTGAGTGAGTTTCTTCGGCTGCTAGTGGCAATTCTTCAATACCCAAGAAGAACCAAATAGCAAATGGCAAAGCCAATAAAATGCTGGCAAAACCATATGGCAAGAAGGTTGAAGCCCCGGCTGCTGAAGTTGGTTCGATATCGAACAAGTTAGCAAACGAGAAGTTTCCACCAATTAAAGCGACAATAACGAAGAAGGCAATGACGCCCAACGAAATAATCGCCATCCAAAAGGCAAAGGTGAATGAAACATTTACACCCGAACCATTAATTGCCAAGAAGACAAGATAGAAGAAACCTACCCACGCCCAAAGCGGAAGACTGATTCCAAATAAGTCATTAAAAATTGCATCCGCATAAAGACCTGTGAAGACACCGACCACCGCTGTGGTGATCACGTATTCGATAGTTTCTGCAAATCCAGTGACGTATCCACCCCAAGGTCCCATCGCCGTTCTACCGAACGAGTAGGCACCACCAGTGTGCGGTAAAGCAGCAGCCATTTCGCTAATGCTCAAGACCATAAATAAAAAGCTTCCACCGACAATTATGGTGGCAAGTAACATGCCTCCCCAACCGGCTTGGCCGATACCGAGGTTCCAACCTGAGAAGTGGCCTGAAATAACTGCAGCCACACCCAAGCCCCACAGTCCCCAAGAGCCGGCATGGCGCTGGAGTCCGCGTTTATCGAAGTACTCGGAGTTTGCTTGCTGGTAGACGACGCCACCAGTTCCTTTTTGTGACACTAATCCCTCCAAAAGGTCATAGATAGGTTTTGCTTGCGCCACACTAAGGCAAGTTGAGGGTAAAAATCCTATTTTTTAGACAAATTTTTAAAACTTTTGTAACTTGAGTCACAAATTACCTATTTTTTGGGGCTAATTCGTAAATCCATTCATGGCGTGTCGGCGCGTCACCCGTTTGAATAGCAAGCAAATTTTCCCGCAATTTTGCGGTTATTGAGCCCGTCTCATTTTTGTTAACTAGCCAGCCACCACTTGCCGACTTAACTTCACCAACTGGAGTAATTACCGCGGCGGTGCCACAGGCAAATACCTCTTCGATCTCGCCCGATTCACAACCTTTGCGCCAATCTTCAACACTTAAACGACCCTCTTCGACTTCGAAGCCCAGATCTTTTGCCAACGTCAAAATTGAATCACGAGTGATCCCTGGCAAAAGGCTTCCCGTCAATTTAGGAGTCAACAATTTGTGGCCATTAGGAGTTTTATAAACAAAGTAGAGATTCATTCCCCCCATCTCTTCAATCCACCGTCGCTCTTGCGCATCGAGCCAAACCACTTGATCACAGCCTTGGGTTGCTGCTTGTGCTTGAGCAATTAATGAAGCGGCATAGTTACCAGCGCACTTAGCTTCGCCAGTACCTCCAACAGCAGCCCGCACATATTCTTCACTCAACCAAACCGAGACCGGCTTCAAGCCTTTAGGAAAATACGCGCCAGCTGGTGAAGCGATCAACATAAATAAATACTTATTGGCAGGTCTTACCCCTAAGCCAACTTCAGTTGCAAACATAAAGGGTCGTAGGTAAAGCGACTTTTCTTTATCAAGCGGAACCCATTCGCTATCAACTTTTATTAATTCTTTTATCGCTTGCACAAATACTTCTTCTGGTAACTCGGGCATGGCCAGTCGCTTGGCTGAGCGATTAAATCTGGCAGCATTTTGCTGCGGGCGAAAAGCATTTATGCTGCCATCTTGATGGCGATACGCCTTCAAGCCTTCAAAAATCTGTTGCCCATAGTGCAGCGCCATATTTGCGGGGTCTAATTTAATTTCACCATAAGGTAGAACTTGGGCGTTATGCCAGCCCTGCGCTTGGTCAAATTCAATAATCACCATGTGATCGGTAAAACTGCGGCCAAAGCCAGGGTTTTCTAAGATCAATTCGCGCTCTTGAGCGGCTTTTGTCTTAGTAGACCTTGTCACTAAAAATTCCATTTCTAGCTAACTGCTTTCGCTAGAACGTCACCAATTTGTGTAGTTGAGCGTTTCGCGGTTCCACGAGAAGACAAATCTTCAGCCACGGCGCTTTCAACTTTTTTAGCTTTTTCAGTTTCCCCTAGATGCTCCAACATCATAGAAACACTCAAAATAGCAGCAGTGGGATCGGCCAGATCTTGTCCGGCGATGTCAGGGGCAGATCCATGCACCGGCTCAAACATAGATGGACTGACTCGCTCTGGATTTATGTTGCCACTGGCAGCTAAACCAATTCCGCCAGCGATGGCAGCACCAATATCGGTCAAGATGTCGCCAAATAAATTATCGGTCACCACTACATCAAATTTCTCTGGGTTAGTTACAAAGAACATGCTGGCAGCGTCAATGTGTTGGTAAGCAGTTTCAACTTCTGGAAATTCTTCATTGACTTTGGCTAAAGTTCGTCGCCACATATCGCCCGAATTAACCAATACGTTTGCTTTATGCACAAGGGTTAGATGCTTTTTTCGAGCTTGTGCTCTTTTGAAAGCATCGCGAATAACTCGCTCAGCACCGAATGCTGTATTTAATGATTCTTCGGTAGCAATTTCGTGTGGGGTTCCTTTACGCATCACTCCACCCGAGCCGACGTAAGCTCCTTCAGTACCCTCACGTACAACCACCATGTCAATATCTTTATCAGTTTTACCTGCCAAAGGTCCTACTACGCCGGGATAAAGTTTTACCGGTCGTAAATTTACATAATGATCTAATTCAAAACGGATGCGAAGTAGTAAGCCTCGCTCTAAAGGCCCGGGTGGCACTCTTGGATCACCAACCGCACCTAGCAAAATCGCATCATAATTTTTTAATTCAGCTAACACCGAATCTGGTAAGGCTTCGCCAGTGGCTAAATAACGAGCCGCTCCTAAGTCATAACTTTGAGTTGAAATAGCAGCTTCGCCCGCCACGGCAGTAAGAACTTTAACGGCCTCTCGGGTAACTTCTTGACCGATTCCGTCTCCGGGGATGAGTGCAATTGAATACTTTGACATATCGCCCAAGCGTAGAGGCGGGCTCTTTTTGCCTTACCTGCTACCCTTAGGTGAAATGTTTAACTGCTTGCTTCTCGGAAGCCGCAGCGAGGCCTAACTTCAGTCGGCCTCCTCGCTGCGGGTTATCAGTTTGCGCCGAAATCCAAACCCGAAGCGAAGCAGAAAGGCTTTTTGAAAATGATTGAAAAAAATCCCCAACAACCCTCTTCAATGCCATTTAATAGGTATAAACCCTTTGTCCCAATCGATTTAAAGGATCGCACCTGGCCTGATCGGGTAATCAGCAAAGCCCCACGCTGGTGCGCAGTTGATTTGAGAGATGGCAATCAGGCACTAATCGACCCAATGTCCCCCGGCCGCAAACTTAAGATGTTTCAGCTACTAGTTGATATGGGTTATAAAGAAATTGAAGTGGGATTCCCTTCGGCTTCTCAAACTGACTTTGATTTTGTGAGAGAGCTAATTGAAAAAGATTTAGTACCCGATGACGTGGTGATTCAAGTTTTAACCCAAGCCCGCGATCACTTGATAGAACGAACCTACGAGTCGCTGGTTGGTACCGATCAAGCAATAGTTCACGTTTATAACTCAACCTCCACCTTGCAGCGAGAGGTAGTCTTTGGTCTAGATAAAGCCGGTATAAAAGAAATTGCGGTTCACGGCGCCCAATTAGTAAAAAAGTATGCCGAACACGCTGATGGTGAAATCTACTTTGAATATTCCCCAGAATCTTATACCGGCACTGAACTTGAATATGCGGTAGAAGTTTGTAATGCAGTCACGGATATTTGGGAACCAACCCCGGATCGTCCTGCCATTATCAATTTGCCCGCTACGGTCGAAATGGCCACACCAAATATTTATGCTGATTCCATTGAATGGATGAGCCGTAACTTGGCCAATCGCGATTCAGTGGTTCTCTCGCTTCACCCTCACAATGATCGTGGCACCGCGATTGCTGCTGCTGAATTGGGTTACCTGGCAGGTGCTGATCGGATTGAGGGTTGTTTATTTGGAAACGGTGAGCGCACCGGAAACGTTGACCTAATTACTTTGGGTATGAATCTTTTTAGCCAAGGAATCGACCCACAAATTGACTTCAGCGATATCGATGAAATCAAGCGGACGGTTGAATACTGCAATCAGTTGCCAGTGGCTGAGCGTCATCCTTATGGTGGTGATTTGGTGTACACCGCATTTAGTGGCTCCCACCAAGATGCAATTAATAAGGGGTTGAATGCACTAAAGCGAAAAGCTGACGCAGCCAATATTTCTGTGGACGAACATCAATGGGAAGTCCCTTACTTGCCGATCGACCCTAAAGACGTTGGTCGCAACTATGAAGCTGTAATTCGAGTGAATTCTCAGTCTGGCAAAGGTGGAGTCGCTTACATTATGAAGAGCGAACACAATTTGGATTTGCCAAGAAGATTACAAATTGAATTCAGTCAAGTAGTTCAAAAAATTACAGACACAGAAGGCGGCGAAGTTACAGCGCAACAAATGTGGGAGCTCTTTAAGGATGAGTATTTGCCAAATCCAGAAAAACCTTGGGGCAGATTCGCACTAGTCTCTGTTGCCCAAGATTCAGCGGTAGATGGGGATACCACCTTGCAAGCGGTCTTAAAAGATTTGACCACCCAAGTGTCGCTAAGTGGAGTTGGCAATGGTCCCATTGCCGCTTTTTCAGAAGCACTAAATTCGCACGGGGTTCAGGTGCGGGTACTTGATTATCAGGAGCACGCGCTGAGCGCAGGTGGCGATGCACAAGCCGCAGCCTTTTTAGAGTGCCAAGTTGGCGAGAGAATTCTCTGGGGGGTAGGAATTGATCCCAGTATCGTGACCGCTTCTTTAAAGGCAATTATTTCAGCGGTTAATCGAGAGCTATCACCGCTCCGGGGTTAAGAATACTTTTGGGATCCAAAGTTTTTTTAAGAAGTTTGATGGTTTGTAAGTAATCATCGCTACGGACCAAACTCAAAAACTCACACTTAGCCCTGCCCACTCCATGTTCACTCGCTACAGTTCCTCCGTGTGCGGCTACTAATTTATAAGTCACGCTTTCAGCTGAGACATCATTAGCAGCTGGTCCAATTATTTCTAAGTGCAAATTGCACTCTGCGATATGTCCATAGACTAAAGTTTGCTTTACTGCTGAAAGCGCATTTACCTCAATATGAAATTCTGCAATAAATTCATCTAGATTTTCTGGCGGAATTCCCACATCGGCTTTATGAATAATTCCTAGCGAACCGACCGCATCACCCAATCGTTCCCTTCGCGCCCAAAATTCAAGGCTTTCTTTAGCGCTCTGACTTTTTACGAAAGTAAATGCACTCAAGTCAACTTCTGAATCAGTTTCTAACAGCAATATCACTGGGTAATCAGAAATTGGTTTTGAGAGATCTAAAAATTTACAAACTAGCTCAAAGCTCGCCTCATCAATAGCCTCCGCCGCTAAGACGCGTTTTTGCTCCAAAAAGCACTTTGCAATTAATTCAGATGCTTCTGAAAACTTATTTAAGCCCACAAAATAAGTATGAGCATTTGGTAACGGATTTTTTACGCGCACTCGAACTCGAGTTATTACAGCTAAGGTGCCTTCGCTGCCGATTAACCATGATGAAAAGTCATAGCCAGCTCCATCTTTAGCGGTGCTACCAAGAGAATCAATAATTGTGCCGTCAGCTAGTACTGCTTCAACGCCAAGTACCTGCGCTTTGGTAGTGCCGTAGTGAACCACTCGAATTCCGCCCGCGTCGGTGGCTACCGTGCCACCAATCGTGGCCGAATCCCTCGCGGCTAAATCAACCCCATATGTAAAGCCAAATTTTGAAACATGCGTGGCTAAATCTTTTATAGTTACTCCGGCGCCGACTACTACCGAGCGGTCAAGTCTATTTACGGTATTTAATTCATTAAATCTCAACATTGATAAGACAACGGGCAAACTTCCACTTTTTGTCTCACCCGGCACCGAACCGTGCACCAGCCCAGTATTTCCACCTTGCGGAATTACCGGAATAGAATTTGCATTGCAATATTTTAAAATCGCACTGACTTCAAGCACGTTTGCCGGCTTGAGTACGCAAATTGCTTCACCCGAATATCGCTTTGTCCAATCAACTAAATAAGGTTTTGCCTCATCACCAATAAGCACATTTTCAACCCCAATTTGTAAGGCGAATTGTGCTAGGTGTTGATCAATCATGACTAATGCAGGTTAACTACGCGACCATAGTTCGCCTCAACGGCGTTAGTAATTTTCTCAAGTACTTCGTGAGGCACTGGACTATCTACAGTTAAAACCACAAGTGCGTTTCCACCTTGACGATCTCTTGCTACCTGCATGGCAGCAATATTAATTTCTTCATCCCCCATAATGGCGCCTACTTTTCCAATAATTCCTGGGCGATCAATATAAGAAAACAAAACAAAATGATCACTGAAGCCAAGGTCTACGGTAAAACCGTTCATACCAACTACCCGGCCAACGTGAGTGGCACCAGCTAGCGTTCCTGCTACAGAAAAGAAATCACCATTAGTAGTCGTGATGTCTATAGTTACCAAATTTTTAAAGTCAGGACTTAGTGGCTCTTTAATAAGCTCGACTTCTACTCCTCGCTCTTTTGCAATTAATAATGCGTTGACATAAGAGACTTGTTCATCAACCAATTGCGAAAAAATTCCTTTGAGGGCGGAGAGTTCTAAAATTTCTAAATCATGATCAATCAACTCGCCAAAAACACTAACCCTTACATGAGTAATTGCTGAGTCCGCTAACGCGCAGACAATTCGACCTAGATTCTCAGCTAGCGGTAAAAGTGGACGAACCTCTTCCGCAATTAAGCCGCCACGAACATTCACCGCATCTGGAACTAATTCGCCGGAAAGCGCCAAGCGAACACTTTTTGCTACCGAGATTCCAGCTTTTTCTTGTGCCTCTTCAGTTGAAGCGCCCAAGTGTGGGGTTGCCACCACCTGCTCTAATTCAAATAGTGGTGAATCAGTGCAAGGTTCTTTTGCATAAACATCTATTCCAGCTCCCGCTACTTTGCCAGCTTTTATCGCTTCATAAAGTGCTGTTTCATCAACAATTCCACCGCGAGCTGCATTAATAATGTGAACAGTCGGTTTCACCTTTTTCAAAGCGTCTTTACCGATCAATCCGATGGTTTCAGGGGTTTTAGGTAAATGAACAGTGATGAAATCGCTTTGCTCTAAAAGTTCATCAAAAGAAACGCTCTTAACGCCATACTGTGAGGCTTTTGCCGGTTGAATGTATGGGTCGTAAGTAATCATTCTCACGTTGAAGCCCGCTAAACGTTGTGCGATTAAAGCACCGATTCTTCCAAAGCCCACGATGCCAACAGTTTTTTCAGACAATTCAACACCGGAGTACTTACTTCTCTTCCATTCTCCTTGCTTCAACGCCGCGTGTGCGGGTGAGATATTTCTTGCGCTGGACAAAAGTAAACCAATTGCTAATTCTGCGGCAGAAGTAATGTTTGAAGTCGGAGCGTTAACAACCATAACACCTTGGGCTGAAGCCGCTAACACATCAACGTTATCTAAACCAACGCCAGCTCTCGCTACTACTTTTAAATTTTTACCCGCTGTTAGCACTTCTTCATCTACCTGGGTAGCTGAACGAATTAAGATTGCATCTGCGGTTGCCACTTCTTTTAATAATTCTTCACGGTTAGTGCCATCAATATTTTTAATTTCAAAATCTGGACCCAAAGCTTCAACAGTTGCGGGTGACAATTCTTCGGCAATTAAAACAATTGGTTTTATCATTTGCTTATTCTATTAAGCACGTTTACGACACGCATCAGAGCAGTACTTGACCTCGTCCCAAGTTTTTTCCCATCGCTTGCGCCAAGTCATGGGCCTGTGACACACCACACAAATTTTTTCTGGTTTTGGTTTTCGTGAGATGTGTCTAGCCATAAACCTATCTTTGAGTCTTGCCTGAGAAGTCGTCTTGGTTTGAGCTCACCCAAGCCATCAAGCCGCGAAGTCGCTTACCGACCTCTTCGATTTGTAATTTCTCGCCTTTAGCGCGAAACTTCTTGAACTTCTTGGCGCCCTTGTCTTGATCTTCGATAAAGGTACGGGCAAATTTGCCGGACTGAATATCTTTCAAGATTTTCTTCATGCGTTTCTTAGTTTTTTTGTTAATAATTCTTGGTCCTGAAAGATAATCACCAAATTCTGCTGTGTCTGAAACCGACCAACGCATCTTTGTTAAACCACCTTCATACATCAAGTCAACAATTAACTTCAATTCGTGTAAACACTCAAAGTAAGCAACTTCGGGTTGATAACCAGCTTCCACTAGAGTTTCAAATCCAGCTTGAACCAAGGCTGCGGTTCCACCGCAAAGCACGGCTTGCTCACCAAATAAATCTGTTTCGGTCTCTTCGGTAAAGGTGGTTTTGATCCCACCCGCTCTTAAGCCACCAATAGCCCGCGCGTAAGAAAGCCCTAAAGCCCAAGCAGTACTGGTGAAGTCCTGCTCTACCGCCACGATTACTGGAACTCCCCGACCATTCACATATTCACGACGTACTAAGTGCCCTGGCCCCTTTGGAGCCACCATGATGACGTCAACATTGCTAGGAGGCTTTATGTACCCGAAGCGAATATTGAAACCATGACCAAAAAATAATGCCTTACCGGCAGTTAGCTGTGGTTCGATATCTGACTTGTAAACATGTCTTTGCAAGTGATCAGGAACCAAAATCATAATTACATCGGCTTCACTGGCTGCTACATCTGGTGTAACAACACGTAATCCTTCTTGTTCGGCTTTAGCCCGGGAAGGTGAACCTTCTTTTAAGCCAACTCGAATATCAATCCCAGCATCGCGCAAGTTAAGGGAGTGTGCATGACCTTGCGAGCCATATCCAATTACCGCAACTTTCTTGCCTTGGATGATTGAGATATCAGCATCTTTTTCATAAAATAATTCGGTCACGAGATATTCCCCTCTTAATGCAACTCTTGGATTTCAAGAGTCTTACTTTAAATTCAACTAGCACGACTAGTTTTATCGGTAAGTGACTTTTGTCCTCGCCCTACTGCCACCATGCCTGATTGTACTAATTCTTTAATTCCGTATGGCTCGAGAACCTGCACCAAGGCATCCAACTTGTCTCTCACGCCAGTAGCTTCGATAGTTACTGAATCTTGTGAAACATCAACCACCCGAGCTCTAAAAAGTGACACTGTTTCTAATATTTGAGAACGATTCTGGGGGCTGGTTTTAACCTTAATTAAGACTAATTCGCGCTGTACTGATTGAGTTGAGTCGAGTTCAACGATTTTTAGTACGTTGACTAATTTGTTTAACTGCTTAGTGACTTGTTCTAAGGGATGACCTTCTACGCTCACCACAATGGTCATTCGAGATACTTCATCTGATTCAGTCGGACCAACCGCTAATGATTCAATGTTGAATCCGCGCCGAGCAAACAAGCTTGCGGTACGAGCTAAAACTCCAGGTCTATTCTCGACTAAAACGCTCAAAGTGTGACGGGACATTTTTAGTCTTCACGCTCCCACTTTGGCGCTAAATCTCTAGCATATTTAATATCAGAGTTGCTTGAGCCCGCTGCCACCATTGGCCAAACCATGGCATCTTTGTTTACTTGAAAATCAATAACAACTGGAGCATCGTTGATTCCGAGTGCTTTTTCGATTACCGAATCAACTTCTTCAGGACTTTCGCAACGCAATCCATAGCAACCGTAAGCCTCAGCCAACTTAACAAAGTCTGGAAACCGATGTGATTGCAAATCAGTATTGGAGTAGCGCTCGTTATAAAACAAGGTTTGCCATTGACGAACCATTCCCAAAGATGAATTGTTGATTAGGGCCACTTTGATGGGAATGTTATTGATGCTGCAGGTTGCCAACTCTTGATTAGTCATTTGAAAACAGCCATCGCCATCGATTGCCCAAACCGTAGTGTCTGGCATACCAACTTTGGCACCCATTGCTGCCGGAACCGCGAAGCCCATCGTTCCCAAGCCACCGCTGTTTAGCCAGGTGCCTGGTTTTTCATACTTAACAAACTGCGCCGCCCACATCTGATGTTGACCGACCCCAGCTGTATAAATTGCATCTGGGCCAGTGATATCCGAGAGTCTTTCAATTACATATTGCGGTGAAAGAGATCCATCAATCGGAAGATCATAACCAAGCGGGTACGTTTCTCTTAAATGATTCAAAGTTGACCACCACGCTTCGTAGTCCCCTACGCTGCCTTTACCTTGCTCATCTTTGATGGCAGCAACTAATTGCAAAATAATTTCTTTAGCGTCACCAACTATTGGAATGTCTACAAAACGGTTTTTTCCGATTTCAGCTGGGTCAATATCAGCATGAATTATTTTTGCATCCGGAGCAAAAGAAGATAAATCACCAGTAACGCGATCATCAAATCTGGTTCCTAAAGCAATTAATAAATCACTTTGCTGTAAAGAACCAACAGCAGCAACGGTTCCATGCATTCCAGGCATTCCTAAATGCTGCGGATGTGAATCTGGAAACGCTCCACGTGCCATCAGAGTTGTCACAACCGGGATTTGCGTAATAGTTGCTAATTCTAATAATTCTTTATGTGCGCTTGCTTTGATTACCCCACCACCAATATAAAGTACTGGTTTTTTACTAGAGAGAATTAAACTCGCAGCTTCTCTAACTTGTTTATTATTTGGCTTAGTGGTTGGTCGATACCCAGGTAAATTAATTTCAGAAGGCCAAACAAAATCAGCTACCTTGTTCAGTGCATCTTTAGAAATATCTACTAACACAGGTCCGGGTCTTCCGGTTGAGGCAATATGAAAAGCTTCATGAATTGCTTTTGGAATATCGGCAGGATTGGTTACTAAGTAATTGTGTTTGGTAATTGGAAAGGTAATGCCACGAATGTCGGCCTCTTGAAAAGCGTCCGTACCAATTGCTTTACTAGGTACCTGTCCGGTAATTGCCACCATAGGAACAGAATCCATATGAGCATCCGCAATTGGGGTAACTAAATTGGTAGCACCTGGTCCACTTGTTGCCATGCAGACTCCGACTTTGCCGGTAGCTAGTGCGTAACCTTCAGCTGCGTGGCCTGCACCCTGTTCATGACGAACCAAAATGTGACGAACTTTTTTTGAATCCATCAAGGGGTCGTAAGCCGGTAAGATCGCGCCGCCAGGGATACCAAAAATGGTATCTACCCCAGCCAGTTCTAGTGATCGAATCAAGCTTTGAGCACCTGTTAGTTGTTCGCTCATCATCTCTCTCTTCTGGACCTAGTCTTTCACTTACCTAACTCGAGTAACAAAAAACCCCCCGGCCCAGAGGCATCGGAGGGTGGCGCGTTGGCTATTTTTGCTGCTAGCCGACGCGCTTTCTAACTACTACGAGGTTAGTAAGCATTTGAATAAAGGGTAACGCATGAAGCCCAACCCCACAAGATGAGGGTTGGGCTTTGAATTTAGAGCGGAACTAGATGTTTAAGGTACCAAGCACGATGATCCAGCCAAGTGCTGACTTTGCGGTAAGGCTCAACACAATGTAGGCCTTTTCCCCATAGGCATAGACTTTCCATTTTCCAATTTTCTTGTATTGCAGCCACATGTTAATAGCAAAGCTGTTGAAAAATAGAAATGTCAGCAGAAAACCAAATTGGGCGTAGCCCGGAACAGCATCAGCAATGTTTCTGGTGGAAACCCAGAAGTAAATTCCACCCATAATCCAAGGCACAATCCCAGCAACCACTCCAATGTTGAAGGGAAGCCAACTTGTCTTTTCGGTTAGTTGATTGTACTTTTCCATCATCAAGCCCATCAAGTTCATAACAAAATTAAGTGTAAAAATAAACACAATCGTTGACACTTCAATCAAGCCACCAAGCATCAAAAGCACAACTAACATCAAGGAGGAGCTGATTGAGTATTCCCACCAACGAAGTGGGTTAATACCATTTTGGATATTTTGCTCGTAGCGACGTACATAAAAAGGTGCAGAGATTATAAAATGTGCAAATGCCGACAATAAAAGAAATATAGGTGCTATATAGGCAATCGGAAATTCAAATAAAAGTTCAGTCTCTGGGCGAATTCCTTCAGGCGTTTCGGTAAAGAACCGAGTGATAACAGGGATTCTGGCTGCATCATTAAGGATAAAGAAAAGCGCAACTCCTTGAACTAAGTGAGTCAATCCAGCAATTCGATTAAAAGTTTGTAGATTCTTACCTAGTTTTGTTTCTGGCTTCATTGTTTTCCTTTTCAAGAATTGTTCACGAGCAGTTCTACTCTAACTAGTCACAAACCGCACCATAGGCAGCGGATCCAACCAACTTTGCATACTTAGCTAGAACTCCACTGGTGTAGCGCGGTTGAGCTGGTTTAAATTCAGCTCTGCGTTTTTCTAATTCACTTGCGTCTACTAGTAAATCAAGAGTTTTAGTGTGCATATCTAGTCGAATGCGATCTCCAGTTTTTGCTAAACCAATAGCGCCACCTTGCGTAGCTTCTGGGGCGACGTGACCAATGCAAAAACCTGCAGTGGCACCAGAGAATCTTCCGTCAGTTACCAGCATTACATCTTTGCACCGGCTCCTTCCAATTGCGCCAGTTACTGCGAGCATCTCGCGCATTCCGGGACCACCTTGTGGTCCCTCGTAGCGAATAACAACTACGTCACCTTTAACGATTTCACCGTGGTTAATGCCTCCATAGCGAATTTTTCATCGTCATAGACTTTTGCCACACCTTCAAAAATTGGCTCTTCAATGCTGGCTGTTTTAATTACCACCTTCCGGTGCTAAAGAGCTCTTAAGAATTACCAAGCCACCAGTCTTGTGGATTGGATTATTCACTGCATAAATGATTTTTCCATCAGGATCTGGTGGATTAATGTTTGCTAGATTTTCGGCCATGGTTTTTCCAGTTACAGTCATGGCGTCGCCATGGATTAGTCCTGCATCCAATAGCGCCTTAAGCACAACTGGTACCCCGCCAATTTTGTGCAGATCATTCATAACGTAACGGCCAAAAGGTTTAACGTCGGCTAAGTGCGGGGTTTTGTCCCCAATGCGGTTGAAGTCATCCATTGTGATATCCACGCGAGCCTCATGCGCCATTGCTAAAAGATGTAAAACTGCATTAGTTGATCCACCCAAAGCCATAACAATTGTAATAGCGTTTTCAAATGCTTTTTTAGTCATAATGTCACGCGCGGTAATACCTAAGCGAATTAAATTAACAATCGCTTTACCAGCTTCGTAGGCATCTGTTTCGCGTGAGCGATCTAAGGCCGGTGCTGAAGCACTACCTGGCAAGGCCATGCCAATTGCTTCGGCGACGCTGCTCATGGTGTTTGCGGTAAACATTCCCCCACAGGCGCCTTCGCCCGGGCAAGCATTTCTTTCAATATCTGCTAATTCTTTTTCTGTAATTTTACCGAGCGCACATGCGCCAACTGCTTCAAAAACATCTTGCAAAGTTAGATCTTGATCGTTTAATCTTCCAGGCATGATTGTTCCGTTATAAACAAAGACGCTCGCTAAATCTAAACGAGCTGCCGCCATTAACATTCCTGGTAAAGACTTATCGCATCCAGCTAAAGTTACTGAGCCATCTAATCTCTCAGCGTGCATTACTGCCTCGACTGAATCGGCAATAATTTCGCGACTTACTAATGAAGCGCGCATTCCCTCGTGACCCATTGAGATTCCATCTGAAACTGTGATAGTTCCAAATTCCATCGGGTAGCCACCGGCATCTCTCACGCCCTCTTTTACTTTTTCAGCGAGACGGCGCAGCGTCATATTGCAAGGGGTAATTTCATTCCAAGAATTCGCGACACCAATTTGCGGCTTTGAGAAATCTTCGTCTTGCATACCGATTGCCCGCAACATACTTCTGGCAGGTGCTCTTTCAAAACCCTCAGTAACTTCTTTACTTCTAGGTTTCATATCCATTTTTATTTACCCTTCTACCGCGAGTTCTTTTAATACTAAAGATCTGACTTTTCCAGCATCTGCTTTGCCTTGAGTTTCTTTCATCACTGCACCCAAAATTGGGCCTAAAGCTTGTAACTTTCCTGTCTTTACTTTTGCTACTACCTCAGGATTAGCTTCGATAGCTGCTCTGATGGCAGGCAAAAGGCTCGAATCATCGCTCATCACAACTAGATTGCGCTTTTGCACGATTTCACTTGGAGTTCCTTCTTTATTAATTAAACCATCTAATACTTGACGTGCCAACTTGTCAGTTAATTTTCCTTCCACCACCAACTGCTCTAGTTCGCTGATGTGTTTTGGTTCGATCCCGAGGCTTGATAAGTCTTTTTCGGCTTCAGTTGCTTTGCGAGCTAATTCACCCAGCCACCATTTACGAGCCGCTTGAGCAGTGGCGCCAGCCGCTACAGTTTGCGCAATTAAATCTGTTGCCCCCATACTCACTACATCGCGCATTTCTTCGTCACTAAAACCCCACTCTTGCGCTAAACGTTTTCTTTCAACTGACGGCGCTTGGGGTAAATCTGTCTTTAACTCATTAACCCAGGCGCTAGTTGCGATTACCGGAACTAAATCTGGTTCTGGAAAATATCTGTAATCTTCGGCCTCTTCTTTGCTTCTTCCACTTGAAGAAGTGCCAGAATCCTCATGAAAATGTCTAGTTTCTTGAGTTACTTTTCCGCCTTCGGTTAAAACATCAGCTTGTCTTTCTATTTCACTATTAACAGCTTTTTCGACTGAGCGAAGTGAGTTTACGTTTTTAGTTTCAGTTCGCTTACCCCATTCGCTTGCACCTTTAGGGTGAAGCGAAAGGTTTACATCACAACGCAATGAACCTTCCTCCATGCGAACATCTGAAACTGCTAACGAGCGCAATAAGTCTCTTAATTCGGTTACGTAAGCTCGGGCTACTATTCCGGCGTATTTACCGGTGCCTAAAACCGGTTTGGTAACAATCTCAACTAACGCGATTCCGGCCCGGTTGTAATCGACTAATGAATAATCTGCACCATGGATTCGTCCGGTAACACCACCTGAGTGGGTGAGCTTTCCAGTGTCTTCTTCCAGGTGCACTCTTTCGATTTCAACCCTAAAAGTTTTATCACCTTCATCGGTAGGTACCAAAACGTCTAAATACCCATTAACACAAAAGGGTTCGTCGTATTGACTAGTTTGAAAATCTTTTGGCATATCTGGGTAAAAATAATTTTTTCGAGAGAATCTTGAAAATTCTGTAATCTGACAATTTAAAGCTAAGCCAATTCGAAAAGTTGACTCGATTGCTGTTTTGTTAGGCACCGGCAATGAGCCTGGCAAACCTAAACAGGTCGGGCAAACTTGAGTGTTGGGTTCCGCACCAAATTCGGTGGAACAACCACAAAACATTTTTGAATTCGTGGACAACTCTACGTGAGTTTCTAAGCCAATAATTGGATCAAACTTTTCCATAGCCTCAAGAATTTTCATACTAAGCTCGCTAAATCTTTAATCTGGTCAATTAATAATCCGCCTTGCGCGGCTTCAATCGCTGAAGCAACTTGATAATTCTTGTGATCTTGCATGGCTGGTGCAATGATCTGTAATCCCACTGGCATCTGATCTTCTTTGGCTAAACCAATTGGCACACTTATGGCCGGTACTCCTGCCAAGCTCGGTGGCAAAGTTGCTAAGTCCGCTAGGTACATCGCAAGCGGGTTATCAACTCGCTCGCCCAGCTTCCAGGCAGTAGTAGGTGAGGTTGGTGACACCAGTACATCTACCTTTTCAAAAGCTGCCTTAAAATCTTCAGCAATCAATCCCCGCACCTTTTGTGCTTGTCCGTAATAGGCGTCGTAATAACCAGTAGATAGCGCGTATGTTCCCAAAATAATTCTTCGCTTTACTTCTGGGCCAAAACCCTGTGCCCGGGTTAAATTCATAACTGCTTCGACGTCTTTTTCTCCGTTATCTCCAACTCGTAATCCATAACGCATCCCATCAAAGCGAGCCAAGTTTGAACTTGCTTCACTGGGAGCAATTAAATAGTAGACAGCTAAGGCATAGAGAGAATGCGGCAATGAAATTTCAACCACTTCAGCTCCGAGTTGCTTTAGGGTTTCAATACTTTGGTTAAAATTTGCAACAACTCCCTCTTGCCAACCTTCGCCACCCAATTCTTTGATGACACCTATTTTCATGCCCTTTAAATCTTTAGTGTTTGCCGCAGCAACCAAGGAGGCAGTGGATTGATTGATGCTGGTGGAATCGAGTGGGTCATAACCTGCAATAACTTCATTTAGTAAAGCTGCATCCATCACGCTTCGGGTGATTGGCCCGGCTTGATCTAGTGAAGAAGCAAAGGCAATTAATCCATATCTAGAGACTGTGCCGTAAGTAGGTTTGGTACCGACGATTCCACAAACTGCTGCTGGCTGTCTGATCGATCCACCAGTATCGGTGCCAATCGCTAAGGGGGCAAAAAAACTTGCCACCGCAGCAGATGAACCACCAGAGGAGCCACCAGGAATTCTGGATAAATCCCACGGGTTTTTAGTTTTCTGATAAGCACTGTTTTCAGTAGAAGAACCCATAGCAAATTCATCCATGTTTACTTTGCCTAAAATAATGACGTCATTTTCTTTTAATCTTTTAACCACGGTGCTGTCATAGGGTGGTCGCCAGTTTTCTAAAATTTTCGATCCGCAAGTTGTTGGCACTCCGCGCTGAGTCATTACATCTTTTAAGGCCAAAGGAACACCAGCTAAGGGGCTCAAAGTTTCATTTTTAGCCACTTTTTTATCAACTCTTTTTGCCTGCTCCAAAGCCGCTGCTTTATCTAGATATAAAAAACTTTCGATTTTCTTATCTAATTTTTCAATTCGATCAAAATGTGCTTGGGTGACTTCAGAGGCAGTAACATCTTTATTTTTAATCTTTGCGGCAAGCTGCTGCGCACTAAAAGTTGTTAAGTCTTCGCTCACTTCTTAATCCTCATTCAAGATTCTTGGTACCCGAAAGCGATTGGCTTCTGTGGCAGGTGCCTGAGAAAGTACCTCAGCTCTATCTAAAGAAGGTCTAATTACATCTTCTCTAAAAACGTTTGTTAAACCCACGGCGTGACTCATCGGCTTAACATCCCCAGCCGCCACTTCACGAATCTTGTCAACTGAATCCAAAATAATTTCTAACTGAGTGGCGTACATTGCTAACTCTGCTTCAGTTAGTTCTAATCGGGCCAATTTTGCTAAGTGTTTAAGGGCCTCAGGGGTTATTTTTGACACCCTTTCATTCTAATGTTTGCTACTTTTCGGCTAACTGAGCCGCTTGCTCAAACCCCTGCTCTACCAATACTGCGAAGTGCTCTGCCCCAAGTCTTGGAATTGCAAGTGAAACTGCTTTGGAATATTTTGATCCATCTACTCGACCGTATATGACTAAATCAGTATTTTTGCTAACCGAGCTCGATACCTTTGCCCCCAATTGCGCCAACGTTTCTTTTGCACCATCGCGAGAATACCCAGTGACCGAACCGGTAATTACTATCAATTTATCTTTCAACGGTTGCGGGCCTTTTGATTTAGCCTCTCGCATTTGAACACCAGCTTTAGCCCATGACTTTATGATTTTTTGATGCCACTGCTCGCTAAACCATTCTTTAATTGAAACAGCGATTACTTCGCCCACGCCGTCTATTTCAGCTAATTGTTCAACGCTAGCTTTTTCGATACTTTCAATATTTGAAAATTCCCGAGCCAATGCTTGCGCAGCGGTGGGTCCGACATGGCGAATAGAAAGTGCCACCAAAATTCTCCAGAGTGCTCGCGTTTTAGCTACCTCTAATTGAGAAAGAAGTTCCTCTGCGTTTTTGCCAAGAACTCGCTTTTCTTCACCCTTACCTCCCGCACGGGTAAAATAATCACTCTTCATTAAATCTTTTTCAGTTAAATTAAATAATTCACTTTCATTTTTCAAAATATTTTCAGTCAATAATGCTTCAGCAGACCTATAACCCAAGCCTTCAATATCCAAGGCACCACGAGTGCCCACATGAAAAAGTCGCTCCCTTAATTGTGCAGGACAAGCTTCAGCGTTGGGGCAACGTAAATCAACATCACCAGATTTTTCTTGACTGATTTTAGATCCGCATTCGGGACAAATATTTGGCATCTTAAATTTTTTTTCACTGCCATCTCTGATTTCAACAACTGGACCCATGACTTCGGGGATTACATCCCCCGCTTTACGCAGGTAAATCATGTCGCCAATCAAAATTCCTTTGCGCTCAATCTCGCTCAGGTTATGCAAAGTTGCATTAGTCACGGTTGACCCAGCTACTCTCACCGGATCCATAACAGCAAAAGGAGTAATGCGACCAGTTCGTCCTACATTTACTTTGATGTCTAATAATTTGGTTCTTACAACTTCAGGTGGGTACTTGTAAGCTACGGCCCAGCGTGGGGTTCTACTGGTTGCACCTAAATTTTGTTGCAGCAAAATTTCATTTATCTTGACAACTACCCCATCTATTTCGTGAGTTAAGCGATGACGACTTTCGCCATATTTTTTAATGTATTTTTTTACCTCATCAAAACTTTTAACCACCAAAAAATCATTTGAAGTAGGAAGTCCAAATTCTTTAAATAAACGATAGGAGTCAGCTTGGGTTTTTAATTCAACCCCTTCGTGTCGGCCGATCCCATGCACTACCAATTGTAATTTTCTTAGAGCCCCTGCCGCCATATCGAATTCTTTTTTTAATCTCTCAATTTTTGTTGAAGTTTTAGAATCTTGATTTGCTTGAAAAAGTTCAGCTTCTCGCTTATCAATTCGTTGACGCAAAGTACCGGCAGCGGCATTTCTGGGATTAGCAAAAGGACTGCGGCCTGCCTGCAATGCTTGATCGTTCAAGAGTGAGAAGTCTTTTAAATCAAAAAAGATCTCACCTCGAACTTCTAGCACGCTTGGCGCTTGCCCGGTGAGTTTTCTGGGAACGCTTGAAACAAATTGGGTGTTGTAAGTGACATCTTCACCCACATAGCCATCACCTCGAGTTGCTACTCGCTTTAAGATTCCATCCTCATAAAGTAAATTGACAGCGAGTCCATCAATCTTTAATTCACATAACATTTCAGGTATTTTTTTGGTAACTTTTAAAACTCTATCTACCCAAGCTTGTAATTCTTCATCGTCAAAAACATCATCTAGCGAAAACATTCGCTCTAAGTGTTCGACTGGTTCAAATAGCTCACTGGCTGAACCACCTACCGATTGAGTTGGTGAATCCGCCGAAATTAATTCAGGAAACTTTTCTTCAAGTTTTTCTAATTCACGATAAGCCTGGTCGTATTCTGCGTCGCTGATGGTGGGGCGATCTAGTAGGTAATAACGACGACGTGCGTCTTCAATCACTTCAACTAATTCAAGCCAACGTGCTTTAGCTTTTTCTGTCACTTTGCTTGCCAAGTTAACTCTTTAGGATCGATTGGTAGAGACAACCGTAGCACTGCAAATTACTCGATCTTGATCATAAAGTGCGATAGTTTGTCCGGCGGCTAAAGCTTGCAAGGGTTCTTTAAATTCAACTGTGAGATTGCCGTCCTGATGAAAGGCAGTGGCTGGTACCCGATCGGAATGAGCTCTTACTTGTGCACCACAATCAAAAGGTGAATCTAAGATTGGCCCGCACCAAATTAAATTTGTGCCAGTTACAACCTCAACTCTTAAAAAACTAGGCAAGCCCACCATTACGGTATTTGTGGCAACATCAGTTGAGACCACATAACGCGCGGCACCATCTTCGCGGGGCACGGTTAATCCCAAACCTTTTCTTTGACCGATAGTGAATTCAAAGATTCCGTCGTGCTCACCCAAGACTTCATTCGTCTCAACATCGACAATATTTCCTTTTTTATTTCCTAGGTGTTTATGCAAAAACTTTGCGGTATCGCCATCTGGAATAAAGCAAATATCATGGCTATCAGGTTTAAAGGCGGTAATTAATCCACGCGCTTGGGCTTCTTTACGAAGCTCTGGCTTGGTGCTGCCAGCCAAAGGCAGCATGGTTTTTGCTAACTGCTCTTGATTTAAAACGCTTAGCACGTATGACTGATCCTTGGCATCGTCTTCAGATCTATAAAGCAAAGGTCCTTGCGGACTATTTACAATTTTAGCCCAGTGACCGGTGGCAACTGCGTCAAATCCCAACTCTATAGAACGCTCCAAAACTGCTTGGAATTTAATTTTTTCATTACACCGCATACAAGGGTTGGGGGTTCTACCTTGCGCGTATTCATCCAAAAAATTTTGCATCACATCTTCTTGAAAGCGTTCTGATAAATCCCAGACATAAAATGGAATACCTAAACGATCAGCAACTCTTCTGGCATCTCTAGCATCGTCTAAAGTGCAGCAACCTTTTGTTCCTGAAACGGTTTTTTCTTTAGAAAGCGCTAAGTGCACCCCGGTGACTTGATAACCCTCATCAACTAAGCGAGCTGCTGCTACCGAGGAGTCAACTCCACCGCTCATTGCAACTACTACAGAATTATTTTTTTTCATTTTGTAATTCGAGCTTTGGTACTTGCTCGCTTTGCTCTTTCTACTACCGGTGGTAGCGCTGTTATTAACTCATCAATGTCATCAATTGTTGAAGAGTGTCCGAGCGAAAATCGTAAAGAGCTTTTAGCAGTTCTTTCATCTCGACCCATTGCCAGCAAGACGTGCGAAGGTTGAGGGATTCCCGCGCTACAAGCTGAGCCAGTTGAACATTCGACACCATGAGCATCTAGCAACATTAAAAGTGCGTCACCTTCGCAACCAGGAAATGAAATGTGAACATTGCCAGGTAGCCGGTTTTCTAAATCTCCATTCACCACCGCTTCAGGTACTACTTCTTTTATTCTTTTTATGGCTTCATCACGCAATCCCTTAATTCGAAGGGAGCGTCTTTCTCTTTGTGAAACTAAGACTGAAACTGCACTCGCAAAACCAGAGATAGCTGGCGCATCCAAAGTGCCGCTTCTCACGTCTCTTTCTTGTCCACCACCGTGAGATATTGGCTCAAGATTTATATCACTTTTAACAATTAGCGCCCCAACGCCTTGTGGCCCGCCTACTTTGTGTCCGGTGATGGTTAAAGCAGTGACGTTTACTTTTGATAAGTCAATTGGCAAATAAGCCATCGCTTGGACCGCATCGCTATGAAAAGGAATTTTAAAATCATTGGCAATTTCACTTAATTCTGCAATCGGTTGAATTGTGCCCACTTCATTGTTAGCCCACATAACGCTGATTAAAGCAACATCTTCAGGATTCTTCGCAATACTTTCACGTAAGGTTTGCGGGTCTAAAATTCCATTCTCAGAAACCTGCAAGATTTCAACTTCAGCATTTTCGTGCTCACCCAGCCACAAAACGGGGTCTAGCACTGCGTGATGTTCTATTGCTGAAATTAATACTCGCTTAAATTTTGGGTTTTCTTTTTTTCGCGCCCAAAACAATCCTTTTATCGCGAGGTTGTTAGCTTCGGTTCCACCTGAAGTAAAAACTACATCCATCGGTTTTGCACACACTGCTGCCGCAATGGTTTCGCGGGCTTCTTCAACCACTCGTCGCGCTTTACGCCCAGACCCATGCAAAGAAGAGGGGTTTCCAACTTTTACTAATTCAGCCGTCATCGCCGCCACTGCTTCAGGGAGCATTGGGGTGGTTGCCGCGTGATCTAGGTATGCCATCGCTAAAGAGTCTAAAGCAGTGAGATTAAAACAGCGCGCTGGCTAAATCTCTTCTGGTTTTTGGCACCAAAGGCTCTTGATCCCCCACTATTTCGAATAAATACAGCAGGTGTTTTTTAGCGGTCTCTTTATCATCCCCCGCATGGGTTCGTATGAAATCAAGCAATCTCTTAAAGCTTTCTTCCATCTTTTGGCTTGCCAATTCGATATCACTGGCAGCGATTTGTGCCTCGACATCATCAAGATTTTCAGCATTTTTTAAGACAGATTTAACGTCATAGCTACTCAGACGCTTCATGAATTGTGCCTGCTTTAAAGCGCTGGGCAACATTTCATCTTGTGGATTTTTTTCAATTAACTCTTCAAATAAAACAATTGCTTCATCTAACTTGCCTTCGTTCATTGCTTCAAAGGCGCGTTCTAATTGTGGGTCTACTTCTGGCTCTTCACTCGCTTCACTCTCGCCAGCAGTGCCATTAACTCCTTGCTCTTGGGCCAGTGTCAGCACCTGTTCTAAAACTTGTCGCAACTGCGCTTCAGGGATGGCACCTTGAAACAAGGGCATGGCTTGACCTTTTAAAATTGCAAAAACGCTTGGTATTGATTGCACTTGAAACATTTGGGAAAGCTGTGGATTTGCATCTACATCAACTTTTGCCAGAATGAATTTTCCGGCATATTCAACCGCAAGTTTTTCAAGCAGTGGTGAAAGCTGCTTACAGGGTCCGCACCAGGTTGCCCATAGATCAACAATTACTACCGTCTCTTGAGATTTATCTAATACGAGACTTTGAAAATCTGCTTCGGTTACATCGATTACTAGTCCCGCTGGAGCACCCGCTAAAGCCTCACTTGCCACAGCTTGCGCTTTTTTCGCGTCACTTAAGGCTCCTAAATCTACAGCCCCGCGAAGTGAGAAATTACTTGTCATAGCAATTAGTTTACTAATTCTTCGCTAGGTCGTTGTGCCTAGTCATGGGGCCGCTATATTCCACCGGTAAATCTTGGTTAAGACCAGTTATAAACTTTGTAATGCTATTTAGCACCACCCTTACCTGAGTTTCACCAATCCAAAGATGCTTAGCACCAGCAATCGGAACTAAGTTTAAATTAGGCAAATTCGAAAATCGTATTTTTGCCTCAGCTGGCTTTAAATAATCATCTAGTTCTGGAATCAGCGCGTACATCGGTTTATCAAAATCACTCCAGCTAATTAATTCTTCTTCTTTGGTATAGCGCAAAGGGGGTGAAAGCAAAATTACTCCTGCAATATTTAGCTGCCGGGCGTTGCGCAAGATCACATCGGTGCCAAACGACCATCCAATTACCCACGGTGGTTGGTTGGTTAAGTGCACAGCCTTTTCAACTACCGCCTTTAAGTCCAAACCCTCTTTGTTAGAAGAATCAAACTCACCACTAGAAGTACCTAAAGAACTAGTAGTACCTCGAGTATTGAATCGCAAAATCGCCAAATTGCTCAATGCCGGTAAGCGCCAAGCCATTTTTTTATAGAGATGGCTATCAGATGATCCACCGTGAGTTGGTAAAGGATGCACCAAAACTAAAGTTGCAGCGGGATCTTTGCCCTCCGGTTGAGCGAGTTCGGCAACTAAAGTTTCACCGTCTTCAGTTATTACTGTGAGTGCTTCTTTATGACTTGGCAAAACTGAATTAGCTACTATCTCAGCCAAGGCTAATCCTCTAATCTTTCGTGAAGTTTTCGATCGCGCTCCCAACAAGCAGTATGCCAGTGGCGTCGCTCGTCTAAATAGCCCTCTAGATAGATCAAGGTGTGGGGAGTCGCCGGTTTGATTTCGTGATCGCAGCCCGGGCAACGATAATTTTTAGTGGCAGCACTACCGGTTATTCGCCTGACAATCCAATTGCCGTCAGACCACACTTCAGCAATTTCGATCCCAAAAACACGTGAATCGATTCTCAGCTCGTCGGCTTGCTGATTGTTTTTTTTAGGAGGACGATTACGTCTAGGCATAGTGTCTCTAGTTTAGGCGGTGAAGATGTCATCTTGGGGAAGCTTGTCATTTTTGTATGGCCCGCTGTTGGCTGTTATTGGGCTGGGATCAATGATTTTAATATTACGTTGGGCGCATAGCAGCAAAAAGGTTTCTCTTATCGCCAGACCGACTAAACCCGCTGACCCAAATGACTATGGAATGCTGGTCCCTATTGCCTTCCCCGATAACTATGCAGCAGGTGAAATCTTGCGTATAAAACTACAAGAAGCAAATATCAAAGCAACTTTAACATTTACCATTGATGGCCCAAGAATTTTAGTTTGGCCTAAAGATGAAAATATTGCCAGACAAATTTTAGCAAGTCGTTAGCGGTTTTTACCGGGCTCCCACAAAACATCACCTTGCTCTTTATTGGCATGGCGCGCCAAGATAAACAATAAATCTGACAATCTATTTAAATAACGAGCCGGAGCTTCAGTCATAACAATTTTATGTTCAGTTAATGCAGTCCAAGTTGATCGCTCTGCTCTTCTTACAATGGTGCGAGCAACATGCAAAAGCGCAGCACCAGGGGTTCCGCCTGGCAAAATGAAAGATCGCAAAGGATCTAACATCGAGTTGTAGTGATCACATTTTTCTTCTAAATAATCAACGTAATTTTCTTGCACCCTCAATTGCGGAAAGTCTGGTTTATCAGTTACTGGGGTAGCGAGGTCAGCACCAACATCAAATAAATCATTTTGTACCCGCGTCAACAATTCAATAACATCTTGATCTAAATTGCCCATGGCAATTGCTACGCCAATTGAACTGTTTGCCTCATCCACATCGGCATAAGCCTCGAGGCGAAGATCTGTTTTTAAAGCACGGGACATATCCCCCAGTGCGGTCGTGCCATCATCACCAGTTTTGGTGTAAATCCTAGTTAAATTTACCATTTTCCTAGCCTATGCTCAAAGTTAAATTGTTTCCTGCCGAACGAGTACCCTTGACCCTATGCCGGTTTATCAAGTTTCGCAATCAGGCCCGCTGCGCGGCGAGGTAATAGTTCCGGGCGCCAAAAATAGTGTCTTGAAATTGATGGCGGCTAGCCTTTTAGCCAGTGGCCAAACTGAGATAACTAATGTCCCCAATATTTTGGATGTCGACATAATGGCACAACTTTTAGAGCGACTTGGCTGCGAAGTTATTCACGATAAGACAAATCAAAAGCTAATTATCGCTGTGCCAGAAAAAATTGGCCACAAAGCGGACTATGACTTAGTTAGGCAAATGCGTGCCTCCATTGCAGTTTTGGGCCCACTTGTTGCCCGTTGCCATGAAGCAGATATCGCGCTTCCTGGTGGGGATGCAATTGGCTCTCGTGGATTAGATATTCATCTAAGTGGCTTAGAAAAACTTGGATGTGAAGTTACTAATGAACATGGTTATCTAATTGTTAAAGCACCAAATGGGTTAAAAGCTGAACAAATCTCATTAGATTTTCCGAGCGTTGGTGCAACCGAAAACGTAGTGATGGCGGCAGTGCTCGCTAAAGGAACCACCGTAGTCGACAACGTGGCACGTGAGCCCGAAATAGTTGATCTTTGCGAAATGTTAAACAAAATGGGCGCGCAAATTTCAGGTATCGGCACCTCCACTTTAGAAATTACTGGCGTTAGCGAGCTATCCCCCACTAATCACGAAGTAGTGACAGATCGAATTGTTGCCGGCACCTGGGCTGCCGCAGCAGTAATCACTCAAGGTGACATTTTTATCAAGAATGCTAAAACTCAACACCTAGAATTGGTTGTTTCAAAAATTGAAGCTACCGGCGCTCAAGTAAAACAACTTGCTGAAGGCCTTCAAGTTACTATGACCGGACGTCCACAAGCGGTAGATATTATGACTTTGCCTTACCCAGGATTCCCAACAGATATGCAACCTCAATTTATTGCGATTAACGCTATTGCTGATGGAACTGCGATGGTTACCGAAAATCTTTTTGAAGCAAGATTTAGATTTGTTAATGAACTAGCGCGTCTTGGTGCTGATGTAAAAATAAATGGTCATCACTGCTTAGTGAGAGGCAAAGAATCACTTTCTGGTGCTCCAGTAGAAGCAACTGATGTAAGAGCGGGCGCTTCTTTAGTTTTAGCTGGATTGGTAGCAGAAGGTGAAACCACCGTCCACGAAATCCATCACATCGAACGCGGCTACGCCAATTTCGTAGAAAATCTACAAAAATTAGGCGCGAATATTGAAAGAATTATTTAATTAAGAACTGAAAGGCGAGTTTCGGCTCTTTTGATGGCTTCTTCATCGTTATTAGTTTGGGCTTGTTGAAGGGTTTTTTCGGCTCTGGCTCTGTCGATTTCAGAAGCTAATTCAGCGGTTTCGGTCAAAAGAATGACATTGTCGCTATCAACTATGGCAAATCCCCCATGGACAGCGGCTTTGATCTCGCCCTCATCTTGCGTTTTAATTATTACTGCACCTTCAGCTAATGCCGCTAAGAGTGGTGAGTGACCAGGGAGGATACCGACTTCACCTGACTTGGTTTTCATAACAACCATAGAAGCATCGCCCGCCCACAATCTGCGATCGGTGGCTACTAACTCAACTTTTAGCGGCATAGT
>JAGYJD010000016.1 GCA_018402365.1 Candidatus Nanopelagicales bacterium | reverse complement strand
TTGATTGGCTGCGGTTTGTCCGCCCTTAATTGAGCTAAGGCCTAATTCACCTGAATAAAGACCGGCAAAATCTTGCTCGATGAGCTGTAAGGTGGGTTTTTCTAGGTTCAATAAGTGGGGAGCCATAGCGGCAAACTTAGTGGGAGTTTCACCGCTGAATCAACATCTACTGCTGTGCTACACACTGAGATTGCTGACTATGCTGATAGTTACATCAATTAAACCTTGTTAATTCTCACAAAATTTTAATCGAAACCAACAGGCAGCTTTGGCTGTTTTTCGTGTATGTGGATGGCTTTAATTCTTTACTAAGGGGATTTATATGAAAAGAACTTTTGGCTTTTTGGCAGCACTTATTGCTGCCGCACTCTTACTGAGTGCCTGCACGGCCACTGACGACGCTGAAACAGCAGTTGAGACTACTACCGCGAGTGATGGGTCTGTTTTTGCAAGCGTTAAAGAAGCGGGTCTGGTTCGTTGTGGAACGCGCGATGCGCTTGTTGGGTTTGCGGTGCTGCAAGAGGATGGAACTCACGTCGGATTTGATTCAGACTTCTGTCGTGTGATCGCCGCAGCTGTGTTTGGTGATGCGGCAGCAGTAGAAATGGTCGACTTAGAAACTGCGGATCGGTTTAAAGCGCTGCAGGATGGTTCAATCGATGTGCTGGTTCGTAACACCACTTGGTCTGCTTCTTTTGACGGCAAGGAATCATTAACGTTCGCTCAAATCACTTTTTATGACGGTGAGGGCATGATGGTTGATTCTGGTAGTGGCTACAAATCTGTGTCTGATATGAATGACGCTGTTATCTGTGTTGCTAAGGGAACCACCACTGAAGTTAATGCGGCGGGTGAGTCAACACGACTAGGACTCGGCTGGAAGATTATTACTTTCGAAAGCAACGAATTAATTAAAAAGGCCTTTGATGCGGGCGAGTGTCAGGGATGGACTTCGGATGTTAGCCAGTTGACTGCATTGCGAGCTACCTACCCAGCTGATGCCAACTCACCAGTAATACTGCCCGAGGTTTTCTCTAAGGAGCCCTTAGCGCCGGCAGTACTTGATGGCGACACCCAGTGGGCGCAGGTTGTTAACTGGGCAGTCTTGGCAACAATTGCGGCCGAAGAATTCGGTATCACTAGCGCTAACGTAGATAGCTTTCTAACTTCGGAAGATGAGAATATTCAGAGCTTTTTGGGTGTTGCAATCACTACTGATTCGGGTGAAAGTATTTTTGATCCCGGTTTAGGGCTGCCCACTGATTTCGCGTACCAAATTGTGAAGCAGGTTGGTAACTACGGTGAAATATATGATCGTCACCTCACCCCATTGGGTCTCGAGCGGGGCGCTAACGCGTTATGGCTTGATGGCGGTCTGATGTACTCACCACCTTTTCGATAAAACAAGTGTGACTGTGTTGGATGAAGATTTCAAATATCCAAGTACCCCGCATAATGGTGTCAATAAGACCAATTCTGAAGTGAGAATACTAGTAGTGAATATTGGTTCTTCTGATTTATTGAATACTGTAAAAATTAATTAAGGTAATTTTACTTCTAACACGTGAGTCCAACCGGCGTCACCGAGATTTGTAGAAGTAACTTGCCCTACTGCCCCTTGATAGATTCCAGTGCCGCCAATGATTGGGCGAACAGTTTCTGTGTTAGCTGAGAGGGTGGCACCGGCTGGTGGGTAATAAGAGATTCCGCCGAGCACGATTTGATCTTGTTCTTCACCAAAAATAAAAACTAGATCTGTACTTCGCACCGTCTTTGTCGCCTGACGCTTCAACCCAGGTGGTTATGTGCCGACAAGACAACCGAGGTTCCGCTTCACCCCGTGTCAACAGTGATCGATAGTATCTTTACCTGTGCCATTGCCACTACCGCTGGTTGCGTGGTGCGCCACTGTCAGCAGCGATGATAATTTGAGTGGTACTTAAGTTTTGAAAGATTGGAAAATGCTGGCATGGCAGAGACAATGGATAAAGGTGATTGACAAAAGGCGTCATAGAATTCATTGGGTTAACCTAACAGTCAGAAAAATATTTTAGCTTCTCACTAGCATTGGTTGCCCAGGTGCCCAAACGATAAGTAGCGGCTGAAAAAGAGTCCTACAGATCCAGCGTATCTGCGGTTCCAGGGCCGAAGGCGTCGGTTTGAGTTAGGTATTGCGAGATATTGCCGGGGAATATTGCTAAGAAGAAAGGCGTAAGCCAGTCATTTGTCGGCGTAGCGAGATAAAAAATGAGCGCCAAACCTAAAGCCATTTCGACTGCGCCAGATAGGCAAAACAGTCCAAGTCAGGATCTAGCGGGATCTGTGGTGGCACTTGTGCTTGAAACTCAATTCTTGATGAAAGTAAAGTGGCCGATTCCGTATAGAACAAGGCAAGGCCCAAGAGGCTGCGAGCAAAGCTTTAACCATGTCACCGCCAACTCTGAGAGGTAATTTTGTTAGAGCATTTTGTCTGATGAAAGAAAAGAGAGAACTAGCCGTAAAACTAAGGCCAAGCGCTAAATGGGAGTCTTGTGTATAAATTAGAAGATATTAAAGAATTGATCTTGTAATTATTAGTTATTTAGATAAATTTTCTCTTCCGGATTGGAACGTGGGGGGATTTTGGGAGCATCTTGGTCTTATTTTGGTCGTTTGGTGCTCTGAAGGTAGTTGGGCAAAGCCCCGCGGCCGAAGTGGTCTCGCGCACTGTTTATTGGATTGATCCCGAGCTTTTTGTGCCATTTTTAGGCGCTTGGGAAGTCGCGATTGGGGTCTGCTTACTCTTTACTCCGCTAATTCGCCTTGGGCTTTTATTGTTGGCGGTTCAAATGCCTGGGACTTTTTTGCCACTCATACTTTTACCTGAGATTTGTTTTGAAAATGTGCCTTTTGATCTAACCCTAGAAGGCCAATACATCATTAAAAATATGGTTTTAATTGGTGCTGCCATGGTGGTCGGAAGCAAATTAATCCCTTTAAAGAAGTAATTAACTAGTAATTGCTAGTAGTTTTTCACTTTTTGTCTCACGGCCTTGTTAGGGTAGAAGTATGTCGGATCCAATTTATTTATCAGAGTCAGAGCTAGTTGACCCATCAGCGCTCCCCTTGGCCAGCGTCGGAATGCGACTTTGGGGCGTGATTTTAGAAGCCATTTTAGGGGTAGTCACCTTAGGAATTGGCTGGCTAATTTGGTATTTCGTTGTGGTCAGAAGGGGCTTAACCCCAGCTAGGCAAGTTTTGAAGTTACGAGTGGTTGATGCCAGAACTCGAGTTCCTGTTGAACCAGGTAGAGCTTTTGTTAGAGGATTTTTTGTTTACTCGCTACTTTTTAGCTTTGTCTTTAATTCTTTAGTAGCAAGTTTGTTTGGATTCCCATTCTTTTTTTGGGTAGCAGCCCTCTTCATGTTAAGACAATCTAGGCAAACTTTGTGGGATCAATTGACCAATACCGTGATTGGCCAAGGCTAGCTTTTATTTAAGTCTTTAAGAGCGATGCGGCATGATCGCATCTGGTGGGATGTGACCGAAGAGTCCTTTTTGGTAATCCTCTACCGCTTGCATTACTTCTTCTCTGGTACTCATTACGAACGGGCCGTATTGAAAGACTTGTTCTTTAAGTGGGATGCCACCGATTAAAAAGATGTCTAAGGCTTCATGTCTAGCTTCTTGGATTGGGCTCGCTTGAATTGAAAGATAATCACCGTCAACCATTACCGCCATTTGTCCAGTTTGAATTGGATGTTGGCTCGGGCCAATTGAACCTTTGCCATTTAAGACATAAGCCAAAGCGTTAAAATCTTTGCGCCACGGAATATTGGCTTGCGCACCTGGAGTAATTGTTACGTGAGTAATTGTGATTGGGGTGTGAGAGATACCAGGGCCCTTATGGGTTTCAACTTCACCAGCTAAAACTCTAATGATCGCTCCCCCGTCGTGGGTTGTGATCATGGCTGAATCTTGACCTTGCAAATCTTGATAAGCAGGTTCAATACGTTTTTTTTCTTTTGGCAAATTAATCCATAATTGAACACCGTGAAAGATTCCGCCCGACATTACTAAATCTTCTGGTGGGGTTTCGATATGCAAGATGCCATCACCTGCGGTCATGTATTGGGTGCCGCTTCGCGGATTTCACCGCCACCGCCATGAGAATCTTGGTGCTGGAAAGCGTCCGTCCATTAAATAGGTAAAAGTTTCAAACCACGATGGGGGATGCCATGGGGTTCCTTTGGGCTCACTCCGGTAAGTATTCAACTTCACCCATTTGGTCCATGAACAAAGGATCTAGATCGGCAGCTTAGAGATACTGCAAAAAGCCGGCGCACCGGAAACCCTCACCCCCTCAATTTGTGGGGCAACTGCGATTGATTTGTTCTTTCTAGGGGTCAAGTTTGGGGCGGAAACAAAGACTCTTGGCAGAGTCATGGCATCTGCTGCAGCCGGCATCCAGATCCCTTAATTAGCAGGCTGAAGCTCAGAACCTGTTCCTGGTTTAGACCCAAAGTTTAGAGCACGCGCGGTGGCCAGCCGGAATAGGACGGATTTAGGTGAAAAAGGTTCCCAGTATTTTGGTATTTTCGCTGAAGGGTTTATTTGTCTCATATTTTTACTATCTAGTGTAAGTGGATGGCGTTTCAGCGGGAGTATTTGGATCGAGGTCCAAGGGGCGATGACGATGAAGCTTTGGGCAGGGGCAAAGACCTTCTGGGCTAGTTAGGAGGAACGTTTTTGCGAGTTAAGTCGCAGGGCCTATGCCAAAGATGATTGGGTCATTCAGCAGTTGGGATTGAGTGAGACGGCGATGTTGCCAGACTTTTTACTTTGGGTGATAGCGCACCGTGGATTGACGCCTGATTGATGCTCACACTCTCAACGCCATGAATGCGATGGCGTTAAATCAATTTGAGCGATGCAGTTTTTGCTATTGAAAAATCGGTAGATTATTTAAGAAGAATGTCTCGATGCGCTTTCAAATAACTTGTCATTATTTGGCTTATTTTTGCAAAGAAGGAGCGCTATGAAGAAGCGCTGGTTCCGTTTGAAGAATTAATGACTGATAGCGATTTAGATGAAGATAAGCCATCTCTTTGATTTATGCGCTCACCACTGCAAAAATGAAATTTATATCAAATTAGACAGATTTAGCAAAGCTAATGAGAACTTAGATCGCTTAGTGCCCTTAGTAAAAGGTGAGCAAGAAGCTGAATTAGTGATCCTTTCGGTTTATGAAACCTACGGTGATTTATGCGTCAAACGCTTAGAGTAGTATGAAAAGGGCGATTGGGTTTACGAGAAAGCCTACGACCTAAATCAAACCGCAGGATATTGCTGTGAGATTCTGTGCATTTTAATAAATTTGTAGAATTGACAAGCTTATTAACTTAGCTAATTTTAAAAGAGTATCTTGGCTTACAAAGATGCTTTACGGGGAATGCGCGCTTGATAACGCGTGAATTGGGCGATCGTTGAAATTGAAGAAGGGTTATGCGTACCTTAGCTAAACTTTCCGGTGGACTGACAAAGTGCTGTAAGATAAAGTCACGCATCGTTTCAGAAGGAGATAATCCAATCGATGGTGCAGGTCTAAGTTCTTAGTCCAATACTTGTAGGCTGATTCGCAAAGTTCATCTTTGGCACCTCAGATTCGTTCCAAAGGTAAGTGAAAGTTTGTCTCTGTTGTTTATTTCCGTGTCGGGCAGTGGCTTTGATCATTCAGGTAGTTCACTCATTAAAAATCCACACTCCCCCTTCTAGGATTTCTCAGAATCTGTCAAAATCTATTTAACTGTCTTCTGCTACCCTTTATAAACGGTCTACACAAAGAGAAGCCCATTAAATTGTCATCGAGCCAGGCTGCAGGCAAAAAAATTCCTTCTGGGTCTGATTTCGCCACGATTACATCGGGGATTGCAAATGTCCATGTTAAGAAAAATCTTCTGCTGGTAAGAAAAATAGACACTTCTGCGTCACTACCTTTTGAGCTTTGCCACCAAGTCAAAATTCTTGGCAGGCAGGCCAGGTCATTCAAAAATCAGCCAGATCTTCTAATTCATCTTTTTCTGATGCTAATAAAAGTTCCATTCTCTATGAAAAAAAGCTATGAAAAGCAGGGCAAATCTGTAGTTTTAAAGATTCTAACCAGGATATCCACTTCAAACCAGTCCTCTGTTAGATGGGTTCAAAACCTGTTTAGATGTTATGTCAAGAGTAGATGTGGTTTGTGTAATAAATAAACTCCCCAGGGGATTAAGACTGGGGGTTTATCTTTTTCGAAGGAGGATTTAACTTCTAAGGGCTGCCACGAGATCGATTTCTGGATCAAGATCGTGCCTAGTCTCCAACATCCCAATCAAGGGCGTGCTGGGTAAGGGCTCAGAAAATTCACGATAGACCTTGTCATAGTCAGCAAACTCTTTTTGTGGTTTTGTAGATGCAGTTGTTACTTTGAGACGACATCGGTGAAGTCAAGCCTCGCGGGCTATTGAGTAGAACCGCCTCTAGATTTTTAAGAGTTTATGGTTTGGGTGACTATGTCACTAATCAAATTGCCAAGCGCAGCCTAAAGGGCCCAAGCTCCGGAAGCAAGATATCAAAATCCGCTTGCTACGATTCCTTGAGAAATGATGCGCCCAGCTTAGCCATGCGGTATCGATAGAGTTATTGCTTTTTCAATTTGTCTCCTTAGTTTGGTAAAACCTATTCTTGACTTTACCCAAAACCCTTTGTGGGAGGGTTATGTTTCAATCAGCAAACCAATAATCACATAAGGCTCTATTCTTTTTGATTCAAAAAGCCTTTGACACACCCGAGGTTTTTGGTATTTGATTCGAATAACATCGTTTCAACGAGTGAAACGGGTTTGTCATTTGGGCAGAGGGAGGCTTAGATGGGTAGCGAATTCAGTCAAGGAACATCGCGCCACAGCCAGATATTTCTGACGGAGATTCTTAGGTTGTGTGCTGCTGCTGGCACAGTAATTCGGGTACAGGAGCAATGGCAAGTTTGTTAAGTTCGCGTAGTGGAAGCAGGTATTCCGTCTGTACAGATTTCACCACGTCAATTGGGTCTGTTACTCGGCTCTACATGGATGTAGTGAAAGGCTTGGCGCAAGAGTACAATGCTAAGCCAGAGAACCAAGGCTTAAGAAATTATAACTCCAGACGGCGTAAGCTCACTACTTTCTTAGCGCAAAGCTCTCCCGTGGGATGCTGCATTAGCCACTGGTTATTGCTCAAGAAATGGCAAATAACGGCTGTGCTTTTACCTGGTTGATGGCTTCTTAGACCAAACTCCAAGACAAAACGATACCTTTAGAAAACGCTTTGAGCCGGTCAGCATCAAGGTAATTACTACGGAACACCTAATCACGTCGGCGACTGATGGCACTGGAACAAAGCCATGTTTGAAGAAGTTGGCTTAGATCCAGAAGTACCTGCCAACTGGCACCCACAAAGGATTCTTGGGATAATTTTCCTGGAGGCACGCCGGAAAGAATTAACTGGAGTTCGTAACGGAGTTCACAGAACTATGGATTCACCGATGCTTGGGCTTCAGATCACAAAGCCAACTTTTGGTTCATTACTGCAGATGCATGGCGGTGAATTCTACAGATGAAGATAAGAGTTTGATGTGATAGCGACGCTGGTGAAGCAACCATCGTGGCAATGTTCGACTTGCTAAACACCTACAAAGTTGTAGACCCGGCAGTTGAAACTTGTTGACTGGTTTTGCCGACAAGCTCACCTGGATATTTCAGCGGTAATCGTGGTATGTTCTTCACCTGGCCATTTATTGCAGGTGGACAAGATCCAGAAACTTCAAAAGTTGTTGATTTAAGAAGCGCCGCAACCATCGGCTGATACAAGTGCCTCAGTTGATGGCTCCGAGTACTTGTTCGTACCATTCTGGCTCCAACCAAGATTGAAGGTTGAGATTCTTGAACTAATGTCATCAAAAGAAGCTCAAACTGCAAATCCTCGCTGAGGAGCGGTTGGCTCAATTTACGGTGATGTTAATACTGATCCCGCAATGCTTGAAAAATTTCAACATCAAGCAATCGTGATTCATACAAGTATCCTGGTTGATGGAGGCTTTCTGCAGACAGAGATGTCTGGGGAAAGATCCTGGCAAATAGCACCCCATTCTGTTAGCAAAAATTGGTTACTGAAGCACTTGCATGCAAAGAGATTAATCAACCAAGAAAGAGAGTCCCCAAACCGATATTCGGTTTAAACAATAAGAAAGGCTAAGTAGCTCAAATCATATTAAAAATGGTGATGTGAGGCTACTTTAGCCTGACTCTTAAAAAGAGAAAAAGAACTGCTTGGTTCTTGTGGCGCCTGCCTGTCTTGATAGGTGGAGTTTATCTTCTTTATCCAATAATTGCCACTGCAGGTTTATAGCGCCGCCACACAATATTGGTACCTATAGCATCGAGCGTTTTGTTGATTTGGAAATTTTCGATTTATCTCTCGGGACTTCTTTTATCCTACCCTTTTTGTGACACTATTTGAATTATGGTGGTGCTTTTAACAACCACTTTAGCTTTACAGTTTCTTGCTAATTAATATTAATTTTAGAGGTAATAATTTATTAAAAGTAATAATTTTTATCCCCTGGGTGGTCCCACCAGTTGTGGCCATGCTATGTGGTCACAGATGTTTCAATATGAATACGGATTTATAAATGCTTTAATAAGGGTTTTGTGGGCAGGGCGGACACCCACCTGGCTGGGCAGCCCACTCAGCCATTCAGCCACACCCAATCATCGCTGTTCCTATGCTACTACCCTTTGCCACCTTATTCATTTTGCTTCTTTGCAAACAATTCCTTTCTCAGTTATTGAGGCGGCGGCGATTGATGGCGTTGATATTTTAAGACTGTGAGAAAGCAGTACCCTGCCCAATATCATGCCGCGCTGGATCCCCAGTTGTAATTTTTCACTATTTGTTTGGGCAATGAAACATTTCTGGATTAATTATATTTGTATTAACTGGTAAGTGGGCCCAGAATGGGAACTACCACTGAATTACTCAGTTTACCTTCAGGGACTGGAACAATTTAACGGTATAGATTGCTCTTGTATACATTTTGGATTTGTAACTATTGCGTGATTTATCTGTCATCTGGTCCTCAGAAAAATTGACTTCAAGGGTGGAGACGTAAATGATTAGAAATAGTTTTGTAAATAAATTAATTATCTATCTTAACCAGTAAGAGGTACTTTTGCATTAATCCACTTTACGTAGTGACCTTTGACCACTTTGCAGCTTGAGCGAGATATCAGGTCGCCAGAAATAATGTGATTCTGTACTTAGATTTCGTCATTATTTAGCAGTTTTTCAGCCAGGTGATCACATCGTGCCAGTTTTGCCCGCAATGAGAAATAGCTTGATTGTCTCACTACTGGCAGCGCTAATCGCAGTATTGCCAGCAACGCCTGCGGTTTACGCCCAAAATAGAATTTATTTTCCAAAATCAAAACTAATTTTATATTTGATTTCTGTTTTTATATTTTATTAACTTGCTATTATAATTCCCGCTTTACATCGCCTGGGTGTTTAGTAGTTATTTTGACTCTTATGTGGAATTTTGATCCCCTATGTTGCCTTCTTGCTTCCTTTACGGTTTGGATACTGGATCTTTTTATGAAATCTATTCCGATTGAAATCGAAGAGGCAGCCAAGGTTGATGGCGCCAGCACTAGTCAAGTGCTAAGAAAGACTGTAAGATCTCCACCACATGCCTGGCTTATTCTGCTTGTCTACTTTTTGATTTATTCTTCCCGTGGGTGAGAGTCATGGCAACACCATTAATTTTTACTAGTTACAGTTTAAAATGATTATCGTCTCTTTGGGCTATATCGCCCAAATTTGGGTTGGGATATACAAATTGGTCAACTTGCAGCAGCGGCAGTGATTACAACGCTGCCTGTGTTGTTAATAACCATTATATTTCAAAAACAAATTCAAGAGGTTATATTGGCAGGAGCAAATAGATGAGACAAGAGTTTAACGATTTTTTATATGCGAATAAAACGCATGAAGATATTAAAAAGGCGATAGACAATAATGCTATTTTTATTATTCCAATTGGGGCAACCGAGCAGCATGGTCCACATCACCAGCCATTGACTTTTACATGGCAGAAAGCGTCATTTGCAAGCAGCAAAGTCAAAGGTGAGAGCCACCGATGCTCAGTTACCCCCAATCGGTCAACATTCACCTCATCACATGGATTTTGCTGGAAGCATCAAATTGCGCGGTGAAACTATGATTAATTTGCCACATAGGATATTGTCAGCAGTATTTGGTCACATGGCGCTAGAAATCTTTATCTTAAATGGTCATGGTGGGTACATGAACTTAGTTAATTCAGTTGTGCAGATGCTTAAGCTTGAAACACCAGATATCTTGTTGCGGCCGCGGGAGTTATTGGTCTTTTGCCACCAAACATATTCCCCAGTGGCGATTTATCAGAACTTGCGGTACTTCGACTGCGCTCTGTAGATGAGATGTCGCTCATGATGCATGACGCGGCTGATCCACTCATCCGGAGAAGTCTCGACGGTAGTTGGCTTCCCTAAATCAAGATTTTTAACTGGAGATTTAATGGCTGGTGCCCCAGTAAGTACCTGCCTGGAATTTGAAGGATCTCACCGAAGATGGAAACTTTAGGTAACGTAGAAATTGGCCAGCAGAGCGAGGAGCGGACTTAATGAATCTAATAATCGAAAAGTCAGTGAATCTCTTTGTTGACTTCAAGAGATGGGATTGAGCAAAGCTGATGAAATATAAAAAATAGTTCAACCCTGGGATTTACCCTTTGGGACCTAGTTGATGGGAAGGCATCGATCAGTAGCTGCCCGATTAGCAGATAAATCCTGGGCTGACTGGCTAGCGGTTACCACTGCTTACCATTCAGGTAAATTTTTATTACCCCATAATCCAAAAAGAACTTTATTTTCCGCAATCAGGCACTTTATATTTTCAACCCTCAAATAAATGGTACGTAGAAAGTTAAAAATTAAGCTACCCGTGGGAGAGGTTTAAGGCAAAATCCAAACTTTTGAGTGACTCAAAACTGTGGCAGATAACATGAACAAACCCTGTCATGTAAGAATCTAGTGGACTCATAACACTTCTGGCTAGCAAGTACTTACCCAGAGTGTGCCATAGAGAGGTCTTTGAGACAAAATTGTTACTGATTTATCTTCCAACAACCCTACATGTGCAGGATTATGTTTGCGTAGTTGATTTATATTTCAAATAATTTACCAGTTGAAAAATCTAATTGAGTCTTTGAATATATGCTTATTCGCGCATGGCTACCATCATGAAGTTTTAGGCGTTCCAATGAGTGCGGGTGTTACTTCATGTCAATGTTTTTGTGAGCACTGTCAGCGTGATCACCTGCCGGGAGATTAGATGGTGCAACCTAAATTAAGTCTTGGGTAAAAGAGTTTGAGTACCCACTTTGCAAATCCTTTCGTAGATAATCTGCAAATGGTTAATGTGGGTGAAATTGGCTCTGGTTTAAACGGCGAAATTGGTGTGTCACGTTGATTTGTAATAAAACCATCACTGACGAATAAATAAAGCACCATAGAAAGAGAAATCTTCTCTAGACAAAAACTCGGTATTTGTGATTTCGGGCCGCTCTCATCAACTCGGACCAGACGCTCTGGCCTGGGAAAGTGGAACTGACCTCGCTAGCTTGTGTGAGATTTACGATGAGATTTGCCCCACTTTTTATTTCGTTGATAAAGCGTGGTACACAGGTGAGCAAGGTAAGTAGCATTAGAATTATTGAAAGATAAAGATGTTTCAATCTTCCTCATGGTGCGGGCAATTTTGCCGCGGTGCAGTAAGTTTAGAAAATTGTAAATGGCATCTGGTCTACTGTAGATGGAAGGGTCGATGGGGTTTCTTTCTATAACTATGGATTTATGGCAAATCAAACCAATGATTGGATAAAAGAAGAGAGAGATGAACTCTTTAGCTTGGCTGAAAGGACAGCAATGAAAATCAACAAGGTGGTATCAGCCAATAGTTGTCCGCTTTAGCATTCAAGAGATGGTGAGAATATTTACCATTTTGCAGGAAGCGCTGATGGTCAACTGACTACATGAGTTATCGATGGGTATCGATACTGTACAAGTAGGTTTATTTGATTCGAATCTTGGGTACCTACCAGTCTCGACTACCGTCTGCCTGTAAAGTGAAAAATATCAGAAGTTGACCCTGGTAATTACCACACTGTTTTTATGGACACTTAGAATTGGATGAAAAATTTGAATGACTTTGATTATATAGAGGCTGGGTATACAGTGACTCATTGTCATCACGATCATGTCTAGTTCTTTAAATTTAATAAATCAAAAATCATATTGGTGCCGGGGAGTGGATTTTGCAGTCAGTATCTATGGCAAACCTGGTGTGCAATTTCAATTAGGGTGAAAATGAAAATATAGGAAAACTATTGGTGGCTGCAGTTGAATGAAAAAGAAATTATGAGTGGAGTGCAGGTTATTTCTACCCCAGGCCACACACCGGGACAGGAGGCCTTAGTCGACACAGGAGTTGATCTGGCTTTAAATTAGCGGCGATGCCATCATGACTCAAAGAGAGTTTGAGTTTGGTGAACATTCAATCTGGTATGCCGGTAAACAACTTGAAGAAGTCAAAGAAAGCCGCAAAAAACTACAACTAATTGAACCCTCAATCGTGATGCCAGGCCATGATCGAGCCTTTAAACCTGGGAGTTTGATATGACAAAACCTCTCAAGGCAGCTGTGGTGGGCGTTGGCCTAATTGGGCGTTTGCATGCAATGGGTTATTGGCAAAACGGTAAAACTGAACTTGTTGGCGTGGTTGACCAAAATCCAGACCTAGCAAAGACGGTTGCAGCAGAATTTAACACCAAGGTTTTTTCATCTTTAGGTGAATTAATCGCTGCTGAGAATCCTGAATTAATTTCGATTGCTGTTCCTGAGAGTGTTCGATTTGATTTAGCAATTCAAGCCGCTAAATCAGGTGCAAACTTATTACTAGAAAAACCACTAGCACCAACTTTGGCAGAAGCTGACAGATTAGTTGATGAGATTGAAAAAATATCAGCCAATAAAAAAGTTATGGTCAATTTCATTCTTCGCTGTGATCAAAGATATTCAGAGATTAAAGACCAAGTAGCAAGTGGTGCTTTGGGTGAAATTTGCACACTTTTTGCTCGACGCCGGGGTACTTCATTAGGGGCTGACATCTATGGTCCCTGGACAAACCTTTTGATTTCAACAGCTATTCATGATCTTGATGCAATTATGTGGGTTACTGGTGCAAATATCGAGAGAGTATATGCCGAAAGTGTTGTTAAAAAATGTGCGCAATGGGGGCACGAAGACGCGGTAGTGGCAACACTTAAATTATCAAATGGGGCCATCGCCACCTTAGAAACTAGTTGGGTTATGCCTGCTAATTACCACTCCCCCTTGGAGGCTAATTTTGATGTAGTTGGCACTGGTGGTAACGCTAGAATCACCGGTTCAAATCAAGGTGTTGAAGTCTTTACTGAAACGGGTCTCTCTTTACCTGAATTATCAAGTTGGCCAGTGTTTCAAGATCAGATTTCAGGTGCTTTGAGAAACTCCTTAGAAAACTTTATTGAGAGTGTTTATTCAAATAAGAAACCAGCAATGTCTTTAGTTGAAGCAAGAAATGCCCAAAGTGTATAATAGCATTACAAGAATCTCTAAAACTGGTCAAGTGGCAAAGTGAATATCGATAGGAACACACTCATGCCAACCGATACTTATACTCCATCCGCTGTTAGTGGTGAATTGGCTGAAAGAGCCAAAGAAGTTTCTTTTGGGCTAGGCAGGTGAATTCAAATGTGACTGGCTGTGAAAGAGAGTTTTGGTCCATAGTGCAGGATCTCAAAGGTTTGGGGATGGAATGAGAAATGAATATATTGATTACTTGTCAGGCAAGGTCCTAACTTTCTAGGGTCATGCCAACCCACAGGTTTTAGAAGTAGTTAATCGGCAATGCAAGATGAATAAGTACAAGCACAAACTGGTTTAGTAGGAAGCCAGCCAGAGTTAGCTCTTGAGGCGGTGAAGTGGTGAGCATAGCTCTGCTTTGGGGTGACTGGTACTGAAGCACACAACTGCGCTAAGAGTAGCTAGAGAGCTCATAGTGGAAAAACAAAATTATTAGATTCCAAGGTCACACTACGGTTGTTATTGATAACGTTCTTACCAATACTGAGTTGGGTGAAGCTAAACCACTTTCGCTAGGACAGGCTAGAGATTCTCTTAATGATTGCTATAAGCACGCCAGAAACAATCTTGTTATAAATAATTCAGGGCAAATGATCTGATATTGCGGTACGATCAATGAAAACCGATGATGGTTAAATAGGGCGCATCAGCCAGAGATGAGGGCCACCTTGGCGGGCTTACGAAATTTGTGCACTCGATAACAAAATTGTTTTAATTTTTGACGAGGTGAATCACTGGTTTTCGACCAAGCCGTGGCGGTGGGGGCTTTGGTGATTTCCGGTGTTAATCTCCAGATTTAGCAATACATATGGAAAAAGCCATTGCCGAAATTTTGTAGCAGCGATAGCCGGGTCTGGTGAACTACTGTAGAAAAATCGGCACCGGTCAAATAAATCACTCAGGCACCTTTTAATGGGATATGATTGGATGCGCAGCAACAATTGCCTCAATGAAAATACTTGCTCAACCAAATGCTTATCAAAACTGATAAATTGGCCCAAAAGTTGACCCTGAATGAAGGATCTAGCTCATAAACACTCAGCACCCCTTATATCTGCAGGCTAATGGTTTTTCATCTTCTTCTTTTTCGACTGGTTATTCAATTCCATAATTTTGCCGATTTACAGCAAAATGATCCGTCAGGCGTTTATCAATGCGGTGAGAGAGCAAAATATTTTGACACTGATCGAGGTATCTGGGAAGAATCTGATGGCCCACAGAAACTGGATGTAATGGAGACTCCTTGGTTGATTTGAGCAAAGCCTTACTGAAACAGCAAATTTGACCAATGAGATTACATGCAACGCAACTGACCGCTATCAAATTCGCCCGGTCGAAGTGGTAGGTTTTAGACATTATACATTATCATTGCAGTTTGATAACCTTTGACTTTTCAGGAAATTTGCAGAGTGACTGGCTTATGAAAAGCTCATCTTTAGATATTTAAATACCTTAGCTAATCGTGCTATTTTGATGTCAATGTTAAATAACACTCCACTGATTTGGCCTGTCATGGTAAGAAATGATGAGTTCACTGAAAAACTGTCAAGGAGTTCTCTACCCCTTAATGGCCGTGAACTAGTAAAAGGGATGAAACTGTTAATCTAGGGAGTATTAGCAGGTTTAACTATAAACATCTTATGTGATCGAGAGTACTAAGTTAATTAGAAGTTTTCTTCCCGAATCGGCGCACGAGATCCACTTATTGCACCGGATTAGGAAGTAATTTTAAGTAAATTTTGATAAAGGTATGACATTAAGTCAATCTTACAAACGATTGATTTTGCTCCAAAACTAAGAAGACTGTCTCTGGTGTATCGATTTGCATGTGAAACAACCGCCAGATGAGAAGCGTGGATCGGTCAGACACCAAGAAAATGATCCAGGATTGGTTTGATGTGCGGGCGGTAGGGTGTGCCATTGGCGTCACAATGATAGCCAGCGGTGCCGAGTGCCTCATCAAGATCACCATTAGCGGCGAAGCTTTGCCAAGATTGAACAGCGCTAATGAATTAGGTGCAAATGCTAAAAAGTTCGCGGTGATATCTAATCAGAAGAAGAGGCGTTAATGAGAAATTGCAATATTGAGTGCTTTTCACGAACACTTAACACCTTTCAATTGTGTAAAGACCGATACAAGCAAGAACTTTCTGACTAATATCAGTTAGAAGGTGAAGCAATTACTGCCTCTTTGCAGGAACAAAAACAACTATCGGTGGATTTCTTCGGTTAATTGCAGCAGCAGAGTTTGACTCAAGCAAGTTGCTGCTTGTGTCTACGCTACCTCTGCTATACAGTTGAAAAGACTGCTTTGATGAAATTAGAGAGAACTTTAAGCGCACTCCTTTTGGCGTATCCAGAAATAGATGCGGTGGCGTTAGAGCTCCACGGAAGCCTGCTGAAGGAAGGAACTGAAGATCCTGAAGCAATTTTGTGTGCAGAGGTAAGAGATGATTAATTGGCGATATTGCCAAGGTAGTAAATGGTATTTTCATGCCAATATGTCCAAAGATCGCTTAAAAATGCCACGGGCTTGGGCGTGGCATCGCACTAACCTCATGTGGAATAATTCCATGCAGCGCAGTGGTGCTCACTAGAAAGTCTTGAGCTTGTAGCCATTGTAGATAACAAAAATCGAGCCAAAAATTATTTTTGCAAGTTCCAATATCTACCCACCAATCGGGCAAGCCACTCAAGATCCTCGGTGAGAGTTATTGCTCAAGCAAATCAATTGCGCGAAAAATACAATTTGTGCGATCTAATTGCATGTTATTTATCTTTGATATTCCATACACGCCGGATTGAGCTTTACTGCTATTGGAAGCGACATAACAAGACCAAAAAGAGTGGGCAGCAGCATTACTGGGAAACTGGTACACCTGTCTGGGACCAAAGGGTGGATACACTCAAAAAATTGGTGATGTGCCAGTTATTGAGTTAGTTAAGCAATCTCTTAAAAACATCTGAAAAGTATGATAGCTGGGATAATAGACAACATAAATGGTGGCTCTACCGGGATCCAACTCACGTAATCACAATGCTGCTAGCGCTTGAAGAGGTAAGAATTTAGCCAATGATCCTAAATGTGTAAGCAAGTTCAAAGAATCATCTTTAGGTGACGAGGTTGAGCTATCATGAAAGGTGAAGGTCTGATCCATGAAGGCAACCGTTAAAGGCAAAAGCAAAGTTAATGGCAGGGTGATGGCACTTACCAAATGAGGTGAATCATAATCATGGCAAAATACACACCGGGATGGGATGGTAAGAGTTTTAAAATATGGACATATTGATCCAATCTTTTCTGCCCAACAGCCAAATGATATAGTGTGTGCAGTTTAAATTACGCCAAGATTCGGGATTTAGCTAGTTACCAGTGACCTTACTTAAAGGTGCTGCTTATTTGAGAGCAAATTGGACCTGGGTTCGGGTCGATGATTTCTTAATGCCTCATCTGTTGGTGATGATTGTACTTTAGAAAGATTGAACTATCAAAATTGGGCCAAAACGGTTTGGCCACTAAATAAAGACGAATACCCACTTTTGAAGTTCAACACTCTGTCTGAGCTTAAGTTATTGTGACATAGCGCAGTTTAAAATTGCTGGCGTGGATTTAGCTAGTTACCAGGTGACCTTACTTAAAGGCGCTGCCGCATTGAGAGCAAATTGGACCAATCGGGTCGATGATTTTTTTAATGCCTCATCTGTTGGTATGACAGATTGCATTTTAGAAAGATTGAACTATCAAAAATTGGCCAAAACGGTTTGGCCACTAAATAAAGATTTAATACCCACTTTTGAAGTTCAACACTTGAATTGAGCTGCGTGCGGGAATTGAGTCAATTGTTAGTCGGTTGCCTATCGATAATAGATTCAACTTTTGCGCCATTGAGTTCGAAATACTCTTTAAAGGCCTCTTTTTCGCCTCGTCTAAGGCGTTCCCCTAAGCCGGAACTCTCTAAAAATGCAAATAATTCTTCGTCATTTGAGAATTTTTTAACTTGATTGTTCATAACACCTCCTATCATACAGTTTTGGTTAGATTTTTCTAATCTAATCAAGACAACAGGTATATAGGATTACAAATTTTTCTCACTAGTTCGTAACAATCTATAAACTTGTGGATAAGTAAGGCTGTGGGCAGTGCTGAATTATCAAATACCTTTAGGTTTCAGATACTTCTCGGCCAAGGCACCCAGAAAATCTAGAACTAGCGCCAAAATTGCCACCATGCTGGCACCGATAAAGATGGCCGTTGGTCGGTTTAGTTTTAGTCCAGAGTTAATGGTTTCGCCCAGTCCCCCTGCACCAACCAAAAATGCTAAAGCGGCCATACCCACATTGATAACCACCGCAGTTCGGATCCCGGCGATAATAATCGGTACTGCTAAAGGTAGCTCTATTTTTAGCAAGACTTGTAAGTTTGTATAACCCATGCCGCGACCTGCATCAATCACTGACTTATCTACTTGCTCTAATCCAACTATGGTGTTTCTCAGTACTGGAAGTAATGAAAAAAGTGCTAAGGCGTAAATAACGGTGCGCATTCCGGTGCCAAGAAAAGTATAAAAAATTACTATTAGACCATAGGCAGGTAGAGCTTGCGCCAAGCCAAGAGTGTCAACTAAAAAGTTTTTAAGTCTGGGCCATCCCCGTCTAGTAATGGTTATTCCTAGCGGCACCGCCACCGCAATAACAATTAAAGATGAGGCGATACCAATAACGATTGTTTGCCATAACTGTGTTCTTAATAATGTTGGCTGCAAGATGCTTTCAGTGGTTTGATCAAAAACTGAGTAATTCCATACGGCAACGGCTAAAAGTGTTAGTAAAAACGCAAAAACGGGTGTAACAATTAAATTCAAATTTCCGGCATAAGAAAATTGTGGTTTGGTGGTTTTATTTACTAAAGTCATTTAGTGGGGCTTTCATGAACTAATAACTTAGCTAAAGACTCAATAGTGCAACATCCAAGATATTTACCCTGACGGTCAACTACTACCGACATACCTACTGATGACTGCAACATTGAACTCAGCGCATCTTGCAAAGTGTCTTCTGGTTGAAGCTGCACTGCAATGGGTCGACCACTTTTTTCAATAGGTTGGTTTGTCCGGTTTAACGCTCTCTCATCAAGCCAGCGAAGCGGCTGATCATCAGCATCTAACAGCAAGGCAAAAGAATCGTTATTGTCACTAATTGTCTTTAGGGCTTGATCTCGCAATACCGGTGCCTTCAAGGTGGTGACCATTTGTAGCTCAATATCTCTTACCTTTTTTAAGGTTAAGCCTTTTAATATTGCGCCAGAACCGAGAAAGCTCTCGACAAATTCGTCAGCCGGGTCGGTCAAAATATTTTCTGGAGTATCGATTTGGGCGATTTCAGAACCGTCACGCAAAATTGCAATTCGGTCCCCCATCTTGATTGCTTCGTCAATATCGTGGGTAACAAATACGATAGTTTTTTTCAAATCTTGTTGTAATCGCAAGAATTCATTTTGTAGTTTGTCTCTAGTGATGGGGTCAATTGCGCCGAAAGGCTCATCCATTAAAAGTACGTCAGGGTTGGCAGCTAGCGCTCGCGCTACCCCAACTCTTTGTGCCTGTCCACCGGATAACTCTTTAGGGAATCGATGCTTAAAGGTGGCTGGATCCATAGAGACAAGTTCTAACATTTCATCGACACGTGCCTCAATCTCGTCTTTCTTCCAACCTAATAATTTTGGAACAGTGGCAATGTTTTCTGCAATAGTTTTGTGTGGAAACAAACCAACCTGCTGAATCACATAACCAATACGTCGCCGTAAATCACTAGCATTAATACTGGTTACGTCTTCATCATCCAAAAAGATTTTGCCGTTGGTTGGCTCAATCAGCCTATTTATTAGGCGTAAAGTTGTGCTTTTTCCGCAACCTGACGGGCCCACCAGCACTAACACCTCGCCTCGCATCACCTCTAGATAGAGGTTGCGCACCGCAGCTGGTTCGCCAGGGGTGTAAGTCTTCCAAATATTATCTAACCGAATTAGAACTTCACTCATAAAATCCCCTTTGAAATTGTGGTTCTTTTAATAAATCGTAAAAATGAATCAATTACAATCGCCAATAAAATAGAAAGAATTACCCCAGTCCAAATCGCCTCTAGTGAATTTGGCAGTGGCAGACGAGATAGGCCATCTTTAATAAAGTCACCCAAGCCTCGACCTGCTACTAGTGTGGCAATTGCCGCTATGCCGATAATGAGCATTGCGGCAGTTCTTATTCCTGCTAAGACAACTGGCCAAGCTAGTGGCAATTCGATTTTAAATAAAATTTGTCGTTTGGTATAGCCCATGCCGCGTGCTGATTCAATTACATCTGGATCGATACTCTCTAATCCAGTTATGGTATTTCGAAAAATAGGTAAAAGTGAATAGAGAAAGAGCGCAATAAAAGATGGCTTAAAGCCAAGCCCCACGATAGGTATAAATATCGTAAATAAAGCTAGTGAAGGAATTGTTAAAAATACTGAAGTAATTGCTAAAGATAATTCTTTAAGGAATGGATTTTTTCTAGTAAGAATTGCCAAGGTTAGTGCAAAAATGGTTGCAGAGATTATCACCGTTACTACATAAGTAATATGCGTAATTAAACCTGCTTGAACCATATCCGTACGAGTGGTTACGTAATCAAGCCAAGAGATAAAAAAATTATCGCTATTCATAAAATCCTTAGAAGCCAACCCATCGGCAATTAAGCCAATGGGTCGACAACACTTTCTCTAAAGTAGGCCGATTTCAGTTAAGTAATCAGTAGCTACTGCAGCTGGCTCTTCACCATCAGCAGAAACCCTGCCGTTTAAAGCAGCCATCGTGATGTTATCTAGCGGAGCGAGCATCTGTTCGATAATCGAATCAAATACTGCAGGTGCTTTATTGTAAGTATCAGCCCGCATTGTGGCAGATACGTTGTAAAGAATATTTACACCTGGATCTTCAACCAAGGTTAAATTCAAGGCTGGAATTCTTCCATCAGTCGTGAATACCTCACCAAAATCACAATTGTTAGCTGAAGTTTCTGTGTAAATAATTCCGGTTTCCAAAATTCGCTGTTGCGATTCTGGCAACTTAATCCCGGTTGCAGTCTCGGTCAGAATCAAGCCATCTGGCCGCACTGGAAATTCGCTCTCCATGCAAACCACTGAATCGGGATTATCTCGGACGTATTCCATCATGGTTTGAAGGGTAAAAGCGCCGCCATTTGCTTCGGTCAAAGCAGGGCTAGAGGTAAATCCGTAGGTGTTATTGAAAGGTGACTGACCGATCCAAACAATTGAGTTTTCGGCTAAGTCGCGCTCTCTTACACCTTGGGTAAGCACATCTGAATCAAAACTGGGGGCTTGGTCTTCTAGTCCAAGGTGGACGGCCCAACCGGTTCCGTTGTATTCCATATAAACGTCGATGTCACCAGACTCAAGGGCAGCTCGTGCCACGCTGGTTCCGCCAAGATTAACTTTGTTATCGACAGTTGCACCGGCCGCTTCAAAGGCCAGAACCATCATTTCACCCAAGAGCCGCTGCTCGTCAAAATCCTTTGAGCCTACGCCAATGGTAATCCCACTTAGATCAACAACTTCGACACTCTCACCTGAATCAGTGGGGGTTGATGATGTGTCACTGGCCTCGCTAGTGCAGCCCGCCAAAAATATCAGCGCACTAGCTGACATGAGTGAGATGACTTTTTTCCAATGTTTCATTTTTCTCCTATTTTTATTAATGAAAATAATTAAAATATTTGTATAAATATTTATTTATATTTTTACCTTACAAGGATCTGAGGAGATGTCAAAAAAATATCCTTCAAACAAAGAACTTTTTTAAGTAATTTAAATTATTTTCATAATATGAAACAAATTCACTAAAATTATGTGTTATCCCTTACATTTGATCAATGTTACGTATTTATGCGATTTATCAGCATTTATTTGTGCATTAGTAGATTTTGTAGACTATTAGTTAATTAGATCGTTAATACCCAAGGTTAATCCTGGGGTTTTAGCAACGTTTTTGACTGCCAAGATTACTCCGGGCATAAATGATTCTCTGTCAAATGAATCATGTCTAATTGTTAATAACTCACCCTTTGAGCCAAAGATTGTTTCTTGATGAGCAATAGCACCTTCAACTCTTAAAGCATGAATTTTGATATCACTAACGTTTGCGCCCCTTGCGCCAGCAATTTCGGTGCTGGTGGCATCAGGTTGCGCTGGCATCTTATGTTTGGCTCTTGCCTCAGCAATTATTTTGGCAGTTGATTGAGAGGTGCCACTAGGGGCATCTTTTTTAGATGGGTGATGAATTTCTACAATTTCGGCTGATTCGTAGTATTTTGCAGCCTCTTCGGCAAAGCGCATCATCAAAATGGCGCCGATAGAAAAGTTAGAAACAATCCTTATTGATGATTTTGAAGTCTTTAAGAGTTCTTTAATTTTGTTTAGTTTTTCATCAGTCCAGCCAGTGGTGCCAACTACCGCGTGAATGTTGTTTTTGATAGCAAATTCTAAAGTTTGCATTACGGCCTCTGGGGTGGTGAAGTCCACTAAGACATCTGAGCCAGAAAGTTGATCTAGCCCATCCCCTTGATCGATAGCGCAATGAAGGGATAATTCAGAGTCTTTATTTATTGCCTCTACTGTGGTTTCACCCATGCGGCCTTTAGCGCCAACCACCGAAACTTTTGTATTCATAGTGATTAGATTACTAGAGCGGCTAGCTCGCCTGCGTCATCGAATTGACCTACTACTGATAATAATCCTGGTTGGGTGAAGATTTGTTCGGCGATTTGTTGGGTTTGGGCGAGGGTGACGACGTTTATTTTTTCGATAGCTTGGTCGATGGTTTGGTACTCCCCCATCACCAATTCAGATTTAGCAATTCGTGACATGCGGGAGTTGGTGTCTTCTAAGCCGAGTAGTAGGCCACCTTTGATTTGACCTTTACCGCGGTCGAGTTCAACTTGGGTGATGCCGTCTTTAACAACTTTTTCTAATTCAGCTCTGATTAAGGTGACTACGTCGCCAACTTTTTCTTTAACGCATCCTGCATAAACGCCGAACATGCCAACGCCAGTGAATTGATGGGCGAATGAATAAACGGTATAGACAAGGCCGTGCTTTTCACGGATTTCTTGAAATAGTCTTGATGACATTCCGCCACCTAAGGCCGCGTTTACAGCTAACGCATAGCGCTCAGGGTGATGGCGATCGAGAGCTTTCTATGCCCCAAATTAAATGGGCTTGTTCGGTGTCTTTTGAAACTAAAGTTACGCCGGTGCCATTAGCGGGTAATGGGGATTTGTTACGAATTGGTTTTGATCGTTTTGTGAATTCCAGCGAGTGTTGTTAAGTGATTTAACTACTAGGTCTACTGCTTCGTGTTTGAAGTTACCAGCCATGCTGATTACGGTGTTTTCGGGTGAATAATAATTTTGATAAAACCATGAACTTGATCGCGAGTCATGTTGCAATGGTTTCTCTGGTGCCACTATGGGGCGTCCTATTGGTTGATCGCCTAAAAGTTTTTGACTAAAGCGGTCATAAGAGAGCTCACCTGGCTCATCTTCGTGCATTGAAATCTCTTCTAGTACTACGTTGCGCTCTTGCTCAACATCAAGTGGGGTGACATTTGAATCGGTCAACATGTCGCTTAAAACATCAATAGCAAGCGGGACGCTGTTATCTAAAACTTTGGCGTGAAAGCAGGTGTATTCCTGAGAGGTGAAGGCGTTCATATCGCCACCGACTGCTTCGATCTCACTTGAGATTTGCATTGCGGTGCGCTTAGGGGTGCCCTTGAATAAAAGGTGTTCTAAAAAGTGAGCGGCTCCGCCCACCTCTGGGGTTTCATCAACTGAACCAATACCCACCCAATAGCCAATGGTGGCTGATCTAACGGTTGGTACTTCTTCAGTAATGATTCGTAAACCATTAGGAAGCAGAGTCTTTTGAACTCTGCTTCCGTTTTGGGAATCTTCTAAAAGATTAACTTTATGCATTGCCTTCTTCAATTACTGGAACTAAAGATAGTTTGCCGCGGTTGTCGATTTCGTTAATTTTAACCTTAACTTTATCGCCTACATTTAGCACATCTTCAGTTTTTTCAACTCGAGCACCGTTAGCCAGTAACTTAAGTTGTGAAATGTGAAGTAATCCATCTTTACCTGGGTAAAGCGTGACGAATGCTCCGAAAGCCGCAGTCTTAACAACGGTTCCGAGGTATTCTTCGCCAACTTCTGGTACGTGAGGATTAGCAATGTTGTCAACCATTTCACGAGCTTTTTCAGCGGCAACACCGTCGGTGGCGCCAATAAAGATTGTTCCGTCGTCTTCGATTGTGATCTCAGCGCCGGTCTCGTCTTGAATTTGGTTGATCATCTTGCCCTTAGGACCAATCACTGCGCCAATCATGTCGGCGGGGATCTTGATAGTGATGATTCTGGGAGCGTGCTTACTCATGGTGCCAGGTTGATCGATTGCACCTTGCATAACGCTCAGAATTTCAGCTCTGGCAGCTTTCGCTTGCTCTAAAGCTTTTGAAAGCACATCTGCTGGGATGCCATCTAGTTTGGTATCTAGTTGCAAAGCAGTAATGAATTCAGAGGTACCGGCAACTTTGAAGTCCATATCGCCAAGTGCATCTTCTGCACCCAAGATATCTGTCAAGGTTACGTATTCGGTTTTACCGTCAACTTCACCACTGATTAGACCCATGGCAATGCCGCCCACCATAGCTTTTAGTGGCACACCTGCATTTAATAACGCCATGCTTGAGGCACAAACTGATGCCATCGAAGTTGAACCGTTAGATCCGATTGCTTCAGAAACTTGTCTGATCGCATAAGGAAAGTCTTCACGAGTTGGTAGTACCGGAATCAAAGCTCTTTCGGCTAAGGCTCCGTGACCAATTTCGCGACGCTTTGGCGTTCCCACTCTGCCGGTTTCACCGGTTGAGTAAGGAGGCATGTTGTAGTTATGCATGTAACGCTTGGTTTTCTCTGGCGAGAGAGTATCGAGCTTTTGCTCTAAGCCCAGCATGTTCAAAGTTGAGACACCCAAAACTTGGGTTTCACCACGATTGAAGATTGCTGATCCGTGAGTTCTAGGTAGCACTGAAATTTCGGCTGATAACTCACGCAATTGCTTGGGGTTACGTCCGTCGATTCTGATCTTGTCTTTTAGGACGCGATCGCGCATTACCTTTTTGCTGATTGAACCAAATGCAGCAGAAACTTCTTTCATTCTTTCTGGAAAAGTCTCAGCTAAATGTTCTTTCACGGCAGCTTTTGCGGTATCAAGTACGCCTTGGCGCTCTTGCTTACCAGCAATTTGCATTGCTTGGGTAACGGTATCTAATGAGAAAGCTTTAACTGCTTCATAAACATCGTCTTGGTAATCAAGAAAGATTGGAAATTCACCAACTGGCTTTGCGGCGAGCTTGGCTAATTCAGCCTGGGCGCGACACAATTCAGCGATGAATGGCTTTGAAGCTTCTAAACCTTGAGAAACAACTTCTTCGGTTGGAGCTTTTTGTCCGTCTTTGATTAAGTCAATTGTGTGTTCGGTTGATTCTGCTTCAACCATCATGATTGCTACATCACCATCAGGCAACATACGTCCGGCAACCACCATGTCAAACACGGCGTCTTGAACATCTGAATGCTTCGGGAAGGCAACCCAAACACCGTCGATTAGTGCAACTCTCACTGCACCGATTGGACCAGAAAATGGTAAACCGGCGATTTGAGTTGAAGCACTGGCAGCGTTAATTGCCACTACGTCGTATTGCTCAACTGGGTCGAGTGACATAACGGTAATTACAACTTGAATTTCGTTTCGTAAGCCATCAGTAAAAGTTGGACGCAACGGACGGTCGATCAAACGACAAGTCAAAATTGCGGTTTCACTGGGGCGTCCTTCTCGTCTAAAGAAAGATCCCGGAATTTGTCCGATGGAATACATTTTTTCTTCAACATCAACTGTTAAAGGAAAAAAGTCAAAAGAATCTCTTGGCTCTTTTGAGGCAGTGGTTGTGGAAAGCAACATGGTTTCTTCATTTAGGTAGACCGCAACGGCACCGTTAGCTAGCTTGGCTAGTTTTCCAGTTTCAAAGCGGATGTTTACTTTTCCGAATGGTCCGTTATCTATAACGGCTTCTGTTTTAAAAATTTCTGACGCACTCATTTAGTGTGTCACTCCTCTGTAATAAAGGGGTATTAAAAAAGAATTTGGATAAATGGCGGTCTTCAGTCGAAATGTTCGGGCAAGTTTCCCGGACATCACTACCGAGGACCGACGACGCGTCCCTTTTAACACCCAATTGGGTTTAGCGACGAATACCTAAGCGTTGAATCAATTCGCGGTATTTGTTGATGTCTTTAGCGGCGAGGTAATCGAGTAAACGACGACGACGACCTACTAATAACAACAAACCACGACGAGAATGGTGATCTTTTTTATGATCTTTCAAGTGCTCGGTCAAATGATTAACTCGATCGGTCAAAAGCGCAATTTGAACTTCTGGAGATCCGGAATCGTTTGGATTGATTGCATATTCTTTAATTATTTCTTGTTTTGCTTCTTTGGTACTCATCTTTTTCCTTTTGTTTCTTTAGGTGCACACCCAGCACCTTGCGTGGGTGAAGGAGACGCAGTAATCAGGCACCTACTTGATTACCGTCGAGTAACAGGCTATCAGTGGGGCTAGTGTTCGCTGGTGAGACGCCTGGTCTCAGCTACGTCTTGGCCCATTTGGTCGAGTAATTGCTCTACCGAATCGAATTTCTCACTATTTCTAAGTTTCTTCAAAAATTCAAAAGTAACCCGCTTGCCATATAGGTCTATCTCGGTTTCATCAAGTACATATGCCTCAAGTGATAAATGCTGCTGATCGAAAGTTGCATTAGGGCCCGCACTGATTGCTGCGGCAAATCTTTCTTTAGTTAGTTCATTTGTTAAAAATCCTGCATAAATACCCGCTTGCGGTAAACAAGAATTTTCATCGACTTTTAAATTTGCCGTCGGATAACCAAGCTCTCTACCACGATGATCCCCATGCACAACTTCACCGCACACCCGCGGTAGACGACCTAAAACTTCAGCAGCCTTAGTCATTTCACCAGCTTCAATTAATTTTCTAGCATTGGTTGAGGACCATACTTCATCGGATGAAAACTTTTTGATTTCAATAGTGGTGTAATTAAATTTTTTACCCGTCCGCTCTAATAAGGCAATATCACCAAGTGCTTTGTAGCCAAATCGAAAATTCTCACCAATTATTACATTTTTTACTTGTAATTTATCAACTAGAATTTCTTTTATAAAATCCTCAGCGGATTGCTTGCTGCGACTTTTATCAAACGGTAAGACAAAAACTACATCAACTTGATTTTGCTCAAGTAATTCAAGTCGGTAAGGCAGGGATGCCAAGTGCGGTGGGTTTACGTTAAAAATCACACTGCGCGGATGCGGATCAAAAGTAATCACAACTAAATCGGTGTCAGAGAGGTTTGCAATGTTTTTGGCTTCTTGCAACAAAGCTTGGTGTCCCCGGTGCACCCCGTCAAAAACTCCAATCACCACTGTGGAGGGTCGATTGGTAACTATTTCATCGATGTTTCTAAAAACTCTCAAGCTCACACTCCGAACACTAACTTAGGAGCAATTTTATCTTCAGATTTTTCAACTAGCGCGACTAGTTGATTGGCTTGGTCGATTGCTGCTTGTAATTGAGTGTTTTCGGTGGCAAGTGAGACCTTTCGGCCCATTTGTAGATCTTTTGCTTGCTCAGAGGTTATTGAAACCGTGCTAAAGAGCATTTGTGCGATTTGGGTGATGGGGATTATTTTTGGATCAGAAAGATCGGTGCAGTCTTTTTCGCTAAATCTGCCTGAGACCAATCTTCTTAATTGAGTTAAATGGCCCCCCACTTTTAAAAAATCACCCAAGTCGCGCGCTAAGGCTCGAATGTAGGTGCCGCTAGAGCAATCAACTAGTACAGCTATCTCGAGATAATCATCTTTTTTTAAAAAAGATATTTTTTCTAACTTTGTAATCGAAATTTTTTTTGGTGCTAGCTCCACTGTTTCACCTTGACGAGCAAGTTGATAAGCCTTTTTACCTTTGATTTTTTTGGCACTAAATTGTGAAGGTACTTGCTCAATTTCACCTCTGAATTTAGCTAGCGCTTGTTCGATTTCTAATTCGGTCAAATTTGATGCATTGGTTTGATTAATAATTTCGCCTGTTGCGTCATCGGTATTAGTAGCCACACCTAGCCGAATCGTGGCTTGATAGCTCTTTTGATCACCCACACAAAAGGTTAATAATTTAGTGGCTTTGTTGATGCCTAAAACCAAAACCCCAGTTGCCATCGGATCCAGCGTTCCCGCGTGACCGACCGCTTTGGTGTTAAAAAACTTTCGAAGTTGGTTAACCACATCGTGTGAACTAACGCCTGGTGGCTTATCGACGATTACAAAGCCGTCGCTTTTAGTCATTAGTCTTTGTAGGGGTTTTCAAGAGTTGGTTTATTTGCTTCAGCCAATTTTTGTAGCTCTAAATCTCTTTTTTGAGCGGTTTCTAGTAACCCTGAAATATGGGCAGCAGTTTCTTCCACCCCGTCAAGAAAAAATGTTAAAGAAGGGGTGTGCTTGATGCCAAGTGATTTACCAACCTCGCTGCGCAGCATTCCAGTCGCTGATTCTAAAGCTGCTTGGGTTGATTTGTGCTGAGATTGATCCCCTAGCACTGTATAAAAAACTGAAGCTTCTCTTAAATCGCCGGTAACTCTGACGTCGGTAACAGTAATAAAACCTAAGCGTGGATCTTTGACGCGGCTTTCAAGTAAAAGTGCTACTAGTTCTTTGATGCGATCGGCAACGCGATTAGCTCGAGCTTGATTCATACTGGTACCTGCTTTTTGTGTTATTTGCGGTTGTAGTTTGGAGCTTCGATTGTCAATTGCACATCATGCGGATGACTTTCGCGCAAACCGGCCGAAGTAATGCGAATTAGTTTTGCATTTTCTTTTAATTCATCAATAGTTTTACATCCGGCATAACCCATTGAAGCTCTTAATCCACCAATTAATTGATGAGTAACTGAGGTAACGGGACCGCGATAAGGCACTTGCGCTTCTACGCCTTCTGGCACCAATTTGTCATCACTTAAGACATCATCTTGAAAATAGCGATCTTTCGAATAAGAGCGGGCTTCACCACGCGATTGCATCGCGCCGATAGAACCCATTCCGCGATAAGACTTGTATTGCTTGCCATTTATGAAAACAATTTCACCTGGCGCTTCGTCGCAACCTGCTAATAACGAACCAATCATTACCGCATCCGCACCAGCCACTATGGCTTTTGCAATGTCACCGGAATACTGCAAACCACCATCACCAATTACCGGGACACCTTTTGCGCGAGCTGCCTTTGCCGCTTCATTAATGGCGGTAATTTGTGGAACCCCTACCCCAGCTACTACTCGAGTGGTGCAAATTGACCCAGGTCCAACTCCAACTTTGATGGCATCGGCTCCCGCTTTGATTAAAGCTTCGGCAGCTGCTTTGGTGGCGATGTTTCCACCCATAATGTCAATTTGAGTTTCTTTTTTTAATCTTGAAACCATATCTAAAACACTTTGCGAATGTCCGTGAGCAGTATCAACTACTAATAAATCAACTCCCGCTTCTACCAAGAGCATGGCCCGCTTGTAAGAGTCTTCCCCGACGCCAACTGCAGCGCCAACTCTCAAGCGTCCATTCTCATCTTTAGTAGCTAGTGGGTATTGATCGCTCTTTGCAAAATCTTTTACAGTTATTAAGCCGGTTAAGCGGCCGCGCTCATCTATCAGCGGTAATTTCTCAATTTTATTATGACTTAAAAGTTTTAAAGCTTCTTCGGTAGAAATCCCAGTTTTGCCAACAATCAAGGGCATGGCGGTCATTACTTCTTTAGCTTTTTTATTTCTGTCGTCTTCAAAACGCAAATCACGATTTGTGACAATGCCAATTAATTTTTGGTTTTCGTCAACAACCGGTACTCCACTAATTCGATACTTGCCACACAAGCGATCAATTTCAGCAATCGAATCCTCCGGTGAGCAAGTGACCGGAGCAGTTACCATTCCAGCTTCGGAGCGTTTAACTAAGTCAACCTGGTTGGCTTGATCTTCAGCTGAGAGGTTGCGGTGCAAAATTCCTAAGCCACCTTGCCGCGCCATCGAGATTGCCATGCGAGATTCAGTCACAGTGTCCATGGCACTTGAAAGCAGTGGAATTTTGACTGAAATATTTTTTGAAATTTTACTTTGGGTATTTGCTTCGCTCGGGATCACATCCGAGTAACCAGGCAAGACTAAAACGTCGTCGAAGGTTAAGCCGACAGTGAGATTTGAAGTATCAAGATCTGCCATTTACTTATTTTAGTGCAGGACTCGAGACCTGAACCCTTGAGCCACTAATTGCTCTCTGCCTTGGCTTTTTAGCTCTCGCGCCAGGTTTTTGAGGTGGCTTCTCACTGTTTCATATTCAAGCGCGAACCGCGAGCAAATTTCGCCGTTTGCTAATCCACCAGTGACTGCCTGAAAAATCTGGATCTCGCGATCGCTGAACTGAGGCTGAACAAAGTCCGGGTGTAGGGGGACCTGCTGTAGTAATTGCCCAAAAACTGAATCTAGAAGATTTTCGATTTCGTAGGTTTTTTGAGTTTTTTGAATTACCGCAAAGGCTCCGCATTCGAGTAATTGAGAAACAAAAGCACCACTTCTAAAGTTGATTAAATTCACCACTGGCCGCTGGGGTCTGTCCTTTAAAAGTCGTTTGAAAAATACAAAATCTGGACTTTTTTGCTTGGCGATGCCCCAAAAGATGAGGTCTATATCTAGTTGACGAGTCCGCATAAATGACTCTTTGGGGTTGATGCCAGTGGTGATTGTTTCTATAAATTTATATCTTTTTAGGTGTGTTTTTGCGGCCTGTACTTGTAAGGGATTTATGTCATGAAAAAAAACTTTTAGCACATAAGTTAGACAGGCAAAGACAGATTAAGGTTTCTTAAACACTTACTGATTCGCTGATAGCGCAAACGGTGGAATTTAAATCATTAGTTCGCTTTAAGCCCATTGGCATTTTTTCAGGCCAACCGGGCCCAGCTAAAAGCACAAGTGGAGCGGGCCTTAAAGACATTAGATTTTGTAAATCTGTTACTGAAGAAGAGGCATCCATCTGCGCCCACATCAATACCGCCGCTGGGGCTGTTTTCTTTATGGCGTTTTCAACTGCACTAACGGGAGTTCGCGCACCCAATACTTTGGATCCGATATTGC
>JAGYJD010000015.1 GCA_018402365.1 Candidatus Nanopelagicales bacterium | reverse complement strand
TTCTACTTTTGGGCCCTACTGGTTCAGGTAAAACTCTGTTGGCGCAAACTTTGGCACGTTTGCTAAATGTTCCTTTTGCAATTGCTGATGCCACCGCCTTGACAGAAGCGGGATATGTCGGTGAAGATGTAGAAAATATTTTGCTAAAACTTATCCAAGCAGCTGACTTTGATGTTAAAAAAGCTGAAACTGGGATTATCTATATCGATGAAATTGACAAAATTGCACGAAAGTCAGAAAACCCCTCAATCACTAGAGATGTTTCCGGCGAAGGTGTGCAACAGGCGCTCTTAAAAATACTAGAAGGCACGGTTGCCTCTGTACCGCCACAAGGTGGAAGAAAACACCCTCATCAAGAGTTTATTCAGATCGATACTTCAAATGTTTTATTTATTGTGGGCGGAGCTTTTGCTGGGTTAGACAAGATTATCGAAGGCCGCATCGGCAAGAAATCACTTGGTTTTACCTCAGACTTCGAACAAGAAATCGATACCAATCCGGGGGATATCTTTGGAAAAGTCATGCCAGAAGATTTGTTGCGGTATGGAATGATTCCAGAATTTATCGGACGCCTTCCAGTAATTACCAGCGTCACTGCCTTAGATGAAGAATCTCTAATCGAGGTTCTTACCGAGCCAAAGAACGCTCTTGTGCGTCAATACCAAAAACTTTTTGAACTCGATGATGTTCAGTTAGAGATTGCACCAGACGCGCTAAAGGCAGTAGCTGAACAAGCACATGCTCGAGGTACGGGTGCCCGCGGGTTGAGAGCGATTTTGGAAGAAGTTTTAATGAATGTCATGTATGACGTGCCAAGTCGAGAAGATGTGAGCAAAGTAATCATCAATCGTGACACAGTAATTAAAAATGTCACTCCTACCTTGGTGCCAAGAACCAAAGCTGAGGTTAAAGAAAAGTCTGCTTAAGCCAAAGTAACTTCAACTGATAGTTCAGTTGCCAAATTCGTTTCTAGCTTTTGAATTCTGCCTGCAGCAAAAAGATCTTTTTCCGCAGCTTTTAAGTGCTCTGCTACCGCTTGGCTGGCAGATACCCTAACCAAAGAAACATCAGCCCGCATTGAAAGTTGCGCCATAGTCTTGGCTTTTCTGATTTCCATCAAAACTTGAGAGACATCACTAAGTAATTGTGGGTTTTCTAAGTAAGGCTGAACCTCTGTGACTTTAGGCCAAGCTGTTTTGTGAACCGAGCCGGTTTGCCACCAAGACCAAACCTCTTCGGCTACAAAAGGCAGAAATGGAGCAAAAAGTCGATGCAAAATCGATAGTGCTAAACCTAACGCAGCTTTTGCACTAGCGGCTTCGTCTTCACCTTGACCGCCATAAATTCTTTCTTTGATCAACTCTAAATAGTCATCAGTGAAGTTCCAAAAGAAACTTTCAATCGCCTCTAGCGCCTTGGTGTAGTCATAGCCTTCAAAAGCTTTTGAAGAATTAACGATAACTTGCTCTAATTGTGCCAACATTGATTTATCTAGAGCATTAGTAATTTTTTTAAACTCATTATTTGCACCGAGTGATAAGCCAAACTTGCTAGCATTGAGAATTTTTATCGCAAGACGTCTGCCTATTTTCATCTGTCCAGTGTCAAACGCAGTGTCAGTACCAGGACGACCCATTGCCGCCCAGTAGCGAACTGCATCAGAACCATATTCTTCGAGCAGATGCATTGGCGTTACCACGTTGCCTTTTGACTTACTCATTTTTTTGCGATCCGGATCTAAAATCCAACCACTAATTGCAACCTCATTCCAAGGTAATGAGTTGTGTTCGCTGTTAGCTCTAACCACACTTGAAAACAACCAGGTTCTAATAATTTCGTGTGACTGTGGGCGCAAATTCATCGGAAAAACTTTTTTAAATAATTCGTTATCTGACTCCCAGCGTGCTGCAATTTGTGGGGAAAGTGAAGAGGTCGCCCAGGTATCCATCACATCGGGATCGCCGATAAATCCATTTGGCTGATTTCTCTCTGCTTCGCTAAACCCTTTAGGAACATCGCTCTGCGGATCAACCGGTAATTCAGTTTCTTCAGGGATGAGAATTTGTTGATAATCCGGATTTCCTGCAGCGTCGAGTCGGTACCACAAAGGAAGTGGCACCCCAAAAAATCTTTGTCGACTTATTAACCAATCGCCATTTAATCCTTCAACCCAATTTTCATATCTGACACGCATGTATTCGGGGTGCCAATTGAGTTCTTTCCCACGTTGTAAAAGTGCGGTTCGTAATTCTTGATCTCTTCCCCCGTTTTTGATGTACCACTGACGAGTGGTGACAATCTCGAGCGGCTTATCGCCTTTTTCAAAAAATTTAACCGGATGAGTAATTGGTCTTATTTCACCGATTAAGTCCCCAGATTCTTTCAAATAAGTAGCAATTAATTCTTTGGCGCTATGGGCAGTTTTATTCGCTAACTCTTCCCAAAGTTTTTTTGCAGAGTTACTCTCAATCCAATTTGGACATTCGCTCAGTAAGCGGCCATCCCATCCCATAATGGATCTAGTAGGTAAATTAAATTCTCGCCACCAAGTTACGTCGGTTAGATCACCAAAGGTACAAATCATGGCGATGCCACTACCTTTTTCTGGATCTGCCAGGGTGTGAGCGACGACTGGTACTGCTACCTCAAATATTGGTGTGGTGACGGTGGTTCCGAAGAGTGGTTTGTATCTTTCGTCATCTGGATGCGCAACTAAGGCAACACAAGCAGGTAATAATTCTGGACGGGTAGTTTCAATTTCAACATGAGTTGAGTCAGGTTTTTGAAACCTAATTCGATGGTAGGCGCCTGGCCGCTCTCTATCTTCTAGTTCAGCTTGAGCCACTGCAGTTTTAAAAGTTACATCCCAAAGAGTGGGAGCTTCGGATTGGTAAGCCTCACCGCGCGCCAAATTTCTCAAAAAAGCTCGCTGTGAAATAGTTCGAGCTCGCTTGTCGATGGTTTGGTAGGTGTAATCCCAATCAATTGAAAGCCCCAGAGTTTGAAATAGTTCTTCAAAGGCCTTTTCATCTTCTGCAGTTAAAAATTCGCACAACTCAACAAAGTTTTTACGGGAAATAGCCACTTGGGTTTCATCTTGCTTTTTTTCAGGCTGATAATTTTCTTGAAAGGGCAGTGAGGGATCGCATCGAACTGAAAAATAATTTTGCACCCGTCGCTCTGTTGGTAGACCATTGTCATCCCAGCCGATTGGGTAAAACACTGATTTGCCATTCATCCTTTGAAAGCGAGCTATCAAATCAGTGTGAGTGTAAGAAAAAACGTGTCCAACATGCAGAGCACCACTCACCGTAGGGGGTGGAGTGTCAATGGCATAAACCTGCTCACGCTTGGCAGTTCTATCAAAGGCGTAAGTTTTTTCGCTGACCCATTTTTTTCCCCATTTTTCTTCAAGCTGAGAAAGTGTTGGTTTCTCTGGAACGGAGTTCGTGGGGGGAGTATTCGTCATGGGCTAAATCTTATTCATTACTAGAGTAATAGTGATTATGGGCGAGTCAGCGGCGTTAGCGAGATTGTTAGCTCGTTGGCCTGAAAACAAAATTAATCCCTCCCTCAATCGAATTAATCAAGTTATGCAGGCGCTGGGTAATCCAGAAAATAGCTTTAAAAGTATTCATATCGCAGGCACTAATGGTAAGACTTCTACTGCTCGCATGGTGCAGCAATTAATGCTGGAGTTAAATTTAAGAACTGGACTTTATACCAGCCCCCATTTAGCCCACCCTCGCGAAAGAATCGTGGTGGATGGGAGTGCGATTAGTCAAAATGAATTTTATGAACTTTTAGAGAAGTTTGAGCCAATCTTAGAATTAGTTGAGCTAAGACTTGAAAATGAAAAATTAACCTTTTTTGAAGCAATCACCGCAATGGCCTTCATGCAATTTTCTGAAGTTCCAGTCGAAGTGGGTGTAATCGAAGTTGGTTTAGGTGGACGTTGGGATGCTACAAACTTAATCATTGGTGAGGTGAGCTTGATAACACCAATTTCTTATGATCATCAAGAATATTTGGGTAACTCGTTGAGTGAGATTGCCGAAGAAAAAGCTGGAATCTTAAAGCCAGAAAAACCAGCAGTCATCGCCAGCCAAGCGAGTGAGGCTGAAGCTGTGATCAAGAAACGCATTGATGAGTTAGACATTAGCGCTTTTTGGCAAGAAAAAGATTTTCAAATTCTTAGACGAGAGATGGCTCACGGGGGTCAGATCTTCAATTTGAAAACTCCCTTTGGAGTTTATGAAGATATATTTATTAATCTTTTCGGAGAGTTTCAAATTCAAAATGCAGCGTTGGCAATTGTTGCAGCCGAGTTATTTATCAATAACAAATTAGAAGACGAAACAATTCACGCTGCACTTGAAAAAGTTACCTCACCAGGTCGGATCGAAGTAATAAAGCGAAACCCAACCGTGATTATTGATGCAGCTCATAACCCAGCTGGTATAAAAGTAAGTCGAGAAGCAATTGAAGAGAGCTTTCATTTTGATGAAATAGTTTTAGTTTTTGGTTGTATGCAAGATAAAGATGCAGAGAAGGTACTTATAGCGTTGCGTGAATTTGCTTCAAAAATAGTTCTTACTAGGGTTGCAGTTGAGCGTGCCATGGACTTTACAGTTCTCTCAGAGTTTTGTAAAAAGTTAATTCCAGAAAGTGAAATTATTTTTTCAGGTGAATTACCGCTCGCACTAAATACTGCAATCGATTATGCTAAAAGTAGAGAGAGTTGCGGTGTGGTTGTGATGGGATCAATAGCTTTAGCTGGGGCAGTGAAAGGTTTACTATGAGAGTTTTGACTTCTTCAGTATTAACTTTTGAGATTATTTTGATTGGCCTTTTGATACCTACTTTCTTAGCATTTGAATTAGAGAACAAATCTTTAATACTAGGTGTTGCAATAGCTGCGATACTTTCTGCAATTTTGGCAATGGCGCGCATGAAAACAGAACTTGGTCTAAAACTGGGATGGTTGGTTCAGATATTACTTTTTGTTTTAGGTGGACTTGTACGACCGGCATTTCTTATGGGCGCGATGTGGATTTTGGCAATAATTTTCACGATACTGTGGATTTTGGCAATCAGGCTGGGACGAAAAACAGACTTACAAAAAGGCTAGATAAAATAAGGGTCTGAAGAGAAAAGGTATGAACTTGATCGAGAGAACATTGGTTTTAGTAAAACCTGATGGGGTAGCCCGTGGTTTAGTGGGCGAGGTAGTGAAAAGAATCGAAGTTAAAGGTTTTAATATTTTGGCAATGGAACTTAAAAAACTTGATGCTGCTACTGCTGCATCACATTACGCAGAACACGTAGATAAACCATTTTTTGAAAGTCTGGTTGAATTTATTACTTCGGCGCCATTAGTGGCGATGGTGATTGAGGGTGAAAGTGCCATTGCCAGCTGGAGAAGCATGATGGGGGCAACAAATCCAGCCAATGCTCAACCTGGAACTATCAGAGGTGACCTGGCCACCGAAACACAGAACAATGTGACACATGGATCTGATTCTGCTGAGTCTGCAGCAAGAGAAATCGCACTCTTTTTTCCGGATCTTGACTAGTCCCGTAGCATTGTGTTCCCACCAGCAGTAGCGATAGAGAAGGTTTAAGAAAAATGTTTAGCTCCTTTTTAGGAAGAGATATAGCAGTCGATTTAGGAACTGCAAATACTGTGGTTTACGAGCGCGGTCGTGGAATTGTTTTAGATGAACCATCAGTTGTTGCAATTAATCAAAACACCGGTGGCATTGTGGCAGTGGGAGCAGAAGCAAAGCGAATGGTGGGAAGAACTCCCGGAAACATTGTGGCAATTAGGCCACTAAAAGATGGTGTGATTGCTGACTTTGATACTACTGAAAGAATGCTGCGTTATTTTATTCAAAAAGTGCACAAGCGTAGATTTATGGCTAAGCCGAGAATCGTAGTTTGTGTCCCGAGTGGAATTACTGGAGTAGAACAAAGAGCGGTTAAAGACGCTGGTTATGCAGCGGGTGCTCGCAAAGTTTACATAATTGAAGAACCAATGGCTGCAGCGATTGGTGCTGGTTTACCAATTCATGAGCCAACTGGAAACATGGTGGTTGATATTGGTGGTGGAACAACTGAAGTTGCTGTGATCTCGCTCGGGGGAGTCGTTACTGCAGATTCAATTCGCACTGGCGGTGACGCATTAGATGAAGCATTAATACAGTTTGTTAAAAAAGAGTACAGTTTAATGTTGGGTGAAAGAACTGCAGAGTTGGTAAAGACCACAGTCGGCTCAGCGTTTCCAACACCAGATGAAACTTCAGCTGAATTAAGAGGACGAGATCTAGTCACCGGTTTACCTAGGACCGTGGTGGTTTCGGCGGAAGAGATTAGAAGAGCATTAGAAGAACCAGTTACTCGGATTATTGATGCAGTAAAAAAGACTTTAGATAGAACTCCACCAGAACTTTGTGGAGACATTATGGACCGGGGAATTGTTTTAACCGGAGGTGGCGCACTACTAAGAGGTTTAGATGAGCGGATACGTCATGAGACCGGGATGCCAGTAATCATTGCTGAGAATCCACTTGGCTGTGTTGCACGCGGTTCAGGTAAATGTGTAGAAGAATTTGAGGCTTTGCAACAGGTCTTAATTTCAGAACCTCGCGGATAAGTAGTTTGTCGCTCTCTAATTCTTATGAGAGATAACGGTCGCGTCCGAGCGGTACTAGCGGTACTGCTCTTAGTTTCATTAACCTTAACAATTATAGATATTCGAAGTAGCGAGGGTGCTTTATTAAAAACACTTCGCGCTACTAGTGCCAATGTGTTAGCCCCCTTGCAAGAAGGTGTTTTTAATGTAGTGAACCCGATAAGAGATTTCTTTACCAATTATTCTGAGTTAGTCAATGCCCGTCAGCGTGCGCGTGAATTAGAAGCACAAAATGTTGAGCTGCAAGAGAAGTTAAAGACCTCTGATGATGCCAGACGTCGGGCGAGCGAATTGGACGCCTTACTAGATATAGCAGCCCTGGGTAGTTATCGAGTTGTTCCAGCGAGAGTAATTGCGATTGGACCAAAGCAAGATTTTTCATGGAGTATCACCATTGATGCTGGGAGCAGTGACGGAATAACTAGCAATATGACGGTGCTAAATGGCCAAGGATTGATTGGAAGAACTTCCTCGGTTACTCCAGATTCAGCAAATGTGGTTTTGTTGATCGATAAGTCGAGTCGTGTTGGAGCCAGAATCTCAGGTAGGGGTGAGTTGGGATTTGCTAGTGGCGAAGATCTTCCAGATGAAATTCAATTTGAATTATTTGATCCGATTGCGAACCTAGAAGTTAATGACATTTTATTGACCTGGGGATCTGAGGATGGGCAACCTTTTGCCGCTGGAATACCAATCGGAAGAGTAGTTTCGGTACAAAGTAAACCTGGACTTTTGACAAAATCTGCCAGGATTTCGCCATTTGTGAATTTTTCTTCATTAGATTTAGTTGGAGTGGTGATTGAATCACCGAGGACAGATGCGCGACCTGTCATTTCGCCAACCACTTCAAATCAAGAACCCCAAGCGGAGCAATCAGAATGAACTTACTTCGGTGGTTAGTCGTTATCCTGTCAATATTTATTGCGGTTATTTTGCAACCTATTTTACTTACGCGCCTAAACTTTCCAGGTGCGACAGTAGATCTAATTTTGGTACTGATTTGTGCTTGGGCGATCGCCAAAGGACCAATTGTTGGCGCAAGCGCCGGATTTATTGCGGGATTGCTAATTGATTTAACTCCTCCGACTGAACCGATAATGGGATTAAATTCTTTTGCACTAGTTTTGATTGGATTCGTAGTTGGACTACTCGGGGTGAAGCCAAGTAAATCTTTCTTTAGACCTTTATTGATCGTAGCCTTCGCTTCTGTCGTTTTAATTATGCTAAAAGCGGCGCTCACCTCAATATTTGAGTCACCGGTAGCCTTTAGTCGAGTTAGTGAATTACTATTCACACAAGCGATCTATACAAGTCTTTTGGCTGTATTTGTTATTCCTTTGGTAACTTGGTTAGATAGAAAATTAGGACCAACCTCTAGGGCAGATGAATTAAGATTATGAGAGATAAATCGATACTGAGGCTCTTTGTCTTTCGGGTTGTGATTTTATCTTTAATGGTTACTTTGTTAGCCAGAGCTTTTTATATTCAAATAACTATTGGCGATACCTATGTTGCCGCAGCAAATAAAAATGCTTACCGCGAAGTCTTTTCAGATCCCGTGCGAGGTTTGATTTTAGATCAAGCAGGGCGCCCGATGGTGGCAAATAGAACTACCATGCTGGTAAGCGTTGATACAAGAGTTTTAGAAGAGTTCCCTGACAAAGGGGAGTCAGTGATACGCGAATTGGCAAAAGTTTTAGAAAGACCGTATTCAGAGATTAGTGATCGATTAATTGCTTGCGGACAACCTGGGGCAAAAAGCCCGCCAGTTTGTTGGGATGGTTCGCTTTTTCAACCAGTACCGGTTGCACAAGATGTTGAAAATGACGTGGCCTTAAAGATTATGGAGCGCACGCTTGATTTTCCGGGGGTAACAGCCAAACTGGCAGCAATTCGAACTTTGCCCCAACCATTCGGCGTAAACCTGGCACACATTTTGGGTTACGTGGGGCCGGTTACTGATCTTGAAATTCGAAATCAAAGAGATCTGGGGTTACTAGCAGGTGAAACCCCGTACCAAAATAATGACCGAATTGGACGAGCTGGGATTGAGAGATTTTATGACAAATACTTGCGAGGAACACCGGGTAAAAAGATATTGGCGGTTGATCAAGCTGCAAAAATAAAAGGGGTACTTTCAGAAACTGATCCCACCGCTGGTCAGTACGTGGTACTAAATATCGATGCCAAACTTCAGACTTTGGTAGAACAACAACTTGATGAAGCAGTTTTGAGGGCTAGAGCTAATGATTTAAAGGGAGATTCTGGCGCAGCGGTAGTAATGGACGTAACAAACGGACAAATTTTAGCTATGGCAAGTTATCCGAGTTATGATCCTAAAGTTTGGCTTGATGGAATCAGTACGGCAGAGTATGAGGCACTAAACGATAAAGAAAATAATGTTCCACTAATTTCACGTGCTACCCAGGGCCTTTTCGCGCCGGGTTCAGTTTTTAAAATTGTTAGTGCAGCTGCTGCAGCAGATGCTGGATTTAGTTTTAGATCTAGCTTTAGTTGTCCAGCACAATTAGAAGTTGGTAATAGAGTTTTTAGAAATTATAATAATGTCGGGTATGGAAATATTTCTATGCAAAGAGCAATTGAAGTTTCTTGTAACACAGTTTTTTATGATATTGCAAATACCATTTGGCTTAGGGATGGTGGTTTGAGACCGATTGCAGAACCTGCAGACAACGTCGAGAAAATGACTAGAGGTTTTGGATTTGGCAGTAAGACTGGAATCGATATCCCAGAAGATGTAAATGGAAGGGTAGGGGGTAGATCCTTTAAGCAGTCTTTCTGGGAGCAAAACCACGAGGCTTGGTGCAAACGAGCAGAGACTGGTTATCCAGAAGTCGCTGAAGCAGATCCCAGTCGAGCAACTCTTTTGCAAGACTTTGCAAAAGAAAATTGCACAGAAGGAATGAGATACCGAGCTGGTGACGCTATTAACTTGGTGATTGGTCAAGGTGACACAGTAGTTTCACCTTTACAGATGGCTGTTGCTTATGCGGCAATTGCGAATGGTGGCACTATTTATGAACCCAGAATTGCAAAGGCAATTATGAATTCCGATGGCACGATTGCCGAACGGATAGCGCCAAAAGTTAAGGGCATACTCCCTGTATCGCAGGAAGTTCGGGACTATATTCACCGATCTTTAGTTGGAGTAACAAATAACGGAACTGGAGCAGGGCCCTTTATTGGCTTTCCACTAAATCAAATTCCTATCGCCACTAAAACTGGTACTGGACAGGTAACTGGACGGGATTCTAATTCTTGGTTTGCCAGTTACGCGCCGGCCAATGACCCAAAATATGTAATTGTAATGATGGTTTCTCAGGGCGGTACCGGATCTGGCACTTCTGCTCCCAGTGTGAGAAAAATCTATGAAGCGATTTTTGGGGTAGTAGGAAACCAAGTTTTTCCAGAAAGATCTATATTTAACAATGGAACACCAAATCAAAATTTACCCTTGATCGGGAAAGACGGAATACCAATTTACCCAGAAATTAATCAACCAGAGTTGCTCGCGGGGTTAGATTATCAATTTTCTTTTGAAGATGAGCCTGCTGAAGATGAAGAAGCAGTAGAAGAGTAGCCATGAGTCAGAACATTAGAGAAAAGAACCGAAGCAAGTTTTGGCAAGGATATGATTTTTTACTTATTTTTTCGGCACTTACTTTGAGTTTATTTGGCTCCTTTTTGGTTTATTCAGCATCAAGACAGCGATTACTTGATGCTGAGATGGCAACAGATTATTTTTTACAACGCCATTTACTAAATATTCTTTTGGGAATAATTTTAGGAGTAATCGTCTCAAGGTTTTCTTATCGAACAGTACGAGCTTATGCAATCGTAATTTATGTAGTAGCACTCTTTGGTTCAATCGTGGTTTTGATTCCTGGGATTGGTAAACAACAAAGTGGTGCTCAAGCTTGGTTGGCACTTCCTGGTGGGCTATCTTTTCAACCTAGTGAATTTACTAAATTAGCTTTAATTGTTTTGTTAGCAATGGTTTTAACAGAAAAGCGGGACGCTGAAGAACGTCCGAATGATTCAGATGTTTTGATCGGTCTAGCGCTGGCGGGGATTCCAGCAATTTTTATTCTGGTTCAAAACGATCTAGGTACAGCTTTAATTATTGCCATTACACTTTTTACGGTTTTGATAGTAAGTGGAGTAAGAGCACGATGGATCGCAGGCGTTGTGGTTAGTACCGCGTTGGCAGGTTTCTTAGCTTTTCAAGTGGGGGCCCTCAAACAATACCAATTGGATCGATTAACTTCTTTTACAAATCCAGCATTTGATCCACAAGGAATTGGCTACAACACTTTGCAAGCAAGAATTGCCATAGGTTCGGGCGGCTGGTTTGGTCAAGGTTTTTTAAGTGGCACTCAAACCCAAGGAAAATATATTCCGGCTCAACGCACTGATTTTATTTTTACAGTGGTAGGTGAAGAATTTGGATTTATTGGAATTCTTGTGATGCTCTCTCTCTACTTCATAATTCTCTACAGAATTTCAAGAATAGCTTGGCGGGCACCAGATCTATTTGGACGCTTAAGCGCTACTGGTGTTACCGCCTGGTTTGCGGTGCAAACATTTGAAAACATTGGAATGAATTTAGGAATTATGCCGGTCACTGGTGTGCCCTTACCTTTTGTTTCCTACGGCGGTTCAGCGATGTTTGTATCTTGGATTGCGCTCGGGTTAGTTTTGGCTATTGGTAGGGAAACTGACAACAGAAGGGTTCGTTTTTAAAAATAATGAATTACTAGGTAATTCTGAAGACTTCGAGAGTGATTTGGCCCGAGTCTGTAGTTCCAGGGCAAAAGGGCGCCTTGCCAGCTGCCAGCCGTCTCCTTGGAGTGATTAATAGGCAAAGGTGAGAAAAATCGGTGCTCGAGGGGCAATTTTGGGCATGAGGGTTAAAGCAGCCCCCCGCTAAAGAGGCGTGTGCCATACTTAAAGGAGTCGTTGGGGCAAGAAGTCCTGCTCTTCGACCAGACGATGTTTTATCCGCACTTAAAAGCGCGGGTGGCTTAGCTCTAACCGTCCCACCAATGGTGACCCGGCGAGCCCAAGGGATGTTGACTGAAAGTTTCTTTCAGTTACAAGACCCCATTGCCCCCGATCGCGAATAAAACTCGTCACCACAGATTTCTGCCGGTTGACAAAAGTCTTCTGGTAAAAGCCAAGTTTTGTTAGTTCGAATTTGAGTTCTAACTTACTTTTAGATTTAGGAGTACCTCGTCGTGAGCGACGATTTAGAAAAAGAAAAATCAGATAAAAACGTCCGTAGCGCCACTTTTTCAGCCTCAGAAGATGTTAAGCACGAGCCCGCAGATTCCAAATTAGGAACCTCTGCTCTTGCCTTTCAATCAGCTGAAGTTGTCCGTAGCGCATCTCGAGTGACCGAGGAGGTCGCAGAAGATAACCCACGAAGAAAACGTAAGGGATTACGTCGTCGTCGCAAGGGTGATGAGCCAGAAGTTGAATCTGCGAGTCAAGACTCAGAAGTAAGTGAAGCAGCTGAACCAAGCGAAGAGGTCGACGAAGAAACTCCCGTAACTTTCAAGCGAAGACGTCGGCGTCGGGCAACTGAGCAAGATGCTGAAATTACAGCTGAAGATCCGCCCAACACAATAGTAAGAGTTCGCAAACCAAGGGAACGTGAAGTTACGGGAAGAAGTTCAACCCGACTTGATGCAAAAAAACAAAGGCGTCGCGACGGCAGAGATGTAGGTCGGAGAAGAGCACCGGTTTTAACGGAAGCTGAATTTTTAGCGCGTCGTGAAGCGGTGGATCGAGTGATGGTAGTTCGTGAAAAAGAAGATCGAATACAAATTGCAGTTTTAGAGGATGACATTTTGGTAGAGCATTATGTGTCTCGAAATCAGTCTGCCTCACTAATCGGAAACGTCTACTTAGGAAAAGTTCAAAACGTTCTTCCTAGTATGGAAGCAGCATTCATTGATATTGGACGTGGAAGAAATGGTGTGCTTTACGCAGGTGAGGTTAATTGGGATGCCGCTGGAATGGATGGTCAGCCTAGGCGAATTGAACTGGCACTTCACACCAATGACAAAGTTTTAGTACAAGTAACAAAAGACCCGGTAGGACAAAAGGGGGCAAGACTTACTAGTCAAATCTCTTTGCCCGGGCGTTACTTAGTTTATGTTCCAGACGGTTCTGTAACCGGAATCAGCAGAAAGTTACCGGAGGGTGAGCGAATTCGTCTGAAAAAAATCCTTAGAGACATAGTGCCCGATGGAGCAGGAGTGATAGTTAGAACTGCAGCAGAAGGTGCAACGGAAGAGCAATTGCAAAGAGACATTGCTCGCTTGCAAGCTCAATGGGAAAACATTCAACAGCAAACTGAAGCCGCTCAAGCTGCAACCCTTTTGTATTCTGAGCCAGATCTCGCAATCAGAGTGGTACGGGATATCTTCAACGAAGACTTTAAAAAGTTAATTGTGCAAGGGGTAGACGCCTGGGACACGGTAGAACAATATGTAACTTATGTGGCACCAGATTTAGCACCCCGGTTAGAAAAGTGGGTTGAAAAGCAAGATGTATTCACCGCAAATCGAATTGATGAACAATTAACAAAAGCGTTGGATCGCAAGGTTTATTTACCCTCGGGTGGTTCTTTAGTAATTGACAGAACTGAAGCCATGACTGTGATTGACGTTAATACTGGCAAATTTATTGGTCAGGGTGGAAACTTAGAGGACACCGTCACCGAAAACAATATTCAAGCTGCCGAAGAAATTGTGCGACAGTTAAGACTCCGAGATATTGGCGGAATTATTGTGATCGATTTCATCGACATGGTGCTTGAAAGCAATCGGGACTTAGTGGTTCGCAGATTAGTTGAGTGTTTGGGTCGAGATCGAACTAAACATCAGGTGGCGGAGGTTTCGTCCTTGGGCTTGGTGCAAATGACCCGTAAGCGGATTTCTTCTGGATTACTAGAAACCTTCTCTGAAAATTGCGAAGCTTGTAATGGACGAGGTGTGAAGGTATTTTCTGAGCCAGTGGAGCATAAACACTCTGACCGGCTGGTAAAACCCCGCAAAGAAGACATTTCAGACGGTGAAGAAAAGACCGCCTAAACCCAACTAACACCACCCCTAGGGGTCTTTAGTAACCTAGGCGAACATGCCCAAAAGCATTAATTAGGAGATCAGCGTGTACGCGATAGTAAAAACTGGCGCCAACCAAGAAAAGGTTGCGGTGGGAGACCAAATTGTCACCAATCGAGTGGACGCCGCATTGGGCAGCAAAATTGAATTGCCAGCTTTGTTAGTAGTTGAAGATGGAGCGATCACTCATGACCGCGAAGTCCTCTCTGCCACCAAAGTTATGGCTGAAGTGGTTTCACATTCCCGCGGACCAAAAATTAACATTCAGCACTATAGAAACAAGACTGGTTATAAAAGACGTCTAGGTCATCGCCAAGAATTAACCACATTGCGAGTGACAGACATAAAGGTAGGTAAGTAGTAATGGCATCCAAAAAAGGTGTATCGAGCACTAGAAACGGTCGCGACTCAAATGCGCAAAGACTTGGCGTTAAAAGATTTGGTGGCCAAGTTGTAGGTGCTGGTGAAATTATTGTTCGTCAGCGTGGAACTCACTTTCATCCAGGACAAAACGTAGGTCGTGGTGGGGACGACACTTTGTTTGCTTTAGCTAACGGAGCAGTTCGTTTTGGAACCCGACGTGGTCGCCGTGTGGTAGATATCGTGCCAGCGGAGTAATTCGCTCAAATTTTTTTACAAAAAAAGGGCGGGCGCTTCCCGCCCTTTTTTATTTTTTAAGGAGGTGTAATCATGTTTATCGATGAAGTGTTGATATATGCACAAGCAGGAAAAGGCGGACATGGCTGCACTTCTGTTTTGAGAGAAAAATTTAAACCACTGGGTGGTCCAGATGGTGGTGATGGTGGAAAAGGTGGAGATGTAATTTTAAAGGTGGACCCAAATATAACCACGCTTCTAGAATTTCATCGTCATCCGCATCAATCTGCACAAAATGGAAAGCCTGGCCTCGGTGGGCATAAGGCTGGAGCTAATGGCGATGATTTAGTCTTAAAAGTTCCAAATGGAACTGTGGTAAAAAATAAATCAAATCAAGTAATTGTTGACTTACTAGGTAATGGATTGGAATTTGTAATTGCCCAAGGTGGTCGCGGTGGTTTAGGTAACGCCAGCTTGGCATCTACGAAAAGAAAAGCTCCAGGATTTGCCTTATTGGGTGAAGAAGGTGATTATCAAGAAATAACATTGGAACTGAAATCTTTAGCCGATGTGGCCTTAGTGGGATATCCTTCCAGCGGAAAGTCAAGTTTGATATCGGTTATCAGCGCCGCAAAGCCAAAAATTGCGGATTATCCATTTACAACTTTGATCCCTAACTTAGGTGTGGTTAAGGCGGGAGATACATCTTTTACGGTTGCTGATGTTCCTGGATTGATTCCGGGCGCTAGTGAAGGTAAGGGTTTGGGTTTAGATTTTTTACGCCATATTGAACGCTGCAGTGTTATCGCCCACGTGATTGATTGTGCAACTTTAGAGCCCAATCGAGACCCATTGAGTGACCTGAAGACAATTGAGCAGGAATTAAAAAATTACGCAGATTTCAAAGACCGTTTACGGATTGTCGTTTTGAATAAGGCTGATATTCCCCAGGCGCAAGAGTTAGCGAATTTAGTTAAACCTGACTTAGAAAAAGCTGGTTATGAAGTATTTGTAGTTTCGACTTTAACAAAAGAAGGCGTTCCGGCTTTGCTTTATGCGCTAGCTGAAAAAGTCAACCAGTATCGAGCAGCATTGCCAACACCTGAACCAACTCGAGTAGTGGTTAGACCTAGAGCGGTAGATGAAGTTACTTTTGAAGTTTCTTTTGACGGTATTCGCTATTGGGTAAGTGGTGAAAAAATTTATCGTTGGGTTAAACAAACTGATTTTTCAAACGATGAAGCGGTTGGATACTTAGCTGATCGATTAGCGCGAGCTGGAGTCGAAGAAGAATTATTAAAATTAGGCGCAATCGCCGGTAGTGAAGTTGCAATCGGTGAAGCAGAAAACGCAGTACTCTTTGATTGGCAACCTTCGATTTCAGCTGGTAAGCCGGCGTCAAAGGGACCAAGAGGATCAGACATTAGGTTGGATTACCGATGAATTCAAATATTTATCAACAAGTCAAAAAAGCTAAACGAATTGTGATTAAAGTTGGGTCATCTTCTTTGACTACCCAGGGTGGTTCAATTGATATAGCGAGACTAAATGACTTAGTAGATCAAATTGCCAAAAAAAAGAAAACAGATGCCGATATTGTTTTGGTTTCTTCAGGTGCGATAGCCGCTGCCTTGGCACCGTTAGGTTTAAAAAGTAGACCAAAAGATCTGATTATGCAACAAGCAGCAGCCAGTGTGGGTCAGGGTTTGTTAGTGCATAGATATACCGAAAGGTTTGCGAGCCATGAAATAGTGGCAGGCCAGATTTTACTGACTAGCGAAGATATTTCTCGTCGTAGCCATTATCGAAATGCAATTAGAACCTTTAACCAACTTTTTGAACTTTCAGTGATACCTATTGTGAATGAGAACGACACAGTGGCAACTGAAGAAATTCGCTTTGGTGACAATGATCGACTGGCCGCTTTAGTGGCAAATTTGGTGCAGGCTGATGTTTTACTTTTGCTTTCTGATGTTGAGGGGCTTTTTGATCAAGCACCTGACCAAGTAGGTGCAAAACTAATTTCTGAAGTTAATAATTTTGATGAAATTTCTCATGTAAAAGTCGGTACGAATTCCAGCTCAAAATTAGGGTCAGGTGGAATGTTGACCAAACTAACGGCAGCGAAAATTGCCACTTCTGCCGGCATCACGGTAGTGCTTACCGATGCTAAGAATTTAGCTAGAGCTTTAGCTGGGGAAGAGGTTGGAACAATCTTTCATCCAGCAGCTATTCGACAATCGGCGCGAGAACTTTGGTTGGCTCATGCCAGTGTGGTGATGGGCTCGCTCGTGGTAGATGCGGGAGCAGAGCGTGCACTTCTTGAAAATCGTGCCTCACTTCTGGCAGCCGGAATAAAGTCAAGTTCTGGGGATTTTGCAGTAGGTGATGTAGTTTCGGTAATTAATGATAAAAATGAAGTGATAGCTCGTGGGTTGATAAATTTCGACTCTTCGGAATTACCACAGATTTTGGGTAAAACCTCAAAAAAAATTATTGAACAACTGGGTGAAAATTCAGTAAGGGAAGTTATCCACCGAGACGATTTGGTGCTGATTGCAGAGCGTCAGTAAGATTTAAAGCGAGGGGGCAGAATGGAAAACGTGGAAAATTTAGTCCAAGTTACTGCCAAGGCTTCGCAGCTTGCCTCATGGGATTTAGCAACTGCCAGTAGGGCAACAAAAGATCGTGCTTTAAATCTTATGAGTAAATATTTAGAAAAAGATTTAGCTTTTATAGTTGAAGAAAATAAAAAAGATTTAGCCGCTGCATCGGAAAATAACTTAGATCCAAAATTAATCGACCGTTTAATGCTAAATGAAAGTCGAATTCAAGATTTAGCAGCAGCTTTAGTTTTGATCTCAGGCCTGCCTGATCCAATTGGCGAAGTAATTCGTGGCTGGGTCCAGCCAAATGGACTAAAAATAGAACAAGTCAGAGTGCCGCTAGGCGTAGTGGGAATTATTTATGAAGCTCGGCCAAATGTAACGGTTGATGCCGCAGCTATTTGTTTGAAAAGTGGCAACTCAGTTTTATTGAGAGGATCCGCCAGTGCCAAACATACCAACCTAGCCTTAGTAAAAGTTTTACAAAGCGCCCTAGTAGAAAGCGGATTACCAGCCGCAGCGATTCAAATGGTTCCGGGTGATACCCATGAGTCAGTAAAACATCTAATGAACGCAAGAGGATTGGTTGATGTTTTGATTCCACGAGGTGGTGCCGGGCTAATTGAAAGCGTAGTTCGTGAGTCAAAAATTCCTGTAATAGAAACTGGGATTGGTAACTGCCATGTCTATGTTGATGAATCAGCAGATATCGAAATGGCTACTAATATAATTATAAATTCTAAAGTACAAAGGTGTACTGTTTGCAATGCGGCAGAAACATTACTTGTTCACCGCGCTATTGCAGAAAAATTTCTGCCAGTAGCCTTTTCAGAATTAAAAAATAGTGGTGTGACTTTACATATTGATAAGAATATTGAAAGTTATGCGAAGGCAGCAAAAATTAATTATGAATTTGCCACAGATGAAGACTGGGCCGCTGAGTACTACTCATTAGATTTAGCTGCAAAAATTGTTGAGAATCTTGACGAAGCGGTAGCTCACATTCGACAGTGGTCTAGCCATCACACCGAAGCGATTGTCACAAACTCTGTTGCTAACGCACAAAAATTTGTTGCACAAGTTGATTCTTCTGCTGTTATGGTAAATGCCTCAACTCGCTTTACTGACGGCGGGGAGTTTGGATTTGGTGCAGAAATGGGGATTTCAAATCAAAAACTTCACGCGAGAGGCCCTATGGGATTAATTGAAATGACAAGTAGCAAGTACATTGTTACCGGTTCCGGTCAAGTTAGATTGTAAAGAAAGGAAGGCACGTGAATTTATTCGCAGCGGAGGTAGCTGAACGCTCTGAAGCCGCCCTGTCACCAATACTGGTTGGGGTGGGGGTCTTCGCGGTTTTGACTCTTTTATTGGTACTAGTGACTAGATTTGACGCTGACCGTTAAAAGAATTGGCCTTTACGGCGGTAGTTTTGACCCGGTTCACAATGGTCACTTAGCGGTTGCCAACTTTGTTTTAAATAATTCAATGGTCGATCAGATTATTTTTATTCCGGTTGGTAAACCTTGGCAGAAGTTGCCACCTGTGGCAAGTGGAAGACAAAGAAAAGAAATGCTGGAGTTAGCTACCACCAGTAATAGCAATTTTGTTGTTTCTAGCATCGAAATCGAGAGGTCAAAAACGACTTATACGATCGACACAGTTGAAGAACTATTACAACAAGATCCAAACCAAGAAATCTTTTTACTTTTAGGTAAAGATACTGCTGAAACTTTAGATACTTGGCATAGAGCCTCGGATTTAAAATTAAAAACTAAAATCCTGGTAGTGGCAAGAGAGTCTGATGAGATACCAATGCTGTCATACGACTTTGAATTTTTAAGAATGCCGCTGACTAATATTTCTTCAAGCGAAATTCGTGAAGCCGTATTTAAAGGTCTTTCTGTCTCAGATCTGGTTCCAGCGGCGGTCAGTCAATACATTTTTGACCAAAAATTGTACAAATGAATAGGTGTGAGATAATTAAAGTCTTCTTATGAAAGTGCAGGTAGGGTGGCCGCGTCTAAACGCGCTAGAGAGTTAGCTCAAATTGCTGCTAAAGCATCGCTAGAAAAATTAGCGACAGATGTTCTGATAATTGATGTGAGCGAGAAATTTTCACTGAGCGATATTTTTGTTATTGCCTCGGGAGCAAATCCAAGGCAAGTTGCCGCAATTGTAGAAGAAATAGAAAATGAGCTTTTGAAGGTAAAAGTGAAGAGCCTTCGAAAAGAGGGAACAAAAGAAAGTCAATGGATCTTGTTAGACTTCTCAGAAATTATTGTTCATGTTCAGTTAGCTGAGAATCGTGAAGTTTATGCCTTAGAAAGACTATGGAATGATTGTCCAATAGAGGCCTTTCATGGCTGAGCGCAACTTAATTCTTTGGCGTCATGGCCGCACCCAGTGGAACAAAGAGCAAAGATTTCAAGGTCAAACCGATGTCCCTTTAGATGAAATCGGGATCGCGCAAGCGCAACGGGCCGCCCAACTGTTACAGCATTTAGGACCACACAGATTAGTTTCATCAGATCTGCAGCGTGCACATAAGACGGCAGAGGAGTTAGCTCGCCTAACCAATTTAGAGATTGAGTTGGACCAAGACTTTCGCGAAACAGCACACGGAGAATGGGAGGGCCTCACTTACTCCCAGTTGCTAGAAAAATATGGTGATACTTATCATCGCTGGTCGGCAGGAACAGAAATTCGACCTGGTGATACTGGCGAAACTCGTATTGAAGTTGCCTCACGCATGGTTAGAGGTATTCATCGCCACTTACCAAAAATTAATGATGGAGAAACAATTGTTGTGGCAACTCACGGAGGTGCGGCGAGAGCTGCGGTCGCCCAGTTGTTAGAACTGCCTAAAAATCTTTGGGGTAACTTAGGCATCTTGTCTAATTGCTCATGGGTGGTCCTGCAAGAAATTCCAGGCTTGGATTCAAAGTGGCGTTTAGTGGAATACAACTCTGGATCGTTACCACTACCGCCCTTAAGTGATGATCGCTAGTTTCAGTAGAGTGTTGCAGATTTAAAAATCGGGGCTATAGCTCAGTTGGTAGAGCACTTGCATGGCATGCAAGGGGTCAGGGGTTCAAGTCCCCTTAGCTCCACACTAAATTACTGCAGGTGAGTATTAATTCTGAAGAACTTGAAGGCCGTCATTCTTTCAATGTGGATGAAATTCAATCTAAATGGTTGCCAGTATGGGAAAAATTAAATCCCTTTCAAGCGTCTGACGATCCAGCAGATCAACGTCCACGAATTTATGTTTTAGACATGTTCCCTTATCCGTCTGGGGATTTGCATATGGGACACGCAGAAGCTTTTGCAATTGGCGATGTAGTGGCTCGTTATTGGTTTCAAAAAGGCTGGAATGTGTTGCACCCAATTGGTTGGGATTCATTTGGCCTGCCCGCTGAAAATGCTGCAATCAAGCGCGGTGAAAATCCCGCAACTTGGACTTATCAAAATATAGAAACTCAAGCTAACTCATTTAAGCGTTACGGTATTTCTTTTGATTGGAGCAAAAGACTTCATACTTCAGATCCAGAGTATTACCGATGGACGCAGTGGCTTTTTTTACAATTCTTCAAAAAAGGACTTGCCTATCGCAAGGCCAGCAGTGTTAATTGGTGCCCTTCTTGTCAGACGGTCTTGGCGAATGAGCAAGTAGTTGCAGGGGAGTGTGAGCGCTGTAGTGCTGCTGTTACAAAGCGGGAACTCACCCAGTGGTACTTCAAGATAACTGATTATGCGCAACGTTTGCTGGACGATATGGAGCAACTAAAAGGTAAATGGCCAGAGCGTGTGCTTACTATGCAGCAAAACTGGATCGGAAAATCTGAAGGTGCCTATGTTGACTTTGAAATTGAAGGCGCCAATGAGCCAGTAACTGTGTTTACGACCAGACCAGACACTTTATTTGGGGCCACCTTTTTTGTTGTTGCGCCGGATTCTCCACTCGCAAAAAAACTAGTAAGCGGTCAGCAAAAATCAGAATTTGAAAAGTATCTAGAAGAAGTTAAAAAAACTTCTGAAATTGAAAGACTTGCATCTGATCGCAAGAAAACAGGGGTTTTTCTTGGTACCTATGCAGTCAATCCAGTCAATCAGGAGAGACTTCCAGTGTGGGCAGCCGACTATGTCTTGTCTGAATATGGCACAGGTGCAGTTATGGGTGTACCCGCACATGATCAACGAGATCTTGATTTTGCGAAGGAATTTAAACTAAAGGTTGTAAAAGTTGTAGAGACAAATGAAGCTGATCCTGCTGAAACCTTTATTGCTACTGCAGGCGATGGCTTGCTAACGAATTCTGGGCCCTTGGATGGATTAAATAAAACCGAGGCCATAAAAAGAATTATTGAAATTTTAGAAGAGAAGAATCTTGGAAAACGAGCAATAAATTTTCGATTGAGAGATTGGCTCTTGTCGCGTCAAAGGTATTGGGGCGCTCCTATTCCGATTATCCATTGTGAAGATTGCAAAGAAGTAGCAGTCGAAGAAGAATCTTTACCTGTCTTGTTGCCAAATTTAGTTGGCGATCAGTTATCACCAAAAGGAACTTCACCGTTAGCGGCCGCAACCGATTGGATCAAAACCACTTGTCCAAAGTGTGGAAAGCCCGCCACGCGGGACACCGACACCATGGATACTTTTGTCGATTCATCTTGGTATTACTTAAGATACCCCTCAAACGAAAATCACAATAAGGCATTTGATGCAGAAGCTCTTAAGAAATGGCTACCGGTAGCGCAATATGTTGGTGGAGTCGAGCATGCAATTTTACATTTACTATACAGCCGATTCTTTACAAAAGTATTAAACGATTTGGGCTTAGTTGACTTTAACGAACCTTTCACTTCGTTGTTAAACCAAGGACAAGTTATCTTGGATGGCTCAGCCATGAGTAAATCAAAGGGAAACATGGTTGATCTAGGAGAACAAATTGAAGAATATGGAGTTGATGCAGTTCGCTTGACAATGGTTTTTGCCGGACCACCCGAAGATGATATTGATTGGGCTGATGTTTCACCAGCGGGTGCCAAAAAGTTTTTAGCTAGAGCTTTGAGACTAGCGAAAGATGTTCAATCTGCTAGCGATGTGAGCTTTGCAAATGGCGAAAAAACACTAAGACAAGCAGTGCACAAAACTATTAAAGAAGTAACAGACCTAATAGATGTTTTTAGATTTAATGTGGCGATTGCTCGGGTTATGGAACTTGTGAATATAACCAGAAAAGCAATTGACTCTGGGTGCGGAGCCGCTGACCCGGCCGTAAGAGAATCCGTTGAGTTCATCTCAATCGCTTTATCTTTAGTGGCCCCCTATACCGCTGAAGAGATGTGGTCACTTTTGGGATTTGAGCCAACAGTGGCGAAAGCAGGATGGCGCGAAGCTGATCCTGAATTACTCAAGCAAGAGAGCGTAATCTGCGTGGTACAGGTATCTGGAAAACTCAGAGCAAAATTATCGGTTTCACCTGATATTTCAGAGGAAGAACTCAAAAAGCTTGCCCTATCGGAGGCAAATGTTATAAAAACATTAGCTGGTTCAAAGATAGGGACCGTTATCGTGCGAGCACCAAAACTTATCAACATCGTTGTTGAGTAGTTAATAGTTATCCACAAAAAATTTTATTTATCCCACCAAAGTAGTAAAAATGTCATCATATTTGGATGAACTTTGAAAATACTTTACCTAAAGAAGTAGAAAAGCGCTGGAATCAACTTAGAGAGCAATTTGAGCCGCTTGAGGTGAGCGAAAAAAACAAATTAGTTTATCTATGGAAGTTAGATACCAAAGCCACGATTTCTCTATTGGTAATTCTGCTCTCTGCCATAATTTTAGCCGGAATTTGGTGGTCAGCTGCCCGGTGGAAAGAGGTTCCGCTAACACAAATTAATGAGATAGCAGTTTCAGAAGCTGTAGTAAAACCACAAGAAATATCCAAGCCAACTGAGATTTACATACATATCTACGGGGAGGTAGTAAATCCAGGAGTTTATGCACTTCCCCTTGGGGCTCGAACTTTTCAAGCAATTGAAGCTGCTGGGGGTCAAAATGTAGAACGTACTCTAACTTTGAACTTGGCCCAAATTCTCAATGACGGAGATCAGATATTTATAGGAAAAGAATCTAATTTAAAAACATCAACTAGTGCTATTCGCAGTTCGCAAACAAAGGAAGCCACAAGTTGTATCAATCTCAATAATGCAAATTTAAGCACTTTAGAAACTCTTCCGGGCATAGGGCCAGTGATGGGACAAAAAATTATTGACTGGCGAGAGGCTAATGGCGGTTACAAAAGTATCGCAGACTTGAAAAAAATCAAGGGAATCGGAGATGCAAAATTCAGTGAAATAGAGCAGCGCGTATGCATCTAATTTTTGACTTAAGACTTCTATTGCCTGCCTCAATAGTGTGGATTAACTTGATTGCCATCACGAAATTTGAAATTTATTGGCTAGCTTTATTTGCCTGTACACTATGTTTTTTTTTGCAATAAAATATAAATATTTGAGAGTTGAAATAATAATTATAATAATATTAATTATTTCTTCTACTTTACTCATATTTTCAAGATTTGACTCTCTAGATAATCAAAACGTTCAAGCACTGATTCAAGAAAAATCGGAAATCAACTTAATTGGTGAATTAAAAAGTGATTTAAAATTACGCACCAGTAAAAACCCTTTTACTAAACAAGATAAATGGGAAGTTGTTGCTAAAACTAAGACCATCGCTACATCAAAAAACTCTTGGCAAGTTGAGATTCCAGTAGTACTGGTATTTTTGAGCCGACAGAGCATCGAATGGCGCAAAGGAGGTACAGGTTAGGCCAAAATCTACAATTCATATCGATACGATCAGGCATTCAATGCGGGTTTCAGGGTATCAGGTTAGCAACAGCGAAATAAATTTTATGGGTATATCAATATTTTTTAAACTTACTAAAGCTAGATTTCTAACAATTATTCTGGCCTTGGAGTCCATTCTTATTTCGTCCTGAGGACACAGGCTACAAAAGTGATGAATTCACAGAAGCAATGCAGAAAATGTGGGTTCACTCATTTGTGTGATCAGTGGAGAGATACTGCAATTTTTATTGGCAATTTTATTTAGTTTTTCTCAGTGAAGTAGGGTTCAGAAAATCAATTTCTTTTGGCGTTATTTCTTATTATTTTAATTTTGGTCAGATTTAGGCCAAATTGCGATGGGCTACTGTCATGGGCCCTAATTGGAATATGAGCTCTACCACTTTAGGGACGGGGATTGGTTTTGGTGCACTAAATTTTTCAATATTGTTTCTGTTGTTAATCGATCCTTTTTTATCGATTAATTGGGCATTTATTCTCTCGGTAGCTGCTACGGCTGGATTAATCCTTTTAGCGCCTCAATTTCAAAAAATTTGGGTTTCACATTTGCCAAGAACTCCTAAACTTTTTGTATTTCTAATTACTTTAACTTTCAGCGCCCAGCTAGTGACCTATCCAATTCTTGGTTTTATGGTTGGCGAAATCTCACTAATTTCATTACTCGCTAATACTTTGGCAATGCCGACGGTCGCTTGGGTTACGGTATTTGGATTCTTGACATTAATTTTTGCTACCGTTTATGCGCCACTTGCCAGCTTCTTTATCTATCTAGCCTTACCCGCAGCGATCTGGATCGAGTGGGTTGCTGAAACTTTTGCCAAGGTGCCATTTGCTCAAGTCACTTTTTCTCCACTAATCTTTTTTGTAGTAATTTCAGCCATAGCAATAGGAGTTCTCTACAAAACAAAACGTCACAATAAGATAAAGAACCTACGAGAGAGACAAGGTATTGAGCGGTAGCACCCTATTGATTTCTGGAGCAGAAGAGTTGGTAGTAGATAGAGAAATCAACTCAAGCTTTCAATCACTGAAAAAGAGTTACCCGGATATTGAAAAGCACTATTTTGCAGTTAATGACGAGGATGCTTGGTCTAGGTTTTTGGAAGCTAGCTCACCCAGTTTATTTGGTGGCATGAGTCTTATCATCTTAGATAACCTAAACGTAGCCGAAGAAAAAATAAATCCTAATTTTGTAAATTATTTAAAGAATACAGATCTGAACTTACTAGAGAATTATTTTTTAATTTTGATCCATCGTGGTGGCTCAGGCGGTATGGGAATTCTTAAATCATTGCGCACCGCAAAAGTCAAAGAAATAAAAGCAGAGAAGTTCAAAAAAAGTGAAGAATATGAAGCCTGGATTAAAAATGAGTTTAGAAATAAAAAAAGAAAAATTACAGTAGAAGCCGTTGCCCTACTAAAAGCTGCGGTAGGAGAGGATTTGCGAGAACTAGCGGCGGCTGTTTCCCAATTAACGAATGATGTTTTAAGTGACCCTATTAGTGAAATCGATATTATGCAGTACTACCAAGGTATTGCTGAAATAAGAAGTTATGAAATTGCAGATGCAATCTTGAATAAAAAAGCCTCAAAAGCTTTGAACTTACTTTACGCCTCACTCGAACAAGAACCTACTTCAGCAATTGCCATTGTAAATTCAATTTCATCAAATATTAGATATCTAGTGAGAATTGCTGGTGCACCTAAAGGAATGAGCGATGCTGATATTGCCAAGGAGATAGCAATCAATCCTTTTCGAATCAAATTTTTACGGGGATATTTAAGAAATTGGAGTCCAAAAAAACTTGCGGATGCCACCATGGAGCTGGCAAAAGTGGATGCGTCTCTTAAAGCTGGAGTTGACGGGGTTTATCTGGATGCTTCGCAAAAAAGATTCTTAATAGAGCACACTATTAGAAAAGTTTGTGTAGATTAAATTACTTTTTGCTTGCTGCAGCTTTTTTAGCTAAAGCTGACTTGCGATTTGCTGCTTGATTTTTGTGAAGAACACCTTTGGCGGCAGCCTTATCTAATTGGCGACCTACCTCTTGAGCCATGGTTTGAAGGTTTTCTTCACCTTTAGTGACAGCTTCGTTGAATTTTCTGATCGAAGTTTTGAGAGCGGATTCTGCAGACTTATTGCGTTGGTGGGCCTTTTCATTTTGGCGGTTGCGCTTAATTTGCGACTTGATATTCGCCACGTTTGGTGTCTCTTTCTTTAGTCTTGGGGTCTTATTGCTACCGGGGTAACAACACGAATACTAAGGGTAGCGCCTAGCCTGCCATTGGGCGCAAGTGAGCCCCAGAAGGATAATTAAGACAGTGAATACCAGCCCAAATCCCGCCGGAAGTACCAACCCCGAGCTGATAAGAAATTTTTGCGTTATTGCGCATATTGACCATGGTAAGTCCACACTGGCAGATCGGATGCTGCAATTAACCGGCGTAGTGGATGCAAGAAGTATGCGGGCGCAATATCTAGACCGGATGGATATAGAAAGAGAACGCGGAATCACTATCAAGTCGCAAGCAGTGCGGCTTCCTTGGCGCGGGATTGATGAGCGAGATTACGTTCTTAATTTAATTGATACCCCTGGCCACGTAGATTTCACATATGAAGTTAGTAGATCTTTAGAAGCATGTGAAGGCGCTGTTTTGTTGGTAGATGCAGCCCAAGGTATTGAGGCTCAAACTCTTGCCAATTTATACCTTGCAATGGAAAAGAATTTAGTAATTATTCCAGTCTTGAATAAAATTGATTTACCAGCAGCGCAGCCCGAAAAGTATGCACAAGAATTAGCAAAATTAGTTGGCTGTGATCCAAATGATGTATTAAGAGTTAGCGCTAAAACTGGCGAAGGAGTAAAAGAACTTATTGATTTAATTGTGGTAGAAGTTCCACCACCAACGGGTGATGCTAATGCTCCAGCCAGAGCTTTGATTTTTGATTCAGTTTATGACTCCTATCGAGGGGTCGTTACTTACGTAAGAGTGTTTGATGGAAAATTAAGCTCAAGGCAAAAAATTAAAATGATGTCTAGCGGCGCAAGTCATGAGCTTCTTGAAATTGGAGTCATCTCTCCGGAGCCCAAAGTTACGAAAGGACTTGGGGTTGGGGAGGTGGGTTACTTAATAACCGGAGTAAAAGATGTAAGACAATCTCGGGTGGGCGACACCGTCACAGACTATTTGAAACCTGCCAGTGGGGCGCTAACAAGATTTCGCGACCCTAGGCCAATGGTTTTTGCCGGTTTGTATCCAATAGATGGTAGTGAATACCCACTTTTACGAGATGCTTTAGACAAACTTCAATTAAATGACGCAGCCTTGATTTATGAACCAGAAACTTCTGCCGCCTTGGGCTTCGGGTTTAGATGTGGGTTTTTAGGTCTTTTACATTTAGAAATAGTAAGAGAGCGGTTGGAGCGAGAATTTAATTTAACCTTAATTTCAACAGCTCCGAATGTGGAATACCGATTAATTATGGAAGACGGAAGCGAGCGCGAGGTAACAAACCCAAGTGAGTTCCCTGCTGGAAAGGTTGGTGAGATTTTTGAGCCGATAGTCAAAGCCACAATTATTACGCCAAGTGAATACATAGGGTCGGTAATGGAATTAGCGCAGGAGCGAAGAGGGCAGATGCTCAATATGGATTATCTCTCAGAGGAGCGAGTCGAAATTCGCTACACAATTCCCCTTGCTGAGATTGTTTTTGATTTTTTTGATCAACTCAAATCTCGCTCTCGAGGCTATGCCTCACTTGATTATGAGCCAGCTGGCGAACAATCTGCGGATTTAGTAAAGGTGGACATCTTGTTACAAGCTGAAGCAGTGGATGCCTTTAGTGCGATTGTTCATAAAGACAAGGCCTACCCTTACGGAGTGGAAATGACAAAAAGATTGAAGGATTTAATTCCAAGGCAACAGTTTGAAGTTCCGATTCAAGCTGCAATTGGTTCAAGAATTATCGCGCGTGAAAGCATTCGAGCCATGCGAAAAGATGTTTTGGCAAAATGTTATGGCGGAGATATAAGTCGAAAGCGAAAACTTCTGGAAAAGCAAAAAGAGGGTAAAAAAAGAATGAAAATGGTTGGCCGAGTAGAAGTGCCACAGGAGGCATTTGTAGCAGCCTTGAAGACTAATAATGACACTTCCAGTAAGTAATTTTGGAATTTATGTACACGTTCCATTTTGCACTGTCAGATGCGGTTATTGTGATTTCAATACCTATACGCCTGACGAGTTGCAACGAGCAGATGCGGCAGAAACTTGGGCAGAATCTCTAGTAAAAGAAATTACTTATTCTTTAGAGCAAATTGAAAAACCTCAAATTCTCAAATCAATATTTTTTGGTGGGGGAACCCCATCACTGCTTTCCCCAGAGATATTAAAAAAAATATTTACTAAAGTAAGTTTAGAATTTAATTTAGCAAAAGATATCGAAATAACATTAGAGGCAAATCCAGACACAATTACTAAAGAGATAGTCAAGACTTGGATTGATTTAGGTATAAACCGGATATCAATAGGCATGCAAAGTTCAGATTCAGCAGTCTTAAAAACATTAGATCGCACTCACAATCCTGAAAATGTAAAAAAAGCTGTGAATATTTTGCAAGCGGCGGGGTTATCTAATTTCAGTTTAGATTTGATTTACGGGACCCCAGGTGAAAGTTTAACTTCTTGGGAACAGACGGTTACTACTGCAATCGAACTTGAGCCACCACATATTTCTGCTTATGCACTTACTATAGAGCCAGGTACTGCGCTTTACAGAAAAACAAAATTACAACAAATCCCACCAGTGAGTGCGGATGATCAAGCGGATAAGTATCTACTGCTAGATAAAATATTGAGTGAACATAACCTCCCTTGGTATGAAATATCAAATTGGGCACAGCCAGGATTCGAGTGTCAGCACAACTTAAATTATTGGAATAATCAAAATTGGTGGGGCTACGGTCCGGGTGCCCATTCACACATAGCTGGGGTTCGCTGGTGGAACGTGAAACACCCATTCTCATACTCAAAAAAACTAACTGAAGAAAAAAATGCCATTGAAGAGAAAGAAATATTAAGTACTGCGCAAATAAATTTAGAAAGAGTTATGTTGGCATTGAGATTAAAAAGTAGCGATTTAAAAGAGATTGTTCCAAACGCGACGCTAATTAATTGGCTGCGAGAGGGGTATTTAAAAGAGGATTTGAATAACTTCGAATTAACACCAAAAGGGCGTTTACTGTTAGATACCTTGGTAAATCAACTAACCTAGTAAAAATTGGCACTCAAAAGAAGGGAGTGCTAATCTTTAGCCGGAGTGAAATATGACAGATGAAAGAAAATTCGCTGTTTTACAGGCGATAATAAATGATTATGTGGCAACAGAAGAGCCTGTTGGTTCTAGGGCTTTGGTGGAGCGACACAATCTAAAAGTTTCACCTGCCACTATTCGCAACGATATGGCTGCCCTTGAAGATGAGGGCTTAATCGTTCAACCCCACACCAGTGCAGGAAGAATTCCCACCGAACAGGGCTATCGGTATTTTGTTGACCGGCTGAACGAAGTCAGACCACTCTCGCCGGCGGAACAAGCAGCGATATCTAAGTTTCTGTCTGGGGCGGTTGACCTTGATGATGTAATGCAAAGAACAGTGAGACTGCTAGCGCAAATGACAGGACAAGTGGCGCTTGTTAAATACCCTTCATTATCCAAATCAATTCTCAGACACTTTGATCTGGTGCTTTTGAATGAAAAGCGGCTGATGATCATGCTTGTTGCTAATACTGGACGACTTGAGCAAGCTGTTCTAGAAACTCAAGACGAAATTTCTTCTGAGCTTATTGATGAAGTACGTAACAAAATAAAGAACAAAATTTCGGATAAAAAATTTAGTGAAATACGCAGCCTCATAGTTGAGTTGTCTCAAGAATTTGATTTAAGTAAAAGACCATTGATTGATAGTATTTTGGATTTAGTCATAGATACCGCTATAGAACCTGAGGAGCGACGAATTGCTGTCGGGGGGGCAAGTAATTTAGTGAGGTTAGATCCAGAATTTAGCAAAACGTTACTTCCGGTTTTAGATCAAATTGAAGAGAATGTAGTGCTACTGAGATTATTAGGTGAGTTGTCTAGTGCAGAAAACTTAAAAGTAAGTATTGGCAGCGAAAATATGTTAGAAAATTTTAAAACTGCTAGCGTAATTAGCTCTGGATATGTAAGCAAAGAAGTTGTTTCGCAGCTTGGCATTGTAGGGCCAACCAGAATGGATTACCCCAACACGATTAGCAGTGTTAGCGCAGTTGCAAGATACTTAGGTAAAATTTTGTCGAATGGATCATAATTAAATGGCAACCGATTATTACGACGTTCTAGGCGTAGACTCAGATGCCTCTGGTGAAGAAATAAAAAAAGCTTACAGAAAATTAGCGCGAGAATTACATCCCGATTTAAATCCTGACCCAGTAGCAGCTGAAAGATTTAAAGAAGTAACAGCCGCCTATGAAACTTTGAGTGATGATCAAAAGCGAAGAATGTATGACTTGGGATTTTCTGGATCAGGTTCAAGTGGTGGTGGTTTTGGTGGATTGGGAGATTTTGTAGACGCGTTTTTTGGACAAACTACTCAACGGGGTCCGCGCTCACGATCTAGAAGAGGGCAGGACGCCTTAATTCAACTTGACTTGGATTTAGTAGAAGCATTTTCGGGTGTTACTAAAGATATAACAGTTGAAACGGCTGTTGTCTGCCCAAATTGCGATGGAGCTTGCACCAGCCCTGGAACTGATTTTGCAACATGTTCAATGTGTAAAGGAAGAGGAGATGTGCAAACCGTTCAACGCTCCTTGCTTGGTCAAGTTGTAACTAACCGTCCTTGCCCACAGTGCGGTGGATTTGGCACAGTTCTAACTTCACCGTGTGCAGATTGTGCTGGAGAGGGAAGAGTTCGCACGCGAAACACCATAACTGCAAAAATTCCGGCCGGAGTAGATACCGGGACCAGAATCCAATTAGTAGGCCAAGGAGAGGTGGGGCCAGGTGGCGGAGCAGCTGGTGATCTCTACTTAGAGATTTATTTAAGAATTGATAAAACCTTTCATCGAGTTGGTGATGATTTAGGGTGCGTGATCCATTTACCAATGACAGCAGCAGCTTTAGGCGCAACGTTTACTTTAGAAACTATTGAGGGTACCGAGGAATTAACCATAAAACCCGGCACCCAATCAGGAACTGTCTTAACGCTTAGAGGAAAAGGAATGCCACGAGTCAGAAGAGAAACACGGGGGGATTTGCTCATAGAGATTGTGGTCGATACCCCAACCGCGCTCGATGGTAATCAAAAGCAACTTATTGAACAATTAGCGAATTTAAGAAAAGAAACAACTCTAGACTTCAAGCCAGAAGAGATTGCTAAGTCAACTTTGTTCGGCAGATTAAAAGACGCTTTTAGTAAATAATTATGCGAAGCGCCTATTTTTTTGCAGATTTTTTTGAGAACAAACCTCAGATAGTTACTTTAAATGAAAAAGAATCTCATCATGCCCTCAATGTACGAAGACTAGCGCTTGCAGAAGAGGTCTACGTAACAAATGGAAGCGGATTGGTTGGCTTAGGTTATGTGACTAAATTAGCTAATCCTTTAGAGATAGAAATTAAAGAAATTTTTGAATCTGATGTTAATAACACTAAAATTACAGTTGTTCAATCACTCCTAAAAGGTGAAAGATCTGATTTTGCAGTTGAATTAATGACAGAAGTGGGAGTGCATAGAATCATTTTTTGGCCTGCCAATCGGTCAATTGCTAAAATTTCTGGTAAAGAAGAGAAAGCTCTAAAGCGGTGGAATCAAATTTCAGAAGCAGCCTGCAAGCAATCTCGTCGTGCTTGGTTACCAAAAGTTAGTTATGAGACAAAGATCGAATCAATTTTAGATATTATTAAAAAAAATAAAATCTCATTTTTGTTAGATTATGATTCTAATAATTATTTAAAAGATCAACAATTACCTGAGGATGTGTTATTTTTAGTGGGGCCAGAGGGTGGCTTTAGCGAAGCTGAGAAAAAAACTTTTACTGACGCAGGTGTACAACCGCTTAATATAGGCGATACAGTTTTGAGAGGGTCGTCGGCGGGAGCTGTCGCGACGGCACTCGCCCTAAATTTGTAGAGGAGGGATCATGAGTGACTGCTTATTTTGTAAAATCGTGGCTGGTGAATTACCAGTTGACATAATTAGTGAGAATCAAGAATTTATTGCTTTCTCAGATATTGATCCGAAAGCCCCGATTCATAAATTGGTTATTCCTAAGCAGCATTTTGAGAATTTATCTGAGCTAGCCAAAGCAGATTCAGCGCTTGCCGGAAGAATGAGTGAATTTTTGGTACAGCTGGCTGATGAGCTTTCCCTTACAGAGGGCTACCGAATAGTTTTTAACACGGGTGTTTTTGGCGGACAAACGGTTTTTCACGTGCATGGACACTTATTGGGAGGCCGGCAAATGTCCTGGCCTGCCGGCTAAAGAGTTTTTCGGTTAAAATAAAGGTTCCAAACATCCAGCTAGGAGTGATGCGGGCTTAGGCCCAAAATGTCTAACTTAGATATAAAAAATGAATCGAAAGTAACGATTCCGAGCTCAATTAATCTCACGGCGCTTTTTGGCACGCATGATGAAAATTTAAGAAAAATAGAGGAACTATTTCCAGCGTGCAAAATTTTATTACGTGGCAATGAAATCAGTTTTTTTGCAGATCAAATAAATTCTGGTTACCTTAACCAACTATTTACAGAATTAGTGTCAATAATTAGAACTGGGCAAGTTGTTCAGCCTGAGTTGGTCGAGCGGGTGATTGCTTTAATAAAAAGTGAGTCAAAAGTAAGCGCTAAAGATATGTTGACAACAAATATCTTGACTACTCGCGGAAAGTCAATCCGTGCGAAAACTTTTAATCAAAAAAAATATGTTGATGCAATCGATAATCACACAATTGTTTTTGGAATAGGCCCGGCTGGATCGGGAAAAACTTATTTGGCGGTAGCAAAAGCGGTACAAGCATTGCAAGAGAAGCAAGTTAACAGAATTATTCTTACTCGCCCCGCGGTAGAGGCAGGGGAAAAGTTAGGTTTCTTGCCCGGTACCTTAAGCGAAAAAATTGATCCATATCTGAGACCACTTTATGACGCTTTGCAAGACATGATTGAGCCTGAAAAAATACCTAAACTAATGACTAATGGATCGATTGAAGTAGCGCCCTTGGCTTATATGCGTGGTAGAACATTGAATGATTCATTCATAATTTTAGATGAAGCGCAGAATACTTCAGCCGAGCAAATGAAAATGTTTTTAACAAGATTAGGGTTTGGTTCAAAAATAGTAGTGACCGGTGACATCACTCAAATTGATTTGCCTAGTGGCACCCGCTCTGGACTAAAGATAGTACGAGAAGTGCTTGAAACTGTTGAGGATTTAGCTTTCATTAATCTCACCAGTCAAGATGTAGTGAGGCATAAATTAGTGGGTAAAATTGTGGAAGCTTACGACCAATGGGATGCTGCTAAGCAAGAGGTCAGTCAAAAATGATTGCAGACATTTCCAATAAAAGTAAGTATTCGATAGAAACTAAAAAGGTTCAAAGAATTATATTTTTTATAATGAAAAATCTAGGACTGAAGCAAAATCAAGAAGTTGCTGTAACTTTTTTAAATGAAGAAGAAATGTCACAACTTCACGAGAAATGGATGCAAGAGTCGGGCCCAACTGATGTCATGAGTTTCAGACTTTCTGAAATTTCAGATTTTGATTATTCATTAGGTGACATAGTAATTTGCCCAAAAGTTGTCGAGCGAGACGCTAAAAAGCTTAAAAAACAACCGGCACTTCATCTAGCTTTTATGCTGGTTCACGGGATGCTACATCTAATTGGGTTCGATCATCAAAAGAAAGTAGATAAAGTAAAGATGCAAGAGCAAGAGCAGAAATTAATGAGAGAAGTAGAGCGAGAATTTATCAAATGATCGAATATCTTTTTTTTGCGATTCTTGCAGAGCTATTGGCGGCTCTATTTATTTTAATTAGAACAGCAATTGGGCGTATTTCTTTGGTTAAAGTTGAACAATTGAGAAAAGAGAGTTCTTCTACAGTCGATCGATTAGAAAAAGTGGTAATTGATCGAGCTAAATTCATCGCGGTCTTACAATTTCTAGCTCTGGCACTTAGCAGTATCGGTGCGGTGTTATTAGCGGTTTACTTTGTATCAGTTGTTCAGGACCTAACCTTTGCCCTAATTTTTTCAATTATTGTGGTGACACTGTTAAGCTTTATCTTTTTAGGCGTTGCCCCCGAGACTTTGGGACTGCAGCATGCAGAACGTATTGCTATTTTTAGTGCTGGTTTAACACTTGTTCTAGGAAAAATCTTTTGGCCGTTGGTAAGATTTTTAGTTTTAATCGGAAACGCGATCACTCCCGGAAAGGGATATAAGGCTGGCCCCTTTGCTTCAGCTGAAGAATTG
>JAGYJD010000014.1 GCA_018402365.1 Candidatus Nanopelagicales bacterium | reverse complement strand
CATTAAAGAATTCTTCTTTTTTATTGCATTAGTAGTACTAAATATTGGCGCTTTTGAGTTCATCTCAGCGGTGAGAGCTCAAAAAGGTATAAAAATTTCTTTTTGGGTAACTTCTTTTTCACTAGTGGCAATCTTGACCGGAGCTTTAGGTTTTGGCGCAATTGGCTTAGTGGGGGCGTTAGCGGTATCGATTGTTTTAGCTTTTGTGGTTCGCCTAACTGACGGTGTGGAGGGCGTTTTTGCCGATGTATCGGCTTCTGCATTTTTATTGATGTACTTAGGGGTATTTGGCGGTGCGGCCATGTTGATGTTGCGAAGCGAAACTGGCGCTTTTCAGGTTATGGCTTTTATTTTGATAACTGCGTTTAGTGATACTGGCGGGTATCTCGTGGGATCAGTAATTGGCAAGCACCCAATATTGCCTAAACTCTCACCTAAAAAATCTTGGCAAGGTTTAGCAGGCTCCATACTTTTTGCAGGATTGTTTTCAATATTTGTGCTACCACTTTGGTTTGGTATTTCGAGCGAACAAGGCTTGATTATTGGGGTAGTTTTAGCAATTTTAGGAACAGTAGGGGATTTTTTTGCAAGTGCTATCAAGCGGGATTTAGGAGTTAAAGATTTTGCACAAACCTTGCCAGGCCACGGCGGCATGATGGATCGCTTGGATTCATTGTCGTTTAATGCCATCGCAGCCTGGTTAATGTTTGGAATAATTTTGGGATTTGCATGAGTAAAAAACCGCCAATTCATATTGCGGATTTAGATTTAGCTGAAAGAAAAGCTCGGGCAGTTGAGTTAGGTATACCAGCTTTTAGAGCGGATCAAGTAAGTAGACAATGGTTCTCAAGGTTTTCTGATGATGCTAATGAATGGACCGAGTTACCAGAAAGCGAAAGATTAGATATTGCTGAAAAGTTAGCACCAGAATTAATTGGCAAAGTGCGGGAGCTAACTACCGATAAAGGCGAAACGGTAAAAACACTTTGGAAGTTGCATGACGAAAAATTAGTTGAAAGTGTTTTGATGCAATATCCGAATCGAACTACAGTTTGCATCTCATCACAAGTAGGTTGCGGTATGGCTTGCCCGTTTTGTGCTACTGGGCAAGGCGGGTTGAAAAGAAACTTGAGTGCTGCTGAAATTGTGGCGCAAGTTCAAGCCTCAGCACGTTTTGCTGATCGAGGCCTTTTACCTAATAAAGATGCGCGGTTATCAAATATTGTTTTTATGGGAATGGGTGAGCCCTTAGCTAATTTTGATGCGGTACTAACTGCCATAAAGAGAATTACGCAGAGTCAACCTGAAGGTTTGGGAATTTCAGCTAGGAATGTCACAGTTTCAACGGTTGGCTTAATACCTCAGATTAAGAAACTTTCTGAGGTTGGCTTGCCGTTAAGGCTGGCTTTGAGTTTGCATGCACCAGATGATGAATTACGTGATGAGTTGGTGCCACTAAATAAGCGTTTCCCAATAAAGGAAGTTTTAAAAGCCGTTTGGGATTATTCAGATACGGTAAAACGAAGAGTATCAATCGAATATGCCTTAATTAAAGACATAAATGATCAGAAGCATCGGGCAGCTTTATTAGCTAAAAGAATTCAAGGTCGGTCAGTCCACGTCAATTTAATTCCGCTCAATCCGACACCAGGATCCAAGTGGACAGCGACTAGTGAAAAAACGCAACAAGAATTTGTAGAAATACTCGAGAACGCTCAAATTGCGGTCACAGTGAGAGATACGCGTGGCAGTGACATTGACGGTGCTTGTGGGCAGTTGGCGGCGCGAGCTACGCAATAACTAAGACTCAAAGTTATTGCGGTGGATTTTTAATTAAATTTTTTACACTTGGTGGTATTTCAAGATTTTCTGCATTCTTATCACCAGCAATAGGAGCTAGTGCAATTGTTTTCAACGGAATTTCACCCGCCCAAATTGGTAATTCAAGATCTTCTGGGCGATCTTCATGTGGTCCGCGCCGCAACTTGACTGAGGTCTCATTTAGTGGAAATTCAATAATTAAAGTAGCTTTCAATTCCGCTTTTGTGGTTGCTCTAACCTCGGCTACTCGTCCCGGAATAAGTTTGTCAGTTAGTACTTCAAAAGCCTGTTCTTTTTCTTTGCCCAACAATTCGTTACCAATCCCTAGGGCAACTACGCTTCGGTAATTCATTGAGGACTCAAACGCACTTCGTGAAAGTACCAATCCATCCAAAATAGTGACCTCGACACAAGCCGGCGTTCCAGCTGCCAGAGATCGCATTAAGCGAGATTTCGTAGAGCCGTGCAGTAATAAACGCTCTCCATCGCGGGCAAAGGCCATGGGCAGAACGAATGGTTGCCCAGAATCATCTGCGATTGCCACGTGAGCTAAAACTGAGTGGTCAAGGATTTCATTGCGGATTTTAGGATCAGAGACCGATAGGTACGGCACCCGCTTGACCTTGGTACGGGGAGTCGTGCCGGGCTTATTCATAGTTAAATCATAGAGCGAAAGCGACCCAAAAATGATTGTGAAAATTGGTACAAGGAAATGTAACGCAATGGTTACATATCTGGGTGGTGGAGCGGGGGGCTTTTTGACTAGTCTCTATGGATTAACTTGAAAAAGAGGAGCACCTTGAGCCAAAAGAAGGAACTTAAAAATTTCATCAACGGCGAATCGGTTTCAGGAAAATCCGGTCAAACTTCTGACTTAATCAATCCAACTACCGGTGAAGTTTTTGCCTCAGCCCCGATTTCAAATGAAGCGGATATTGATTTGGCTTATAAAGCTGCCGCTAAAGCATTTGAAAGTTGGAAAGAATCAACCCCCTCTGAAAGATCTTTGGCAATGTTTAGAATTGCAGATCTTTTTGAAGAAAAAGCAGATGAATTAGTCGCCTTAGAGTCAGAAAATACCGGAAAACCAATCGGCGTCACCATGAGTGAAGAAATACCGCCAATGGTTGATCAAATTAGATACTTTGCAACTGCGGCAAGAAATCTTGAAGGCAAATCAGCCGCTGAGTACATGAAAGGTCATACCTCTTACATTCGTCGCGAACCAATCGGAGTTATCGGACAAGTTACGCCGTGGAATTATCCGATGATGATGGCAGTTTGGAAGTTTGCCCCGGCAATTGCCGCAGGTAATGCAGTTGTCTTAAAGCCAAGTGACACAACTCCACTTTCAACAATTCGAATGGCTGAATTGATACATGAAGCAGGAATTTTGCCAGCCGGAGTTTTAAATGTTGTTGCCGGTGATCGCGACACTGGCAGAGCGTTAGTTGAACACCCAATTCCACAAATGGTTGCAATTACTGGATCGGTTGGCGCTGGTAAGCAAGTTGCTCAAAGTGCGGCAACGGATTTGAAGCGAGTACATCTTGAATTAGGCGGGAAAGCTCCAGTTGTGGTTTTTGATGACGCTGATATCGCAGCGGCGGCAGAATGGATTGCGGTAGCCGGATACTTTAATGCCGGTCAAGATTGCACTGCAGCTACCCGAGTTTTAGCGTCAGCCCGTGTTTATGATGATTTTGTTGCCGCTCTTACTGAACAAGCTAAGAACACTCAAACCAGCTTTGCTAAAGGACCTCTGGATCCAGATTCATTTGTGCCACCGGTAAATAATGCAAATCAATTAGCAAGAGTGACTGGATTTTTAGAGCGCACTCCCGATCATGCTTTGGTTACTGCTGGTGGATCACGTCAGGGCGATCGCGGATATTTTATTGAACCAACCGTGGTGGCAAATTTGCAACAGAAAGATGAAATGATTCAAAGCGAAATTTTTGGCCCAGTAATCACGGTACAGAAGTTCACCGACGAGGCTGAAGCCTTGCGATTTGCCAACGACGTCCAGTACGGCCTATCTGCCAGCGTCTGGACAAAAGATGTTGGACGGGTTATGAGAATGACGAAGGGACTAGATTTCGGATGTGTGTGGGTCAACACGCATATTCCGATGGTGTCTGAGATGCCTCATGGCGGCTTCAAGCACTCGGGTTACGGTAAGGATCTATCAATGTATGGATTTGAGGATTACACTCGAATCAAGCACGTGATGATCAATAACGGGTAACTTAGAAAACCAATCGAAGGGGAATTAGATGGCAAAGAGAAAAAGACTGGAACAAGCGCCTAAAGAGTTACTACCGTTTCTCTCACGTCGCGGTTTCTTAAAAGCTGCGGGTGTTACGGGTGTCGCCGCGACCACCGTTGGCTTTTCATCAGCACTAGCTGGATGTTCAACGAGTTCAGCAGATGTGGTTTGGTCAAACTGGACTGCTTATATGGACGTGGATGATGATGGCAATTTTGTAACGTTGAATAAATTTAGTGAAGCAACGGGATTAACTGTTGAGTATCCAGAAGATTACAGCGACAATGATGAATTCTGGGCAGAGGTTTTGCCGCTCCTAGAGTCAGGTGAATCAACTGGACGCGACATAGTTTCACCGACTGACTGGATGGCAGCACGTTGGATCAAGCTTGGCTACGCACAAGAATTAAATAAAGCCAATATTCCAAACGCTCAAAATTTAATCCCAGAATTATCGAATCCTGCTTTCGATCCGGGTCGTGTTTACACGATGCCATGGCAATCAGGCTATGGAGGATTGGGCTGGAACAAAGCGCTATTACAAGAGGCGATTGGTACCAGTGATATGACAACTGTGGATCAATTGTTCGATTCACGTTTAGCTGGTCGAGTGGTTTTGCTTAGCGAAATGCGAGACACCATGGGTGTTGTTTTAGCCTGGCAAGGCGCTGATCCAACGAACTTTACTTCCGATGAGTTTTATGCGGCGATTGACTTTTTGCAATCAAAAGTTGATGATGGCCACATTCAAAACTTCATGGGTAACGAATACCTACAACCACTAGAACAGGGCGATCTAGTTGCAGTATTAGGTTGGTCAGGCGATTTGGTCCAATTGGGTGAAGATTTTGGATTTAATCTTCCTGAAACTAGAGGTAACTTGTGGACAGACAACTTACTGATTCCTGTTGGAGCTGCCAATAAAGAAAATGCTGAGAAGCTAATCGATTGGTATTACCAACCAGAAATTGCTGCAGAACTAGCTGCATGGGTGAACTACATAACCCCAGTAGTTGGTGCAAAAGAAGCGGCAATAGAGATTGATCCAGAGTTGGCAGAGAACCCATTGATCTTCCCAACTGAAGCGGATTTAGCGAAGACCTTCATCTTCAAGGAATTAACTGACGCTGAAGAGCAAGAGTATTCATCCGCCTGGCAGAAATTGCTTGGCAATTAGACAAGCAAATCAATTCAAATTAGAGTGCTCCTTGCATATACCCGCAGGGAGCACTTGTCATTTAGGGAGATAAGCGGATGCCGAAGAACCATACAGTGCAGGATTTGTATCTAAAAAATTTAACTAAACGTTATGACGATTTCACTGCAGTTAATGACTTAACGCTAACGATTCCAGCAGGATCTTTTTTTGCTTTGCTTGGCCCTTCAGGCTGCGGAAAGACGACCACATTAAGAATGGTTGCAGGTTTAGAAGAGCCGACAAGTGGCGAAATCTTAATTGGGGAAGAAAATATTGTCCCGTTACCTCCCTACAAACGCCCGGTAAATACTGTTTTTCAAAGTTATGCGCTATTTCCACATCTTACGATTTATGAGAATGTAGCTTTTGGCTTACGTCGTCGCGGAATTAAAGATATCGATAAAACTGTGAAAGACATGCTCGCATTGGTCGAGCTGACACCAATGGCAGAAAGAAAGCCAACCCAACTTTCTGGCGGTCAGCAACAGCGAGTTGCAGTAGCAAGAGCATTGATTAATAAGCCTGATGTTTTGTTACTAGATGAGCCACTGGGTGCGCTAGATCTAAAGTTACGTCGACAAATGCAGCTAGAGCTTAAGTGGATTCAAAAAGATGTCGGAACCACTTTTGTTCACGTTACTCACGATCAAGAAGAAGCCATGACAATGGCCGACACAGTAGCGGTAATGAATGAGGGGCGAATTGAACAAATGGGTTCGCCAGTTGAGATTTATGAAAATCCTAAAACAACCTTTGTAGCTAACTTTTTAGGTCAATCAAATTTATTTAGTGGCACGGTCAAAGGAATTGATGGCGAATTGTTAGCTGTTGATGTAAATGGTGTGACCTTGTATGTACCAAAGAGTAAAACTAATATTACAAGCGGCAAGATTGTGGTCGGGGTAAGGCCTGAAAAAATAAAAGTAGTAGATATTGACACGCCTGGGCTACCTAAGAATCAAATTATCGGAAAAATATCTGATAATGCGTTTGTAGGTGTATCTACTCAGTATGTTGTTGAATCACCTTGGGGTCAGGAATTATCTGCCTTTGAACAAAATGTTGATCCAAATGATTTGGGCTACAAGGGAAACGAAGTCGTCTTAGCTTGGGAGCCAAGAAATTCGTTTGCGCTAGACCCTGATGAAGATTTAACTGCAGGAATTGAGCCGGAGTTGGTAAGTAACTGAGATGGCAGTTACCACCAGGTCGAAGCGGATCAAGACCGCATATTTATTGCTGATTCCCGGTTTTGCTTGGTTATTTTTCTTTTTCTTTTTTCCTTTAGGCTCACTCTTAGCTACCTCGCTCAAGCGCCCTTTAGGGGATTCGCCTGAAGCTGGTTTTGCTTACGCCCTGCAATTTAGTAACTATTCACAGGCTATAGCCGAATACTGGCCTTTTTATGTGCGTGCTTTTACTTTTGCAGCAATAGCTACGGTCTTTTGTCTACTTTTGGCATATCCCATCTCTTATTACATGGCATTTAAGGCAAAAAAATATAAGTACCTAATGTTGGTCTTGATTGTCGCTCCGTTTTTTGCTTCGTTTTTGCTTCGAACCAATGCCTGGAAAACTATTTTGTCTTCTGAAGGAGCAGTTGTTGGCTTTCTAAATTTTTTAGGGGTTTTACCCCAAGAGCGAATACTTAGTACCTCGTTTGCAGTTATTTTGGGTTTAATTTATAACTTTTTGCCTTTCATGATTTTGCCGCTATTTATTTCGTTAGACAAGATTGATAAGCGCCTCTTAGAAGCTGCTGGCGATCTATATGCAACAGGAAATCAAAGATTTTGGAAGATAGTTTGGCCGCTATCCATACCGGGTATTGTTAGCGGAACCATTTTGACTTTTATCCCAGCTTCAGGCGATTACATCAATGCTGAATTACTCGGCGGGATTAGTGACAAAATGATTGGAAACGTAATTCAATCTCAATTCATTATTCTTAGAAACTATCCACAAGCTAGCGCTTTATCATTTACTTTAATGGCAATTGTTCTGGTATTTCTTTACTTGTATTTGAGAAAAATCGGCACAAAGGAATTGCTCTAATGAAAAAATTTGGCAGACACCTCAGGGCTAGGTTCTTACAAGGATTTTCAGTAGCCGTGATCACGTATCTTATGATTCCTTTGGCATTAATTATTATCTTGAGCTTTAACAAGCCTCGTGGTCGGCAAAATACCAGTTGGAATCAGTTCAGTATTGACGCTTGGACAAATATTTGTCGAGATCCAACCATCTGTAGGGCGTTTTCATTAAGCGTGCAAATTGCAATTTTGGTAACAATAGTGGCGACTATTTTAGGAACTTTAATCTCGTTTGCCTTAGTGCGTCATAAATTCCGCGGTAAAGATTCGGCGACGCTTGGCGTGTTTATTCCACTTTCGACGCCTGATGTAATTGTTGGTGCATCGTTGTTGGCACTATTTTTAAATATTTTTATTCCACTAGGTTTTTGGACGATTCTGATTGCGCAAATTACTTTCACTATAAGTTTTGTGGTAGTTGTAGTAAACGCGAGGCTCACAGGAATGGACCAGAGGTTAGAGCAGGCTGCAATGGACTTATATGCCACGCCATTTCAAACATTTAGATATGTGACGTTTCCATTAGCCCTGCCAGGCATTGCCGCTGCAGCTTTAATCTCACTCTCACTATCTTTTGATGATTACATCATCACAAGTTTTAACTCTGGGCGATTAGTGACATTTCCGCTCTATGTATGGAACGCGGCTCAAAGAGGTATTCCGCCGCAGGTGAATGTGATTGCCTCAATTATGTTTTTGGGGTCCTTGGGGCTGGTGGCTTTAGCGGCAATCATCGCAAAAAGAAGAAAACTAAAAACTCTGGTCTAAGAGTTGGCAAGTAATAGCATTTTTGGCTATAGTGAAAAACAGCCTGGATATTAATGGGGCAACCGAACTGAGTTGCCAAAGCCAGACGACCGAAGGTTCGAAAGAACCCGGATGGTCCATATGCGTGAGGGGTGAGACCCGGGCACGAACACCGTCTAAATGACGCCGTGATCCGTTAACTCACAAGTGAATAGGTGTAAACCTTTCCTTCCCATTTTTATTACGCAAAGGAATTTATGAGTGTTACCACAAGTGCATATATTGGAGATTATTTTCCGTACGGAAAAGTAACTAGCGAAGAAGCTAAGTTGGCAGTTGCCAAAGCCAAGCCCGAAGCTTTTTGGTTAGATGACGCGATTCGACCAGAGGCGATGCCGGCTTTGGCTCAGGATATTTATGCGGATTTAGTTATCATCGGTGGCGGCTTTACCGGAATGTGGACGGCTTTGCTCGCGCAAGAAGAAAAGCCTGAACGAAAAATTGTCTTACTGGAAGGTGAGCAAATTGGCGATGGCGCGGCAGGGCGCAATGGTGGGTTTATTTCAGCTTCCATTACCCACGGATTTGTAAATGGCTTTAAGCGGTGGCCAGAAGAATTACCAAAATTAGTTCGTATGGGTCATGAGAATTTAGCTGAGATTGAAGATTTTATAAATCGAAACCAAATCGATTGTGATTTTCAATGGTACGGCGAAATGAACGTAGCTATCACTGAAGATCACGCTTTAGAGTTGTTAGAGATGGCAAGCACAGCGCCAGAGTTTGGTGAAAATTTTAAATATCTGAGCCAGCAAGAGCTTAGTAAAATTATAAAAAGTCCACTTTATAAAGGTGCTTTATTTGATGAAGATGTAGCGATTGTAGATCCGGCTCGTTTGGTTTGGGGATTAAGAAGGGTAGCTCTGGAGCGAGGCATTGCAATTTACGAAAATACTTGGGTAGATGATATTGATTACACCATTACGGGAGTAAAGATTAAAACATCTTTAGGTTCAGTGAAAGCTCCTAAAGTAATTGTGGCGACGGGAGCTGAAAAAAGCTTAATTAAAGAAGTTAATAAATACGTAGTACCGGTTTACGACTATGCGTTAATGACTGAACCATTAACTGAAGAGCAATGGGAAGAGATTGGTTGGACCGAGCCAATTGGTTTTAGTGATGTGTTTAATCAATTTCATTATTTCAGGCCAACCATTGAAGGAAGAATTCTTTGGGGCGGATATGACGCGGTTTATCATTACGGTGCCGAAGTAAATCCTGATTATGATTTTTCAGACGAATCATTTGCAATGTTGGGTGAACATTTTTATAGAACCTTCCCGTCATTGAGAGGAATTGGGTTTACTCATAAGTGGGGTGGGGCGATTGATACGTGTTCGCGCTTTGCACCTTTTTGGGGTACTGCGTTTTCAGGTCGCGTGGCTTACGTCGCGGGCTTCACTGGCTTAGGAGTTGGATCTTCACGCTTCGCAGCAAAAACCATGCTGGATTTGCTTTATGACCGCAAGAGTGAGCGTACAAAATTAAAAATGGTGAAGACAAAGCCATTTAGGTTTCCACCTGAGCCCTTCAGATTTATCGCAATTAACCTCACCCGCTGGTCATTGGATCGCGCGGATAAGACAGGCAAGCGCAATTTATGGCTGAAATTGATAGACAAGTTGGGCTTTGGCTTTGATTCTTAGGTCACTTTTAGACTAAGCAGAGCTAACCAAAAGTAGGGGATTAAATGGCAAAAGTAATTGGGCATTGGATTAACGGACAAGAAGTTGGTCTTGATGCAAAAGAAACCAAACCAATTTTTAATCCAGCTACTGGTGAAGAGACTGCTCAAGTAGCGATGGCTACACTCAACGATGTTGATTTGGCAACCCAAGCAGCAGAAAAAGCGTTCTCCCAATGGCGTAACACCTCCATTGCCAAACGCACTCAAATAATTTTTAAATTTAGAGAATTACTCGAAGCTAAAAAGCCGGAACTGGCAAAAATTATCACTTCTGAACATGGCAAAGTCTTATCGGACGCCTTAGGTGAAATCACTCGCGGGCAAGAGGTAGTTGAGTTTGCTAGTGGAGTTGGTCATTTACTAAAGGGTTTTCATACTGAGAATGCTTCGAGTGAAGTTGATGTTTATTCGATCCGTCAGCCGCTTGGGGTAGTTGCCGGCATCACCCCTTTTAACTTTCCAGCAATGGTGCCGATGTGGTTTTTTCCGGTAGCGATTGCAGCAGGTAACTGTTTTATTTTGAAACCAAGTGAAAAAGATCCTTCTAGTGCAATGTGGTTAGCAAGACTTTGGCAAGAAGCTGGATTACCTGATGGTGTTTTCAATGTAGTTAATGGCGATAAAGTTGCCGTTGATGGAATTTTGGAACACAAAAAAATTAAATCAGTTTCATTTGTGGGAAGCACTGATATTGCTAAGTATGTTTATGAAAATGGAACCAAAAATGGCAAACGAGTACAAGCTTTAGGTGGAGCAAAAAATCACATGTTGGTTTTGCCGGATGCAGATTTAGATTTAACAGCTGATGCTGCGGTCAATGCCGGGTTCGGTAGCGCGGGCGAGCGTTGTATGGCAATCAGCGTAATTGTGGCAGTTGAACCAGTGGCTGATGAATTAATTTCACGAATTAAATCCAGAATGGGTGCAATCAAAGTTGGAGATGGAACCAAAGCTTGCGATATGGGTCCTTTGGTAACCAAAGAACACCGCAACAAAGTAGCTGGTTATGTAGATGCGGGAGAAGCAGCTGGCGCCAAATTAGTTGTTGACGGCAGAGCGGTAAACCCAGATGGAGCGCCAGGGGGATATTGGTTAGGGCCTACCTTGTTTGATGAAGTCAGTAGCAATATGTCCATCTATACAGACGAAATTTTTGGACCAGTACTAAGTGTGGTTCGAGTAAAGACTTATGAAGAAGGCATAAAGCTAATTAATGATCACCCATACGGAAACGGCACCGCTATTTTTACTAACGACGGTGGGGCTGCCAGAAGATTCCAAAATGAGATTGAAGTTGGAATGGTCGGAATAAACGTACCGATTCCGGTACCAGTGGCTTATTACTCATTCGGTGGCTGGAAGAGCTCATTGTTTGGTGATCATCACGCCCATGGAGTAGAGGGAATAAACTTCTTTACTCGTGGAAAAGTTGTTACCCAAAGATGGTTAGACCCAAGCCATGGTGGAATAAACCTTGGGTTTCCACAAAATAATTAGGAATTAAAAATGACTCGCTACGGTGCTATGTATGGTCCTGACGTAACTTTTTTAGGGATCGACCCTTGCACGATAGATGAGCCGGCAACTTACCAAAATGCTGACGTAGTGATCATGGGTGCACCATTTGATGGCGGAGCTAGTTATAGATCGGGTGCCCGCTTAGGCCCCGGAGCAATTCGCACCGCCGATTATTTGCCACAAGATGCCACTAGGCCTCATTTGGCTTTGCGGGCTGATGGTTTAAAAGATCTTAAAGTGCTGGATGCTGGCGATGTTGAAATGTTTTCTGGTGATGCTGAAACCTCATGTCGAAATTTAGAAGCAGCAGTAACGCAAGTAGCTAAAAATGGTGCGATTCCAATTATTTTGGGAGGGGATCACACGGTTACCTGGCCAGATGTAACAGGTATCGCTAACGTACATGGTTTTGGAAAAGTCGCGGTAATTCACTTTGATGCCCATGCTGACACGGGTGATATTACTTTTGGTTCTTTGATTGGACATGGACATCCAATGCGGCAGTTGATTCAATCAGGTGCTGTCAAAGGAAACCGGTTTTGGCAAATTGGCCTCCGTGGCTATTGGCCAGATGAAGATGTTTTGAAGTGGATGAGCGAACAAGAGATGCGCTCTTATGAAATGAGTGAAATTGAAGCTCGCGGGTTCAATACCGTTATTGATGAAGTAATCGCAGAGAGTCTAAAAGACTGTGTAGGGTTTTTCTTATCTGTTGATATCGATGTAGTAGACCCTTCAAGTGCGCCGGGGACTGGAACTCCCGAACCCGGTGGGATTACTTCAAGACAACTTTTAGATGCGGTTAGAAAATTAGTTGCCAAGTTACCACTTTTAGGAATGGATGTTGTGGAAGTTGCGCCAGCTTATGATCACTCAGACATCACAGCTGTGTTAGCGAATCGAGTAGTGTTGGAAGCTTTGAGTTCATTAGCTGCTAAAAAGAAATACCCAGAGGATCCGATGAAATTTAATTCTCGTCCCTTACTTGAAGGTCGCTAGGCGTTTGCTGCAACGGCTTTTTCAACAACATCTAGCGCTTCGTTAAGTAGCTCATCACCAATTACTAACGGTGGTAAAAAGCGCAAAACATTTGAGTAAGTGCCGGCAGTTAAAACCAAAACACCTTCTTGATGGGCGAATTTGCTGATAGCAGTGGTTTTTGCTGCTGCTGGCTCACCGGTAGCTGGATCAACAATTTCGATTGCAATCATGGCACCGCGTCCTCGTACGTCACCTATTAATGGGTACTGCTTTTGTAGGTTTTCTAAGCGAGGAATCATTATTTTTTCAATTTGGCGGGCTCGCTCAACTAGGTTTTCATCTTCCATAGTTTCAAAGGCACCGAGCGCGCCAGCTAGTGCAATCGGGTTACCTCCGTAGGTACCACCCAAGCCACCCGGATGCACCGAATCCATAATTTCGGCGCGACCAGTAACTGCGGCGACCGGTAAACCGCCACCAATACCTTTTGCCATTGTTATCAAATCAGGAACTACACCTTCATGTTCTGAGGCAAACATTTTTCCGGTGCGACCAAATCCTGTTTGAACTTCATCAGCAATAAAAACAATTGAATTTGCTTTGGCAAATTCTGCTAACTGTTTGTAAAACCCAGGGGCAGGAACAATAAAGCCACCTTCACCTTGGATTGGCTCAATTACGATTGCCGCAATTTGATCTGCGCCAACTTCTTTTTCAATACGCGAAATGGCTCTCGTGGCAGCAGCTTCACCTGATAAACCATCATGAAATGGATAAGAGGTGGGCACTCGATAAATTTCACCAGCGAAAGGTCCAAAACCTTTTTTGTAAGGCATATTTTTTGCTGTCATTGCCATTGTTAGGTTGGTACGTCCGTGATATCCGTGCTCTACTACAACGATGGCATCTTTTTTAGTGTAGTAACGCGCTATTTTTACGGCGTTTTCTAGCGCCTCGGCACCTGAATTAAAGAGAGCAGATTTTTTCGCATGATCACCTGGGGTAAGGCGAGCTAAATGTTCACAAACTTCTACATAACTTTCATAAGGGGTAATCATGAAGCAAGTGTGAGTAAAAGCCTCAACTGCAGTTTTGATTTTTTCAACAACTTTTGGAGCACTATTACCGACACTTGTTACTGCGATGCCAGAAGCGAGATCAATAAAAGAATTTCCATCCACATCAACTAAAACACCACCACCACCATGTGAAGCAAAGACAGGCATCAGACTAGAGACACCAGCGCTAACAACTTGAGCACGGCGCTTAGCTAGTTTTTCAGATTGCGGGCCAGGCAGGGGGGTGGAAATATTTCGTACCTGTGGGACGTTGTTACCACCAAGTGGCGAATTGCTCATTACGGCTCCTTTTTGCCTACCGCCAGATTAGACCGAAGTGCACCTTGCCACAATTGAAAGGGCAGCGATTTTGAGGGGAATTAAAAAAGCATGAGTTTAGTCGGAATTCTCTTCCTATTTTTCGGTATTTTGCTCTCCATCGCATTGCACGAAGTTGGTCACATGGTCCCCGCAAAAAGATTCGGGGTAAAAGTCACCCAGTACATGGTGGGGTTTGGCCCGACAGTCTGGTCAAAATTCAAAGGGGATACCGAGTACGGATTTAAGGCCATTCCCTTGGGAGGCTACATCCGAATGATTGGCATGATCCCTCCCGCTAGCAAGCCAAGTCGTGGCAAGGGACGCTTTTCACAAATAGCCGAAGAAGCTCGGGTACAAAGCTTGTCTGAGATTGAAGTTGGTGATGAAAACAAAGTCTTTTATAAATTATCAACTCCTAAAAAACTGGTAGTGATGATTGGCGGACCATTTATGAATTTGGTCTTAGCTTTTTTAATTTTTACTGTGGCCTTTGTGGGCATCGGGGTTCCGGCAGCTACCAATCAAGTACGAGAAGTTGTTTTGTGTCTACCTAATGAAATTTCAGTAAGTGGTCAATGCCAAGCAGATGCGTCGCCGTCGCCAGCAGTTTTGGCGGGAGTGCAAACCGGAGACATTATTAAATCAATTGGGTCAACCCCAACAGCTAATTGGAGTGAAGTGGGAGCGGCAATTAGTGAGGCCGACACTCGCGATTTTGCGCTGACTCCAATTGTGGTGGAGCGAGCTGGCCAAACTATTTCTTTAAGAGCAGAAATTATTTTGGTAACAAGACCTGCTACTGAAGGTTTTGCCGAAACACAATCACCTTATTTGGGTATTTCCCCGGTGGTTGCTACGCAAAGAGAAGGAATCGATGAAGTTTTTGGGGTAATGAGAGACATTACTACTGCTACTGGTGCAGCGATTATCAGTTTGCCAGCCAGAGTTGGGGATTTATTTGGCGCAGCATTCTTAGGTGAACCAAGAGATCCTGAAGGTTTAGTTGGAGTAGTTGGAGTAACACGAGTTGGCGGTGAAATTGCAGCAGCAGATTTACCAGGATCGTGGAGGTTTGTGCAATTACTTTTATTACTTGGAGCTATGAATATGGCATTGTTTTTGTTCAACATGATTCCACTTTTACCGTTAGATGGTGGGCATGTAGCTGGCGCTTTATTTGAGGGTGCGAGGCGACAGTGGGCAAAACTAATTAAGAGACCCGATCCGGGGCCAGCAGATGTAGCAAAGATGTTGCCGGTTGCTTACTCGATGGCTTCAGTTTTGGTGGTCTTAGCACTATTGCTGATTTATGTTGACGTAGTAAACCCGATACGAATAGGCGGTTAGGCCCAAAATAAGCGAATTGAACCGCTTAACGCCATAATTAACCTATGACCGCAATTAACTTGGGACTGCCCGGTACGCCACCACCTACCGTTGCTCCCCGAAGAAAAACCCGCAAAATAACTCTTAAGCACGCTACAAATCCGGTTGAAATTGGCGGAGATGCACCAATTTCGGTGCAATCGATGTGTACCACTTTGACCGCAGATATAAATTCCACATTGCAACAAATTGCCGAATTAACCGCTTCAGGATGTCAAGTGGTGCGGGTAGCAGTGCCAAGTCAAGATGATGCAGATGCTTTACCAGCCATTGCAAAGAAATCACCGATCCCAGTTATTGCTGATATTCACTTTCAACCCAAGTATGTTTTTGCTGCGATAGATGCTGGTTGCGCCGGAGTAAGAGTGAACCCAGGAAACATTAAACAATTTGATGATCGAGTCGGCGATATTGCCAAAGCAGCTAAGGATTCAGGCACCCCAATTCGCATCGGAGTTAATGCAGGGTCATTGGATAAACGTTTGTTAGAAAAATATGGAAAAGCTACTCCAGAAGCTTTAGTTGAATCTGCACTTTGGGAAGCATCACTTTTTGAAGAGCATGATTTTTTTGACTTTAAAATTTCAGTAAAACACAATGACCCAGTAGTAATGATAAAAGCTTATCAACTACTTTCAGAAAAATGTGATTACCCTTTGCACTTAGGTGTGACTGAAGCTGGCCCAGCTTTTCAAGGAACCATTAAATCTGCTACTGCCTTTGGTGCACTTCTTTCACAAGGAATTGGTGACACCATCCGGGTTTCTTTATCTGCACCTCCAGTTGAAGAAGTAAAAGTGGGAATTGCAATTTTAGAAGCTTTAAATTTAAAGCAACGCGGATTTGAAATCGTTTCTTGCCCCTCTTGTGGCAGAGCTCAAGTTGATGTTTATACCTTGGCTGAGCAAGTAACCGAAGCCCTAAAAGACTTTACGGTTCCTTTACGAGTTGCGGTAATGGGCTGTGTAGTGAACGGACCAGGTGAGGCAAGAGAAGCTGATATTGGAGTTGCTTCAGGAAACGGAAAGGGACAAATTTTTGTAAAGGGCGAAGTCATTAAAACCGTTCCAGAATCAGAGATTGTTGCCGTGTTAGTAGAAGAAGCAAATCGAATTGCCGCAACCATGACCAGCAGCGAGAGCGGCGAAGTAAACGTCTCGGTTCGGTAGTCAGTTGCAGCGGCATTCTTCTTTAGTGCGAGAAATGCGACGCAGTGATTTGCCGCAAGTGCAAAACTTAATTAAAAAAGATCCAATCTCTCATGCTTTTTTAGCAAATCGATTAACTGAAATGCAGTATGAACCTTTCAACACGTTAAATGAAATTTATGTTTATGAAGTCGACTCTATTATTGAGTCAGCGCTGTATCACGGAGCAAATACGGTCCCGATAGAAACAAATTCTCAATCGCAAGTAGCTTTTGCTGAAACTTTGCATGATGTACAGCGACGCTCTGCCTCTTTAGTGGGCCCCGTGAGCGAGGTGTTGGGCTTATGGAAGTTACTAAAGCCTCGCTGGGGAATCGCAAGAGATATTAGAGCTAACCAGCCTGTTCTTAATATCGATCAAGCTCCCTTGTTAGCACCCGATCCGTTGGTAAGGCGGGCCTTTGCGAGAGAAATCGATTTACTTTTACCTGCTTGCGTATCAATGTTTACCGAAGAAGTTGGTATCTCTCCGGTGTCAGGCGGCGGCTTGAATGCCTACCGGATGAGAATTGCTGAGCTAATTTCTAGCGGCAGATCCTTAGTTCGAATCGATCGCGGCGAAGTTGTTTTCAAAGCTGAGATTGGGGTGGTTAGCGATTCGGTGTGCCAAGTGCAAGGGGTGTGGGTGCCTCCGCAATATCGAGGACGTGGTTACGCAAAAGCGGGGATGGCGGCGGTCGTCAATTACGCTCGCTTAAATTTGGCGCCAAATGTTTCGCTATATGTAAATGATTACAACGAGAGAGCTAGAGCAATCTATAAAAAAGTTGGATTTGTACAGCATTCCACCTTTGCCACGGTACTGTTTTAAAGCGCTTTCCCAGTAGGCTGTCGAACGAAAAGAAATAAGGAGTCTTAGATGCTGCTGCGCATGAGCGAATTATTCTTGCGCACCTTGCGAGATGACCCTTCAGATGCAGAAGTACCCAGCCATAGATTGTTGGTGCGTGGTGGTTATGTGCGCAGAATTGCCCCTGGGGTCTTTAGTTGGTTGCCCTTAGGTTGGATGGTTTATCAAAACGTAGAGAAAATTGTTCGCGATCATATGAATGAAGCTGGATTTCAAGAAGTTCATTTTCCAGCGCTCTTACCAAAAGAACCATATGAAGCAACTAATCGCTGGAGTGATTACGGCCCTAATTTATTTAGATTGCAAGATCGTCGGGGAGTCGATTATCTATTAGGCCCGACCCACGAAGAAATGTTTACTTTGATGGTGAAAGATCTTTACTCTTCATATAAAGACTTGCCCCTCGTGATTTATCAAATCCAAACAAAATATCGGGACGAAGCTCGCCCGAGAGCTGGTATTTTGCGCGGTAGAGAATTTGTTATGAAAGATGCTTATTCCTTTGACATTAATGATGAGGGGCTAGAGGTTTCATATCAAAAGCATCGAGATGCCTACCTAAAAACATTTAACACTTTAGGTTTAGATTTCTTGGTGGTTTCAGCTATGAGTGGTGCGATGGGTGGGTCTAAGAGTGAAGAATTTTTAGCTCCTACTGAAACTGGTGAAGATACTTTTGTAAAGTGCCAAAAATGTAATTTTGCAGCCAATGTTGAAGCTATGACTACCCCAAAAATTGCAGAAATTGATTTTAAAGAATTACCACCAGCCCATGTGGAAGATACGCCAAATGCTCTTACTATTGACGCTTTAGTCGAAGTGGCTAACAGTCACCCAAATACAAAAAGAGCAGATCGCCCTTGGGTTGCCGCTGATACTTTAAAAAATGTGGTCTTAATGATGCAAAGTCCAGACGGAACCAACGAACCATTGGTTATCGGGGTGCCGGGGGATAGAGAAGTTGATTTGCGGAGGATTGAAGCAGCGCTATCGCCAGCTTTGGTAAGGGTTTTTGAAGAAGCGGATTTCAAAAAGTACCCAAGTTTGGTTAAGGGTTACCTGGGTCCTGAGGTATTAGGTAAAGATTCAGCTTCAGGTATTAGATATTTAGTGGACCCCAGAATTGTTAAGGGTTCGAGCTGGATAGCGGGCGCTAATTTGCCAGGTAAGCATGTTTTTGATCTAGTTTGCGCGAGAGATTTCACGCCAGATGGAGAAATAGAAGCAGTCGAAGTTAGACCAGGCGACTTGTGTCCAGAATGTTCGGCTGAAGTAAAAATTGCTCGCGGAATCGAAATTGGTCATATTTTTCAATTAGGTCGCAAATACGCGAAAGCTTTGGACTTGACTGTGTTAGATGAAAACGGAAAATCACAAGTTGTGACAATGGGCTCTTATGGAATTGGTGTTTCAAGAGCGGTAGCAGCAATTGTTGAACAGCATTTTGACGAAAAAGGAATTCTGTGGCCCATCAAAGTGGCCCCTGCACATATTCATCTAGTAGCTACTGGCAAAGAGGATTCCGTTTTTGAATTTGCAGATACCTTGGCAACCCAATTAACAAATGCTCAAATTAAAGTTCTCTACGATGATCGCCGCGGGGTTTCGCCGGGAGTGAAATTTAATGATTCTGAACTTCTTGGAATGCCACTGATTGTGGTGGTGGGCAAAAAACTAATTGACGGATTTGTAGAAGTAAAAGATAGAGTTAGTGGGGTAGCGAGCGAAGTTTCAAAAGATCAAGTTTTTGCGCACTTAGTTGAGCTAGTTAATCAACGGCTCCAGGAAACGATTTAGTTTTACCGGTCCAAAAAAAATATCTGGTTGCAGCTTCAGTTGATTTTTCAAAAGCATAAGTTTTATCTTCTTTAAGTTCAACACCCGCCCACATTGCGTAAATTCCAGCCAAGCGGTCTTCTAGGTAGCCAGCTAATTCTTTCGCTGATGAGGAGTTATTGACCGAAAAGGGTAAATCATAATTTGGCTCGGGTCTAGGTGGGGTTTGATTAAGGGCTCGCAACTTTAAGCGAGCAGCATCTCGTGCGTTTCGGTGTTGATTAAAAATTCGAAAACCCTCTTGATAATCGCGCTCATTTAAAAAAGCTAATAAAAAACCGTAAGCCCAGATTGCGGCATTTTCACCTGCCACAACTTTTGTTAATTCTTTTATTCTTGCTTCAACCACTTGTCACCTCGGGGGGTTCGGGGGTTTGCGCAACCTTTGTCATCAAGTTAGCTAATTGAATGATTATTTGGCTGTCGCAACCCGCAATCTGTGTCAGGGTAGTTATTAGCAGTGGTTGTGAAATTTCATGAAGAGAATTTTTAATTAGATTGAGACTGCGAGAGTGTTTAATTCGTAAATTTGCTAACTCGCCAAAAGCACCTGTCCCAACTTGACTATTAAAGATAGCTTCTTCAGTTGGGGCAGAATTTGAAAAAATTTCAAGATGAGCTAAATGATGAGAGTGAATTTGCCTGAGTTCTTTTTCAAAAACATTTATATTTTCAATAGTTTTATTTACTTGTTGTATTAAATCTAACTCAATGTTGGCAAAGATCTGATTCCAATCTTTTTCTAGTTCAGGAGTTGGGTTTCCGATAGGATTTTCAGTTTCTAAGCTGGCTTCATCCAAACTGGCAGAAGTGCAAGAAAGTAAAGGAATTGCCACCGCGCCTGCCAAAATTGTGCGTCGATTAAGGCGCATACCTTGCCCTTCTAGTTCCAAAATTCTTTTCTAGGCAGTACCCTAGAGATACAACTGCCAGACCCAACTGAACACTGCCGAACTGCGAGGAGTTTTTCTCATGACCTCAAATGATCGAGTAGCGGAATTGTTAGCCCCCTTAGTGGAAAAGCGGGGTTTGGATCTTGAAGCAGTTTTGATTAAACCTGCCGGTAGAAGGTCGGTTGTTCAAGTTTTAATCGATCGCGACGGGGGAGTCGATTTAGATTTAGTGGCAGCTGTTTCACGCGAAATTTCAGATGCCTTGGATGCCACGGATTTACTTGGTAATAACCCTTACACACTAGATGTGGGGTCAGTCGGAATTGATCGGCCTCTTAGTTTGTCAAGACACTTTAGAAGAAATAAAAATCGCTTGGTTGAGATTGAAACCATCGCCGGTGAAGTTTTTATAGATCGAATTTTAGAAAGCAATGAAAACTCAGTTACTTTTAAAGAAACTGCGAAAATATTAGATATTTCAGAAATAAAAAAGGCGCAAGTTCAAGTGGAATTTAACAGGGTGGATTAATCATGGATATTGACGTTAGTGCCTTAAAAAGTTTAGTTTTAGAAAAAGAGTTATCATGGGATCAAGTAGTTAAATCAATTGAGCAGGCACTGCTCGTTGCCTACAAACACACCGCCGGAGCTAAAGATCACGCGCGGGTTGAGTTGGATCGCATTACCGGACACGTGGTGGTTTATGCCCAAGAATTAAACGAGCTGGGTGAGTTAGTGTCAGAAGTGGACGACACTCCAAAGGGTTTTGGCAGAGTTGCTGCCGCCACCGCCAAGCAAGTTTTAGTTGCCAGGTTGCGTGAAGCAAAAGATGATAAAGCTTTTGTAGAATTTAGCGCCAAAGAAGGCGACATAATCTCTGGGGTTATTCAACAAAGTCAAGATCCAGAAAATATTAGAGTAAAAATTGCTGACAACTTAGAAGGCTATATTCCTATTGCTGAACAAGTACCCACCGAAGAGTACCTGCATGGCTCTCGCGTGAAAGTTGTAGTTGTGACAGTGCGCAAAGGACTTCGCGGTCCGATAGTCACGCTTTCGCGTACGCATCCTTTGCTTGTAAAGGGCTTGTTTGCAATGGAAGCACCAGAGGTAGCGAGTGGAATAGTTGAAATTCTGGCGGTAGCTCGAGAAGCTGGACATCGCACAAAAATTGCGGTGTTGAGTAAGGATTCTCAAGTTAGCGCCAAAGGTGCTTGCATTGGTCCGATGGGGCAACGCGTTCGCAATGTAATGGGCGAATTAGGTGGCGAAAAAATTGACATTATTGATTTCGATGAAGATCCGGCGCAGTTTATAAGCAATGCACTCTCACCGGCAAAAGTTTCTAGTTGCACAGTATTAGATGAAGAAGCTAAGACTGCCAAAGTAGTGGTTCCCGATTACCAACTCTCGTTGGCAATCGGTCGAGAAGGTCAAAACGCTCGATTGGCGGCAAGGCTAACTAGCTGGAAAATTGATATTCAGTCAGATTCGAGTACTTCAAGTTCATGATTTTTAAAGCAATAAAAGAAGCAGTCGCGGTCTTTCCTGGCCGCATTAAACTGCTGGTCACAATTGCCTTCACGGTGCGCATCGTGGCTAACGTCTTAGATATCGCCGGGACTATTTTGATGGCCTTGCTAGTTAGCTTTATTGCAGCAGTATTAACTGGTTTAGAAATTCCAGCTCAAATGGTGCAGATTTTTCAAATTTTACAGATTGCAAATCTGACCCCACGCGATCAAGTGCTGGTTATCGGGGCGATTACGGTCGCGATCTTCTTTTTGAAACCAGCTTTTCTTCTACCTTTAAACTTTCAAATTACTCGACGCATGCAAATGAATGGTGCGGTAGTTACCGGCGAAATGTTCCAAAAATTTATGCGCTTGCCGATTTCTAGTGTGCGTCAATGGTCTACCCCTGACATAACTTATGTAATGAATTCAGGAATGGCGGGTGTGGTTTCAATTTTGGTAGCAAGCGTCACGCTGGCAGGGGAGCTTTCACTTTTAGTTTCACTTTCTGCCACCCTAATTTTCGTAAACCCTTGGATGACCTTGTCCTTAGCGCTCTATATCTTTTTATTATTTTGTTTTTAACTTGGATAAGTGGTGCGCGATTAAAAAAGCTGGAAGAATTTTAAGGTGATATGTGCCTTGTTGACAAAAATATCTTAGAAAGCATGTGCAGCTTTTAGAGATTTCAGTAGCTGGACTGATAAATCGAAATGAAGATTTTTTAAAACACAGAAAAATAGTTGCAAAATCAAATACTGTTGTTGACTTCTTAAATCAAATCCCCAGATTTGCAGTTAGTTAGCTTTGATTCTTGGAATAGTTTGGGTGCGGTATTTCAAGTTGGGCAGAAAACTTGGTTTTGGCTGCTGCACTACAGTGCTATTTTTAACTGCTGCCACCCACATGCTGCCCACCGTTAGCCCATTCAAGGCTCTATTAATGGAATTAGCAACTTAGTGGAGTCAGGTAGAGAAATTTTATAAATTTAAAAATTGGCTAGATCAGCAAGAAATTGTACAGATTAAAGATGTGGAGGATTTTGATAATCATTCAAAAATTAATTTAAGTTTTACAATTGAGTGTAAAGATCTATCAATCAGATATCCAAATTCAAATGATTCAGCCATTAGAAATATTTCCTTCAAATCTACTCATGGCAATAGCTTGGCGATAGTTGGTACTTCAGGTGCGGGTAAAACAACTTTGGCAGATGCAATCTTAGGATTGTTGATCCCTCAAAACGGTGAAGTTTTATTGGGTAGCAGAACTCCTCTACAAATTAGAAACAGCTTTCCAGGAAGCATGTCGTATGTTTCGCAAGATGTGGCATTGCTAGATGGCACGATAAAAGAAAATGTTTCACTTGGTTTACCAGATGCATTAATTGACAATGCAAAAGTTGAAAAAGCATTAAAGCGGGCGCATATTTGGGATTTTGTACAGAGCTTGCCTGACAAATTAGAGACAGTGGTGGGTGAGCGTGGTACTCGGTTAAGTGGTGGGCAAAGACAAAGAATTGGAATTGCCCGGGCTTTATATTCCGAACCATTGCTCTTAGTGCTAGATGAAGCAACTAGCGCCCTTGATGCTGAAACCGAATCTGCAATTACTGACATGCTTAGGGAGTTACATGGTGAAGTAACGGTAATTGCCATCGCGCACCGACTCAGTACCGTTCAGCACAGCGATTCAGTGCTGTTTTTACGCGATGGGGTATTGGTGGAACAAGGAAAATTTGCTGATTTGGTCAGCAACCACCCCGACCTCGCAAGACAGGCCAGCCTTTTAGGTATGGATGTGGTCGAGTAGCCCAGCGTTTAGGGCAGTGAAGTACCCTAGGAGGTCTGACACAGTAGATGGCTGTGACTTAGGAGTGAAACCAATATGAACACCAAATGAGCGTCTTACAATGAACGCTTTTGTGGTGAACTAACGGTTCGGGCTTTCCTGCCTGGGCCGAGGTAGGAGAGTAAGTGTCAAAGGTCCGGGTATACGAGCTGGCTAAAGAGCTCGGCTATGACAGCAAAGAAGTGCTGGCCAAATTGCAGGATTTGGGCGAATTCGTCCGCTCTGCCTCTAGCACAATTGAAGCTCCAGTTGCCAAAAAATTAAAAGATGCGCTTCCCGCCAAAGAGGTAAAGCCTAAGAAAGCTCCAGCCAAAAAGAAAGCTGAAGAAGCTCTGAAAGTTGAAACTGAAGTGCTCACTCCACCAGTTGAAAGTACGTCCACCCCGGTAGCAGCCCCAACCCCTCCACCAGCGCCAACTCCAACTCAAGATCAACCAATTGCTCCACGGCCACAAGGCCCAAGACCTGGCAATAATCCTTTTGGAAGTCCAGCTTCTCCTAGACCAGGTGGCCCAAGACCTGGTAACAATCCTTTCGGTACTCCCACTGCGCCAGTGAGACCGGCAGGACCTGCGCGACCAATTCCGCCAGGAATGCGTCCGCCACGTCCAGGTGGTCAAAGACCTGCAGGACCTCCAATGCGAGGACCAGGTGGTGGACCACGCCCTCAAGGTGGTGCTCCTCGTCCCGGTGGTGCCCCTCGTCCAGCAGGCGCTCCCGGAGCAAGAGGACCAGGAGGTCCGCGCCCAGGTGGTGGCGGTGCCCCACGTCCCGGTGGAGGAACAGGTGGCAGACCAGGTGGTTTTGGTGGTGCCCCAACCAGCGCCCCGCCAGCAGGTAGAGGTCCAGGCCCAGGTCGCGGTGGACGCGGTAATGCCGCTGGTGCATTTGGAAAACAAGGCGGTGCTGCTAAGCGTCGCTCAAAGTCAAAGCGCGAGAAGCGTCAAGAGTTTGATCAATTTATGGAAGCTCCGCAATTAGGGGGAGTTCAAATCCCTAAAGGTGACGGCAGAACTGTTCGCTTATCTCGTGGTGCTTCACTTTCTGATTTGGCCGAAAAGATAGGTGGCAACCCTGCCTCTTTGGTAACGGCACTGTTTCATTTAGGTGAAATGGTTACCGCTACCCAATCGGTGTCAGATGAGACTTTTAAAGTTTTAGCCGATGAAATTAATTTCTCTATAGAAATAGTTTCACCAGAAGACGAAGATCGTGAGTTATTAGAAACTTTTGATTTAGAGTTTGGTGGCAGCGAAGGCGAATTAGTAATTAGACCGCCAGTAGTCACAGTCATGGGACACGTAGATCATGGTAAAACTAAATTGCTGGATGCAATTAGAAAGACCAACGTAGTTTCAGGCGAAGCTGGTGGGATCACTCAGCACATTGGTGCTTACCAAGTTGATTCACACATTGGTGGCGCAGATCGTAAAGTTACATTTATTGATACTCCGGGCCACGAAGCGTTTACCGCTATGCGTGCTCGCGGTGCCAAGGTAACTGATATTGCAGTCTTGGTAGTTGCTGCGGATGACGGCGTAAAGCCACAAACTGTAGAAGCGTTAAACCACGCCCAAGCAGCTGAGGTGCCAATTGTGGTTGCGGTTAACAAAATTGATAAGCCAGGTGCTGATCCAACAAAAGTTCGCGGACAGCTCACTGAATATGGATTAGTTGCCGAAGAGTACGGCGGTAACACCATGTTTGTAGATGTTTCTGCCATCAATGGAGAAGGTATTGAGCAGCTGCTGGAAGCGGTAATTCTTACTGCAGATGCGGCCTTAGAGCTAACGGCATCTGAATCACAATCAGCACAAGGTGTTGCAATTGAAGCGCATCTAGATAAAGGTCGAGGCCCAGTTGCAACGGTTTTGGTACAAAGAGGAATCTTGCGCCAAGGTGATTCAATTGTGGTGGGGGATGCCTACGGCAGAGTTCGTGCGATGTTAGACGAACACGGCGACGTTGTTGATATTGCAGGACCTTCTCGTCCGGTACAAGTTTTGGGATTAACGTCCGTACCTGGAGCTGGAGACACCTTCTTGGTGGTAGAGGAAGACCGTATTGCCCGTCAAATTGCGCAAGCGCGTTCTTCACGTGAACGAAATGCCCAACTTGCTCGCAGCAGAAGTAGAAGGACTTTAGAAGATGTCTTAGACACCATGAAGAAGGGTGAAGTTTCTGAACTTCGCTTGATCCTTAAAGGTGACGTTTCTGGTTCGGTAGAAGCATTAGAAGATGCTTTATTGAAACTTGAAGTAGGGGATGAAGTCGAGTTGCGGGTAATTCACCGTGGCGTTGGCGCGATCGTAAACAGTGATGTAATGCTGGCGACTGCTTCTGAGGCAATCATTATTGGATTTAACGTAAGACCAGAGGCAGGCGCACGAGAACTCGCTGACCGTGAAGGCGTAGATATTCGTTACTACACAATCATTTACCAAGCCATTGAAGAAGTTGAAAGTGCACTAAAGGGTCTGTTGAAACCGATTTACGAAGAAGTTGCTTTAGGAACCGCCGAAGTGCGTGAAATATTTAAGAGCAGCAAGTTTGGCAATATCGCGGGTGTTTTAGTTAAGTCTGGAAACATCAAGCGAGGAACAAAGGCCAGATTAGTGCGCGATGGTTCGGTAGTTGCAGAAAGTTTAACCATCGATTCTTTGCGTAGGTTTAAAGATGATGCTTCTGAACTTAAAGATGGTTATGAGGGCGGTATTTCTTTTGACAATTTCAATGACATCAAGGTAGACGATGTAATCGAAACTTACGAACTTCGCGAAAAACCTCGCGACTAACTAAAAGAGCATCATGACAGATATTGAAATCGGCGGAACCAAGCGCGGAAGAGCAGCTTATTCTTTAGAAGAAGTTGCAATTGTTCCAACACGTAGAACTAGAAAACCAGATGAAGTGTCTACTAAATGGCAAATTGACGCTTATGAATTCTCGTTTCCGATTGTGGCAGCGCCGATGGATTCGATTGCTTCGGTAGAAAGTGTTATTAAATACGGCAAATTAGGTGGCTTGGCAGTTTTAAATCTAGAGGGGCTTTCCACTCGCTATCAGGATCCGTCAAAGCAATATAAAGAAATTCTGGCGGCAAGTGAAAGTGAAGCAATAAAAGTTTTACAAAAAATTTATTCTGAGCCGGTAAAGCCTGAGTTAATTAAAGAAAAAATTGCTGAGATAAAAGAGTCAGGCCAATTAGTGGCAGCAGCACTGAGCCCAGCTAGTGTGAGCGAATTTTCAAAAGCGGTAATGGATGCTGGCGTTGACTTATTTTTAATTCGTGGAACCACCGTCAGTGCCGAACACGTAACCACCAAGGGCGATAACCTAAATTTGAAAGAATTTATTAAACGACTAGATGTCCCGGTAATTGTGGGTGGATGCGCTTCACATCAAGCTGCCTTACATTTGATGCGCACCGGTGCTGCTGGAGTTTTGGTTGGCTTTGGAGGTGGAGCGTCACACACCACCAAAGATGTCTTAGGCGTGCGGGTGCCAATGGCTACTGCGATTGCAGATGTAGCCGCGGCCAGACGTGATTATCTAGATGAGTCCGGTGGGCGTTATGTACACGTAATCGCGGATGGCTCTATTGGAACCAGCGGGGATGTAGCAAAAGCAATCGCCATGGGTGCAGATGCAGTAATGGTAGGAAGCCCCTTAGCTAGAGCAACAGATGTTCCAGGTCAGGGAAAGCACTGGGGAATAGAAGCTACCCACGCAGAACTGCCTCGCGGCACGGTGGTGAATTTAGGAACAGTAGGCAGTGTTGAAGAAATTCTTTTTGGTCCCTCAACTCGCTCTGATGGCACCATGAATTTGGTTGGCGCGCTTAAGCGGGCAATGGCAACAAGTGGCTACAGCGACTTAAAAGAATTGCAACGTATCGAAGTTGTAATTGACCCTAAGTATTAAATAGTTAATTCAAAGTAGGCTGTAGGCGTGGAGCAAACGGTATTAGTTATCGATTTTGGGGCGCAATATGCCCAACTGATTGCTCGCCGGGTGAGAGAAGCCGGAATTTATTCGGAGTTGGTCCCTCACACTATTTCAAGAGCAGAATTAGAAGCTAAAAAACCAGCGGCAATTATTCTCTCTGGCGGTCCTTCTAGCGTTTACCAAGAGAATGCCCCTACCTTTGATGCAGAAATCTTTGAAAGTGAAATCCCCACCTTTGGGATTTGTTATGGATTTCAAGCTATGGCACAAGCGCTGGGTGGGGTTGTTACAAACACCAAAGAACGCGAGTACGGTGCGACCCTATTGAATGTTGAAGTTAAATCAAAACTATTTGAATCACTTGACCCACAACAAGAAGTTTGGATGTCGCACGGCGATGCGGTAACTAAAGCTCCAACAGATTTTGTAGTGACCGCTACCAGCGCTGGTGCACCGGTAGCAGCTTTTGAATCTAATTTAAAACCCTTTGCTGGAGTGCAATTTCACCCAGAGGTATTGCATACCACTAATGGTCAAAAAGTTTTAGAAAAGTTCTTGTATGAGATTGCAAAACTTAAGCCAACTTGGACCGCCTCAAACATAATTGAAGATCTTGTCGTAAAGATAAAAAATCAAGTGGGTTCAGAACAAGTAATTTGTGGGCTTTCTGGTGGAGTTGATTCAGCAGTAGCGGCTGCCTTAGTGCAAAAAGCGGTAGGAGAGCAATTAACTTGCGTTTTTATTGACCATGGATTACTGCGTGAAGGTGAAAGAGCGCAAGTTGAAAATGATTTTGTAAAAGCCACAAAAGTAAAATTAGTTGTAAAAGATGAAGCTAAAAGATTTTTAACAGCGCTAAAGGGCACTAAAGATCCTGAAGAAAAAAGAAAGATAATAGGGCGAGAATTCATTCGAAGCTTTGAAGATGCCGCTAGTGAAATTCGAGAAAAATCGGCGGGTGAAATTAAGTTTCTAGTGCAAGGCACGCTTTATCCAGATGTGGTCGAATCAGGACATGGAGCAGGCACCGCAACTATAAAATCTCATCACAACGTGGGTGGATTACCAAAGGATTTAAAATTTGAGTTAGTGGAACCTTTGCGCACACTTTTTAAAGACGAGGTGCGAAAGGTAGGCAAGCTGTTGGGTCTGCCGAATGAAATTGTTGAGCGCCATCCGTTCCCAGGGCCCGGTTTAGCAATTCGAATTGTGGGCGAAGTAACCGAAAAGAATTTAGAAATTTTGCGAGCGGCCGATCTGATTGCGCGAGAGGAATTAACTAAGGCCGAACTAAACCAATCAATTTGGCAGTTTCCGGTGGTGTTACTCGCTGAGGTTCGAAGTGTTGGGGTGCAAGGGGATGGCAGGACTTACGGGCATCCGATAGTGCTGCGTCCTGTCTCTAGTGAAGATGCCATGACGGCAGATTGGTCTCGCTTGCCCTATGACTTATTAGCCAAGATTTCTAATCGCATTACCAACGAAGTGGCTGAAATCAACCGAGTTACTCTGGACATAACCAGTAAGCCACCTGGCACTATTGAATGGGAATAAGAATTCTTTGTGGCATAGTGTGAGTATGGAAATGATTTATAGTTGGTTGGTAATTTTTCACTTTATTGGGCTTGCTTCTTTAGTAGGCGGGTTTTTAGTGCAAATTCGTATTAAGCCTCGAAAAGTTAATGCTGCCATGTTGCACGGTGCACTCACACAGCTGGTAACAGGCTTGGCTTTGGTTGGATTGATTGGCGCTGACTTGGTTGATAAAACCGTCGATTACAACATCATAACTGTTAAATTATTAATAACTTTAGTCGTCACCTATTTAGTGATAAAGAATCGTAAAAAAGAGAGTGTCACAAATGGACTTTGGGGCGCTATTGGTGGACTTTCAATCTTAAATATAGTTATTGCTGTTTTGTTTTAAGCTGTTGTTACAAAAAACGCTTCAGCTAATTCACCCTCCGGTAAGTTAGCACGCTCTGCTATTTTTTGCATCCAATCGGTTACCATCTCGCGCAAGTTTTCCATGTGAGCGGTCTGCGAATCATGTGCCTTGAGAGCGCTAAATTTTTTTTCAACTTCAGAGCTAACTATTTGATAGCTATTGGGATTGGGGTGACCCATAAGCCAAATTTGCTCAACTCGCCACGGGTCAAGCCCTTCGGCTAGTAATTCTGGAAAAGCAAATTGGTTTCTGGCATCTGGATAAACCGCCTGCACAGCAGTTTCTCCAACTGCTAAGTGATCAGGATGAGAGGCAAAAATCCGCTCCCAGTTTCGTTCTGGGGATTGCGTTAGCAAAATTTGTGGTTGAGTAATTCTGATTTGTTTTACAAATTTCTTTCTTAATTCAATCGTGCTAATTACTGAGCCATCTAATTCGCCGAGAAAAGTTATGTCGCTAACCCCTAAAACCTCTCCTGCAGCAAGTTGCTCACTTCTGCGAATTTGAGCCATTTCTGCCCGTGAGATCGAAGCGTCCTCTCCGCCTTGATTTCCATCGGTAGTAATCAGATAGCTAACTTGCGCTCCACTGGAAATTAAATGAGAAACGGTTCCCGCGGCACCAAAATCCACATCATCTGGGTGAGCGGTGATTACTAAAACTTTTGTGCCCGAATTCACGGCTGGTAGGGGTTGGAGATTCCACTGATTCATTGGCACCAACTTAGACTCAAGCCTGTGTTGCAAAATGAAGAGACCCTGGATGATCTAAATCCCCAGCAAAAAGAAGCGGTGATTCATGAGGGCTCACCACTTTTAATTGTGGCGGGGGCGGGTTCGGGCAAAACCAGGGTGTTAACGCGACGAATTGCTTATTTATTAGATGAACGCAGAGTGCAGCCGGATCAAATCTTGGCTATCACTTTCACCAATAAAGCCGCTAGCGAAATGAAGGAAAGAGTTGCCTCGCTGGTCGGACCAGTAGCTCGCAATATGTGGGTATCAACTTTTCACTCAGCTTGCGTGCGAATCTTGCGTCAAGAGGGCTCAAGGCTGGGGCGCACCAGCACTTTTTCTATTTACGATTCCCAAGATTCGCTAAGAATGCTCACCATGATTGCTGGGGACCTAGAAGTAAATTCAAAGCAATTAACACCGCGCGCTATCGCCAACTTTATTTCAAATTTAAAAAATGAACTCATTGACGCTGAAACCTTTTCTCATAAAGCAGAAAATGATCAAGAGCGAGTTATTTCTGAAATATATAAAGAATATGAGAGAAGGCTAACTCGCGCTAACGCCTTTGATTTTGATGATTTGATTGGTGCTTCGGTAGCGGTGCTGCAATTATTTGGTGACGTGAAAGAAAAATTTCGAAGAAAATTTAAGCATGTTTTAGTAGACGAGTATCAAGATACGAATCATGCCCAGTACATGTTAATTAAAGAATTAGTTGGTGAGGCGCATGACGAAGTGCCGCAAGCAGAACTTTGCGTGGTAGGCGATGCAGATCAGTCAATTTATGCTTTTCGTGGCGCCACTATCCGGAATATTGAAGAGTTTGAAAGAGACTATTTAAACGCAAAAAGTATTTTGTTAGAGCAAAATTATCGCTCTACCCAAAATATTCTTTCTGCGGCCAATTCAGTTATTAGTAAAAATCAAGATCGACGAGAAAAAAAACTTTGGACAGATTCGGGTACTGGTGAAAAAATAATTGCTTATGTAGCTGATAACGAACATGACGAAGCTTCATTTGTTGCACTTGAGATTGAGAACTTACGCGAAGAAGAAAAACGTACCTATTCACAAATGGCGGTTTTTTATAGAACTAACGCCCAATCTCGTGCTTTAGAAGAAATCTTTATTCGAATCGGAATCCCTTACCGGGTAGTCGGGGGGCTTAAATTTTATGAGCGAAAAGAAGTCAAAGATGCTTTGGCTTATCTCAGATCAATTGTTAATCCAAGTGATGAGTTGTCAATAAAGAGAATTTTGAATGTGCCAAGGCGGGGGATCGGGGATAAAGCAGAAGCGGTGCTCAATGGCTATGCGCTACGCCACCGGTTAACTTTTTTTGAAGCGATTAATCGAGCTGGCGAGATTAACGAATTAACCGCTAAAGCCAAGGCCTCTTTAAATGATTTTTCGGTATTGATGCTTGATTTGCAAAAAATGTTTCTGGACAAAAAGCCTCCCTCTGAGATCATTCATCAAATGCTGCAGACAAGTGGTTATCTGGAAAGTTTGCTTAACTCTTTAGATATTCAAGATCAAGCGCGAGTTGAAAATTTAACAGAACTTGAATCAGTAGCAAGAGAATTTGAATCTCAAACTGGGGATGGATTTGGGTTAGCTGAGTTTCTAGAGCAAGTCTCCTTAGTTGCGGATTCGGATGAAATTCCAGATAACGAAGAGGGAGTCGTCACGCTGATGACACTGCATACCGCAAAAGGTTTGGAGTTTCCGGTGGTGTTTTTGACGGGTTTAGAGGAGGGGATTTTTCCACACGCACGCAGTCAACATGATCTAAAGGAGTTAGCAGAAGAGCGGCGTTTGGCATATGTAGGAATCACTAGAGCTAGAGAAAGACTTTTTATCACGAGAGCTTTGACTCGCTCAGTCTGGGGCGCACCATCTTTCAATCCACAATCGCGATTCTTAGAAGAAATTCCAGATGAGCTAATTGTTTTTAAGCGTGCGAATGGAGACGTAGAAGAAACTTTTCAAAAAAGTGAGAACCCTTGGGGTCGGGCAGCTAGCAAAGTGATGCAATTAGATATTGGGGATAAAGTGAATCACGAAAAATTTGGCCTAGGCACCGTGATTGAATTAGCGGGCAGTGGGGACAACTCCGAAGCCACAGTGGATTTTGGTTCAAGCGGAAAAAAACGCTTACTGCTTAGGTACGCCCCAGTTGAAAAACTTTAATTAACCCCAAAGCCAAGTTGCTGGGTTTGTAAATTCACCATTAATCAAGACTTCAAAATGTAAATGGGGGCCCGAGGCATTACCGGTCGCTCCCATGCGACCAATTTGTTGCCCAACGTCCACCTCTTGTCCGGTGGCAACGCCAATTCGAGAAAGATGGGCGTAGCGAGTAACTGCTCCATCGGGATGTTTCATCTCAATCGTGTATCCATAACCGGCTTTCCAACCGGTAAAAGTTACAACTCCCAATTTAGCGGCGCTAACTGGATCACCGTAGCGTCCATTGAAATCTATTCCGGTATGCCACCCAGCCGACCAACGTGGGCCACGAATTCCATAGCGAGCACTAATTCGGGCGCGGGAGGGTGCAGCAACAATTTTTGCCCGGCGCTCTCTTTCGGCTGCTCTTGCCGCGGCAGCTTCAGCTGCAATGCGTGCAGCTTCTGCCTCTTGGGCGCTAATAATTTGAGTTCGCATTAAGGCAATTTTTTCTTCACCACCGGGGGATCCAAACTTGGCACGCACTTCACCATCCAAAACCGGAAGTGTTGGGGCAGTTACAGGTTGAGCGGCTTCAAAGGCGTAACGATCTGCTGCGCTAATGGCAGCGGTTGAGGATCCAAAATTTAAACAGCAAAGCGCACATTCGCACTGACTTGATTGGTGAGGAGTGGGTGAGGCAATTGAGAAGGCAAGTCCCATTGTGACTAGACCCACACCCGCGATGACCCACGGGTTTTGTCTAAGTTTCTTTTTTGCCATTCTGTATACCATGCCCTATGACTCCCTATGATTGCAAGCGGGGCGAGCGCAAGACTAGTCACACTTACTTTTAGGCTTAGCGTCGAAGAATTTTTTTCAATTAGGAGCCTGTCGCCTGTGGATTTGTATGAGTATCAAGCCAAAGAGTTATTCAAAGCTAACCAAGTGCCTACCCAAGAAGGGGCAGTTGTAACTAGCGCAGAAGCAGCCAAATTAGCTGCTGAAAGCTTTGGCGGCGCAACTGTCATCAAGGCCCAAGTAAAAACAGGTGGTCGAGGAAAAGCTGGAGGCGTGAAATTAGCGAATGATCCGGCAGCGGCCTTCACTCATGCACAAAACATATTAGGTTTAGATATCAAGGGTCATATCGTAAAGAAAATCTTGGTAACACCTGCAGAAGATATCGAGAGTGAATTTTATGTTTCATTCTTAGTAGATAGATCCAACCGTTCATTTCTTTGTATGGCTTCGGTGGCCGGCGGTATAGATATTGAAGAAGTTGCTGCTAAAACTCCTGAAAAATTAGCTAAAATTCAGATTGATCCCTTACAAGGAGTGAGTCTTGAATTGGCTCTGGCAATTGCTAGAGAAGCTCAGATCCCAGAAGAAATTCAAGACGCAACTGCTGAAGTTATTATGCGCTTGTGGGATACCTTTATTAATTCCGATGCCACGCTGGTTGAGGTAAATCCCTTAGTAAAGACTGCCGACAATCGAGTGGTGGCGCTGGATGGCAAAGTTACATTGGATGAGAATGCCTTTTTTAGACATCCTGATTTTGAGAATTATGTGGACATCAGCAACGAAGATCCGCTCGAGACAGCAGCTAAAGCTAAAGGTTTGAACTACGTAAAACTTGATGGCAGCGTAGGAGTAATTGGCAATGGCGCTGGCTTAGTTATGAGCACACTTGATGTGGTGGCTTATGCCGGTGAAAACTTTGGTGGGGTTAAACCCGCAAACTTTTTAGATATAGGTGGGGGTGCTTCTGCTCAGGTGATGGCAGATGGACTTGAAATTATTTTGTCAGATAAAGATGTGAAGAGCGTCTTTGTAAATGTTTTTGGCGGAATCACAGCTTGTGATGCTGTTGCTAATGGAATCGTGCAGGCCATTGAGATGCTCTCTAGCAAAGAAAATTATCAACAGAAGCCAATTGTGGTGAGATTAGATGGAAATAACGCTAAAGCGGGGTTGGAAATTTTAAGAAGTGCCAATATTAAAAATATCGAAATCGTAGAAACCATGGATGCGGCAGCCAGTAAAGCGGCCGAATTAGCAAAGTGGGCAAAATAAATGGCAATTTTTTTAGATAAAAATAGCGTGGTCATCGTGCAAGGCATGACAGGCTCTGAAGGCCGCAAGCACACCGAAAGAATGATCGCCTCCGGAACAAACATCGCTGGTGGCGTCACTCCAGGTAAGGGTGGGCAAGTGGTAGAAATTGCCGGGGCGCAGTTGCCAGTTTTTAACTCGGTGGAAGAAGCGAAAACTCAAACGGGGGCAAATGTCTCGGTAGTTTTTGTACCGCCAAAGTTTGCGAAAGCGGCCGTACTAGAAGCAATAGCGGCAGAGATCGAATTATGTGTGGTAATTACTGAAGGGATTCCAGTACATGACACTGCAATATTTTTCGCTCAAGCACAACGTTCTGGAAAAACTAGAATTATTGGCCCCAACTGCCCTGGGATAATTTCACCTGGTCAAAGCAACGTAGGAATCACGCCGGCTGACATCACATCCAGCGGTGTTATTGGGTTAGTTTCAAAATCAGGAACACTCACCTATCAAATGATGTACGAGTTACGTGATTTAGGTTTTACTACCGCCATTGGTATCGGTGGTGACCCAATCGTAGGAACCACTCATATTGACGCATTAGCTGCCTTTGAAAAGGATCCCGAGACAAAAGCCATAGTTATGATCGGTGAAATCGGGGGAGACGCAGAAGAGCGCGCTGCTTTGTACATCAAAGATCACCTCACCAAACCGGTGGTTGCTTATGTTGCTGGGTTTACTGCGCCAGAGGGCAAGACCATGGGTCACGCCGGCGCCATTGTCTCGGGTGCGAGCGGCACTGCCGCTGGCAAGAAGCAAGCCTTAGAGGCGGTAGGTGTAAAAGTTGGCAAAACCCCGAGTGAGACCGCAAATTTATTGAGGTCTCTAATTAAATAGTCGCATGGGCAGCAATGCGAAAATCGGTCGAGGAGTTACCACCGCTGGATTGGCGGTAACGCTTTGGACTACTGCAATTTCTTTTGGCTCTATTTTGGTGCTTACTACTCTTACTTGGGTTTTTTCTGCTGACCTTGAGAGCACCTTGACTGATGTTATAAGTTTTTCTGCTACTGCTTTTTTGGTGATGAACGGTATTGAGATTGCCTTTGCTGATCTGATTTTAGATTTGAGATTTACTGGATTTATTTTTTTTATATTTTTTCTTCTATATAGAACTTTTCGTTGGTCATTGAAATCTAGCTTGGAATCAAATGTAGCTAGTCCCACAGCTCGTTCCCTTTTGGTGCTTTTAGTAGGGGTATGCAGTTATAGCGGGGCAATCTTCGGAATATATTTTTTACAAACAAATAATCTCGAAAATTGGCTGTCAGTTTTAATGTGGCCAGTATTACTCAGTGTCTTTGCGGGCCTGATGGCAATACTTTCGGTGGGTGGCACCTGGTCCTTAATCAAGGCGGGACTTGATGAAACTTCTCAAAAAATAATAAAAACAGTGAGAAACTCTTTAATTTTACTTTTAGGAATTTCTTTTTTAATACTAATCTGGTTGGGATACCACAGTTGGACAGAGATTTTGGGTGTCTTTTACGATTTGGGTGCTGATGTATTTGCGGTAGCCATAATTATTTTATTGGGTTTGGGCTGGCTTCCTAACTATTTGATCTGGACCTGGGCAGTGATCAGTGATGTGGTTTTGAATATAGGTACAACTTCAGTAAGTCTTACCTCGGTAAATATCACCCAACTCCCAGCCTGGCCTTGGTTTGCTTTGCTGCCTGAACAAATGCCTACTTGGACTAATTACTTGATTGCCTTTCCAATTCTGGTGGGGGTTTTGATTGCAATATTTGCACATCACGAAAAGTATCCAAACTGGTTAGTAGGAATATTCTTTTCAATTTTAATATCAAGTGCCCTAAGTTCCATTTTGCTTTGGTTTTCAAATGGAGCATTGGGTGTCGAGCAACTGCAATCTTTTGGCGCTGACCCAATAGCGTTATTTCAAAGTAGTTTTAGATTTTTTCTGATTGGCTCTGCCGTGGTGGTCTCGCTTAAAGTGCTGTGGCAGCGCGCAACTAGGCCCGAAGAAGTTTCACAAGAGGGTGAAGTTAAGTGACTAAACCGAAAATCGTGGTCTTAGCTTCAGGGGAAGGCAGTTTGCTGCAAGCGCTAATTGATCAAGAGTCACTATTAAATTATCAAATTGATCTTGTGATTAGCGATAACCCACAAGCTAAAGCACTCGAAAGGGCAGCTGAAGCAGATATTGAAACTAGGTTAATTTTAGAAAAGGAATTTTCAGATCGCGCTAGCTGGCAACAGGCGCTGCTGGAGACATTAATTGACCATGAGCCAAAATTAATTGTGCTGGCAGGTTTTATGCGAATTTTGCCAGAGTCGGTGGTTAAGCGGTTTACTAATCAAATTCTCAACAGCCACCCATCGCTATTGCCCAAATATCGAGGTCTTGCAGCAGTGGCGCAAGCTTTGGCTGCTGGGGACAGCGAAACTGGCGCTACCTTGCATCTGGTTGATCAGGGGGTAGACACCGGACCAATTGTTGAACAGGTAGTGGTTAGGGTTTTGCCACAAGACACCAATCAAGAGCTTCATCAGCGGATCAAGCTTGCCGAACAGGCTCTCTTGCCAAAGATTGTCCATTCACTGGTAACCCACGGTTACCAAGTTCATGACGGAAGGGTTGTGATTAATCATTAACGCAAATTCTTCTCGTGCCTTGATTAGCGTTTCAGATAAAACGGGACTGATAGAGCTAGCGCAAGCTTTAGTCGATAACGGCTTTGAAATCGTCAGCACAGGAAGTACTGCCAGTGAAATTTCAAACGCTAATCTGCCAGTTACCTTGGTGAGCGATGTTACAAAGTTTCCTGAAATCTTAGATGGCAGAGTTAAGACTTTACATCCAGCAATACATGCGGGAGTACTGGCAGATCTTTCAAAAAGCGAGCATGTAGAGACTTTGAAAGATGCAGAAATCGCCAGTTTTGATTTAGTGGTAGTTAACCTTTATCCATTTAGTGAAACTGTCAGTGCTGGTGCAACCTTTGAAGACTGTATTGAGCAGATTGACATTGGTGGCCCAACATTAATTAGAGCGGCAGCTAAAAATTTTAAGAATGTTGTGGTGTTAGTTTCACCAAAACAATATCCCGACTTTATGGCAGCAATTGGAACTACATTTAATTTTGAAGTTAGGCAAAGATTTGCTGCCGAAGCTTTTGCACATACTGCAACATATGACTCGATTGTTGCTCGCTGGTTTGCCAGGCAAGAGTCTAATGACGCCCCTAATTGGGTAGGCGCCACTTACAATAAAAAACAAACTCTTCGATACGGCGAAAACCCGCATCAAAAAGCCGCACTTTATGTAGGTGAAACCTCAGAACCTGGAGTTGCGAAGGCAAAGGTAATCGGCGGCAAAGAGATGAGTTATAACAATTTTGTTGATGCAGATTGCGCGCGTCGGGCTGCATTTGATCACCCAGAGCCGTGTATCGCAATCATTAAGCATGCTAACCCCTGCGGAATCGCCATTTCTGATGATTTAGCAACCGCTTTTGGTAAGGCACTAAAAACAGATGAAGTGAGCGCATTTGGTGGAGTGGTGGCAAGTAATCGCTTCATTGATGCAGCAGCAGCCAAATTAATGAGCGAAATATTTTTTGAAGTAATAGTTGCCCCTGGCTTTGATGAAGCGGCGCTAGAAATATTAAGCACTAAAGAAAACCTGCGGTTACTGCAAGTTGCAGGGCCTCACCCAGGACACCGAGTTGAGTGGCGAACTATCTCAGGCGGCGTCTTGATGCAGACGGTCGACAATGTTTCGGTTTATCACGATGAGCCCGAAAATTGGGAATTAGTTGCTGGCAAACCAGTGAGCGCTGCAGAGTTAGCGGATTTGGAATTTGCCTTTAGAGCCGTGCGAGCACCGAAATCTAACGCCATTTTGTTAGCTAAAGACACCGCGGCTGTCGGAATTGGAATGGGTCAAGTTAACCGAGTGGACGCGGCCCGATTGGCAACTTGGCGGGCTGGAGATCGCGCTAAAGGGTCGGTTTGCGCTTCCGATGCTTTCTTTCCGTTTCCAGATGCGCTCGAAGTTTTACTCAAAGCAGGAATTACCGCGGTGGTTCATCCAGGAGGATCAAAAAATGATCAAGCTGCGATTGATTTAGCTAAACAAGCTGGGATTTCTATGTATCTCACCGGAATGCGACATTTTTCTCACTAGGCTGTTTTTTAAAAATAAACATTTAAAGATCAATTCTTGGTGGGTTTTCTCCGTTGCTATTCATTTTGCTAGCGAACTGAGGTAATCTTTTCTTTATGGGTGTATCGGCAGAAGCTTTCGGTGAAAAACCAAAGAATCTTAGATTAGTTAGCGTCAATCAAAACCCGAGAGATAAAAATAGATTTTTACGATTAATAAAACGCCAATATCCAAGCCTCTTGGTAATTTTGCTGGCGATCAGCGGCTTGATCACTATGAACGTCACAGAATTTCGAATTGGAGTTTATATTTTGGCATCCGCGGTGGGATTAGCCACTTTGTTTAGATTGACCTGGACTCGTTTTGCAGTTGGGTGGCTAGCGGTCCGCCACAGAGCACTCGATGGCGCAATCTTGCTGGGTCTTACTATCGCCCTTGTGGTTCTTGCCATAGTCGTCCCTGCTTAACCGCGCCTTCTCTGCTATTAAGATTGTTGCCTGAAGCGTTGTTAAATAATTTAATTTGAGGGGACGAGAAGCCCATGCCAAGAAAAGGCAAAGTCACTGTCGTAGGTGCTGGTTTTTATGGATCTACTACCGCAATGAGACTGGCGGAGTATGACATTTTTGAAACCGTAGTTTTGACAGATGTAGTTGAAGGAAAAGCTGAGGGTTTAGCTTTGGATATGAACCAATCGCGCCCAGTAGAAGGATTTGAAACCACGATAATCGGTCAAACGACTCAACTTGACGGATCGGGTTATGAGGTAATTAAGGATTCGGACATCGTTGTGATCACAGCGGGCTTGCCACGCAAACCTGGAAT
>JAGYJD010000013.1 GCA_018402365.1 Candidatus Nanopelagicales bacterium | reverse complement strand
GCGGTCAGTGCTTCTTTGCGGGCAGCCCTAAAACCTGAGATGTCAAGCATCAAGCGGGATTTTTCGCCAGTTTCACGGGTTGCCGCCAGCCGAGTTAGATCTTGCAACGCCGTAAGTACATTGCCTTCTGGGCCTACCAATTGCGAAAGGTCGGCTCCGACAATGCTCAGCATGGCTCGATCGCCCTCAACATCGATGTCGATATCGCCATCAAGGTCGGCTATATCTAAGAGGCCCTCTAAGTAATCGGCAGCGGCTTCACCCTCTGCCTCAAGTTGTTTAATTCGCTCGAGATCGGTCATTTTTACTCCCTTTAAAGCATTGGTTCCACGTGGAACGAGGTCAGTTTTTTCGCTTCTTTCGACTCTTCTTTTTTGGCTGTTGACGTTTTGGGGGCTCAGGTTTTTGTTCATCGGCTTTGGGGTCTTCTTCGACTATGCCCTTTTTGGCCTGCTTCTCTTTTTTGCGTTTTTCCCAGGAATCATAAGCTGGGGTGCCGGGGGTGGGATTGTTTCTGATAATCCAGAACTGCTGCCCCATTGACCAAACGTTGGTAGTTGACCAGTAAATCAAAACACCAATCGGAAAGCCCACTCCACCAACCGCGAAAATAAAAGGGAACACATACAACAAGATTTTTTGCTGTTGGGCCATTGGGTTGTCAGCAGCCATATTTTTAACTAGTAGTTGGCGCTGGGTTAAAAAGGTGGTGGCAGACATAAAGACCACCAAAATTAAGGTCATGATTCTGACGGTTGAAAAGTCAGCTCCGCTAGCTATTAGCTCAGGGCTGTTGGTTCCGATGGTCCCTAAAAAGTATGCCCAAAGGGGAACGCCAAAAATTGTAGCTTCGTAGGCTTGGGTTAGCAGTTCCTCTCTCCCGTTAAAGAAACCCAAAGGTTGCTGTTGAGAGATTCCATATTGCAGCACCCTAAAGAGGGCGAAGAAAATTGGGGCTTGCAGCAAAATGGGAAAGCAGGAGGCGAGTGGATTGGTGCCGGTTTCTTTATAAAGCTTCATCATTTCTTGACCAAGCTTTTCGCGATCCCCCGCATACTTCTTTTGCAATTCCTTCATCCGGGGTTGAAGCACTTGAAGGTTCCGCTGGCTTTTAACCTGCTTAACAAAGAGTGGAATGATAAGAATTCGCACCGTGACAACAAGGCCCACAATGGCCAGCGCCCAAGTGGCACCAAGGGTTGGGTCTAACACAAATGAGAATACGCTGTGCCAAAAAACCAAGACAGCACTAATCGCATACTCAAGTGGTTTTAATAGTGCCAATAGTGAGTCAATCACTACTTACTCCAAAGTCTTTAGGTCCGCGCAGTTAGAGGTAAATCGTCCCACGCAATTGATTCAGTGTCTAGGTCAGGGTCAGTCTCTTTTAGTGCCGTCGGTTTTTATGTCAGGTAGCCAACTACCTTTGGTGGGAACTGGATCTAACCCGCCTTGGCTGAAGGGGTTACAGCGCACAATCCGCCAAACACTTAACAAGAGGGCTTTAAAAATGTTGTGGGTGCGCAACGCAGTCAAGGTGTAGTTAGAGCAGCTAGGCCAATATTTACAGCGAGGACCCAATAGTGGTGAGATGGTTTTTTGATAAACCCAAACCAGACCAATTAGTACTTTGTTTGGTAAAAACAAAAGTATTAAAGTAAATTGTTTAATTTTCAACTATATTTCTTTCCTTCAAACTTTTAGTTGCAAAACTAAATTGTGCTTCCATCTCTTGAAAGGTCGGGTCAGTAAATTTAGTTGAAAATTTAACAACTAAGTCAAAGCCAGTTGGGTTTTCAGTCAAGAACTTTTTAAAGATCTCTCTGGTTCTGCGAGCCAGCAAATGGCGCTTCACAGCGTTTCCTACCTTGCCACTAATGATCAAACCAAGTCGGCTGGGTTGTGAGGTGGGTTTGAAATAGACCACTAGTGATTTTTGGTAGTTCTTTTTTCCAGAATTAAGTACTTGAGAGAAGTCTGACGATTTGGTGATTCGATTTTTCAAGGGCAGCATTTTGCACCCCTTTAGCTAAATATAAAAAATTCTTAGGCAGAGATTTTTGCGCGGCCTTTGCGGCGGCGGGCAGCCAAAATAGCTCTGCCGGCTCTAGTGCGCATGCGCTCACGGAAGCCATGGTTCTTGGCACGACGACGCTTGTTGGGCTGAAAGGTGCGTTTCACCGTAAGACTCCTATATGACTAATTCGACCTCTTAGGTTATATGAGACTGTTGTGAATGCTGAAAGGGGGAGGGGTGAATGGTTTTCCACAGTTTTAGACCAATTGGGTTGTCAATAGGGATAATAATCTAGTATTATCCACAACTCTTAGAAATAAAAGATAAAAAAGTGTTGTGCTCTCCACACCTGTGGATAAGTATGTGGATATTTAGGGGAAGAAATGCTCTCAGATGACGAATTGGCAGTTGTTTGGGGTAAGGCATTAGAAAGTTTGGGCGATGGCACCCTCACCCCCCAACAGAAGGCCTTCGTCACCCTTACTAAGCCTTTAGCTTTGGTTGGCGAGACGTTTCTCCTGGCGGCTCCCAATGAGTTCACAAAGGATGTTTTAGAGACCAGACTTCGCCCTTTGGTTACAACTGCGCTCAGTGAAGCAATTGGTGAAGAGGTTCGTTTGGCAATAAGTGTGGATGAAACCATCGCCCCTGGATTAGATGATGCAACCGACGAAATTGCTGATGCTACCTACGCTCAAAATTTGCCTGATGAATATTTAGCCTATGCGAATCCACGCCCTGGAGGTGGAACTCCCGCAAGTAAGCAAGATGAGAATTCGCGCTTAAACCCAAAATATATTTTTGATAATTTTGTTGCTGGCTCAAGTAATAAATTGGCGCATGCGGCTGCAGTTGCCACCGCAGAAATGCCAGCTCGCGCCTACAACCCGTTGTTTATTTACGGTGAATCTGGATTGGGTAAGACTCACTTATTACACGCGATCGGAAACTACAGTCGAATGCTTTATCAGGGTATTCGAGTTCGTTATGTTTCGAGTGAAGAGTTTACAAACGATTTCATAAATTCAATCCGTGATGATAAAGCTGCTGCCTTTCAAAAAAGATATAGAGATGTGGATGTTTTGCTTATTGACGATATTCAGTTTTTGAGTGGAAAAACCCAAACTCAGGAGGAGTTTTTTCATACCTTTAACACCCTCCATAATGCAGATAAGCAAATCGTGGTTACCTCAGACCTTCCCCCAAAACAACTACAGGATTTTGAAGATCGAATGCGCTCAAGGTTTGAGTGGGGTTTAATAACCGACATTAAACCTCCAGAGCTTGAAACCCGTATTGCTATTTTGAGAAAAAAAGTCGCCCAAGAAAAATTGTTGGTGCCAGATGAGGTGCTGGAATTTATTGCCAGTCGTGTCACGACCAATATCCGTGAGTTGGAAGGTGCCTTAATTCGAATAAGTGCTTACGCTGGTTTAAATAAAGTTCCGGTTGAATTAGCTTTAGCTGAAGTTGTTTTAAAAGATTTAATCCCAGACCAAGTTGGTCCTCAAATCACCTCAACCATGATCATGACTCAAACTAGTCAATATTTCGGCATCTCAATCGATGATCTAATTGGTTCTTCGAGATCAAGAACCTTGGTGACAGCTAGACAAATCGCGATGTATTTGTGTAGAGAGCTAACTGATTTATCTCTACCAAGGATTGGTTCTTCTTTTGGTGGGCGTGACCACACCACTGTGATGCATGCCGAGCGAAAGGTGCGCCAACTGATGACTGAGCGTCGAGGTATTTACAACCAAGTGGCTGACCTGACCACCCGAATTAAAACCGAGGCTCGTAACTCTTAATCTGTCGCTCTGTTAACACAAATCCCGCTATTCACAGCTGTGGATAAGTTGTGGATGTATTTAAATTTGGGGAAATCTTGTGTGTAACTCTTCCATTTTTACCGGTTTTTTTAAATCATAAAAGTTATTAAGCGTCGTCCTCCGAATTACAAAGCCCCGACACAAACAACTTGGTTGTAAATTTGCCTTTTCAACTGCGTTTATGGCTGTTATCCACAGTATCCACGAGTACTACTATGACTACTAATCATTCTTAAAGGTTCAAATAAACAAACACAACCATAAGCTTTGTGGACAACTAGTTGGGCCCACCCAAACATTTGTGAGATATTGATGGAAACATATACCCAAGTAAGAAAAAAGGAGACCTTTGAAATTCCAAGTTGAGCGCGATGTTTTAGCGCAAGCGGTCGCTTGGACAGCGAGAACCCTCCCCAATAAACCAGCACTCCCTTTACTTGCCGGCGTTTTAATAATTGCTGAAAAAAACAAACTTCAGCTTTCATCATTTGATTATGAAGTTTCATCAAAAATCGAAGTCCAAGCAAATACAACTGAAGACGGCAGAATTTTAGTCTCAGGAAAACTTCTTGCAGAAATTGCTAGATCGCTACCTAATCAAACTGTGCAGGCAAATTTAAACGGATCTCGTTTAGAAATTAAATGTGGAAAAGCTTCTTTCGCATTACCAACACTTCCAGAAGACGACTTTCCTTCTTTACCAGAACTACCAAAACTTTCAGGAACAATAAATTCAGAATTATTTATAGAAGCTGTAAACCAAACAGCGATAGCTGCCGGACGAGATGAATCATTACCAATGTTGACCGGTGTCAGGATGGAAATCTCTGAAAATAAAATTACTTTTGCCGCTACCGATAGATACCGACTAGCAGTTAAAGAATTATTTTGGAATCCTAAAAATACAACTGAAGAAAAAGCGTTATTAATTCCTGCAAGAATGTTGTCTGAAGCAGCAAAAGGGTTTATCGGAACAAAAGAAGTTTCGGTCGGTCTAGCTGAAGGATCAGAAAAACTAATTGGTTTTTATGCAGAAACAAAACAAACAACCTCACGCTTATTAGATGCTGAGTTTCCAAAATATCGCTCACTCTTACCTACAGAAGAACAAGAAGGTGTTGAAATTTCGGTTTCAGAATTATTAGAGGTATTAAAAAGAGTTGAGTTAGTGGCGGAGCGAAACACCCCGGTTCGCTTAGAGTTTGGAAAATCTGAATTAACCTTAAGAGCTGGTGCGGGCGACGAAGCAACCGCAGAAGAAATTATTGCAATTGAGTATTCCGGTGAGCCTATTGAAATAGCTTTTAACCCAACTTATTTAAAAGATGGTTTAACTGCTCTAAATAAGCAAACAGCTTTAATTAGCTTCACCACCTCGGCGCGCCCCGCTATTTTAATTGGCTTGGATAAAGATGGAGTGAAGGACGAAAGCTACAAATATTTAATTATGCCCGTGCGTTTAGCAGGCTAAATGTGCACATTTTTTCAATCTCAGCTTTAAATTTTCGCTCTTATGAACTAGTTGAGTTAACCTTAAATCCAGGAATTACAACTTTTATCGGCCCCAATGGACAAGGTAAAACAAATTTAATTGAAATTGTGGATTTTTCTGCCAACCTACAAAGCCACCGCTCTAGTTTAAATAGCAATTTAATACGTAATTCTGCCCCCTTTGCCCAAACTCGAGTGGGGGTGAAAGAAGAGAATAAAAAAATATGGATTGAAACAAGAATCGAAGAGAAAAAAACCTTAAAAATAAAAGTGAATTCAAATCCTGTTAAGAAACATCGCGATGTTGCCGGATTGATTAAATCAACAATATTTTCACCTAATGATCTGTATTTAATAAAAGGAGATCCAGCAACCCGCAGAGGTTTTTTAGATGAAGTGCTAGTTCAAAACGACAGAAACTATTTTGAATTAAAAAGTGAATATGAAAAAATACTGAAACAAAAAAACGCTTTGTTAAAATCAGTACCTAAAGGTGACAAAAATAAATCAGCAGCTTGGTCAACATTAGAAATCTGGAATGAAAAATTAGCCAAAACTGGCAGCCAAATTATATATTTTAGAAAAAAAATAATAGAGGCATTGATTAATCCTTTTATAAAAAATTATAATGAGATTGCCCCTCACACCAAAGACTTGCAAATGAGTTATAACTCAAATATAAACATAAATAATTCAACCATAGAAGATATTCACGCAGCATATATTTTTGAATTAGAAAATAAAAAAGAAGAAGAGTTAGCAAGAAGCATTTCATTAGTGGGTCCACACCGAGACGATTTTGAAATTGGACTGAATTCTCTGCCCGCAAAATCTCAATCCAGCCAAGGTGAAGCTTGGTCGTTAGCTTTATGTCTAAAATTAGCTATGTTTGATTTACTAAGAGAGACCCACAAACCCATCTTAATTTTAGATGATGTTTTTTCCGAGTTAGATCAATTTAGAAGAGAATTTTTACTAAAAAAAATTCAAGATACCGAACAAACAATTATTACTGCAGCGGTAGAAGAGGACACCCCAAAAAATTTATTTGGTGATAAGTACTTTATTAATAACAGTGAGATTACAAATGAATCCTAATCCACATAAAGATGCTGCGAAGAATGCTTTAAATCGAGCAAAACGACGTGGCGTTTCTGGAAATAACCCAAAGTTTAAAAAAAACACAAAGAAAAATAAAAATCAAGAAGACTTTCAAGATCTAAAATCGGCTATTGCAAATTTACTCGATAGTCATAATTGGCAGGCCCACACAAAAATTGCAACCTTAATGGATAAGTGGGAAAGCTTAATTGGTGAAGAGATTGCTCAACACATAACAATCAAAAATTATGATGATGAAACCAAAGAACTTCTTTTAAGCGCAGACTCTCACTCATGGGCGGTACAAATTCGTACCCTAACCAACACCATTGAACAGAAAATTAAAGCTGAAATTGGTGAAGATTTTGTTACTAGAGTGAAAGTTGTGGGACCGGCAAAAAGTAGCCAAAAACATCAATGGAGAGCGCCTAGTATGAACAAATTTTACGATCAATTTTAAGTGGAGGAAAAACCTCGGAATTTAAAAAAGTGTAGAATTAGTAAGACATTTTTGAGAATTTCACCCTAAAAGAGGTAACTGCTAGATGACTTATGACGCCAGCGCAATTCAAGTCCTGGAAGGTCTAGATGCGGTTCGTAAACGTCCCGGAATGTACATCGGCTCAACGGGAGAGCGGGGATTACATCACTTAGTTTATGAAGTTGTAGACAACTCAGTTGATGAAGCATTAGCTGGATACGCAACAGAAATTATTGTTTCACTTGAACCCAATGCCTGGGTAACAGTTATCGACAACGGACGTGGAATTCCGGTTGATGAACATCCAATAGAAAAAAAACCAGCACTAGAAGTTGTTTTAACAGTTTTACATGCAGGTGGAAAATTTGGTGGTAGCGGATATTCGGTTTCTGGAGGGTTACACGGTGTTGGAATTTCTGTAGTAAATGCTCTAAGTTCTGATTTAAAAGTAGAAGTAAAGCGTGATGGTTTTTTTTGGACCCAAAATTATAAAAGAGGTGTGCCAACTGCGCCTTTAAAAAAAGGTACTAAGACCACAGATTCCGGAACAAAAGTTTCTTTTAAAGCCGATAGTGAAGTTTTTGAAACTACAGATTACACATTTGAAACACTCTCCACTCGTTTTAGAGAGATGGCTTTTTTAAATAAAAGTTTAAAAATTAGTCTCACCGACAACCGTGAAGGAAAGCTCGACGAAGATGGTAACCCTCGTACGGTTACTTACAAATACGACGGTGGGGTTATCGACTTTGTTAATTTCTTAAATAAAGCAAAAGCTGAAACAGTGGTTAACAAAGAAATTATTTATATTGAGGCAGAAGACAAAAAAAGAAAAATTGCGGGTGAGGTGGCCTTGCAGTGGAACATGGGTTATCAAGAGTCAGTTTTTACTTTTGCCAACACCATCAATACCCACGAAGGTGGAATGCATGAAGAGGGTTTTAGAGCAGCTCTAACTGCCACCATTAATAAATATGCAAAAAACTGGGGCATATTAAAAGAAAAAGATCCCAAGTTAACCGGTGAAGATATTAGAGAAGGCTTAACTGCAATCGTTAGTGTGAAACTCGGTGATCCCCAATTTGAAGGTCAAACTAAAACCAAACTAGGCAACACCGAAGCTAAAACTTTTATTCAAACCATGACTAACGATTTGTTGTCAAAATGGTTTGACGAACACCCAAGTGAAGGTAAGGATGTTGCTCGAAAAGCTGTTTCTGCGGCGAGTGCACGAATCGCGGCACGCAAGGCGCGAGATTTAGCCCGCTCTAGAAAAGGATTACTTGGTTCATCAGGGTTACCAGGAAAGTTAAGTGATTGTCAAAGTACCCATCCAGAAGAGTGTGAACTTTATATCGTCGAAGGTGACTCTGCTGGTGGTTCTGCTAAAAATGGTCGAGACCCAAGAACACAGGCAATTTTGCCAATTCGTGGAAAAATCCTAAATGTTGAAAAAGCTAGGTTAGACAGAGTTTTAGCAAATACTGAAGTGCAAGCCTTGATCTCTGCCCTCGGCTCTGGCATTCAAGACGAGTTTGATCCAAACAAACTTCGCTATCACAAATTAGTACTTATGGCGGATGCAGATATTGATGGTCAACATATTCGAACCCTACTTTTAACTTTGCTGTTTAGATTTATGAAACCTTTAATTGATCTAGGTCATGTTTATCTAGCACAACCACCACTATTTAAAATCAAATGGAGTCGAGAGCTACCGGACTACGCTTATTCTGAGCGCGAGAAAGACGCAATCATAGAACTTGGAATTAAAAACGGAAAGAAACTTCCTAAAGAAGAATCTATTCAACGATATAAAGGTTTGGGTGAAATGAACCCAGATGAACTTTGGGAAACCACCATGAATCCTGAAACCCGAATTTTGTTGCAAGTTACTTTGGATGATGCGGCTGCTGCAGATGAATTATTTAGTGTTCTTATGGGTGAGGATGTAGAAAGTAGAAGAAACTTTATACAACACAATGCTCGCGATGTTAGATTTTTGGATATTTAGGAAATAGATGCCAGCAACTTTACAACCCAACCATGGGCGAATTGATCCAGTTGATTTAAGAACAGAACTTTCTCGTTCATATTTAGATTATGCGATGAGCGTTATTGTGGGCAGAGCGCTTCCTGATGTGCGAGATGGACTAAAACCCGTTCACCGCAGAGTTTTGTATGCAATGTATGACGGCGGATACAGACCAGACCGAGGTTATTCAAAATCTGCACGCATCGTTGGTGATGTGATGGGTAACTATCACCCGCATGGTGACAGCGCTATTTATGACACTTTGGTTAGATTGGCTCAACCCTGGTTGATGCGTTACCCCTTAGTTGAGGGTCAAGGAAACTTCGGATCCCCAGGTAATGACGGTGCTGCCGCAATGCGGTACACCGAATCAAAAATGTCAGCCATCTCAATCGAGATGGTTAGAGACATTGACGAAGACACCATTGATTTTGTTCCAAATTATGACGGAAGAACACAAGAGCCAACCGTTTTACCAAGCCGCTTTCCGAATCTGCTGGTAAACGGCTCTAGTGGAATCGCAGTTGGTATGGCCACCAACATCCCCCCTCACAACCTGAGAGAGGTGGCAGCGGGCGTTAATTGGGCATTAGAGAACCCAACAGCTAGCAAAGAGGAGTTGTTTGCCGAATTAAGTAAATTGATTTTAGGGCCAGATTTTCCCACAGGTGGTGTGATTGTTGGGCGCACCGGAATCTCAGACGCTTATCGCACTGGACGTGGCTCAATCACCATGCGAGCGGTAGTTGATATTGAAGAAGACTCAAAACAACGGCCAAATTTAATTATTACTGAACTGCCTTATCAAGTGAATCCAGATAATTTGAAATTAAAAATTGCTGAATTAGTTGATAGTGGTCGAATTACCGGAATCGTAGATTTGCGAGATGATTCTTCATCTCGAACCGGCATGCGAATAGTTTTAGTTTTAAAGAAGGACGTAGTAGCAAAAGTTGTTTTGAATAATCTTTACAAACACACTCAACTGCAAGAAACATTTGGCGCCAACATGTTGGCATTAGTTGACAATGTTCCTAAAACTTTAAGCATTGAAGCCTTTATCTCTAATTGGATTAATCATCAAATCGAAGTAATCGTAAGGCGAACTAGCCACAGATTAAAAGAAGCGCAAAAACGAGATCATATTCTCTCAGGCTTACTAAAAGCGCTAGACAAACTTGATGATGTTATAGCTTTAATAAGAAAATCAAAGACGGTAGATGACGCCAAAGCAGGTTTAATCAAGCTTTTAAAAATAGATGAAATTCAAGCAGTGGCAATTTTAGATATGCAATTAAGACGTTTGGCAGCTTTAGAGCGACAAAAAATAATTGACGAACACAATGAACTATTAAAAGCTATTAAAGATTATAAAAATATTCTTTCAGACCCAACCCGCCAACGACAAATTATTAAAGATGAGCTAAAAGAGATTGTTGACAAGTATGGGGATGAGCGCAGAACAAAAATTGTTGCGGCAGAAAGCGAAAAATCAGCAGAAGACTTTATTACAAATGAAGATGTAGCTATAACAATTAGCCGAGGCGGTTACATAAAAAGAACTAAACTTGAAATGTATCGCAGCCAAAAACGTGGCGGCAGAGGAGTTAAAGGCGCAGCACTCAGAGAAGACGATGTGGTACAGCATCTCTTTATCGCCTCAACTCATAATTGGCTACTCTTTTTTACAGATCAAGGCCGGGTTTACCGAAGTAAGGTGCACCAATTGCCAGAAAAAGGTAGAGATGCTCGTGGTCAACACGTAGCAAATTTATTAGCTTTTCAACCAGATGAGCAGATAGCTCAAGTTTTATCAATCAAGGATTACCATCAAGCACCTTATTTAGTGCTTGCCAGCGCGCAAGGCAGTGTAAAAAAGACGCCACTACTTGAGTACGACTCACCACGAAGCGGTGGAGTAATCGCGATGAAGTTAAAACCAAAGGACTACTTGATTGGTGCAACTTTAGTTTCTAAAAAAGATGATTTATTAATGGTTAGCAAAAAAGGCTACTCAGTTAGGTTTTCGGCTGATGACCAAACTTTGCGCCCAATGGGTAGAACTGCTGGTGGTGTAATCGGAATGAAGTTTAAGTCTAAAGAAGATAAACTTTTGAGTTTAGATGTAGTTGAAGTTAAATCATTCTTAGTCACCGCTACCGATGCTGGTTTTGCTAAAAGAACTGCAGTTAAAGAATGGAATACTAAAGGCCGTGGCACCCAAGGTGTTTTAGCAATGCGATTAAGTGACGAACGAGGATCTTTAGTAGGTGCATTTGTGGCAAAAGAAAGCGATGAAGTTTTAGCAATTTCATCAAGCGGGGTAGTTATTAGAACTTCGGTGTCTGAAGTTCGTGCCACCGGAAGAGATACGATGGGTGTGGCAATGATGAAGTTAGCAAAAGACGAAAAGGTAGTAGCGGTGGCAAAGGCGGTAGATTAATTAATGGTTAGCGAAAAGACTCCCCCAGCAACAACACGGGTGCCCACTAAAAGAGTCAGACTAAGAATTTCCTACATTGATCCACTAGCGGCTATAAAAACTTCGTTTGTGTTATCTATAGTTTTTGGGATAGCGATGATTTTCGCAATAATTCTAATTTGGTATTTATTAAACTTAAGCGGTTCTTTAGATGCTGCCACCGGATTAGTATCAGATGTTTTTGGCACCGGTTTTAATATTGCAGGCTTACTTTCTTTTTCTAGAGTGTTGACACTAGGAATTTTAGTTACAACTATCCAGGTAGTTGTTTGGACATTACTAGCTGGTTTATTTGCAATTATTTACAATGTGTTTGCAGAATATGTGGGTGGCTACGAAGTAACTCTCAGCGACGATATTTAAAAAGCACCTTCAATTAGTTCTCGCTGTACAAACATTCTTAACGGATCTATTCTTAAAATCCCTGGTGGTTGACTGAGCAGGTTAGGTAACTCCTTCATTAAAACTTCAAATCCCTTAGCTTTGCGATGTTCTTCGAAAGCATTTTGACTTGAAAACCACTCCACCAACCATGCAACGTCCTGATCATCTGGATCTAAAGAAACCACAAAAGCCTCTGTGCCAGGCTCATCTTCTAATTTGTCTGCATAACGATTGACCGCATCCAGCAGCGCCAATCTGCCCCCAGGCTGGGCTACCAGCCGGACCACTAAACCAAGGCGCCCAGGCAACATTGCATCAACTGGTCTGGTTTGCGAATTTTCCATAATTACAGTCTAACTACCAAAATTTTGAGCCAGGCAGGCGTAGTTTTTTTGCAGTCTTTCTCAAAATTCCACCAGCACCTTCTTCACGCTTTATTTCACCAAATCGTTTGTAATAATAAAGTGGTGTTTTTCGGGGCTGGCGCTTTAAAGCTAACGGATTTTTTTTAGTTCGATAAGGCGAGCGGCAGTATTCTTTTAGCGGTTCAGTTACTACGCTCCAACGAAATTGCTCCCGTGTAGCTAAACAATTTTTTTGAGCTACTTTTAACTCTTTTAAAGCGAGTAAATCTAAAATCGCTGCCGCTAGTTTCTCTTCATCTTTTTGCGGAACAACCCTTCCTAAATTATTTTCTTCAACCAAGTCAGCAAAAAAATCACCTTCAGTTGTGACTATTGGTAAACCCGCCCAAAGATAATCAAGGTTTCTAGTTCTAAAACTAAATTGAGTTTCTAAAGATTTGGTGTGGATACTCACCCCAATAGTGGCATGCTTTAAATAATTAGCGCGCTTGTTATAGTCCACCCACCCTTCATTAAAGAAAACATTTTTATCTAATAGATCTAATTCTTTAGCCAAATCAATAGCTTTTTGAACAATTTTATTTTGCGGCACATCTGGATTTGGGTGCTTTCCCCCCATAAAAACTAATCTTAAATTAGATTTTTTTTGTTTTGCTATCGCTACTGCTTTTATTAGCGTTAAAGGATCAAACCAATCGTAAATACCACCACCCCAAAGCAGAATAGGATCCTTTTGTTTTATAGCAGTGAAATTTTCTAAGTAAGGATTTGTCGTAGCTTTTGGTTCTTGGTTTGAAATTCCAAAAGGAACAATTGCGATGTGCTCACCAAGTTCTGGATCTTTGTCGTATTCTTCTGGATCAATTACATTCCATGCGGCCATATGGGAAAGCCATAAATCTTTTTGTGCAGGTGATGCCGCAAGTACTAAATCACTCACTCGCAGCTGTAGCCCGATTGAGGCTGCAGTAACACTTAGCACTGCCCGGCGCACATAAAAGCTGGTATTGACCGCTGACCCCAGATACTCAATGTGTAGTGGGTCGTACATATCAGCAACTAAAAATTTTTTTCTTTTTCGTAAAATGCGAAAGTGCTCCAAAACTATTCCTTGGTAAATAACAATGTCAGCCCACTTCACCCATTTTTTATGATCTGATACCGAAACAGTTGCTTTTGACTTTATTAACTCACTTGCCTCATTGAGGCTTAGTAAACAAGTTGGATTTTGCCGCGCCAACTCTTCTGCAATTGCGGCTGCCCTAATTGCCGGTCCAGCCATAGATTTACCAAGCCGATCAGGTGTTATCACCAAAACTTTTGGCAGCGTCATCTCAATTAGGCTTTCTTTGAATAGCTAGCGCACGGTCAGGAAAGTTTGAAACAAAAAATTCAATCTTTTCTTCAAGACACCACTTTACATCTTTTGGTGAATCTACAGTCCAAACAAATAGCTGCTTACCTCTTTTTCTCCATCTTTTTAACAACTTTGGATTTTTGTTTAATAATTCAATGCCAGGGCCAACAAATTGCGCTTTTCCAGGGGTGGGAATAGCTGCCAAAAAAGGATAATTTTTTTCTACTAACATCACCCGCTGGGTGTCTGGTAATAATTTTTGAAAGCTTCGAACCGCAAATAAATTAAAACTCATTAAAATAATTTGTACGTTGCTTATTTTACCTTTTTTTATATCATAGCTTTTTAGAAGATTACAAACCTGCTTTTCTAACTTAAAACTCTTTATAGAGGGATGCTTGGTTTCAATCGCTAAAACTAACGGAGCTTTGAAATCCATCATTAAATCTAACAATTGGGAAAGCTTAATAATTTGAAAATTACCAGCTGCCTTTTCTTCACCGTAAAAATTTAGTTTTGCTAAATCCTCATAGGTACTATTTGAAATCGTTAAATTTTTATTTGCTACTCGTCTGGTTTTTCTGTCATGAATTGCTACTAACACGTTATCTTTTGTGAGGCGAACATCTACTTCTAAGCCAGCTACACCCATTTCTAAACCCAAGCGATAAGCAGCGAGTGTCATTTCTGGTAAGTATCCACTCGCTCCGCGATGGGCAAGGATTAAAGACATTAACTTTTTTTATTTATTTGATTTTTTAAAATTGCTATTTCACTAGCTAACTTTTCAAGCTGTTTTTGTTTTTTCGAAATATCAGTTGAAAGTAAAAATGTCAAAAATAGTGCTGTGCCAACCGTAACTACGAATAAAAAGTTTGCCGGCAAGGTGAAGCCTAAGTTCGTAGCTAGAAAAGGAATAAATTGCGGGATAGCGATAGCAAAGATACTTAAAATAGAAACAGTTAGCCACAAAACTGCATACTTCTCTTTTAGAAAACCTTTTCGAATGTTAATAAAAACTAAAATCACTAAAAATACAACCGCAATCAAACCAAGTATCCAAGTCATGTAATTAAATCTACCTTTTCTTTACGCTGAAGGAGGCAATTAACACCAAAATACTTCTGCCTAAGTAAAGCGAAGACCGAAAAACATTTTGACTTGGTTTTCCACCTTGCCTTTCTTGCATGGTTACTGGTATTTCACAAATTTTAAGATTGTGATCTGCCGCTAAAATTAAAGACTCAACTGTGTCGGCTAAATACTCTGCTGGATAATCTTCAGCAAAGAGGGCAATCGCTTTGGGGCCGGCCGCCCTAAAACCACTAGTAACATCAGAAAGCTTTTCGCCGGTATGGCGCGAAACCGCAAACTTCAGTAAAAACATTGCTAATTTTCTTAGTAAAGAAACACGATAGGTTTTATCTTCGGCAAATCGTGAGCCAACCACCACGTCACTGGCAGCTAACCCTTTTAACAACTCTGCAATAAATTCTGGTTTGTGCTGCAAATCTGCATCAAACTGAATTACCGCCCGATAGCCGTTCTCATGTGCAAATTGAAAGCCAGTACGCATGGCTACCCCAACTCCAAGATTAAATGGAAGAGATAGATAGGGCGCGTCTAATTTTGTCAAAATTTCCAAAGTGGAATCGGTACTGCCATCATCAATGAACAAAAAATCATATTGAGAGTAATGGCTTAATTCTGAAATTGTTTTTTCAATCACTTCCGCTTCATTAAATGCAGGAATCACCACCAAGGGCTTGGCTGATGTTCTCACAATCTCCTCAAATCATGCGGCCTATTAGAAAAAATACTTAGTTAAAAGTAGCATTAGTTTATTGTGAATCAACCAATTCTTCAGGTGGTTATACCTGCCTATGGTGAAAGCCCTTATTTATATGAGACTTTAAAAAGTGCTACTAAAAACTTGAGCCCCACAACGCCAATCACCGTACTAGAAGATCCAAGCGCGAGCACCAATGTTGAGCAAATAGTAAAAAAATTTGAGAACCGAGTGGAATACCAACTAAATCCAACCCGCTTAGGAATCGCTGGCAATTTTAATAAAGCAATGGAGGTAAGCCAAGCCAAATTCACTTTACTCTGTGGATCGGACGACTTGATTCTATCTGATTTATCAAATGAATTAATTTCACTTACCGATAGAAAAATAGCTGCTGTCACTTCAAATTCTAAGGTGATTGATCAAAAAGGAAGCGAAATTAGGCCGCTGCCTGATTTAGTTAAAAATTTTATAAAACCTAAAATAAAAAAAGCACAAATAATCAATAATAGAAAATTTTTTAACAGGTTAATGTTGGGCGATTGGCTCTATTTTCCGGCGATTGCCTGGAATACAGAGGTATTGCGAAAAGAAAAGTTTAGTGAAGCCTTTCATACCGCTATGGATTTAGATATATTTGTCAGACTCATCGAAAAAAACTATTCAATTTTTTACATACCCATAACCACTTTTGCTTATCGCCGACATGCTGAAAGTGCCTCCAGTTTGTACGCTTACGAAACGGGCAGATTTATAGAAGAATTAAAGTGTCATAAGAATGCATTAAAGGTTGCCAAAAATATAGGTTGGAATAATTCAAAGTTTTTAGCGCATCTTGCATTAACGATCCGTCTACATGGAATCATTAAAGCGCTCTCGTGGTTCGTCAGGTTAAGGATTAAATCCGGGTGGGAATTGATGGTAATTTCCCTAACCAGACTTACCTCGCAACGACTGAAGAATTGATATTAGGTAACCTTGGGTGTCCAAGATTGGGCCTATAGCTCAGATGGTTAGAGCGCTTCCCTGATAAGGAAGAGGTCACCGGTTCAAGTCCAGTTAGGCCCACGCAGTATTTGGAAATGCAACGGAGGTGGAAAATGCGAGCCCTAGGTCGATTAATTTTGCTTGCCTTTGCAGCTGTTACTGGATTTGTTATCTACAGAGCAGTGCAAGATAGCAAAGCTGATGAAGAACTTTGGTCAGAAGCAACTTTTGATTCAAATTTAGAATTTAAAGCGTCCGATTCACTGATTTAAAAACGGGGGCTTAGCTCAGCTGGTAGAGCACTGCCTTTGCAAGGCAGGGGTCAGGGGTTCGAGTCCCCTAGCCTCCACCCGAAAAACTAAAGGAGAAAAATGAGCGACAAAAAATTTGCGACACTACACACCACATTAGGTGACATAAAAATTGAGCTGTTCCCATTGCATGCTCCAAAAACTGTTAAGAACTTTTTAGGGCTAGCAGATGGTTCACAAGAATGGACTGATTTAAAGACAGGTAAAAAAACTAACACCTCGCTTTATGACGGAACAATTTTTCATCGGGTAATTTCAGGTTTTATGATTCAAGGCGGAGACCCTTTGGGCTCAGGACGTGGGGGGCCGGGATATCAGTTCGCCGATGAATTTCACCCCGAACTTAATTTTGATAAACCATATCTTTTAGCGATGGCAAATTCGGGTCCAAATACAAATGGCTCTCAATTTTTTATAACCGTTGCTGCTACTGCCTGGTTAAATCGTAAACACACCATTTTTGGGGAGTGTGCAGACCAAGCAAGCCGCGAGGTAGTAGACAAAATTGCTGGAGCTCAAACTGGGGCACAAGACAAGCCAGCAACAGATATCGTTATTAACAACATAACGATTTCTGAGGAATAATGTCAGAAGAAGTTTTTGAAACTTCTAACTGCGTAAACCATCCTGCAAGAACTACCAGAGTTTCATGTAATAGGTGTCTTTCACCAATTTGTCCCGAGTGCATGAATGTGGCTTCGGTGGGATTTCAGTGTCCCTTGTGTGCCGCTGATTCACAAGTTGTGATCCGACCATCCAGAACTGGTGGCTTTTTACAGCGTCATGCTGCAACTTGGACTAAGCGCTTGGTTTTCTTTATTGGCGGTGTCTATGTTTTGCAACTTCTCTCTCAAACTTTAATTGCTCGCAATTGGGCAGTTTTTACGCTGGGCTTACATCCACCAGCTGTCACAAGTGGGGAATGGTGGCGATTGGTTACAGCCACTTTTTTACACGGCTCGCTTTTGCACCTCGGCTTTAATCTGCTAGCGCTTTGGTTGTTAGGAACTCAAATTGAAAAGTTTTTAGGTTCAAAAAATTTTTTAATTCTCTATTTTGCCAGCGCAATAGGTGGGTCTTTAGCTTCATATTATTTTTCACCTCCCGCCACCTTTTCTATCGGTGCTAGCGGTGCTGTTTTTGGATTAATGGGTGCTTTTGTAGTGATTGGCAAAAAAATGCAAGCCGACGTATCCCAAGTGCTAGTTTTTCTTGCAATCAATATTGTTTTAGGTTTTACCATCAGTGGAATTGACTGGCGAGCTCATCTAGGTGGATTGATAACTGGCATTATTGTTACAAAATTACTTTTAACGCCATTTGGTCGAAAGAATAAATCCAATTATTAAAAATCCAAAACCAATTGCAATATTCCAAAGTGCGTTTAAGCTATTCATTCCGGGCACGGAACTTCCCGCAATATAAAAAGTAACGATGTAGATCAAACCTATGATAAAAAAAGTAACCATGGCAGGGGCAATCCAGCGAGGTCCGTCCAAGTTAATAGGCTCGAAATTGGTTGAGGTTTGTGAGACCTTGTCGTCTTTTGGCTTACGCCGCCTTGAGATAGGCATCTTCCCCTCCTAAAAGCCCGACCATCAGTGGCTGGCTCTGGTTCTACAGTTTACGGTTGAGACATGAAGATCAATAAGTCTCATCTAGCAGCAGGCCTAACTTTTGCCTTGGCCGGATTTCTATTGATCTCTAGTGCACAAATCGCTAATGGCGACGATATCAGAAGTGATAGACCCTCTCGTTTGCGCGATTTGGTAGCAGAGGTGGCGCGCGATGTAGAGCAAAATGTGCAAATTTTAACCAGTACCCAAAGTCAAATTGAAGATATTTCCAATAGTTCGGATGGATTGTTGGCACAAAGAATTGGAAAAGAAATTCAAGATTTAGCCCCTGCCGCAGGTTTGACACCTATTAGCGGTCCGGGCTTATTGGTCACCTTGAGTGACGCACCGGTGCCAGATCTAAATTCATCACTTGGATATAGCACTAACGTCAATGATTTATTAATTCACCAAGAGGATGTGCAAGCGGTAGTGAACGCGCTTTGGGCAGGTGGTGCTGAAGGAATAAGCATCATGGGGCAAAGAATTATTTCAACTTCGGCGGTTCGCTGCGTTGGCAACACTTTATTGCTTCATGGAAAGGTCTATTCACCACCTTTTAAAATTGAAGCAATTGGGAACTCTGAGCAAATGCGTAAAAGTCTAAAAGATGACATTAATGTTTCGGTGTTGCAAGATTACGTTGATGTATTTGGTTTGATCTATACAATTGAAGATGCTTCAGATATAGAATTAAAGGCATATCAAGGCCCTATAAGTTTAATTGACCCTAGAATTAAAGTTGATTTTAAATGAAAAAAATATTAGTTGTCGATAATTACGATTCATTTGTTTTCAATCTCGTTCAATACTTAGAGCAATTAGGTGCGGTAGTTGAAGTCGTAAGAAATGATGAAGTAGATCTTTCAACTCTAAATAATTACGACGGCATTTTATTATCACCAGGTCCTGGCACTCCAGAAGAAGCAGGACAATGCATTTCTGTGGTGAAGGAAGCATTGCTAACTAATAAACCGTTACTTGGAGTTTGTTTAGGACATCAAGCAATTGGCGTTGCCTTTGGGGCAAAAGTGAATCAAGCTCCAGAACTACTACACGGAAAGACCAGTGAAATCTTTCATGACAACGAAGGGTTGTTCCTGGGATTAAAACCTGGTTTTACCGCTACTCGTTATCACTCTTTGGCTATAGAGAATGATTCAGTACCAGAAAACTTGCAGGTAACTGCAAAAACAAAAAATGGCGTGATCATGGCAGTTAAACATCAAACTGCCCCAATTGCGGGCGTACAATTTCACCCAGAAAGTATTCTTACCGAAGGTGGTTTAGAACTTATTCAGAATTGGCTCAATTCACTTGACTAACAATCCTGCTGTGGTAATTGCTATCGCCACTACTGGAGTCAGACCTTCTCTAATAAAAACGGTTGAGTCTGTTTATCAACAAAGCTATGAGAATTTAACTTTAAAAATTATTTCATCAAAAGACACTATTTTTAGTCTTGAAGATAAAATCCAAAAATTTTTTGAACAAAAAAAACCCACAGAATTTATTGCTGAAACTGAAAAAGGCTTTAGTTCTGCCTTAAATCAAGCTTTTGAATCAGCTCAAACTGCCAAGTATTTTGGCTGGATTAACGATGACGATTTTTTTGCCGAGGGGGCTATTACTCGCGCCGTAACTGAACTCGAGAATTCCGGTGCGGTAGCAGCTTTTGGTCAGCTGATTTATTTAAATGAAGATGGTCGAAGAGTTGGTTTTAATAATTTCGGAAAACTAGGATTTTGGTCATCTAGATACGGCCCCACTTAACACCGCAACCTGGAAGTTTGTTTAGTGTAAAACCCTGCCGGCCCACAACTACCAGAACCTGAGCACAAATACGCGATGGACTTAGATTTATGGCTTCGTTTAAAAAAATTCTGGCGACTTTGTTTTTATTAAAAACCGCAAGCTTACATGTTGTGGCATCAAGACGCTATTACGGTAAGAGACAGAAAAAGCTCTCAGAGAAGCATTTCAAATAAGAAAAACATAGCAAGAATTTTATTGAGAAATTTCTAATTAATCTTTTTGGATACCTACCAAGGTTGTCGCTTATTTGAGTCTAGAACTTATTCAGAATTGGCTTAACGGACTGTAGCATTTTCAAGGTACCAAGCGTAAGTTGACACAAGTCCAGTTTTGAGAGCAATTTCTGGCTTCCAACCTAGCTTTAATATTTTTGAGCTATCTAAAAGTTTTTGTGGAGTGCCATCAGGGTAAGAGCTATCCCATTTAATTTCACCCTCAAACCCAACAACCTGCCTCACTAGTTCAGCTAATTGCTTAATCGAGACTTCTTCGCCAGATCCAATATTTATAAATTCGTGGTCATTATATTTTTCTGAAGTAAATTTAATAGCGCGAGCTAAATCATCTACATGAAGAAATTCTCTCAAGGCACTACCTGTACCCCAAAGTGTTACTTTATTTTGTTTTTCAATTTTTGCTTTGTGAAATTTAGCAATTAATCCTGGAATAACATGAGATGAGTTAAAATCAAAATTGTCATTGGGTCCGTATAGATTTGTTGGCATAGTCGAAATCCAGCTATAGCCATATTGCTCACGATAAGCCTGTATTAAACGTAGCCCAGCAATTTTTGCAATTGCGTAGGCTGAATTAGTTTCTTCAAGTGGTCCACTTAATAAGTATTCTTCTTTTAAGGGTTGGGGTGCAAATTTTGGATAAATACAAGATGAACCTAAAAATACAAAATTCTTAACCCCAGCTTTAGCTGCTGCATCCATCAGATTGGTTTGAATTTGTAAGTTAATGGATAAAAAATCAACCGGGTAAGAATTGTTATCTACAATGCCACCTACACGGGCAGCTGCATCAACAACTAAATCAGGTTTATTTTTAGATAAATATTCAAATACTAAATTTCGATCTAGTAAATCAAGCTCCCCGCGAGCAGGTGAAAGAACTTCGAAATTAGAGAAAGAATCGTATAGGCGAACTAGCGCAGATCCAACCATTCCATTCTTGCCTGCGATTAATACTTTAGTTACCATCAAATACCTATAAACCCTTTATCGTTCACTAGAATGATATTAAGTAAATCTTATAGGGGTGTTTCTTGAATCAGCAAAAAACTGCGTTTATCACAGGAATAACTGGGCAAGACGGTTCCTATCTAGCCGAATTGTTGCTTTCTAAAGGCTATGAAGTTCATGGGGTAATACGTCGATCTTCATCTTTCAACACTGAAAGAATTGAAGGGATTTATCAAGACCCCCATTTAAATGCTAGAAATCTATATTTGCATTACGGTGATTTATCCGATGCCACGAGTTTGATAAATTTACTGCGGGATATAAAACCTGACGAAGTTTACAATTTAGCGGCACAGAGCCATGTGAAAGTTTCTTTTGAAATTCCTGATTACACCGGCAGCATTACTGCACTTGGAACCTTAAGAATTCTAGAAGCTTTGCGCGCCGCTGATACCAAGGCACGGTTCTACCAAGCTTCATCAAGTGAACTTTATGGAAGCACTCCGCCTCCGCAATCTGAAGCTTCACCTTTTCACCCTAGAAGTCCATATGCAGTTTCGAAACTTTATGCATTTTGGTCCACCGTTAATTATCGCGAAGCATATGGGATGCACGCCAGCAATGGAATTTTATTTAATCACGAGTCACCTCGTAGGGGACAAACTTTTGTAACTAGAAAAATTACCTATGCAGTTGCGAGAATTGCAGCTGGGGTGCAAGAAAAACTTTATCTAGGCAACTTAGATGCGGTAAGAGACTGGGGCTACGCAAAAGAATTTGTTGAAGCAATGTGGTTAATGGTGCAACAAGATCAACCAGACGATTATGTAGTTGCTACAGGTAAAGCTGCTACGGTAAAAGATTTTGTAGCGGCAGCGTTTTCTGAAGCTAATTTAGAATGGGAAAAGTATGTTGAAATTGATCCTCGTTATTTCAGACCCGCAGAAGTCGATGCGTTAGTAGGAGATTATTCAAAAGCTAAAACAAAGTTGAATTGGGAGCCAAAAACTGATTGGAAAGAACTTGCCAAAATCATGGTTCAGGCGGACCTTGCTCTTGTTGATAAAGAGTTAAATGGCCATAGATCCTGAAAAATGCTGCGTAATTATTGCAGCATATAACGAAGCTGAGAATATTGAAAAAGTTTTAAATGATTTAATTAAAACAAATTTTAAAATTGTTGTAGTTGACGACGGAAGCGCCGATAACACCGTCAAGCTGATTGATGATTCAAAAGTCTATTTATTACAACATCAACTTAATTGTGGGCAGGGGGCTGCCCTTCAAACCGGGATTGAATTTGCCAGAAAAAATCTGCAAATAGAAGTTTTTGTCACAATGGATGCTGATGGACAACATCAAATTAAAGATATTGCTCCACTTATTGAACCAATTGTAGAAAAAAAAGTAGATGTAGTTTTGGTTCAAGATTCTTAGATAAACGAACCAAATTGAGTCTGATACGTAGAATAGTGCTTAAGGCTGCGGTTAAATTTTCAAAACTCTCAACCGGCCTACCCTTATCAGATGCTCACAATGGGCTTCGAGCTTTTAGCAAAGAAGTTATTTTTGAAATTAATTTGCAGCGCGATGGTATGACACATGCTTCTGAGATTGTAGAAATTGTTTCAGAGAAAAAATTAAGTTATCAAGAGGTGGCGGTAGAAATATTATATCCAAAATTTATGTATAAAAGAGGACAGTCATTATGGAACAGCATAAATATTTTAAGCGATTTGTTTTTTAAGTGAGGAAAAATGTTAATTAGAATTATTTTAGTAGTCTCAACAATACTTTTTTCATTATGGTTATTAAAGAAACGTAATTCGGCTCGTGCTCGAGCTTGGCAAAAATTATTAATTATCACGTTTTTAATTGGGGTTATTACCCTAACTGTCTCTCAAGATGCGGCAACACGTTTTGCTTTGTTCTTTGGCATACCTAGAGCTACCGATGTGGTGCTTTATTTAACGGTGATAATTTTTCTTTTTGTAGGTGCCAACTTTTTAATAAGGCTAGAAGAGGTTCAAAAGCGGCTCACAGTTTTAAATCGTGGCATGGCCCTGCGAGACGCCAAAGATAAGTATCCAAACTGGAAATAGTCTCGCGTCACCATCAAGTAGAGTCTCTTTCATGAAAGCCTTAGTCCTAGCTGGCGGCGCTGGCACCCGCTTGAGGCCAATTACTCATACTTCAGCAAAGCAACTTGTGCCAGTAGCTAATAAACCAGTACTTTTTTACGGCTTAGAAGCAATTCGCGATGCTGGAATCACTGATGTCGGGATCATTGTGGGCGACACTGCTCGTGAAGTCGAAGCCGCCATTGGTGACGGAACTGAACTGGGAATCAAAGCAACATATATTCCACAGGACGCACCTAAAGGTTTAGCGCACGCGGTATTAATTGCAAAAGATTTTCTTGGTGATGAGCCATTTGTGATGTATCTGGGGGATAATTTTTTACTCGGAGGTATTACTAAATTAGTTGAAGAATTTGCGCAGAGTGATGCAGCTGCTCAAATTTTGTTAACAAAAGTTTCAAACCCGCAAAGTTTTGGTATTGCAGTTGTGGACGATAAGGGTGATGTAGTCAAACTGGTTGAAAAACCGAAAGACCCACCAAGTGACTTAGCTTTAGTTGGCGTTTATATGTTTAGAACACCAATTCACGAGGCGGTGCGATCGATAAAACCTTCTGCCCGCGGCGAGCTAGAGATAACCGATGCCATTCAATGGCTAGTTGATAACAAACATTCTGTTAAACCACACTTAGTAACCGGTTACTGGAAAGACACAGGCAAATTAGAAGATATGTTGGAGTGTAATCGCGCGGTTCTTGAAACTATGGAAGCTAAAAATGAAGGCACAGTAGATTCTGAATCTAAATTGATCGGGCGCGTAATAGTTGAAAAGGGCGCTGTTATTACAAGATCAATCATTAGAGGCCCTGCCATTATTGGTAAAAATACAAAAGTCACCGATACTTACGTTGGTCCGTTTACTTCGATTTATCATGAATGTGAATTATCTGAGACTGAAATCGAGCATTCAATTGTTTTAGAAAATACCATAATTTCTTCAGTTGCTAGAATTGAAGATAGCTTAATTGGTAAAGAAGTTGAAGTTAGAGGCTCAAATGAACAACCAAAAGCTAATCGTTTTATGTTGGGCGATCACAGTCGAGTGATCGTTAATCAAGGGAACTAGCAAATGAAATTATTAGTAACTGGCGGCGCCGGCTTTATCGGTTCAAATTTTGTAAGAATGGCGCTGACTGACCGGTTACCGCTTGAAAACCTAGAAGCCCTTACGGTACTAGATGCGCTTACTTATGCAGGTGATGAAGAGAATTTAAAAGAAGTAGCTAACGACACCCGCTACAAATTTGTAAAGGGCGATATTCGTGATGAAGCCTTGGTGGCAGAACTATTTAAAAATCACGATGTAATAGCGCATTTCGCCGCTGAATCTCACGTAGATAGATCAATCGATGGTGGATCAGAATTTGTTAGCACCAACGTCATGGGCACACAGGTTTTACTTGATGCTGCTCACCGAGCTGAAATAAAAAGATTTTTACATGTCTCAACTGATGAAGTTTATGGCAGCATTGAGACTGGTGAGTGGCCTGAGGATCATCCTCTTTTGCCAAATAGCCCTTATTCTGCAAGCAAAGCTGGGTCAGATTTATTAGTCAGGGCTTATCATCGCACTCACAAATTAGACACCATCACAACTCGTTGCAGTAATAATTATGGTCACTTTCAGTTTCCTGAAAAAGTAATTCCATTATTTGTCACAAATATTTTGGAAGGTAAAAAAGTTCCGCTTTATGGCCAAGGATTAAATATTAGAGACTGGTTGCATGTTGATGATCATTGTCGTGGCATTGCTTTAGCATTAACAAGAGGAAGAGCTGGCGAAATATATAATATTGGTGGCGGCACCGAACTAACTAACTTAGATTTAACGTACAAAATACTGGAAGTTATGGGCGTAGGTGAAGAAGTTATAGAAAAAGTTGCAGATCGAAAAGGTCACGACCTTCGCTATAGCGTAGATATTACGAAAATTTCTAAAGAATTAGGGTACTCACCTCAAGTAAATTTTGATGAGGGTTTAAAGGCCACGGCTGCTTGGTACAAAGAAAATGAAGCTTGGTGGAAGAAGCATAAAGCTTCAACTAATAAAAGTTAATTAATGAAAATTTTATTAATTGGTAAAAATGGTCAAGTTGGATCAGATCTAGTTAAATTATTAGAAAAATAAAATCTCTTTCATAGCTCTGGATAGAAGCGACATTGATTTGAGTATTATTGAAAACATCAAAGAAAAGATATTAAGTTTTGATTTTGATCATCTTATTAATTGTGCAGCATATACAAAAGTTGATTTAGCAGAGACTGAAATAGAGTTAGCTACTAAAATTAATGCCTTAGCGGTAGCTGAAATGGCTTTAGCTTGTAAAGAAAAAAATGCAAATTTAATTCATATTTCTACCGACTATGTTTTTGCTGGGGATAGCAAAACGCCTTACCTTGAAACTGACGCAACTAATCCGCAATCGGTATATGGCATGGGTAAATTACAAGGGGAAGAATTAGCCATGCAACTAAATCCCAAAACATGGATTTTGAGAACAGCGTGGGTTTATGGGGCAGTTGGGTCTAATTTTGCCAAAACTATCGGCAAACTACTTGAAAGCGAAAAAGAATTAGCTGTGGTTAATGACCAAATAGGAGCTCCTACTTGGTCTTTGAATATTGCAGAAGCAATTTTAAATTTAATTGAAATTAATCCTGAATACGGAATTTATAACTGCACTAATCAAGGCGAAATTTCTTGGTTTGATTTTGCACAGGCGATAGCCTTCACGCTACAAATTGACAAAGAAATTGTTAAGCCAGTTAACAGTCAAAACTTTAGTCGACCAGCAAAAAGACCTAGCTATTCAGTTTTATCAAATAAAAAATGGATTAATGCGGGCTTAAGAGCATTACCTAATTGGCAAGATGCTTGGAATCAAGCGAGTGAGTTGGTTTTAAAAAACTAACCCACTTCACCTTCAGGTGCCGGCTCTGGCGGCAAAGGTGGCGGTAAATCCTCAGGCAGAACACCAATGCTGATAGTTACCAAAGAATCAAACTTGGCTTTGGTGCCCGGCTTTGGTGCTTGCGCAATAACCAGCCCTACTTGCTCAGGGGTTCCGATTTGTTGTATTACTTCAACTGCAAATCCCAGGTTAGTTAAATCGGTTATTGCTTGAGCTTCAGCTAAACCAACAACCTGTGGAATCACTTTTAATCCACTAGAAACAGTGAGAGCAACTTGAGTACCCGCATCTATCGCGGTACCTTCAGGTGGATTGGACCCAAGCACCACACCAGTATTTTGCTCACTATCTGTTTCAGTTACTGGGCCTAATCTCAACCCAACATCGGCTAAGACTTTTCTGGCATCATCAACTGAAATTAATCCAATCAATCTAGGAACAGTCACTTTAGAAATTCCAGCACTTACGGTTATATTTACAATTTGACCTGGAGTAATTTCAACTCCTGAATTAGGTGATTGCGAAATAATTGTTCCTTGCGGCCTCTCACTATTTTCAGGAGTTATTTGACCGAGTATTAATCCTTCGTCTTGTAAAAGAACTGTTGCTCGCTCTACTGTTAAGCCTTCTAAGCTTGGCACGATTGTTCTACTATCTGCATCAAATCCAAAAATTTGCATAGCTAACCAGACAGTTACACCGCCCACAAACACACCTGCCAGTGCTAACAAAACTAAAACGCTGTTACCGCGCGATTTAGTGCGAGTAACAACCTGTGTCTTGACTGCAGGCTGGGGTTTTGGCTTGGGTTGACTTTCTTTAGAGATTGGAATCCCTGACATGATGCGTTCTACATCTGCTTGAAATTCCTCTGCCGATTGGTAGCGATCCTTTGCTGCTTTATTTAAAGCATGCATCACCACACTGTCCACACTTTTAGGAATCGCTGGATCAATTTCAGAAGGGTAGGTGGGAATTTCAGAAACATGTTGATAGGCAATAGAAACTGGCGATTCACCCGAGAATGGTGGGCGTCCGGTTAATAATTCATAAAGTAAAACACCAGCAGAGTATAAATCGCTTCGTGCATCTACTGTTTCACCTTTTGCTTGTTCAGGGGAGAGGTATTGAGCAGTTCCCATGACAGTTTGTCCGCCTGTCATAGTGTTACTGGCGTCAGCTAAAGCACGCGCGATTCCAAAATCCATCACTTTTATTTCACCGCTTCGTGCAATCATGATGTTAGCGGGCTTAATATCGCGGTGAATAATTCCATGACGATGTGAATAAGCTAAAGCATCAAGTACTCCGGCAATAATTCTTAAACCCCGCTCGGGCGGTAATTTTCTTCCACTTTTAATAATGTCTCGCAATGTGGTTCCGTCAACATATTCCATGACGATGTAAGGAACATTGGTAGCAGCGCGTCCTTCACCATAAATGTCTTCGCCGGTGTCGTAGACCGCAACAATGGTGGGATGATTTAAGGCAGCAGCAGCTTGTGCTTCTTTTCTAAACCTAGCGATAAACGCTGGATCATGAGCAAGATCGCTTCTGAGAATTTTTATGGCGACGGTTCTGTTCAGGCGAGTATCGAATGCTTCAAAAACATCCGCCATCCCACCACGACCGATAGGCTCACCCAACTCGTAACGGTTGGCAAGTTTTCTAGTCTCAGACAAAAATCGGCTCCTTTAAATCAATACTTTAGCTAGAAGTTCTACTTTGGCCTTACAGATTCAAGCGCTTCGGGACAAAATTCAAAATTTGGCTCACGAGCACACAGTGCTCTCTGATCAAGTCGCCTGATTATAAATAAAGCTTCTGAAACAGATTCTGCCGAAAGGCCGTTTTCTACCAAAATTTGATCACCTTCAATTAAAGAAATTAGTTTTAATGAGGAAGTACTAATTGGTCGTGAGAGCGATACCGGGCCAAGGCTTCGCGGAACACCTTGATAAACCGCCACCGAATCACCAAGTTGCCCTACGTAATAGCGCTCAGAAAGCCATGAACTGAGACTTAAAAATGTTAAGACCAAAGAGAGCAGAACAATAAAGGTACTTAAGCCAATCCGGATCCAAGCCTGCTGTTTTTCAATTGCATATTCATCTGGTGCAAAAGGGTGAGAATCCTCCGGAAATTCTAATTCAGGTAGTTCAAATCTATTTCTTGGCTCAGCCGCAGCTCCCACTACCGCAGTTTCGCTACTTCGATTTTCTTCAACAACATCGGCAACAATTACCGTTACATTATCTGGCGCCCCACGCTCATTGGTTTCTTCAATTAATTTTGTTACCGCACCAACTAAATCAGAATCTCTTAAAATTTCTTTTAATTCATTTTCTGAAAGTACTGAAGTCAAGCCGTCGGTAGCTAGTAAAACCCTGTCACCCAAAAGTAATTCTTGATTTAAAAAATTTGGCTTAGGATGACTAGTTCCGTCAACTGCTTGTAAAAGCAATGAACGTTGTGGATGGGTTAAAGCATCTTGAGCTGAGATCTGGCCAGTATCAACCAGGGTTTGTACAAAAGTGTCGTCTTTAGTTAATTGGATAAGGTTATTTTCTCTCAATAAATAAACTCTTGAATCGCCAACATGAGCAATAGTTAATTCATTGCCATCCCAGTAAGAAGCAGAGAGAGTCGTCCCTAACCCGGCGCGTTCTGGATCTAATTTTATAACTTTCGCTAACTCATCACCAATTTGTTTTATTGCTGCAGAAAATGCTAGTTCAGCGTCGCTACTAGACATCGGCTTGTCAAGTTGCGCCATGATCGCAACTGCAGTTGAGCTCGCTAGCTCACCAGCCGCGTGACCGCCCATGCCATCTGCCACCAACATTAAATGGGGGCCAAGATAAGCCGAATCTTCATTGTCAGCTCGAACAGAGCCAACATCACTTCGACCTGCTGCTCTTAGTTTAAAAGAATTTTTCATTCAGATTTAATTCTAATTTCCAATTTAGAGCTGCCTAAGTTTATGCCAACTGGCTCGGTTACCAAGTAGGCATTTATTTGCTTACCGTTTATGAAAGTTCCGTTAGTTGAATTCAAGTCTTCAATTAAAATTTCATCTTGCGTGATACTTATTTCTAGATGTTTACGTGAGACACCAGAGTCAGGAATCTGAATCGAGACATTCTCTCCACGCCCAATTGTGATTGTCCCTGTACTTAGCTCATAAACTTGCCCACCATAAACCAATTCGTAGGTTGGTTTCTTTTCTTCAATAATTTCAGGAGCATAATTAACCAACTCTTCAAATAAATTTGGCAATGTGGCATCACCAATTATTTCTTCAATAGTGGGAGTGGCACGCAAAACACCTTTTGTTAAGTGAGGGTCCTCTACTACTAATATTTTGGTTTCGTGTGCAAACGGATATCTTTTAAGTTCGCTAAATTTTTGAACAATGTCTCTCAGTCGGTCATTGAGTAGGGCATTAAAGCGACCGAGCCGCTCAAAGTCGTGGGTAGCTAGCTCTATTCTTAATTCGAGTAATTTTGCTCCAGGGTTTACTTCTTTAAAAACTCTCACAATTTCTTGTTGGACAGCCGCTGCAACTTCCACCGGCTGTAATTCGTTTAAACCACCATGGGTTAGTGCACCATTGGAAAGTTCGTTAAAACTAACTTCGAATTGGTCTAACAGACTCAAAATTCGCTCCTTTGTAGCAACAACACCCAATTTAGGTTATTCGATAGCCACCCCCGTTACAATTTGGATGTGCCTATCACCACCAAATCCCTCGATATCGTAATTCCTCTTTATGACGGCGGAGCAACGATCGAACCAGTAGTGGATGAATTGATTTTATCGACTAAAAAACTAAATCTGCGGTCTATCTATTTGGTGTGGGACGCGGGATCGCAAGAATCTGTAGTCGCAGCACAGCGTTTAGCGATTAAGTATAAAAAGGTCAAACCCCTCTGGCTTAGTAGGAATTACGGTGAGCACGCTGCTGTTTTGGCTGGATTGTCTGAAACTACTGCCGATTGGGTAGTAACTGTCGACGAGGATGGACAACATGACCCTTCTGACATCTCAAATTTACTAAAGCGAGCCACTGGAGCTAATGCACAAGTAGTTTATGGAATTGACTTAAAAGGCTCCCCCCATTCTTGGTGGAGAAAACTGGGATCAAAATTCGCCCATTGGATTGCTGGCAAACTTTTTCCGAAAGATTTATCAAAAATTGACTTTTCAAGTTTCCGGTTGATCGATGGCGAGATTGCTCGCAAAATTGCCAATCAAACTGGACCCGGCACTTACGTAGATGTAGCACTCACTTGGTTTTGTGGTGGCTTTGAAACTATCGAAACCAACTTCAGAACTGAATTAAGACCGCCAAAAAATTATTCACCTGGCAAATTAATCGCACTCTTTTGGCGAATGGTGATTTCTTCGGGAACAAAACCATTGCGATTGGTTTCAATTTCGGGTATTTTGACATCTTTTTTAGGAATTGTGTTAGCGATATTCTTTATAATTGAGCGAATAAATAATCCCCAGTTACCACTGGGTTGGGCTTCGGTGATGGTTGTGATTCTAGTTTTAGGAGGATTGGTTTTAATTGCACTCGGAGTTATTGCTGAATACCTAGGGCTTGTTGTTACCATGGCAATGGGTAAACCTACCTACTCAAAGACCCATTCACCACATTCATGAAAATTTTTTTAGGAGAATTATTTGACTGAGCCAATTCGAAAAATTGGTCCCACGGTTACTTTAGTTCCAATTGGGCGAACCACTGGCGTATTTAAAGACGTTAAGGACTTGTTGGGTGCCAGGGAATTATTAATGGCGCTTTTAAATAGAGAGTTAGCGGGAAGATACAAAGGAAGCGTTTTAGGTATCGGCTGGAGTTTGGTACGTCCGCTGGTAATGCTTTTTATTTATGGAGTGGTAGTTGGACAATTTCTAGGTGCTGCGCGCTCGGTTGAGCAATTTGGAATTTTTATTTTTGTTGGTTTGATTTTCTGGAATCTGCTCAGTGAGTCAATCAGCGCTGGTTCTACCACCTTGACTACTAACAGCGCACTTTTAAAAAAAGTTTGGTTTCCTAGAGAAGTTTTACCACTTACAAGTTTTGCTGTTTCGGTTGTAAATTTCTTTTTTCAAAGTTTAGTTCTGATTATTGGCTATGCCATATTTGGCAGTTGGCCTAGTATTGAGAATTTATTATTCTTGGTTCCGGTATTTTTAATTGTTTTCCCGGTCGCCTTTGGTGCCGGCTTAATCCTTTCTGTTTTAAATGTCCGCTTTCGCGATACTCAGTTCATTGTTGAAGTTGGACTGCTATTGGGTTTTTGGCTTAGCCCAATTCTTTATCCTTGGACCTTCGCGATGGAATTTTTGGCGGGATTACCCGCTAGCAACTTTTTGCAACAGTTGTATCTCGCTAATCCTTTTGCCTTGGTAGTGATGGCGGCCCAGCAAGCTTTATGGCCCCCGATGGTTACAGAGGCCGGTTTAAAATATCAATTTTTTGATTCAGTTTTTTCAACCCGACTTTGGTTAACGGTTTTGGCAAGTTGGGTCTTTTTAATACTTGCACAAAGAATTTTTGCGAGATTGTCAGGATCGATTGCGGCGGATTTATAAATAATGAGCACAGTGGTAGAAATTAACAATGTTGGGCGAGAATTTAGAAAATATTACCAATCAACATTTAAAGAATTTTTAACTGATCGTCATGCCAAAAAGTTCAACAAAGTGTTTTGGGCACTTCGCAATATATCTTTTAATGTTGAGTCGGGCTCAACTGTTGGATTAATTGGTAGAAATGGTTCAGGCAAAAGTACTTTATTAAAAATTATTAGTGGAGTTTTAACTCCTAGCGAAGGTTTTGTAACGAGACCTGTGGCAACTGCCGCTCTTTTGGAACTAGGGGCTGGGTTTCAACCCGACATGACTGGCCGAGAGAACATTTTTTTAAACTCAGCAATTTTAGGTAGGACGAAAAAGCAAACTCAAAGTCAACTGGATTCAATAATTGACTTTTCTGGAATTGAAGAATTTATTGACACGCCAGTAAAATTCTATTCAAGTGGCATGTATGCCAGATTGGGTTTTGCAATTGCAATTCACACTGATCCTGAGCTGTTATTGGTTGATGAAGTGTTAGCAGTTGGGGACGAGCCTTTTCAAAGTAAATGTTTTTCAAAGATTAAGCAGATGCAATCAGAGGGCTGCAGCATAGTTTTAGTTACCCATAGTGCTCAAAATGTTAGAGATTTTTGTGACTCAGCGGTTTTATTAGACCATGGAACTTTGTACTCAATTGGTGAAGTCGATGAGGTTTTAGAAAATTATCAAAAACTTCCGTAAACTAACCTCTTCTTAAGATTTTTTTCGCAACCTTTTTTAATAGCGCTTTCAGTCCTTTATCCTTTAATAAGGCAGCTGCGCTGATTAAATTTGACTCGGCCAATCGTGGAAAACTTGCTAAGTAAGGATTACTAAATCTTCTTTCACCTAATAAATCGGGCATTAAAATTCTATCTGGCGCCGGTGTAGCCGATCGAATGAATTTAACTAATGGGGTGAGAGCTTTGTTCCAGTAAAAATCTTTAGCAAGATTTTGCGAATTGGCGGCCAGCTGACTTCTTAACTCTTTATTGTCTAATAATTTCTCGAGCGCTTCGTGCCAACCATCCACATCAGAAACATTTACCACTATCCCAGCATTATTTTTTTCAATTAGATCAGCTAAGGCATCGCCTTTTGTAGTTATGGTTGGCAGCCCGGCCCAGAAGTGATCCAAGATTCTGGTTCTGAAACTAAAGGTTGTTTCAATATGAGCTAAGTGAGCGTTTACCCCAAAATCAGCTTCAGCTAGATACTCGCCTCGGTCTTGATAGGTAATCCATTTGTCCACAAAGAAGACATTTTGGTTAGTTAAATTTAGTGAATCAGATAGCTCTTTTAATTCTTTAACCATTTTCATTTTTGGTACTTCTTTATTTGGGTGAGTAAGCCCCATAAAAACTAACTTCAAGTCCTTGCGATTTAATTCAGCCACCGCTCTTACGATGGTCAATGGATCTAACCAGTCATAAACTCCGCCTGACCAAAGCGCAATTGTGTCTTGCGACTTGATTTGTGGGAACATATTTCTTAAATTATTTTTTGCTTCTTCAATACCTGTAGCGCTAACACCAAAAGGTACTACCTCTATAAGACGAGTCAAATCTGTTGCTGCGTCGTAAGTAAAGGGATTGATGCGCCCTTCAGCTGCAAGTTGGCCGAGCCAGAAATTTCTTTGTCGTTCAGAAGCGCAAATAAAAAAGTCAGCCCGTCGTAATTGTCGATTTAAAGCATCGGTGGTATCCCGAGTGCCACGCAAGCGTAAAGAAATACTGGACTTCTTTTTTTGCTCTAGAACTTCAAGGTGAAAAGGATCATAAAGATCTGAAATCAATATTTTTTCGCTATCAGCGATCCAAGGGTTTTCAGATATTAATAAGCCTTGGAAGACCACGATATCTGCCCAAGTTACTAGCTTTTTTAAACTTCTATGCCTGGTGCTGATAGTTGAAACCAAGGGATGTTTTAAATCATTTGACTTGGTAGTAGCTAAAAGACATTCAAATTCACCGGTTAAAGCTTTAGAAATTTCTAAAGCTCTAATTGCTGGTCCCGCTAAATTTTCACTCAATGGCTCACCAGTGACAACTAAAACTCTTTTTTTCTCACGCTTAAAAGTTTCTTCGATTTTAAAAGCATCAACAATTTTTTGATATCCCTCTAGATAGCGGGGCCAAGGATAAGCTGGTTCCATCGCTTCTCTAAAAAGAGTCAAAAGTTCAGCGTCGGTTTTGCGACGCTTGGCTTGCACAAAATCCCGCGCTTCTTGCATTTTGGGTAGAAGAGAAATAAAAGAGTCAATTGCCAAAGTGCCGGTCAAAGCCTCTTTGTTCGTGTCCACATTTTGATTTTGATCAAGATTTTTGTTGGTTAATTCTAAAATCTCAGTATCAAATTCCCCACGACTTAAAGAGCGTCTCACACTCAGGGCCATGGCAGCTGGGAGTACGCGATCTATATTCATAGCTTCATAATTTTTATAAATTGAAAGAAGTGCGTTTCTTTCTAATAAGTAGTGTTCGTAATATTGCCCAAACTTTTCAATTGAAGCGTGGTGCTTGTGATAGGCGATTGAACCAGGAAGATATTTCACTTTGTAGCCAAAAAGATTCAGTCGCCAACCCAAATCAACATCCTCATAAAACATAAAGAAATTTTCGTCAAATCCACCAACTTCACGAAAAATGTCTGTCTTCACAAACATGGCTGAACCAGTAGCAAAAAGTACGTCTCGCTCATACTCAATTACGTCATTGACAGGCTTTTCAGCTTCGCGCTTGTAGCCCATTCCATACCAAGTAAGAGAACCATCAACAAAGTCAATCTTTGAGCCATCCCAACTCAACACCTTGCAAGCTATGGCGGCAATATCTTTATCAGAAACTAATTTGTTAACCGCACTTGAAATCCAATTTTTATCAGCGCGGGCATCGTTATTTAAAAGGGCGATCACCTCGCCGCTTGCTTCTTTTACACCTAAATTGACACCGCCAGCAAAACCTAAATTATTTTCACTGATCACTAATTTTATTTGGTTTTTAACTTTTTCAAATTTTTTTAAAGAATCATCACCAGAATTATTGTCAACCACAATAATTTCAAGTTTAGATTTATCCCAGTCACAGTTCTGAATACTTTCTATGGCATTTAAAGTATCGTCGGCACCACGATAATTAACCAAAACCACACTGACTTTTGGCTGATTCATAGCTTTAGCCTAGAAGTTATTCGCTACGAAATGCTCTGCAATTTGAAGAGTGTTTAATGCAGCGCCTTTTCTTAAGTTATCTCCACAAACAAAAAACTCAAGCGAGTATGGATTTTCTGGATTTTGTCTAATTCGACCTACCCAAGTTGCGTCAGTACCCACTACCGCGGCGGGAGTTGGAAATATTTTATTTTCTGGATCATCCAATACCGAAACACCTGGTGAATTTTCTAGCAAAGCTCTAGCTGCAGCGGGTGTTAATTTTTCTTCAAACACAGCATGCACGGCGAGAGAGTGAGTTGTTATTACCGGCACTCTTACACAAGTTGCTGTGACTCTTAAGTTTGGCAAGCCGAGAATTTTTCTAGATTCATTTTGCACTTTAAGCTCTTCACTAGTGAAGTCGTCTTCTTTTAACGATCCCGCCCATGGCACTACGTTTAATGCTAAGGGTGCTGGGAAGGGACCTAAATCAGAAATATTTTCATGGACATCTTTTGCTCGTGACCCTAAATCTTTACCAGCTACTTCAATTATTTGCTTTTGCAGAGTTTCTACTCCACTTACTCCGGCGCCAGAAGCTGCTTGATAAGACGCAACCACTAATTCTTTAACAGTGTATTTTTTATGTAGCGCACCAAGCGCCACAATCATAGAAAGCGTGGTGCAATTTGGGTTAGCGATAATTCCCTTTGGTCGGTTATTTATTTCTGTTGAATTAACTTCTGGAACTACCAAAGGCACATCTTTGTCCATCCGAAAGGCCGCAGAATTATCAACTACAACAACACCCTTGCTCGCCGCAATCGGCCCCCATTGGGCACTTACTGAATCTGGCACATCAAATACAGCTACGTCGATGTTTTCAAAATTCTCAGGGCTAATTTCTTTAACAGTCAGCTCTTTACCGCGGACTTTGAGTTTTTTCCCCGCACTGCGAGCCGAAGCTAAAAGGTGAATTTCACCCCACACGTCTGCCCGCTCGTTGATTAAATCAATCATTACCGAACCAACAGCTCCGGTGGCGCCGACAATGGCCAAACTTGGTTTTGTCACTCTTATCTACCTGTTCCTGCGTGAACAGTTGCGTCAGTGTCTGAATCTAAATCAAAAGCAGAGTGAATTGCCTGCACCGCCTTGGCGGCATCTTCAGCTCGAGTCACAACTGAGATTCGAATTTCTGAAGTTGAAATCATTTCAATATTTATTCCAGCTTGCGCTAGCGCTCTAAATAAATCAGCTGAAACACCAGGATGCGATCGCATGCCGGCACCAACTAAAGAAATTTTTGCAATGTTTTCGTCTAATATTAACTCTTGATATTGAATTTTATCTTTAATACTTTCAAGAGCAGCTAGTGCTTTCTTACCATCAATCTTAGGCAGAGTGAAAGTAACATCTGTTTTATTTGTGTCTGAAGCCGCAATATTTTGCACAATCATGTCAACGTTGACTCCGTTAGAGGCCACAGTTTCAAAAATAGTTGCAGCAATGCCAGGTTTGTCGGGAACTGCCACCAAAGTTAATTTCGCATCACCTAAGTCGTGCGCTACCCCTGAGATTATGGGTTGTTCCATGGTTGCATCCTTTGCTTCTTGACTAATTACCCAACTGCCTTCATTTTTATTAAAACTTGATCTTACGTGGATTGGCACGTTAAATCTTCTGGCATATTCAACGCAGCGCGAGTGCAAAATTTTTGCCCCATTTGCTGCTAACTCTAAAACTTCTTCATATGCGATTTGATCTAGTTTAAGTGCTTTCTTAACAATTCGGGGGTCTGCTGTAAATATTCCGTCCACATCGGTAAAAATCTCACAGACTTCTGCTTTTAAGGCAGCAGCTAATGCCACTGCAGTTGTGTCTGAGCCACCGCGTCCTAAAGTTGTAATGTCCTTTGTATCTTGTGAAACGCCTTGAAATCCAGCCACGATCGGGATGGCACCATCAGAAAGCGCTTGGCTAATTCTTCCGGGAGTAACGTCAATAATTCTGGCTCTGCCGTGAGTTGAGTCGGTAATTAATCCAGCTTGAGAACCGGTATATGAGCGGGCTTCAAAACCTAAATCATAAATTGCCATCGCTAAAACCGCCATCGAAATTCTTTCACCAGCGGTTAGCAACATATCTAATTCTCGTCCTGGTGGATTTGGTGAAACTTGTTCGGCAAGATCAATTAATTCGTCCGTGGTGTCTCCCATTGCAGAGACAACTACAACTACATCGTTACCGGCTTGTTTTGTCTCAACAATGCGGCGGGCAACTCTTTTAACGCTCTCAGCATCAGAGACTGAGGAGCCGCCATACTTTTGAACGATCAGAGCCACAAAAAACCTTTTAGTTAGAGAAGTTATAGTCTAGAAAACAGCCAAAATCACTTAGACACCCGTCGTCTGCCAATTAAAGCTCGACCCAAAGTGACCTCATCGGCGTATTCCAACTCCCCACCCACCGGCAAACCGCTAGCTAGCCGCGTGAGCAAAATTCCACTTGGTTCTAAAACCCGAGTCAGATAAGAAGCAGTAGCTTCACCCTCTAGATTTGGATTTGTCGCCAAAATTATTTCTTTTACTTCTTCTTTTTGTACTCGAATAACTAATTCTTTGATTCTGAGCTGGTCAGGCCCAACGCCATCTATGGGACTGATTGCACCACCTAGTACGTGGTAACGCCCTTTGAATTCTCTAGTTTTCTCTAAAGCAGAAATATCTTTGACTTCTTCTACTACGCAGATTAAAGAGAGATCACGTTTTGAGTCCGAACAAATATTACAAAGGTCAACTTCAGAGACAGCACCACAAATTGAGCAAGCTCTAATTTTAGATTTAACTTGGAGTAAGGCTTGCGCTAAATCCTCAACCTCTTCATTTGATGCTTGTAAAAAATAAAAAGCCAAACGTTGAGCACTCTTTGGGCCAACTCCTGGCAATCTATTTAAGGAATCGATTAATTCCGCTAGCGCACCTTGATACACCTAGCGACCGCCCTCTTCAAATTCATCAATTTTTGTTGCACCAAGTTTTTCCATCAAGAGATCTGGTCCAGATTTTTCGTTTAGGTCTTGATCTTGCTGAGTGGGCTGGTCCTCTTGAACTTTTTCACGCACCAAAGCAATCACACTTACAACGACTTCTAACCCAAAGGCACTCTTGAGTACTTTTTTCAAATTATCAAGATGCTTATTTTCTTTTGCTTGCAGTAATTTCGCGGAGTCGGCGATCCCGATTGTGATTTCATTTACGGTTAGTGCTTGAACTTCTGAGCCAAAAAATACTAACCACGAAACTCGGCTTACTCTGCCGAGCTCTTGTAAGACGTCGCCCCATCTAACTTTGACATCCGCTAGTTCTGTTACTGAAGTTGGTTTTTTACTTTCTGTTTTTTGTACTGTCGGTTTTGCTTTCTCAATAGGGGCAACCGCTACTTGTGTTGGAAGGTCTTGGTTTACAAAAAGACGGGCGATTGCTAAATCTAAAGCCAACTCTGGGTTGGTTGAGGATCTTAAAGTAGTTATTGAATTTGATATCGAAACTGCCGCGTCTGACAATTTTTTCACTAGTTTTAAATCAGCCAAAGTAGTGGGCTCTCTAAGTCTGGCACCTAAAAATTCAAGAAAATCAGAGAGAAAGCGATGCGGCTCTATTCCTTGTGCGCAAGATTCATGCACCACATTCATAGCCGTAGCTAAGTCTTGTGTGGTGAGTGCCTGATCTAAATCGGAAAGAAGATTAGACGGGGTTAAGCCAAGTGCCCAATTCACAAATTCTTCGGTTAAACCCTTTTCGTCTACCCCAGCACTTAACTGCCCTAAAAGACTAAGTGCGTCTCTTACGCTGCCACCACTAGCGTGAGCAATCGCTAAAAGGGCAGCGGGTTCTACTTTAATTTTTTCTTGCTCACAAATACTTAACATAAGTTTCGCAAGAATTTCTTTTGAGACTAAGCGAAAGTTATATTGATGGGTGCGGGAGCGAATAGTAGGAAGCATTTTTTCAGGCTCGGTAGTTGCAAAAATAAATCGCAGATGTGGCGGTGGCTCTTCAATCAATTTTAGTAGTGCGTTGTTTGCATCTGTCGTTAGCTGATGAGCTTCGTCAATTATGTAAATTTTATATTTTCCAGCGATTGGGGCATAGGCAGCACGTTCTCTTAAATCTCGCGCATCATCAACTCCGCGATGAGTTGCGGCATCAATTTCAACAATGTCTACCGTTCCCACACCACCTGGCGCTAAGGCTTGGCAAGATTCGCACTTATCGCAAGGGTTGGAGGTTGGTCCCTTTTCACAATTTAAGCTCCTAGCCAAAATTCGAGCTGTACTGGTCTTGCCGCAACCCCGGGGGCCAGAGAATAAATAAGCATGATGTACCTGATTTGAATCGATAGCTCTTGCTAGAGGAATAGTCACGTGATCTTGACCGATCACTTTGTCTAATCGATCTGGTCGATATCTACGGTATAGAGCTAATGCCATGAGAGACAGCCTAGACTCGCACGAGTTGGGCGGGGTGTGGCGCAGTTTGGTAGCGCGCTTCGTTCGGGACGAAGAGGTCGTGGGTTCGAATCCCGCCACCCCGACGCTAAAAAGAGGAAGATGGGTTTGTGACCACAACACCAGCAGAGAAACGTCGCTTAATTCAGGGCGTAGTCGTGGTGGGAATTGGTCTAGCGGTTCCCCAGGGTTTGGCGTACCTGACCAGCGTGGTGGCAGCAAGAACTTTAGATCAAGCATCTTTTGGTGCTTTTGGTGCGATTTTGAATTCAATACAAATTGGTACCACCGTTGCCTTGGGCATGCAAGCGTTAATTGCTCGCCGGGTCGCTAACTTAAGAAACTATGGGTCATTGCTGAAGTTTGCTCTAGAAGTTTCACTAATCGTTTTAGTTGGGGTAGCAGTACTTTCCTATCCTTTATCTTATTTATTCGATATTAAATATTGGATCTTATTTTTAGCCTTAGCTAGTTTGTCACCTTTCGTATTTATTGCAGCCCAAGCAGGTATTGCCCAAGGTAATGAATTCTTTTTTAGATTAGCTGGCATTTATATTGTTTTGGGTTTAGGCAGAAGCTTGTTTGCAATAGTTGGATTGTTGATACGTCCAGAATTAGAAGTTGTGGCGTATGCGTTTTTCTTTGGTATGTTATTAAGTGCTTTTATCGGTCATTATATTTTAGGAACTCACCGTAAATTTATAACAGCAAAAAGAATTAATCATGAATATCCAGGTCTAATAAAAGCAACACAAGCCTTACTAGCACTGTACGTTTTAGTTAATGTAGATGTTTTGTTAGCTCGGGTAGTTTTATCGGCAGAAGATTCGGGCACTTATTCAGTCGGAATGTTAGTTGCAAAAATTGCTTTCTTTTTACCGCAAGCGGTGACCGTGGTTTTGTTTCCAAGAATGGGTAATAATGATTCATCTGCTTTACGGCTTGCCTTGTTAGGAACAAGTGCGATTGGATTTTTATATATTCTATTAGCTTATTTTGCTTCTGATTTTGTAGTTAATGCAATTGGAGGCAAAAACTACGCGGTACTTTATGAGGACGTTTGGTTGTTTGCACTTGAAGGAACATTATTTGCTATCTTGCAAGTTTTACTTTACGGAAGAATTGCCCGCGAAGATACTAGCGTTTCTATAATTCTTTGGATTGGTTCAATTATTGCTAGCTTGTTAGTAGTGTTTGCTTTCGAAAGAAATATTGTGAATGTAGTAGTGGTACTTATTGTTATAACTTTTGTGCTAATTGTGATCGCAACAGTTACCGAAATAAGGCATCGCGCTAATGCCAGAAAAGGCTCCTCGCGCACCTAACACTGATTGCATCTGACCTTGCTGTTTTTCAACCCTGGGGTATGGACACAGGTGCTATCGCACGAGGAGTTATTGCTAAGCGTAAGAGGGTGAAGTTCAACAAATAGTGCTCGGTAGGCTCGTCCACGGAGGATTCGCCTAGTGGCCTATGGCGCACGCTTGGAAAGCGTGTTGGGTGCAAGCTCTCGCGGGTTCGAATCCCGCATCCTCCGCGGTTATTTTGGGTTTTTTGGCGGTGGCGGTGGGATTTGAACCCACGGAGAACTTTCGCCCTCACACGCTTTCGAGGCGTGCTCCTTTGGCCGCTCGGACACGCCACCGAGTAAATCGTACGGTGGGGATAAATCTTTTATTTTTTTGGATCGAAACTGCTTCTATTTTGTAAATAGGGCTGTAACGCTTTTGGAATATCAACTCCGCCTTCGGCGTTTTGGTGATTTTCAAGTAGTGCCACGATAGTTCTGGTCATTGCAATGAGGGTGCCATTAAGGGTAGCTACATATTGAGTTTTGTTGTTTTCATCTCGCGTTCTTATTTTTAATCTGCGAGATTGATATTCAGTGCAGTTTGAAGTTGAAGTTAATTCTCGATACTCACTCATTGACGGGATCCAAGCTTCGCAGTCATATTTTCTGGCAGCGCTACTACCCATGTCACCAGAAGCTACGTCAATAACTCGAAAAGGAATTTCTAATCTTTGCAAAACAGTTTTTTCAATTTCAAGCAGTCTTTGATGCTCAGTTAGGGCATTTTCTGGATTAGTAAAAACAAACATTTCGACTTTATCAAACCAGTGAACTCTGAAAATACCTCTAGTGTCGCGACCGTGTGATCCAGCTTCTCTTCTATAACACGGTGAATAACCAGCGTATCTAATTGGCAATTCATTAGGATTAAGAATTTCATCCATATGCATTGCCGCAAGTGGTACTTCACTAGTTCCAACTAAATATAAATCATCAGCTTCTATTCGATACACATTTTCTGCTGCCTGACCTAAAAAACCTGTACCTTCCATAGCTGGCGGCTTTACAAGTGCTGGTGGGATTACTGGAGTTAAATCAAACTCTCGCGCAATGTCCATAGCAAAATTTACAAGGGCTAATTCTAATAAAGCACCATCACCGATTAAATAATAAAAACGAGAACCAGAAACTTTAGCTCCCCGCTCAATGTCAATCATGTTTAGATTTTTTCCAATCTCAACGTGATCTAAAACTTTTAAATTTAATGCTTCAAAATCTTTTATGGCGCCATGAGTTTCAATAACTTCAAAATCAGCTTCGCCTCCTACTGGGGCCGAATCATCAATTAAATTTGAAATACCTTTTAAGGCCATTTCACTTTTTTCTCGGGCTTGTTCCAAATCTTTTGCTATGCGGTCTATTTCACTGGCAATTTCTCCACCACGTTTGGTTAGGTTTTCTAAGGCAACACTGTCATTGGCAGATTTTGCAGGGCCAATTTGCTTATTGAGATTTTTTTGCTCACTCTTCAATTCATCTGTTTTTACGGTCAAAGAGCGCCAGCGGGCATCTTGGGCGACGAATTCATCTACTAATTCAGGTGACTCCCCTCGGGCAACCTGCGACTTGCGAACTAATTCGGGTGTTTTTCTCAAAATTTCGGGATTAATCACAACCCATAGCCTAGTAGTAGGTCGTTCTCGAACGAAAAGATTTATGGGTGGAAAGATTGCCTTTCTGAAAGAGTTGAGGTGAGTTGTTACACAATTGGTTAAGCCCTAAGGCCGAAGCGAGAAAAACAGAAAAAAAAGGCTGGGGAACTTTTGCGATTGCGCCAATCAGTGAAGGTGAGACCGTAGCAAGTTTTGGTGGTTATGCAGTAACTAAAAATGAATTAAAGAATTACACCCTTGAAAGAATTTCTCGCTCTATTCAAATTTCTGATGAATTATATTTAGTTTCTGGTGAAACGCCCGAGCCAGGGGATCAAGTCAATCATTCATGCAACCCAAATTGTGGACTGCTGGGGGCAACCGTGGTGGTAGCTTTGGAAGATATTCAAATTGGTGAAGAGATTTCTTACGATTACGCAATGAGTGATAGTGATCCTTACGATGAATTTGTTTGTGAGTGCAAAAGTAGTAACTGTAGAAAGTTAGTAACAGGTAAAGACTGGACAAAGCCGGACTTACAAAAAAAATATGATGGATTTTTTAGCTCATATTTACAGCAAAAAATTAAAAATTAAACTAATTTTTAAAAAATCTAATCCTAATCGCACTTACTAACAAAATAAGCGATGGCCAAATAGCTAACAAGTACCTCTTAGCAAATTTTTTGGGATTAAGCAATAATCTATAGAGCCATTCAAATCCAATTTTTTGTAAAAATTCTGGTGCTCTTTTTTGCGATCCGACTAAAAAATCAACGCTGGCACCAAAACAAAGCACTAACTTAAGTCCTAAAATTTTTTGTTTACTTAAATCCTCAGCAAGCAATTCTTGTTTTGGATGTCCTAAAGCAAGAATTAATAGCTCAACATTTGAGTCTTCACAGAGTTCAGCAATTTTTTTTGAATTATTAGCAGTTTCATCCCAAATTTCATCATTTACTAAAACTAAATTTAAATTTGGAAACTTATTTTTTAATTGAGTTAAAACACTGGGACCATCAGTCCCACCAATTATTCCTACTCTTACTTGATTATCTAAATCTCTAAATAGCTTAGGAAGTAGATCGCTACCGGTTACCCGAGGCCATTTCTTGCCCTCTGCCAGGCTAACTGCCACTGCTAATGGCCACCCGTCAATTAGTCGTAAATTTGCATTGAGTAAAAAATTTCTTAGTTTTAAATTTTCTCTATAAGAAACTAGCTGCCCCGCGTTTGGCGTTAAGACATATTTAGTTTCTGGTGTTTGCAAAAATTGTTTAATTTGCACTAACGCTGTAGCAGGTGTGAGTAAATCTAATTCGACCGCGCTTATCCGTATCGTTTTCACTAGAGACTTTCGTATAATTGACGATGTTGCTTTGCCGCTAAATCCCAATTTAATAGTTGGCTTTGTGAAATTGAAGTTTGAGAAAGCTTGATTGAATTTTGAGAAAACTCAATTAAGCCATCTGCAAATTCGTCGGTAACCTGACAGTCAACCAATAAATCTTCTTTTAACTGAAGTTCCTTTAGGGCGCCAATGTTATTGCCAATAACTGGAGTTCCTAAAGCATGCGCCTCTAACATGGGCAGCCCAAAACCTTCATAGATAGATGGCATCACAATTGCTTTAGCGCCTTTTACTAAGGCAGCCAACTCACTATCTAAAGAAGCTCTTATTCTTTTGAATTCTTTTGGCAAAGTTCCCCAGGCATCTCTACCCACGTGAATAAAATCGTGAGTTTTTAAAAGGCCACTTCTTTTAATTGCCTTGGCGTAGGTTTCTAAATTTTTTCTAGGCTCAATAGTTCCAATAGATAAAAAATAAGGTTTTGAATTATTAAATATCTCAACCCCGTCATTGGGGAGTGAATTTCCGTGCTGAATTACATGTACTAAATTTTCATTAATCTTAAACAGCTCAACAACTTCTCTGGCTACATATCGACTAGGGACAATAATTGCCTCAGATTCTTTGACGGCTCTTTGGGCATGAAATTTGTAGTAGCGTTTTCCAAGCAAAGAGGCAGTTTCTGGAAACTTCCACCAAGTTAAATCATGCAAAGTGAAAACTTGATTTTTTGCCTTAGCTTTCTTTATTGGTGGGTAGGTTGGAAAGTGCGCCACTTCAAAAGCATCACTTACCCCAAAAGCCTTTAAGTCGCTTTGCAAGAGGTTTAATTTGGATTTGATCTTTGG
>JAGYJD010000012.1 GCA_018402365.1 Candidatus Nanopelagicales bacterium | reverse complement strand
TAGGGCCCAAAAGTAGAATGTTTGACTTTGCTAATTCAACCGAATCATCTTTGGACTTACCGCTGGTGCCAGCTTGAATTCTTTTATAGTGGTTATAAACCGCAACACTCAATGACTTTTTTGCATGATCTTGCCCAATCACATAAGAATCTAAAAATTTAAAAATTTCTTGTGGTTTGGGTAATTTTTCAAAAGGCAGATCTGGAGATTCCTGTAATTCTTCTTCGATTATTTCATTACAAAGATCTATGCACTCATCACAAATATAAACACCTGGACCGGCAATAAGTTTTTTAACTTGCTTTTGACTCTTGCCGCAAAAAGAGCACTTAAGTAAGTCAGCTCCTTCGGTAGGGCGAGCCATGTAACCTCCAAAATAATCCAAAGCAAGACGTTACCGCTTTGCCATGACAATTCTTTACTATTTACTTCACAATCTCAGGTGTGTTCACTAGCAGAGAACTAGGCCTTAGAAGTTTTTCTAGACTCAATTACTTGATCGATGATTCCATATTCTTTTGCTTGATCAGCGGTCAGAATTTTGTCTCGCTCAATATCTACCTGTACCTGCTCAAGACTACGTCCAGAATGAAGTGACAAAATTCCTTCCATCTCACTTCTCATTCGTAAAATTTCGTTAGCTTGTATTTCAATATCTGAACCCTGCCCCCCACCTTCGGTGTAAGGCTGGTGAATTAAAACTCTCGCATGTGGCAAAGCAAAACGCTTTCCATGTGTGCCTGCTGCCAGCAGTACAGCTGCTGCGCTTGCTGCTTGACCTAAACAAATAGTTTGAATGTCAGGCTTCACAAATTGCATGGTGTCATAAATCGCCGTCATCGCGGTATATGAGCCCCCAGGTGAATTTATGTACATAGAGATATCACGGTCTGGGTCAAGTGATTCCAAAACCAAAAGCTGCGCCATCACATCATCAGCAGAGGCATCATCAATTTGCACACCTAAAAAGATAATTCTCTCTTCAAATAATTTTGTATAAGGATTATGAACCCTTTCGCCATTAGCGGTGCGCTCTCTAAATTCCGGAAGAATGTATCTACTTTGCGGTTGAATTAATTTCATGAACGAGTACCACCATGTCCTGTTACGTCTTGCGCGCTTCTTACAACTTTGTCTACAAAGCCATAATCTTTTGCAGCATCGGCTGTAAACCAGCGATCTCTATCTGAATCTCTTTCGATGGTGTCCAGATCTTGACCCGTATGTTCAGCAATCAAAGCAGCCATTTGCTTTTTGATGTGAAGCATTTGCTCCGCTTGAATTTTAATATCCGAGGCAGTTCCACCAATTCCGCCTGAAGGTTGGTGCATCATGATACGCGCGTGTGGCAGCGCATAACGCTTACCTTTTGCGCCAGCTGAGAGTAAAAATTGCCCCATCGAGGCAGCTAGTCCCATCGCAACAGTCGCAACATCATTTGGGATGTATTGCATAGTGTCGTAAATTGCCATACCGGCAGAGACTGATCCGCCGGGGGAGTTTATGTAGAGGTAAATATCTTTTTCAGGATCCTCTGCTGCCAGAAGCAACATTTGAGCGGTCAACAAGTTAGCCACCGAGTCTTCTACTGGTGTTCCCAGAAAAATAATTCGCTCTTTTAATAAACGTTGAAATATCTGCTCGTCATATGCATTTGGAGCTGATGGTGCTCTTGATTCTGGCTGTTCGCCCACTTTAAAACTCCTAATTCTCGGCTCTCCAACCCTATTACTTCAGAAGATACTTTGCCCGATGAGTTGGTAGATGTTCGCTGCCAGCAAACTACTCGTCAACTGGTTCAGTGGTTTTCGAGATATCGATTTTATTGCCTTTACTGTCTACGATCTCTGCTTTTTGCACCACTAGAGAAACTGCCTTACCCCTTCTCACTTCACTTACTGCAAAAGTTAATTCACCGCTTCTCGCCAAGTTATTCGCAAATTCTTGGGGAGGCATTTGATAACGAGCGGCATTTTGATAAATCCAAGATGACAACTCGGCATCACTAACTTCGATTTCGGCTTCTTCAGCGATCCGATCAAAAACAAACTGAGTTCTTAAAGACTTACGAGTGTTTTCTTCTACTTCTGCTTTGTGGGTTTCGTCGCCATGGCCATCGGTAAAATGCCCCGCGATTTCTGCTTTTACTACGTTTTCTGGCAGCGGCACATCCTTGATCGCATCGACTAAATATTCCACCGCTTTATCTCTTGCTTGGTAGGTAACTTCAATCAATTTTGCCTGCTCAACTCGCTTGTTCAAATCTGCTTTCAGTTCATCCAAGGTGTCAAATTCACTGGCCAACTTGGCAAAATCATCATCTGCCGCAGGAAGAATTCTTTCTTTTACTGCGACCACCTGCATTTGCAGACTCACAGCTTTACCTTGATGCGGACCCTCTTCGGGTTTAAATTCATGCGCTACAGCTTCACCAGTCTTTTTGCCAGTTAATAATTTATCTGCTCCTGGCACTAAACCGTCTGTTCCTAACTGATAACTCAAACCTTTGCCGCTATAGCCTGGAACTTCTTCGCCATCAATCGTTCCTGCGATATCTAGAATCAAAACATCATCTAATTTTGATTGCCTTTCTACATCACTCAACGTTGCGAATCTACTTAATAAGGCTTTGAGTTCTTTATCAATATCTTTATCTGTAACTACGATTTCATCCACTGCTAAAGAAATTCCATCATAATTTGGTAGATCAAATTCTGGCCTAATGTCTACTTCTGCAGTAAAAGAGACTTTTTCGTTGTCTAATACTTCATTTACGTCTACTTCTGGACGACCTACTGGAAACAGTTTATTTTCTTTAACTGCTTCGGCATAAGCTTTAGGCACCATCTCGTTGATAGCTTCTTCTAAAACCGCTGGACGACCAACTCTTTGATCGATTATTGCTGGCGGAACTTTGCCTTTACGAAAACCCGGTATTGAAATTTGAGCAGCAATCTTTTTGTAAGCAGAATCTAAGTTGGGTTTTAAATCTCCAAAAGGTATTTCAACTTGAAGTTTAATTCTAGTTTCTGAAACTTTCTCAACCGTACTTTTCACTAAACAAAAACTCCTATTTTTGGTCGGGGCGGGGAGATTTGAACTCCCGATCTCCTGCTCCCAAAGCAGGCGCGCTAACCCCTACGCCACGCCCCGTGGATGGAACCCAATGCTATCTATGTGCAGGAGCGGACATATTAATGAGGTTAGATACGCTTGCGCTTACAATTTACTCAGCGCGGGTGTAGCTCAATGGCTAGAGTTCCAGCCTTCCAAGCTGGCTATGCGGGTTCGATTCCCGTCACCCGCTCTCACTATTCCTCGGGCAGATTTCCCTTTACTTCATAATCTCTGAGTTGATCAATTCTTCGTAAATGTCTTTGGTCATTGGAAAAGTCAGTGGCAATAAATGCCTCAACAATTTCTATTGCCTCTTGCTCGCTATGCATCCGAGCGCCGATCCCCATCACATTGGCATTGTTGTGCTGACGCGCTAACTGCGCTGTTTCTTTGCTCCAAGCTAAGGCCGCACGAACCCCGATCACCTTATTTGCAGCAATCTGCTCCCCGTTACCGCTGCCACCAATCACAATTCCCAATGAATTCGGCTCGGCCGCTACCGCTTGTGCCGCAGCAATACAAAAAGCTGGGTAGTCATCCAAAGGGTCAAAATCGACTGCCCCATGATCTACTACTTGGTGATGCAGGTTTTCAAGATGCGTTTTTAGCAAATTCTTTAACTCAAATCCTGCGTGGTCACAGCCAAGGTGAATTCTCATGACCATAGCCTAACCACTTGACTGGTCGCATGAAAGAATTCACTTAAAGAATTTTTACTTTACGGAGTAGCGTGTCTAATAACTTAAATATCACTCAAGCTGAGGCGCACCAGCGGGCTGCCCATATTGCAGATGTCAAATACCAAGTGCAAGTAACGCTCGAGCCAAAAAGTGATACTTACATTTGCGAAAGCACTATAAATTTTTCAGCTAAAGCTAACAGCTCAACTTGGATCGATTTAATTGCTTCAGAAGTTTTAGAAATAAACTTGAACGGAATTGCACTTAATCCAACAGAACTATTTACCGGATCTCGAATATCGCTAGCAAATCTAAAGGCAGTTAATGAACTTTCGATCGTTGCTAAGTGTGATTTTATGAATACTGGAGAGGGTTTGCATAAACATACCGATCCGCAAGACGGAGAGGTTTATCTCTATACCCAATTTGAGGTTGCAGATTCACGAAGATTTATGCCGGTTTTTGAACAACCAGATATCAAGGCAAACTTAAAATTGACCGTAATCGCTCCGTCTTACTGGACAGTTATTAGCAACTCCCCTACCCCCACTGCAAAAACTCAAAATTCACAAACCTCAATTTGGGAATTTACTGAAACAAAAAAAATCTCGTCTTATCTTTTTGCACTTTGTGCGGGTCCTTATGAAAAATTCACTGATGAATTTACCGGTGAATTTGGCACTTACCCCTTTGGCATATTTGTTAGAAAATCATTAAAAGAATTTTTAGATGCTGATGAGATATTTGAAATAACAAAACAAGGCTTTAGTTGGTTTGAAACTAAATTTAATATTGGATATCCCTTTGAAAAATATGATCAAGTTTTCGTACCTGAATTTAATGCCGGAGCGATGGAAAACGCGGGGTGCGTAACTTTTAGAGATGAATATGTTTTCAGATCTCGCACCACTAAAACCGCATATGAATCCAGAGCTAACACAATTTTACACGAATTAGCTCATATGTGGTTTGGTGATTTAGTGACAATGCGTTGGTGGAACGATTTATGGCTAAATGAATCTTTTGCTGAATGGGCTGCTCATTGGGCCAGTACTGGTGCGACCAAATATCAAGAAGCTTGGACTTTGTTTCATGTCCAAAGAAAAGCTTGGGCCTACCGACAAGATCAATTGCCCTCAACTCATCCCATCGCTGCTCAAATGCCAGATTTAGATTCAGTTTATGAAAATTTTGATGGGATTACCTACGCTAAAGGTGCCTCTGCCTTGAAACAACTTGTTGCTTGGGTTTCCGAAGAAAAATTTTTAGAAGGAATCAGAGAGTACTTCAAAAAACATCAATGGAAAAACACTGAATTGTCAGATCTCTTGAGTGAATTGTCAAAGAGTTCAGGTCGTGAGTTATCTCAATGGAGTGAGCTATGGCTAGAAACAGCTGGTGCGACATTATTGCGGCCAATTATCGAGGTTGATCAAGATAATTTAATAAAAAGCGCCTTTATAGAACAGCTACCTCCTGCTTCCCCAGCAGGATTGCCTCCTGTACTGCGTCCACATCGATTAATAGTTGGGGTTTACCGGCACCAAGAATCAAAATTAGTTCGCGATAAAAAAATTGAATTAGATGTAACTGGTGCACTTACTGAAATTACAGAATTAATTGGTGAAGTGAGACCAGACTTAATTCTTTTAAATGACGAAGACCTAACTTACGCAAAAATTAGACTAGATGAAATTTCAATCAAGACAGCAATGTACTCAATAAACAGTATTGAATCTTCACTCTCTCGCGCCTTAATTTGGGGTGCAATGTGGGACATGTTGCGCGATGCCGAAGTTAGCACAAAAGAATTTATGACACTCGTTATCAACGGAATCGGCGAAGAATCAGATATTGGGGTTATTCAGCAATTACTATTACAGCTAAGAACTGCAATTGATATGTACGCTGATCGAAATAAACGTAGTGACTATCTCTTAACGCTTGCTGAAAAACTCAAAAACAATTGGCAAATTAGTGAACCAAGTTCAGATAGACAATTAGCTTTCTTGCGGGCCTGGGTGCAGGTAGCGCAAACCGAAGAAGACTTAGCTACCATCTCAAAAATTCTTGAAGGTGAAGAAGTGATTGGTGGCCTTAAAGTTGATCCTGAATTACGCTGGACCCTATTGCGCCGATTAGTTGTTACTGGGAAAGCTTCCAACAAAGAAATCGAAGCTGAGTTAGCTCTAGATTCAACTGCCATGGGACAAGAGCAAGCCGCAGGTGCTCGTGCCGCCCTACCAAACAAGTCAGAAAAAGAAAAAACTTGGAAAGAAGTTACCACTAATCAAAAACTAACCAACAGCGAAATTCATTCAATGTTGGCGGGATTTCACTATGTTGACCAAATCGAGGTTTTAACTGAATTCGTAGATCTTTACTTTGATTCGGTTACCACTTTATGGAATGCCCGTACCCATGAAATCGGTCAATCCCTAGTGACTGGTTTGTTTCCGGTTACCGTAGTTAGTGAAGAAGTCATCGCAAAAGCAGAGACTTTTTTAAAAAACAATCCAGAATTACCAATTGGTGCTAAAAGAATCATTATCGAACAAAAAGATTCACTTGCGCGAGCCATTAGAGCTCAAAAAAAGGATGCAAACTCCTCAACTTGAAATCGACTTACGCCCTGAATCATCTTTCATAAAAATTGGGTCCTGCGGCGTCAAGCTCGAGAAGTCTCGGGCGTTTTTTCTGAACCAGCCAGGTGCCAAAACCAGCAAGGTAGTTATTAATCCAATTGCTACAGGTCCACCTACGAATACCAAAGCTATGGTTGCCCCAGACAACTGTTCGCCAGGCTCATCCCCGTCGTCACGATAAAGCGCAAAGGCCAAATTTGGAATACTCCAAAACGACAAGGCAGTCAGGAAAACTAACAAACCTCTAACTTTTCTTTTCATAGCCTCAGTTTAACAAGTTAGTTAAGTCACCTGCCCTACGCTGGGGGTATGAACTTGCCGTTAGCAACATTTCTTGGTGACATCACCGACTCTTTAGGTGAGGTCGCGCTCAAACTTGCTGCAGTCTTTTGAATTTCTATAATTTTAACTTTGATAATTAGTCTCACTGTGAAAAGTTTCGTCAATAATGCAGTAAAAAAAGCTCAATTACGAGCACCCGAATTTATTCGCCGTGCTGAAAATACTGAAGATCTCTCTCAACTGGTAATGGAGCAACGCACAGTTCAGCGTTCAAAAGCAGTTGGCCAGATTATTAAAAGCACGATTGCCTTAATTACTTGGTCTGTCGCTACCATTTTGGTTCTGAGTATTTTAGGTATAAATGTCGCACCAATTTTGGCAAGTGCTGGAATTGCGGGAGTAGCGCTTGGATTTGGTGCCCAAACTTTAATTAAAGATTTTTTAGCTGGAATATTTATTATTTTAGAAGATCAATACGGTATCGGTGACATTGTTGACTTAGGGCCAGCTGTTGGAACAGTTGAAGAAGTTGGTTTAAGAATTACTCGCCTAAGAGATCTTGGTGGTGTGGTTTGGTATGTAAGAAATGGTGAGATCATGCGAGTAGCCAACCGGTCACAAGGTTGGACTTTGGCGATTGTAGATGTCCCGGTCGCCTACAACGAAGATTTAGAAAAAGTTAGAAAGGTAATTGAAAAAGTTGGACTTGAGATGCTCGATGATCAACAATATTTTGGTCAACTACTTGGCGCACCTGCATACGCTGGAGTTGAACAAGTCACCGGTGATGCCGTGTTTTTAAGAATTGTCGCTAAAACTGCACCCGACCAACCAATTCAAATGGCCCGCACTATTCGTGAAAAACTAAAAAATGCTTTTGATGTTGCGGGGATTAAAATGCCAGTTTTAGCCCGACCATATTTACCCGGGTCAGGCCAACCTCCGAATTCTCAACAACGATAAGCAATAATTAAGAATTAATGACAAGCTATTTTGAGCAATTTGGTGCACATGATTTCTTTGCCAAGTTTGTAGATGATTTTTACGAAGGCGTCGCTAGCGATCCTTTGTTGCGTCCGATGTATCCCGAGCAAGATTTAGCTCCAGCAAAAAAACGTTTATTAATGTTTTTAGAACAATATTGGGGTGGCCCCACTACCTACTCTGATGAACGCGGACACCCGCGCCTACGCATGAGGCACGCACCGTATCAAGTTGGTTTTGCTGCTAGAGATGCTTGGCTTTCCCATATGCAACATGCTCTTGATCAACAAGATTTACCTGAAGATTTAAGAAGCACACTTTGGGATTACCTTTATACAGCCGCTAATGCCATGGTTAATACTCGCGACGATGACGTTATTTAACAACAGTAAAAATAGTTTTTAGTGAATTTTCTGGTTTAACAAAAACTTGCCCACTTGGCGTAAGTAGCCGCTTCCAACCGTTGCAAATTGCGGCAGAAATTCTGGTACCTGGATGTGCCAGCATTCCTAAAGCTGCAGCAGCATTCATTGCCCCAAAAGGCAGTCCACCCCAAATTTTTTCATCCCAGGCTTTTTGTGTCATCACGTCAATGTCTTTTTGGTTGCCTACCAGTGTCAGTGGTGCCACATCTTTTTTTAACTGATCTAGTCGCTCTTTTACTCTCGGCATCACATCCCCGCTCATACCTTTTTCGCCAGGCAACCATGGTCCCTCTGGGGGAAGTAAAGCTAAAGCTGCTGAATGCACAGGCTGCGAAAATTTTGTTAAATCTAAAAAATCAGCTGACTGAATTTGCTCAAGTATTTTCATAGCGACTAGTACTTGATCAACTTCAGCTAACGCCTGCTTGACCGGGAGTGCGGTCAACGTAATTACTCCAAAAGGTGGTGCGGCGTAGATACCCACTACATCCGACTTAGTTTTTAACCTAACTAAAGCATTTTTATCCCAAATAGTTAGTTTTTCTAAAACTAATTTTAAGACTCGGATTTCGTCTTTACCCAAAACAATATTCATTATTTAGCTTCTAGTTAATTTTCGGTAGGTGGCACGGTGGGGGCGAGCCGCTTCAGCGCCAAGTCTTTCAACTTTGTTTCTCTCATATGAATCAAAGTTACCTTCAAACCAGTACCACTGCGAATTGCCCTCATAAGCCAAAATATGAGTGGCAACTTTGTCTAAAAACATGCGATCGTGAGAAATAACCACTGCGCAGCCCGGGAATTCTAATAACGCGTTCTCTAAACTACTCAAAGTCTCAACATCTAAATCATTAGTTGGCTCATCTAGCAAAAGTAAGTTTCCGCCTTGCTTGAGGGTTAAAGCCAAATTCAATCGATTTCTCTCACCGCCAGATAAAACTCCTGCTGGTTTTTGTTGATCCGTACCCTTAAAACCAAATGCTCCTACGTAAGCTCGTGAAGGCATTTCGACGTTTCCAACTTTTAAGTGATCTAAGCCCTCGCTCACGACTTCCCAAACAGTTTTCTTGGGATCAATTCCACTTCTACTCTGGTCCACATACGAAATATTCACCGTCTCGCCAACTTTGATTTCACCTGAATCTGGCAGCTCTTCGCCCATAATCATCTTGAAGAAAGTAGTTTTACCAACCCCGTTCGGGCCGATAATTCCGACAATTCCGTTACGCGGCAATGACAATGAAATCCCATCAAACAAAATTCGCTCATCAAAACTTTTTACCAAATCTTTTACTTCGATCACGACATTACCTAAGCGAGGCCCAGGAGGGATTTGAATTTCTTCAAAATCCATTTTTCTTGTTTTTTCTGCCTCTGTCGCCATCTCTTCATAGCGATCTAATCTGGATTTACTCTTAGCTTGACGCGCCTTCGGGCTCGATCTCACCCAATCCAGTTCATCACTTAGCCGTTTTTTAAGTTTTGCATCCTTCTGACCTTCAACTTTTAATCTTTCTTGTTTCTTTTCTAAGTAAGTCGAGTAATTGCCCTCATAAGGGTAGGTTCTGCCTCTATCTATTTCTAAAATCCACTGCGCCACATTGTCCAAAAAGTAGCGATCGTGGGTAATGGCAACAACGGTACCGGGGTATTTTTCTAAGTGCTGTTCTAGCCATAAAACACTCTCTGCGTCTAAGTGGTTAGTCGGCTCATCTAATAACAACAAGTCTGGTTGACGAAGCAACAATTGCGCTAAGGCAACTCGTCTTCTTTCCCCGCCGGACAAAATATTTACTTCAGCATCAGCTGGTGGCAGCCGCAAGGCATCCATCGCTTGTTCTAATTGCGAATCTAAATCCCACGCATTTAAATGATCCAGCTCTTCTTGCAAATTACCCATCTCAGCCAAGAGGGTGTCGTAATCTGCCTCAGGGTCAGCCAGCATCTCGCTGATTTCGTTAAATCTGTCTAGTTTTGCCTTAGTACCACTAACGGCTTCTTCAACATTTTGTAATACATTTTTGCTCTCATTTAATTTTGGCTCTTGTTCTAAAATTCCTACCGTTGCGCCGGGGGCAAGTCTTGACTCGCCGTTTGATAATTCTTCAATTCCCGCCATCACTTTTAGTAGCGATGACTTACCAGCGCCATTTGGGCCCACTACGCCAATCTTGGCGCCCGGTAGGAACGCCAAGGTGACGTCATCAAGCACAACTTTTTCGTTGTGAGCTTTTCTTGCTTTATAAAGAGAGTAGATATATTCAGCCACGCCCTTTAGGTTAGTCAACCGGTTAGGCGGCTACTTCGCTTGCGTCCGCTACTGGCTCATTCCAAGCACTACTTTCTTGGGTTTGAGTTTTGTTGACTCTCTTAAAAGTTGAAGTACCGCGAGCAAGATCAGCCCCAACTGCTGCTGCCTCAACTTCAACAGCGGTTCCACTCTTTTCACCGTCTTGCCATTGGCGAATCTTAAGTTTGCCACTAACTACCACCGGGTCGCCCTTTTTGATTGAGCTCTCTACGTTTTCTGCCAAAGCTCCCCAGCAAGTGACAGTCAAATAATTTGGATCACCATCCACCCATTGATTGGTTGTCCGGTTGAACCTTCTCGGGTTTGAAGCCATCCTGAAGCTGGCAAACGGTCTTCCTGTCGCCGTGCTTCTCAAAGAAACCTCCGAAGCCAAATTTCCAACTACGGTTGTATATATTTCATTCATTGCTATCTCCTTTATCTACAAAGATCCAGCATGAATTACTCCGAGTTTTCTGCATAGATCCTTTAAAAATCTGGGGATAAGTAAGGGCTGTGGATGAACTTTGAGAGAATAGAAAACCTGCGCCCGTAGCTCAACGGATAGAGTAACTGGTTTCTACCCAGTCGGTTGGGGGTTCGAGTCCCTCCGGGCGCGCACATTATTTTAAGGAGTTTTCTTGCCAAATGGTAACGACCTAATTGTTTGGGTTGATTGTGAAATGACCGGTTTATCTTTAGAAACAGATGAACTAATAGAGATAGCAGTAGTCATCACTGACGGTCAACTGAACGAATTGGACTCAGGTATTGATCTAATTATCAAGCCTTCAGCTGCTTCGCTTGACTCAATGATTGAAATAGTTAAAGAAATGCATACCTCATCAGGACTTCTTGACGAACTTCCAAAAGGAATGGACCTAAAAACCGCAGAAGCCCAAGTGATGGCTTATGTAAAACAGCATGTTCCCGAAGCTCGAAAAGCCCCGCTAGCTGGTTCGAGTGTTTATGTTGACCGTGGATTTATTGCTCGAGACCTTTCCAACTTTGATCAACACCTTCACTACCGACTCATTGATGTCTCGTCCATAAAAGAACTCACGAAGCGCTGGTATCCAAAAGTTTATTTCGCAGCTCCAGAAAAAAATGGAAACCACCGCGCCTTAGCTGATATTCGAGAAAGCATTGCTGAGTTGAGATATTTCAGAGAGGCCATCATGGTTGCACCCCCGGGGCCTGGAAGTGACATCGCGCAAGAGTTAGCGACTAGATTTGTCGTAGAGCATTGAGGCGAATTTCTAACGCTAGATAGAATTAAGAGCCTTAATTTCGATGGTGGGTGTAGCTCAGCTGGCAGAGCACCTGGTTGTGGTCCAGGACGTCGCGGGTTCAAGTCCCGTCACTCACCCCACTTTTCTCGCACTTGTTTTATTTTTAAACATTAAATAAATAATTCCTAATATTGCTAACCAAAATATAATCCAAGTACTTCTTTTTAAAGGTTGAAAGTACTCAAAAGTGACTTTTTCAGTATCGGTGGAAATCTCTACTGCTAGTAAAAGATTCTTTAAATCAGATTTAACGGTTGTTGTTTCACACCCCAGTGAAGAGCAAACTTCCGCTTTCCAGCCTTCCCATGGAATCTCATTTACTACTAATAAACCTGGTTGTGAAGTTTGAACTCCGTATTGCAGTTTGTTTAAATCCCAACTTTCTGCAACAACTGAGGATTTTTCAATAATGCAACTATTTTGATAAATACAATTTATAGTTTTTATACTTGTTTCTGAAGTTGAAGTAATCCACCCAGCTTGCTCTTTAGCTAACAAAGCATAAAAAGGAATACTTTCTTCTGTCTTGGCAAACTCAATCATTTCTTCATAGCGGGGGATACCCTTCAACGGAACATATCCCCCCAGAGAAAAACTCCTATTTATTTCTGAGTTACTCCACATTTGCGAAGTCAGTTGGATCGGATATGGAATAGGAAATTCTGGGCCCACTCGTGAGGGCCTAAGTGAAATTTCTCGATTTAGCCCTTCGCCAATTCTTTTATCCAATGCCATTCCGTAATAAACCTGCTCGATTCCTTGCCGGTCATTATTCCATGGGGTTTTACTAACTTCGCTCCATGAAATTCCAATAAATATTGTTCCAACTAATGCCAAACCGATTGCAATATTTGATCCAAGCTTTAAATATCTCTGCATTATAAAAAACACCAGCATGAGCACAAAAACGAAACCTGCGGTTCGGGCAAAAGTGTTTCCTGGTCTCAACATATCTTCTAACAAAGCAGTTTTTGCGAGACGATTCAATAAAGTAAAGGTGGCAAATCCAGCGCCTAGCGCTAGCAGTGCTCTTAAAAAAGAAACTCCTTTCTCTTTTGCTTGCTGCAAGGCAAAACCTGCCAACAAGATGGCACTTAAAATCCAAAATAGTTTGAAGTCAGTTGTTCTAAATCTGCTTTCACCCAAAAATGGTAATGACTCTTGCCAACGGCTTGTCTCAGATATGTCAAACCCTAAAACAATTGCAGCAATCCCAATGGTTGTGAAAATAACAATTTGCTTGTTTATCCTCTGAATCAAGAAAAGTGAGATCATCAAAATTGGGGCCAGAAAAAAACTTCTCATAGTGATGTCATTTGGCAAAATAATGGTGTCATATGGATAAATAAGTGTTGAGAGTATTGCTGAAGTTACCTCAACGCTGTTGCCGCCTCTGTAAAGTCTTTCCGCTGAAACTAGTGGCAACCACTTGAGCAAAGAGAGCGAAACTCCTAAAAGAAAAGGTAACAATTGATAGATAAAATATGACTTTCTTAAATTATTCTCAAAATACAAATTAAAAATTACATATATTGCAAGCATATACACAGAAGCAATAATTATTCCGGGATAAACCCCTACCATAAATTGAAACGCCAATAAAGATATTCCAAAAATTAAAAGACTTGAGATTCTTTTATGAGGTTTTAAAGCTAGCAAGACCCACGGCATAAACGCCCAGCCTCGCACAATATCTATGTGAGATGCTGAGGTGAAAAACCCTGGTGAAAATAAATAGCCAACTGCCAAAAGTATCGAAATATATCGTGAAACGCCCCAAGAATTTGCTAAAAAATAAATACCAATAATTCCAAAAATAATTGTTAAGGCTTGCAAGATGGCACTGGTGTGAATGTTATAAATCTTTAATTCTGCTAAAAATCCAACGGGTAAATACCAATTTGCTGCTTGACCTGAAAGGTGTGCGGGGAACCCTGAAAAAGCATATGGAAGGTAACTTGGTGGATTAAAAAAACTGCCAGCATTCCACCAAACATAAGAAGCTGTGAAATAGTCGGTTAGAAAATCCCATGATGGTGATCTTGTGCCTATGAAATATTCTCTGAACACCCCTAGCCCAAGCAAAACTAGTATTGAAATACCAAGCAGGTGTCTTTTGATTGATCTCACGAGTCAAATTTAGCCTGAATGTCTGGTTTTCCCTGATTCAAGCCTTTTTGACTCAAAGGTATTGTTATTTCTTGCCACAGAGAGGAATTTCGTGCATTACTCCCCAAGATTAAAAAAGCTATCCGAACAAAAAGGAAGAGACTTCAAGATTGCTGTGGTTGGCGTCGGTCAGATGGGTAGAGGATTCGCCTCACAGTGCAACAAAATGCCAGGGTTACAAATTGCTTGTCTTGTTGATCTGGATGTTGAAAGAATAAAAAAAGTCTTTGGCGAAATTACAGATCAGACACCAGTCTTAAGTGAAAATATTACAGATCTCAAATTAGCTCTCGAAAATAATCAACCCATAGGTTTCACAAACATTGACTTGCTGCCTGAATTAAATCTAGATGTAGTTGTTGAAGCTACTGGCGTGCCAAATATTGGGGCTCATGTCGCAGAAAGTTCCTTAAAGTCTAAAAAGCATGTGGCAGTTTTAAATGTTGAATGCGATGTCACCATCGGACCACTACTAAAAAAACTTGCTGAGGATAACGGTGTTGTTTACACTGTTTGCCACGGTGATGAACCAATTGAGGCCAAAGCACTTGTAGATTTTGCCAGAGATTTATCATTTGAAGTTGTTTGTGCCGGTAAGGGAAAAAATAATCCTTTTGAGCCTCTCTCAACACCAGATACCGTTGCTGAAAAAGCCAAGCTTCAAAATATGAATCCAAAAATGCTATGTTCATTTACCGATGGCAGCAAGACCATGATCGAAATGGCTGCACTTGCAAACGCCACTGGTCTCAAACTAACCAAACGCGGAATGATTGGGCCAGAAACAACTGTAAAGAATTTACAAAAGACATACGCCCTCAAGTCTGATGGTGGAATTTTGGAAGAGTCTGGAGTTGTTGATTACTGCACAGGAGATGTTGCACCCGGTGTTTTTGTAGTAATAAAAACTGATGATGAATACGTACGGGAAGAGATGACCTATCTAAAAATGGGTGACGGCCCCTACTTCGCTCTTCACCGCCCTTATCACTTGGCCAGCGTTGAGGCGCCAATTTCTATTGCAAAAATTCTTTTAGATCATGAATCATCATTAGTTTGTGAAAAAAGAATTACCGAAGTTATCGCTGCAACTAAAAAGGATTTAAATCCTGGCGATTCCCTAGATGGGATAGGTGGCTACTGCTACCGAGGGATTGCTGACATCAGAGAAGATGCTGAGCGAGAAAACCTCGTGCCAATTGGATTATTGCAAAATGCCAAGGTCATCAGACCCCTAAAGACTGGCCAATTAATTTCGTTTGATGATGTTGAAATAGATACATCACAAAGTATTGTCAGGCTGAGAAAAGAACAAGACGCTTTAGGTCTTTAATGACATCAAAACCAATTAATCGAACAGCCATCGTATTGGCGGCTGGTAGTGGACAAAGACTCAATTTAGGTATGAATAAAGCCTGGTTAAAGATCTCAGGTAAAGAATTAGCAATTTGGAGTTTAATTTGGCTGGAGCGAACCCATTTATTTAATCGCTATGTTCTAGTAGTTCATGAAAATGAAATTGAAGAAGCAAAAAAGATTGTAAAAAAGAGTCTCAACTTTGATATTGATGTGATTAAAGGCGGATCAACTAGACATGGATCAGAAACCGAAGCTCTAAAATATCTCTCATCTGCAATCAATTCAGAGAAATGTGAATTTGTACTCATTCATGATGGGGCTCGTCCTTTAGCGACTCCAGATCTCATCAAAGACATTGTTTCAGCTGCCGAAGAGCATGGCGGTGCACTGCCTTATCTTCCGACAGCCAAATTAATAAGCGCCACCTCGCATCTCAAAGATTTAATTCGAGTACAAACACCTCAAGTTTTTAGAGCAAAAGAAACTCTTGATGCCTACTTACAAGCTGAAGCAGACAATTTTATAGGTAGCGACACTGCAATGTGTCTTGAAAAATACGTGCCTGAATTAAAAATAAAAGCAGTTTTTGGAACCAGTCAAAATCTGAAAGTTACTTATCCTGATGATATTTTGCTAGCAGAATCGATGCTAAATCAAATCTTAAAAATTAATTAATTTATCCTTGATCCATTAAGGCTTTTATCAAAAATAGATCTCTATTACTGCGTATTCGAGTAGATTCTAATTCACCAAAAATGTATTCTTTATTTTTTTCATTTAAAACTTTATAAAACCAACCAAAATCTTCACTTGGCCCAACAATATTTTGACTCCAATAAAACTCTGGTGTGGTGATCGCTTTGACCGCGTCTCTATCTATTGTCCCTAAAATAAATTTTTTATCATTAGTCTGTTTTAAAGTATCTATAACTACATGCTGCTGCTTTACTGCATCTACTCCTTGAAGTATCATCTTTATTCCCTGATCATAAATTCTTGTCGGCACCAAGGGTCTTGCGGCATTATGAAAAATAATAATTTGACTATCCAAACTAAGTTTCTTTATAAAATTTGACAAACTAGAATCAGTAATTAATTCGAAATCTTGAGTAAAAGTATTCTTAAATTTTTCGTAAATTTCTTGTACGCAAAATACTTTAATCTTTGGTTTAAATTCACTCTTTTCTACTTGCTCTGCAGCAATCTGATAAACGTAAATCCCATCAATTGTAAAAAGTGCCGCCTCGTCTTCAATTAGCAAATAAACAATTGGTTGACTTATCAAATCCCGCATGATTCATAAGAATATACTCAAAAGTAAGTTTAAATTTGAAGCAGATCCCAGTGGAGTAAGGTAAAGACCTACATCAGTGGCAGTTAACCAATTTTTTCTTCTCAGTACTTATATCCTCACGGTTCATTTAAGATCCCTTTGTAACTACACATAGGGTGCCACTATGCAACCTCTTGCTAGCGGAGCTTGCCGTAATTGACGGACTTCTCCGAAATTTATAGTTAGATAGGACTAATGAAGAAAGTGAAGTCTCCAGCGATAGATCGAATTACCTATGGCATCGCAATAACTGTCTCAAGTTTACTACCGTTTATCACGTCGGCAGCAAAATGATTGGTGAGCCCTTTGATACAAGATTTCAAATAGTAGTTCATGAACATTGGTATTGGTTTTTAAAACTTGAGAGGCCCTTACGAGATGTATTTATTTTCATCCCTTTGATAAAACCTCAGGCTATTCTGATATTTTTTTGTAAATGTGCTATTTACTCTGTGCTAAGAGTCTTGTGTTCACTGATTTTAGATGCATGGACAATAAAGTAAACTTATAATTATATTTTGGGGAATGTGGTGGATTTGCTTTTCTCTTCACAAGTCTGCTAAAGAATAAATATTTAATCATTCTTGCCTTATTCACATTAACTAATAGTTACGCTTTTTTGGCATTTTTCAGTCATTTGGCCCAACACCGCAGGCTACGCGCTAGTGGAAACCTGGGTATTCTTTTTTACTAAAATATGGAATTCTAAGCCAGAAAATTTACGCTTTGGTTAAATTTACTTTTAATTTTCTTACCCCTACTAACTTTGAGTTTTTGGTACCTCTGATTTTTTTCGGTAATGGGAACAATCCTTATTTTCTTGTTGGGGGTGTTCTCACGTAACAGTTCATTGCATTAGATTTGTCTGCTTAAAATTTATACTATTTAAAAATAATCAAATTTATTCCTATCTGGCTATCTCTTTGGATTTTCTTTTCATCGTCTTGCTCAACGAGGGGAAATTTGAGAAGGGATCCAGATGAAATTTATAATGGTTCTCTGGCCCTGACTTTTTTCAATTGACCTACTAGGGCCTGACCTACTTTAAAATGCTATTAGTCTATTTTGGGACTGAGTGGATGTCTGCTGGACATGTTTGGTCAGTAGGCTTTCCATTCTTAACCTTCATAGTTTTTCTTGTTACAGCCTTGAGATGTCAATGAAAAGAATTATAAGGTTTAATAACTTACATAGTTTGACCTTCTTTACAATAATTTTTTCTATTGCCCCAATTATCAGTTTTAATAAATTTGGTATTTACATATATTTGTGGCAAAACTTTGATATACTCGAGTAATACGCACCCCCGTCAGAATAAATATTTTAATTAATTTTTTAATGCTAATTTTTATATTTTCTTTTTGATAAAAATTTATAGCGCTCAAAATATAAAAATATTAAGCAATAAATTCTAATTACATTTATTTCAATTGATCAGTTCAGGGTTATTGAAGGGTCTTGGAATAGGGGCTGACTTTTTGAATGAGGCTTTAGAAAACAATTGCCAGCCGCTTCTGTCTGATTGTCAATATTTCGGTCTTGTGAACGAGGGCTCAGGCCATTGGAGTGACAATGATTGAAGCAATGGTGTTTTCTAGTCTTACAAATATTCCCACAATCAATGGTTATTCTGGCACTTCAAGCGATACAATTGAAAGAAACTGGATTGACCTCAGCGATTATGCAAGTGTTTGGGACTACATCAACAGAATTAATTTGAGTTCCATGGGGTGCCTATTTAGCAATCAAACCGTTGATAAACTTTCTCAGTTAAGCACCTTAAATATCCATTTTCAGGAAGAGGTGTCTCCTGGGAATCAGGAAACAATAAAAAGTGGGTGTGGATTACAGATCAAAATGTTTCTGTACAACTACGAAATTATCTAACGAACCATCCAATCAAGAACATAGAAATAAAGATCAGAATGGCACCGTGCATGATTAGTAATACTGTTATACCTGAAAATAATGGAACTACCATTAAATTAAATTCAGATAAAAACAATCCTAACTTTGCCTAAAACTGGCGGAGCCTTTCTCCTCGGGAAAGCGTTACCGCCTCTTTTAGTTCTGTTCAACCTGATGCCAAGTTGACGGCGATGCCCAAATCTTATTTGCGCCCTAGAAATAAAAACTGACCTAGTCCCTGAAGATTTGTTCGCTTTGGGTAAGTAAGGAGTCGCACATAAACAAAGGTTAGAGCAATGACTCTTAATCAGCGGGTCCAAATTGAGTCCTGGCGGCGCACAATTTAGAAATTCTCAACCTTATTGAGAATTAGTTTTATTACATTTGAGGCTTTAAATATAATAAACTTTACTGAAATCTACTTCTAAGTCTTTCCCAATCCATTGGGATGTCTGAATTATGCCTTTGCTCAAGATCAACGGTTGGCTCCCAAGATATAACTTTCTTTTTGCAAAATTAATGTCTGGGTTTCTCTGCTGCTGATCATTCTCAAGTTCCTTTTTGAAATTCTATTTTGATATCGGTATTTAGTAATTTGCCACCAATTCACTCTAACTCTAAAACAGATATCTCATTCAGTTCCTAAATTCATAGGACCAAATTTTTCAATTTGCGAAACGATATATGCCACCTAAGTCATTTATATAGCAAAAACTTGGTTTGTTTTCCGCTTCCTTGAATAGTAAAACGCCTCTTTATTTATTGCTTACCTAATAAAAGTTGAGACAACCCGGCCATCGTAAGGATCCATCTGAGGTCCATAAGTGTTAAATATTCGTAGCACTCCAACATCTTGACCTCACGCTTAGCTAAGGCACATAACGTTTCACCCATTCGCTTTGATTCATCGTAAATGCTTCTAGGGCCAATTGGATTGACGTTTCCCAATAATTTTCACTCTGGGGCGTCTTTAATGGGTCGCCGCATATTTCACTTCAGTTGAGGCAAAAATTAATCTTGCTTTATATTTTTAGCCTGGCGTAGTAGTTGAATCGTTCCATTAATATTTGCGTCGATTGTTTGATGTGGATGTTCAAATATTTGAGTGGTAGCTCTGGACTTGGTGAGATGAAAAATAAGGTCAATTTCATCATTTAAATCAATTGTCTTCAGAAATGTCAAATTTCAAAATCGAAATTTTGAATTTTTAAATAATTTTCAAGATTCTTTTATAACCTGTGATGAAGTTATCAATCGCAATTACTCGATATCCATTCTCCATTACCTTTCAGCCAAATGCGCGAGCCTATAAATAGCGGCACCCGCCAATACTGCATTTTCTGATCTTTAGAATGATATGTCAAACCTAGCATTTTTTCTATTTTAGTTAAAAGGACTCTGTTTCTTAGTATCAATAATTTTTTAGTGCTCGAGACTTCTGCCATTTCTTCTGGCTCGATATGAGAACTCAGGCCACTCTGTCAAGACCAAGATGAGTTCAGCCTTCTTTTCACTGTCTCAAAAGACTATTTACAATTTTAATATTTGGATTATGAATAAAACTTTACTTCAGGATCAAAGCCTATCACCTCCGCGCCTCGGCCTTGCAGTCGATCGATAATTGCTAGTGATGGTGATTCGCGAACATCGTCAGTAAAAGCCTTGAAAGCTAATCCCCAAACAGCAATTTTTTTTCCAACTAATGACCCACCAAGAGAATCGCTAGCTAGCTCAACAAACCTTCGATGTGCCCGTTCATTGCTTTCCCAGGCAGCGGATAGTAATGGCATCGGCACTGCGGCGCTTCAGAAGTCATCATCAAAGCTCTCACATCTTTGGGAAAGCAAAGAGCCACCCCCAGCCGGGTCCAGGAGTTGTAAATCTATCGCCACCCGCTTATCTAAACCCATTCCGCGAAGCACCTCTAGAGGATCTGCTCTAACCTTTTCACACAATGCAGCAAATGTCATTTACAAAATGAAAGTTTCAGCGCTAAAATGAATTTGATGCATACTTTATTAATTCTGTGGTCGTATTATCTGTTAACAGTGTTTCAACAAGTGGTAATTTAAGTATAATTTTGCAACTGCCTCAGCCTTTTCTTTATCCACATCCGGTCACAATTCGATCTGGATTAAAGAAATCTGCAATTGCAGTGCCCTCTTAAGAATTCTGATTCGAAACAATATGTACATCATCACGCCTTAGTGTTTCTGCAATCTGCTTCCAAGATTTGACTGGGACTGCTGACTTAGTGACTAAGCATGTATCCTTCTGCAAGAATTTCTTCAAGTCTGATGTCGTTTTGAGGACGAAGGGATAACCGCAGATCCATCCTGATCTTGAGGAGTGGGACACATAAAAACACAAATTCACTCATCCAAGGTTTCAAGAGGTTGAGAAGGTCAAAGTTTTGACTTCAACCCCTTTAACAGTTCACTCTAAGTCGGCTTCATATATTGGTGATTCACCAACCGATAATTTAGAAATCTTTGCTTCATCTAAGTCAATCCCAGTAACCTGGTGTCCTAATTTGGCAAAGCACACAGCACCTACAAGTCCGACGTATCCGGGTTCCAACTATCCCAATTTTAGCCATTTCAGAATCTTAGTGTAGCGAATTTAAATATAAGTTAACGTGTAGGATGTAGGCGTGGAAAAGAATAAAGAGACCGCTTCTCTTTCTGCTCGTTATGCCGCCTTTAATGAAGAACAAACTATATTGACAGCAATATCGCAAGTTTTAAAGCATAGTTTTATTAATCAATTGGTTATTGTGAATGACGGCTCCACCGACAAACTGCTGAATTACTTTCAAATGTTACTGATCCAAGAATCACCATTATCAATCAAGATAAGAATATGGGGAAAGGAGCAGCGTTACGCACTGGTTTTCAAAATTGCCTAGGACCTTATGGAGTTCAGGATGCAGACATGGAATACGACCCCAAAGATTTAGAAATTGTTGCTGCTGCTAGAGAAAGGCCTAGCGGATGCGGTGTATGGATCAAGATTTGTCTCGAGTGATGCTCATAGGGTTTTATATTTTTGCATAGTTTAGGTAATAAATTTTTAACACTACTATCTAACATGTTTACTAACTTGAATTTGACCGACATGGAGACATGTTACAAAGTAATAAAAAAAAGATTATTTAGGATCATATAGAATTAAAAGAAAATAGATTTGGTTTGAACCTGAGATTACTGCCAAAATTAGCAAAGTCTGGTGCGCGAATTTTGAAGTAGGAATCTCATATAATGGAAGAACCTACGAAGAGGGAAAGAAAATTGGTTGGAAGGATGGCTTTCGAGCCATTTATTGCATTGTCAAATATGGAATCAAAAATAACTAAAGATAAAGACCGGTAGATTTATTGTCATCTTCAGTTGAGCTAACCGCATGAATGTCACGTTCTCTCAGAAGTATGTATTCCTGTCCTTGAATTTCAACTTCATATCTATCTTCCGGCTCAAATAGCACTCGATCGCCTTGGGAAACATTTCTTACGTTTGGTCCAGTAGAGACAACTTTCGCCCAAAGTAATCTGCGAGCAACTTGCGCAGTGGCAGGGATTACGATCCCCCCAGTACTTCTTCTCTCGCCGTCAGAATTTTCTATATGAACCAAAATTCTGTCGTTCATTAGTTTTACAGGAAGTCTTTCAGCATTATTTCTCTTATTTATGTTCATTGGGACAGCCATTAGAAAATTGTACCCTTTAAATTAGTCTTTTTTTGAGAGCAATAAAGCAACTAGCGCGACTACTGCACTGATGGCAATTCGATCAATTCTCAATTGTCCTGAAGAGTCTTTGTAAAAATCGATTACAGTTTTCTTAGTCTTTGCCCATAGTCCCTGGGCGCTAAATGCATAATCTAACTCGCCTAAGTTTGCTGCTAAGCGCTCTCGAGCGGAGTTAATATCTTCTCGAATTTCTTTGCTATCCAAAATCGCTTCTCCAGTGGTTTGAACTACCAAAAGCCTACGCCGTAGAGTAGTGGCGCTGATGCGGGAGTGGCGGAATTGGCAGACGCACCAGACTTAGGATCTGGCGCCGAAAGGCGTAGGGGTTCAACTCCCCTCTCCCGCACCATTTTAAAAAGAGTGCTTCATAAGACTGGCTAATTTTCTAAAGGCAATACCACGATGACTAATTGAGTTTTTTTCTATTGAATCCATTTCGCCAGTAGTTATTTGATAACCCTCAGCCATAAAAATTGGGTCATAGCCGAATCCATTTTCACCACGAGGAGAGCGCGTTATTGTGCCAAGTAGTTCGCCCGTAACAGCAAACTCTCGTCCATCAGACAAGGCAACAGCTGCAGCGCAAACAAATCTTGCTTGACGCAATTCATCAGGCACTTCTTCCATTTGCTTGAGAACTAGTTGCAAATTAGCTTCATCATCGCCGTGCTGACCTGCCCAGCGGGCGCTAAGAATCCCGGGCTGGCCGTCTAAGGCATCTACCACTAGACCACTGTCATCGGCAACCGTAGTCAAACCACTATGGGCGCATCAAGGTTTTGATTTGGTCATGGGTAATAGATTTTCTGGTGAAATCGAAAAAATGCTATGCTGTTTTTAAATAAATATATAGGAAAAACCCAATTTATCTCTTATAGGTAAGATTTTTTAAAACTAAAATAGGGGTGACTATTGTGGATTGAGAGGATCAGAAAAATCAAAGATGGAGCAAATTAATTTAACTGCCTCAGGAATGGAATTTGCAAGCGAAATTGTAATAAAATCTAGCCTTGCTGGTTTGAGAATCACTTGAAATACCCACGACGTACATTCCACCTTTGATCGAAAGCCACATCTTCGCTGCCATTTTTGAGATGGATGGCGTCATTTGAGATTGATGCTCGCTTACGCTCCAAAATTTGCTCTGGCGCTCCCCAAGTTTTATTTCTCTTTTACTTTTTGGTTTATTGGTATTTTCTATCGTTTATTTTCTTGAAGGTAACTTGTTTGGTATCGAGTTGAAAGAGCACAGCCTTCTTGTGTCAAGTGCTTTTATTTTTATAGGGCTGCTAGTCTATTCTCTTGGTTTTTAGCTGAATACTCATTATTTAATAACAAGGCTAAGAATTCACTAAGTAACTTTTTTTTACATTAGTTCAAAATCTAGAACTTTAGAAATTCTACTATTAGCCGCTAATAATTTTTTTATTTGACTTTATTTAAATATTAATGCCTTTAATTATTGGCAATCCTTGGGAAGGTTGGAGACTTGTGCAACCTTGAGCCCCCATTAACAAAATTGGGTCTTGGCTTTATATTTATGATTTTCAATTTCAATTTATTTTCATCCTTCATGCTAGAACAATAAAAAACAAGTCAAAGAAAATAGGCGCTAAAACTGAGGATTAAATTTTTACTTTGCCCCAACCTTAAAAAGAGTGCTTTATGGGCATCAGCTAATTTTCTAAAGGCAATACCACGATGACTACATAGGTGTTTTTTTCTGACGGAATCCATTTCGCCAGTAGTTATTTGATAACCCCAGCCATAAAATTGGGTCATAGCCGAATCCATTTTCACTAATGAGGAGAGAGCGCGTTATTGTGCCGAGTAGTTCGCCGTAACAGCAAACTCTCGTCCATCAGACAAGGCAACAGCTGCAGCGCAAACAAATCTGCTTGACGCAATTCATCAGGCACTTCTTCCATTTGCTTGAGAACTAGTTGTAAATTAACTTCATCACGCCATGCTGACCCCGCCCCAGCGGGCGCTAAGAATCCCGGGCTGGCCTTCTAAGGCATCTACCACTAGACCACTGTCATCGGCAACCGTAGTTAAACCACTATGAGCGCAGAGTTCACGAGCTTTCTTTAAGGCGTTCGCAGTAAAAGTTGCACCGTCCTCAACTACTGTTGGTGGTTTTTTCAATTGCTTTGGTGTGAGAAAAATACTTTTAAGTTTGGCTTCTTCAAATATGTCCATAATCTCCCCCACTTTGTGAAGGTTATTAGTAGCTATAACTATTTGGTCAATCAACTTTTCAAGGCATCTAATTGAAGTTGGGTCAATTGTTCACAACCTGCTTTAGCCAAAGCGAGTAATTGGTCTAATTCATTTTTTGAAAAAGGCTCGCCCTCTGCGGTGCCTTGAACTTCTATGTACTTGCCGGTTCCTGTCATTACTACATTCATATCGGTTTCTGCAGCTACGTCATCTACATAATGAAGGTCCAGGCGAATATCTGAATCAACTACCCCAACGCTCACCGCTGCCACTGAATCAATCAAAACTTTAGAATCTTTGGCCAAAATATTTTTTTGCTGGGCCCATTCGATCGCATCACTTAAGGCGACAAAGGCTCCGGTGATGGCTGCAGTTCGAGTGCCGCCGTCGGCTTGTAAGACGTCGCAGTCAATCACGATGGTATTTTCGCCCAAAGCTTTAAAGTCCACCACAGCTCTCATGCTTCTACCAATTAAGCGAGAGATTTCTTGAGTCCTGCCGCCGAGCTTTCCTTTCACAGATTCTCGGTCGGTTCTAGTTTCAGTAGCCCTTGGAATCATCGAATATTCAGCCGTTACCCAGCCTTCGCCAGAGTCTTTCTTCCACCTAGGAACTCCTTGAGTAAAAGAAGCGGTACAGAGCACCCGAGTTTTACCAAAGTGAACTAAGCACGAACCTTCGGCAGTCTCTATCCAATTTCGCTCAAACTTGATGGGCCTTAGTGCTTCATTGGTTCGGCCATCACTTCTATTCATAAATTCACCTTAATTTTTAGTATTAAATTCTTTTACGTTCTCAACCTCTGGCCCTAAAAATCTTTGCGCCAAAGTTTGAAAATTATTGATAGTTCCTGTTGCTAAAAATTCATAAGTCGGGCTACCTGACTTTGAATCGCGCAACAATTCGTTCTTTACTAATACTCTATATAGATCTCGCGCAGTCTCTTCAGCACTCGATACTAAAGCCACCTCATCGCCCATCACGTATCCGATGGCTCCTTGCAAAAGTGGATAGTGGGTACACCCAAGAACCACTGTGTCAACTCCGGCACTAATTAAAGGAGCTAAATAGTCTTTAGCAATTTTTAACACCTCATCGCCCGAAGTAATGCCTTGTTCCACAAGTTCTACAAAGCGAGGACAAGCTTTTGAAATCAACTCTATTTCTGGAGTAACGGCAAATGAATCTTCATAAGCGCCACTGCTTACTGTGGCTTGAGTTCCAATCACGCCAACACGCTTATTTCGAGTCAAGCTGGCAGCTCTTCTGGCGGCTGGACCAATTACCTCTACCACCGGAACGTCATATCGCTCGCGAGCGTCACGCAGCGTCGCAGCGCTAGCTGAATTGCAGGCAATGACTAAAGCCTTGACTCCGTCTTGCACCAATTTGTCCATGATGGCGAGTGAAAATTCCCGGACTTCGGCAATCGGCTTCGGGCCATAGGGGCCCCTGAGGGTGTCACCCACGTATCTAATCGATTCAAAGGGCAATTGGTCGATGATGGAACGAGCAACGGTTAATCCGCCCACCCCAGAGTCCAAAATCCCAATCGGTGCGTCATTCATCAGTTGCCTCAGCCTAGAGCCCTCTAGATTTCAATATTTGAGAAAGGTGACCTCAAAAACAAGGGAAATCCTCGAAAAAAGTTGTTCAATTGACTTGGAATATAGGAAAAACCGCGTAAGGTTACCAAAAGGTCGATGGTCGGCCGTGGGGAAACCCATGCAGTACCGTCCTAGGAGGCGGAAATGTTCGATGTGCAGCAATTGACTTTTGGTCAATATGACGCTGTTTTAAACGTTTTGTCCTTTGCACTGGTCTCAATGATCTTTGCATCATTCTTTATGCTCGCCTCGTTAGGCCGAGTTCAACAGCGCTACCGCAGTTCGCTAGTAATCTCAGCAACCGTTACCGGTATTGCTGCGTACCACTACTGGCGAATCTTTGACAGTTTCAAAGAAGCCTACGCTGAAGGAACTCAATTCAATGAGGCATACCGCTATGTAGATTGGATCTTGACGGTTCCATTGCTACTAGTAGAAACCGTTGCTGTATTAGCTCTTGCTAAGTCAGTTTCGCGCTCACTATTGGTTCGATTGGTCCCAGCTTCGGCTTTGATGATTATCTTGGGTTACCCAGGCGAAATCACAAATGAAGTACTGCCAAAGATGGTTTGGGGCGCTCTATCGACCATTCCTTTCATTTACATTCTTTACATCCTCTTCGTTGAGCTAGGTAAGTCACTAGCACGTCAACCCGAAGGTGTTGCAAAGGAAGTTCAGGGATTGCGTTTGACTCTGCTAGCAACTTGGGGTTTCTACCCAATTGCGTATCTCTTCCCAGTAATGGGATTTGAAGGAGAGTTAGCATTTGTGTTCCGCCAATATGGATACTCAATTGCTGACATTCTCGCCAAAGCCGTATTCGGTTTAATCATCTACAAGATTGCTCGTCTCAAGAGCTTCGCTGATGATCCTGAATTCGCTAAGGCTGAAGGTCACTAGTTAATCTAAATAAAAAGGCGGGCGTTTGCCCGCCTTTTTTTTATGCAATTTCTAAGATTGTTCCTTGTAGCCAAGTCAACCAATCATAAACTTCAAGCAGACTCAGCTTCTCTTCATCTTCTTTATTGATGGGTAAAAAATCTTCAGTAATTTCAAGTCTGGTCCCAAGGGCCAATCTCACATCGTTTAGAGATTTAAGCCAAGCTGCTACGGTATCTGGCGCGATCTCAATTGGATCATCAGTTTTAGGTAATTGGGCGAGTACGGCTTTAGCTCGTGTTATTTTTTCTTCACGTAGTGATTGCTCAGTAAATTTTCGAAAATCATTGTTAGCTTCATCATCCTCAGAATAAGCGTCTGGTAAGAGTCTAAAAACTACCTCGTCTTGCGGACGCTCAGCTTTTTTTCCTAGGTCATTTAAGAAGTCAAAGGGGTCCGAAGATGCTGCTTCTTGTAAATCCAATAGTTGAACTACTTGGCTTAAGAGAGACGCTAAAAGTGCTCTTTCGATTTCCCCCAGCTCTAGCCAGTTTTTTTCACCTTCAACAAAAAAGCCTCTCACGAAGTTGACTTTTCTAAAGTTGACATTAATCCGTAAGAATGCATGGCACTCACGTCACGCTCCATCTCTTCACGAGAGCCTTGATTCACAATTGCCTTGCCTTTAGTGTGAACATCCATCATTAATTTGTCTGCCTTAGATTTTGAATATCCAAAGTAACTCATAAAGACATAAGTAACGTATCCCATTAAATTAATTGGATCATTCCAAACTATGCAAACCCAAGGAGTTGTCACTTGAGTCGCGGTGTCCGCTGCAGTTGTCTCTAGCGGAGAAATAGACATTATTCTTATGGTAACTTTTCGTAGATTTTTTTACAATCAGGGCAAACTGGAAATTTGGCAGGATCTCTACCCGGAACCCAAACTTTGCCACATAGGGCGATGACCGGTTTACCCGTCATCGCGCTTTCCATTATCTTGTTTTTATCCACATAATGAGCAAATCGCTCATGATCCCCATCTTGACTGGTATCAACCGGTGCCTCTTCAAGCAGCGTGGTGCCAGCCGGGGACGGACTTTCTAATGGCTCTGACATAGTTCTGATGCTAGTTCATATCTACATTGGGTAAAGTTTGGTTCCTAACTCTAATTTAGGAGAAGTTGCAAAATGTTGCAAGGCAGAGACTTTCTCAAAGAAAGTGACTTCTCTAAAGCTGAGTTTGAATACCTGATCTCGCTAGCCGCAGATTTAAAGTCCGCGAAAAAATCTGATAATGAATCAAGGTCGCTGGCTGGCAAAAATATCGCCTTAATTTTTGAAAAAACTTCTACTCGTACCCGAGCCGCCTTAGAAGTCGCCGCCTTTGACCAAGGTGCTCATGTCACTTATTTTGATCCCACTAGTTCTCAAATCGGACATAAAGAATCTATTGCAGATACTGCTCGAGTTCTGGCCAGCATGTTCGATGCCATCAGCTATCGGGGCTTTGACCAAAAAATAGTAGAGACGCTAGCTCAGTATTCTTCGGTGCCAGTGATTAACGCACTCACTGACCAGTGGCACCCAACTCAAATGTTGGCAGACTTTCTAACCATGCGTGAGTCATGTCAAAAGGATTTTTCAGAAATATCATTTGCCTACCTAGGTGATGCCAGAAACAATATGGGTAACTCGCTTCTAGTAACAGCTGCCCTATTGGGTGCCAGTGTCAATATTGTGGCACCTATTGGTTTACAGCCAAATTCTGAAATTCAAGAACTAGCAAAATCTCTAGCCAAAACTAGTAATTCTCGAATCAATATCACCGATCAAGTTTTAAATGGAGTTAAAGGTGTTGACTTTATTCATACCGATGTGTGGGTTTCAATGGGAGAAGCTAAATCTGCATGGAAACAAAGAATAGATTTATTGACCCCTTATCGAGTTGATAGCAAAGTCTTAGCGGCAGCAGAGAATCCTGATGTGAAATTTATGCATTGTCTTCCCGCTTTTCATAATGATCAAACTTTGTTGGGTAAAGATATTGCAGAGGAATTTGGGTTAATTGGTTTAGAAGTAACAGAAGAAGTTTTTGAATCAGAAGCCTCAATCGTATTTGATCAAGCAGAAAATCGTATGCATACGATTAAAGCAGTTCTGGTTTCTCTTTTAACTTAAAAATAATAAAGCCCCAAGTTTCCTTGGGGCTTTATTGAGTGAAGACTAAGTCCTATATGGCGCGAACGTTCGCAGCCTGTGGACCTTTCTGGCCTTCTGTGATGTCGAATTCGACGCGTTGCTCTTCATTCAAAGAACGGTATCCGTCACTCTGAATGGCCGAGTAATGCACGAATACGTCCGGCCCTCCTTCATCGGGGGCGATGAATCCAAAGCCCTTTTCTGAATTGAACCATTTGACGCTGCCTGCTGGCATATTTTCTATCTCCTGCTATTTGGAATGTGCCTTGCCAACTTTTGCTAACAAGGAGTCACTCGCCGCGTACCTTCCGCGGCATCACAGACACCTAAGAAAGATCAACTTGCAACTACCCCTAGCGTACGCCACCTAGTTTTATAATTTCTAGTGGGCAGAGAATTCCCAGAGAGAAGCTAACTTGACTGGAATACAAGAGAAATCCCTAGCTATAAGGCTTACCTACAAATTAAGAGACTTTCTGTCTAAACCGCTCTATCAGACACTAGCTGGTGATTTGGGTGCGGTTGTTGATATTGGAGGCGGAGCGTTTTTCAAGCGACTCACAAATTCATCATGGAACAAGTATCTAGTTATTGAACCCAGTCCTCAACTATTGCCAGAGGATTCCGCCAGCAAGGTTTACGCAGTTGCCGGTGATGGACAGCATTTGCCGTTAAGGGCAGCCACTTTGGATACTGCAATTTGCATCCAAGTACTTGAACTCATCTTTGAGCCTTTCAAAGTTTTTCAAGAAGCGCAACGAGTACTCAAACCAGGTGGAAAGTTTATTGTGCTTGTTCCGCAAACTGGCACCCTGCACGGAATTCCCTTTCACTACCAAAACCTGACACACCACTGGCTGTTTGAGGCAGCCAAGCGATCAGGATTTGAAGTAGAAAGCTGGCAACCACTTGGCGGCGCTTGGCGCACCATTGCTTCAAGATTATTTTTAATGTTTTGGCCAGTCTTCAAGAACGACTACTACTTTGATCCCTTGTATGCCAAGCGGGGATGGTTGTTTTGGGCAACACTGCCATTACAAATAGTAACTGCTGCCGTGTTTTTTCCGATTGCCATGCTTCTTTCTTTTGGAGATATAAAAGAAGAGTCAAACAACCATTTAATGATTTTAACCAAGCGATAGGTGGAGGTGGCGGGAATTGAACCCGCGTCCATCGGTGACGATTCAAGACTTCTCCGGGCGCAGCCACTATTGCGTGTTCTTGACCTGTTTGTTTCTTGTGGCCCTGCAAACAACACGGTCAAAGTCACTGTTAATTTTTCCGCACGCACCCGTGACCGGAGCGATTGGTGATCCTTCTTGCGACGCCAGGTCTTGAGTCGAAGGAACTCTCAAGCTGACGGACTTCTTAGGCGCTTGCGCTATTAGGCAGCAAGTGCGAAGTCAGTGCTCTTTTTATTGGCACTTATATTTTCAAGGTATGGTTTTCGAGATCTACCCTGAACCTCGGCCCGCTTCTCTTGTCTCAACATCCGTTGTCGAAACCGTTCACCCCCGCTATTTAGTTGTAACTCCTAGGGTAACGCATTAGGTAAAACAATTATTTCTTAGCGGCCTTTACTCTGTCTCCCGAGCGCAGTTTCAGCCTCTCGTTTTGCCATCCGTTCCTTAATGGCCTCTCGCTTGTCGTGTGCCTTTTTACCCTTAGCTACCGCTATTTCCACTTTGGCGTTTCCATCTTTGAAATAGATGCTCACAGGCACCAAGGTAATTCCCTGCTCTTTAGTTAATTTGCTCAACTTATTGATTTCGGCTTTGTGTAGCAAGAGTTTTCTAACCCGTCGTGGCTCATGATTAGTCCAAGTGCCCGGATCATATTCCGGTATGTGGACGTTATGAAGCCAAACTTGGTCATCTCTAATTTGAGCAAATCCATCTACCAAAGAAGCACGGCCGGCTCGCAATGATTTTACCTCCGTGCCAACAAGTGCAATTCCGGCTTCAACAAAATCGCTAAGCGCATAGTCATGACGCGCTTTTTTATTCTGCGCAATTAATTTTTTACCCTTTTCGCGCATTGCTACCCTCTGGTGGCAGCTGCAGCTACCAAGCCGTCGAGTACTTGAAGCGCACGGCCCTCAGCAGAAATATTTTCATCAAATGCGGAAACAAAAATATCTGGGGAAACTCCTACCCCGTCAATTCTTTTGCCATTCGGAGTGACGTAATAGCCCACAGTCATTTCAATCATGCTTCCATCTGAAAGTGATTTAGTGTCTTGTACCGCAGCTTTACCAAAGGTATTTTCACCCACCACCACAGCGCGCGAGCGATCTTGTAGAGCTGCCGCCACAATTTCTGCGGCTGAAGCAGTAGCAGCATCAACCAAAACCACCAAGGGTGTTACTCCATCGCCTTGGGCACTGGCTTTCAAAACTTGTGGTGCAGTTTTTGGTTTGTGAAATTCAACCACTGCCCCTCCGGTTAAAAAAGTTCCTGCAACTTCAACCGCTTCAGTTAGTAGACCACCGGAGTTTCCTCGCAGATCTAAAATTACTCCGTTGCGTTCACTAGTTTGGGTTGCTAGAGCAGAGCGAACATCTCTTGCGGTTCCGCGAGCAAAATCTGAAATCTTGATTACGGTTACTCCATCTTCTAGAGTTGAGATTAAAACCTGATTAGCGCTTAAGTCTTGCCTAATAATTTCTAGTGCACGAATTTCTGATTCAGATTGAACCTTTATCACTGCTAGTGAGTTTTTTTCACCAGTTAAAAGGCCAGATACTTGACTGAGTGATAAGTCAGTCGCCGAGCGACCATCCACCTCAAGAATTAAATCCCCAATCAAAATTCCAGCGTTTTCTGCGGAAGATCCAGGGACAACTGCCACCACCTGAGCTTGACCCAATTCGTTGTTTTTTAACCAAACCCCGACCCCAGAAAATTTGCCCTCAACTTTTCCCTTAAAAGCAGTAGTTGCCTCTTTCGGAAAATACTGACTCCAGCGATCGCCCAAAGATTTGAGCATGCCGTCTATGGCTGCTCTTCTTAATGAATCTCTATCTACTTCCAGGGCAGATGAAGCCGCAATAACTTCAACCGCCTCATCTAAAACCCCTAATTGTGAATCTGAATTCTTTAAAGAAGTTGAGATGCCAAACCCCAGGCCGAAGACAAATATCAGACTTACTGCCAAAGCCAAGGGAGAGATGGGTATGCGCTTGTTCACTCTACGATTGTAGGCGTTCGGCCTTTAAGGCTCGCGTAAACCGATTTTTAGCCCAAAAAATCTGCCCGCAGAGTGTGACACTTGAGTCAAAGTTGAGAAAGTCTAGCTACTAACGACTTAACAAACGACGGGAGTTTTGCTTCCGCCGAACCAACCGAGCGGATTATGTGGTCTACCATCTAGATGTACTTCATAATGCAAGTGTGGGCCAGTTGACCAACCGGTTGAGCCGACAAAGCCAATTACTTCACCAACCGCCACCGCGGAACCAACGCTGGTATTAAATCTTGACATGTGTGCATACATACTCGACATTCCGCCACCGTGATACATGATGACTACGTTTCCATAAGCTCTCAGCGTTGTTACAGCTGTAACTACTCCTGAGGCTGTGGCGTAGATCGGCGTTCCTGTTGGTGCCGCTAAATCAATGCCGGTGTGACAAGAGCGGTAACCAAAAACTGGATGACGACGTGGGCCAACTCCTTGGGTAAGACGAGCACCGCTAACTGGCCAAAATAATTCCCCAGGTCTATCACCAGTAAATCCGCCACGCAAACGGGCTAATTGACGAAGTCTCTCTTGCTCTTTCTTTAACTCTTCATAACGTTGACGAATTGCTTCGCGATCTTTTTCTGCTTTTTTAAGTGCAGCCTGTTGACGATCAATTAAGGCTTGAACTTCTTTTTCAGCTTTTCTTGCTTTTGCAGGCAGCTTGCTCGGCTACGCCTAATTTTGCTTCAAGTTCAATTTTTTGCTGAGTAACTGCATCTTGTTCGGCTTGCAACATAGCTTGAATGCCTGCTAATTCTTTAAGTACTTTGTCTTGACTTTCTAAATATGTTTGCATGGACATCATGCTGCGCGTGAAATCGTTTGGGTCTTTTGAATTTAGCAATATATCTAAAGTTGAAAGCGGGCCCTGCAAATATAAATCTCTTGCCACATCCCCAACAAAACCTAAGTTAGTTTCATAACGAAGTTGGGTATCGCCAAGTTTGGCCTCAAGTTCAGCTAAGTAAGCCTCAGCCCTAGCAACTTCATCTCGGGCTATTGCTAATTCTTGGCGCGCTTGACGAAGAGCTGCCTCTGCGCCCGGGAGTTTTGCTTGGACTTCTTTGAGCTCTGCTGCCGCCTCTTTCACGGCTTCACTTGCCACATTTAAATCTTCTTGCGCTGCTGCAACTTTATTGTCAATATTGGTACGAACCGAAGCTCCTGCTGAATAAGTTAAACCTAAAACAAATGAGATGGCTAAAAGAACCGAAGCTAACTTACGGAGGGGACGCAAAACTACCTCCTGGAGATTAGTAAGTTTGAAAATATCATGCTATTAATAACACCTGTCACTTGTGTACCATACCTAAACACCATTTTCCTAGTGCATTCGGCGGCGCTGCCAAAATTCATGCTTTGAGGTGACGACTAATCCCGATCCACGAAGCAAATAATGCCAAGGCTAAACCAGCTGCTGTTGAAATCAAAATTGCTTCTTGCACTGCTTCCCAGCCAAAGAAAGAGGTAAATAAAAATCTGGTGGCAATAATCTCATCAACCAGATATCCCTTAACTCCTGCCAAGACTGCACCCGCCAGCAGTGAACCAACGATCGCACTAAAAGCAGTTTCTAGCAAAAATGGAAGCCGGATTGATGCCTTACTTGCCCCCACCAAGCGCATAATTGCCAATTCTCGCCTTCTGGCATGTTGTGACTGATGGAAAGGCGTTATTAGCGATCAAATTCACTAACATCGATGCGGCAAATCCCAAAGCTAAAATCTGCAGACCGTTCAAAACCGCAAAAAGACTGTTGAGCGTTGCCCGTTGATCTCTTACTGCTTCAACGCCAGGTCTACTAGAGAATTTCTCAACTATAACCAAAAATTGTTCTGGGTCCGATAGCTTGACTCTAAAGCTTTCTGGCAATTGCTCTGGTACTACATTTGCCGCAATTGGTGAATCGCTAAATCTTTCAATAAATCTTTCATATGCTTCTTGATTACTTTCAAAAAAGACTTCGCTCACTAATGGTCTTAATTCATCTAAGTCAGCTTGAAATTGATCTTTTTGCTCTTGAGTTACTGCACCCTCGCAATTTGCAGTATCGCTGCCAGCGGTACAAAGAAACACAGATACTTCAACCCGATCAAACCAGTAATCTTTCATCTCATCAACCTGTGCGCCCACCAAAAGTGAAACACCCATTAACGAAAGTGAAATTGCAAAAGTAGCGATTAAGGCAATAGTCAAAGTAATACTTCGACTTATGCCTTGCCACATTTCTGACAAAATAAATCTAATTTTTGCAAAAAATCTACTCATTAGTAACCGTAATTTCCTTGTGATTCATCGCGAGCAATTTTTCCATTTTCAACTTGAATAACTCGCTTACGCATCTGATCAACAATTGAAGCATCATGGGTTGCCATTAATACTGTTGTCCCGGCACGATTAATCTGATCCAACAATCGCATAATGTCAATTGTGGTGTCTGGATCCAAGTTTCCAGTTGGTTCATCCGCTAGCAGTATTGAAGGTCTATTAATTAACGCGCGAGCAATCGCCACCCGCTGTTGCTCACCGCCTGAAAGTTGATTCGGTCGACGATTCGATTTATCAAGAAGACCGACTAAATCTAAAACTTGTGGAACAGTTTGCTTGATTTCTTTTCTGGTTTTACCAATTATTTGCATAGCAAAAGCAACGTTCTCAGATACTGACTTTTCAGGTAACAGTCGAAAGTCTTGAAAGACCATTCCGAATTTTCGACGCAAAGTAGGCACTTTTCTTTTTCTTAATTTGCCGACATTGATTTCATCAACTACTACTTTTCCAATTTTTGGAGTTAACTCACGCATTAATAGCCGAAGGATTGAAGATTTTCCGGCTCCTGATTGACCCACTAAGAAGACAAATTCTCCGTCTTTAATTTCAAATGAAACATCGTCTAGTGCCGGAACCGCACTTCGGCGGTAATGCATCGATACATTTTCAAAAATAATCATTTTAAAAGCTCACCCTTTAAAACCTTAGCCAAAATAGGGCAAATACGGCTTCAGGCTCGCAGAAAACGGTTTAACGTGTTCTACGCCACCTGATTCCGCTAGCAATAAATTCTGCGAGGTCACCATCTAAAACCCCTTGGGTGTTGCCGGTCTCATGGTTCGTTCGCAAGTCCTTCACCAATTGGTAAGGGTGAAGTACGTAAGAGCGCATTTGGTTACCCCAAGAACCTGAGCTGGTGTCTTTCAAAGCATTAATTTTTGCCTGCTCTTCTTGACGTTTTCTATCTAATAATTTGGCCTGCAAAATTGCAAGTGCTGTAGCTTTATTTTGCAACTGACTTCTCTCATTTTGGCAAGCCACCACAATCCCGGTAGGGATGTGAGTTAGCCGTACTGCAGAATCCGTGGTGTTGACGCCTTGACCACCAGGGCCGCTTGAACGGTAGACATCCACTCTTAATTCATCTTCATTAATGGAGATCTCTTCTCTTTGCGAAACTACCGGCACTACTTCTACGGCCGCAAAACTGGTGTGACGACGACTTTGACTATCAAACGGTGAAATTCGTACTAAACGATGAGTGCCTTGTTCGATCGATAAATTTCCATAAGCATATGGAGCCTTCACTCCAAAAGTTACTGACTTGATCCCTGCTTCCTCAGCGAACGATGTTTCATAAACCTCGGTATTCCAGCCTTTACGCTCACAAAATCGTAAATACATTCTCAAAAGCATTTCTGCCCAATCAGCCGCATCTACTCCACCAGCTTCAGAGCGAATTGTCACAAGTGCTTCACGAGCGTCATACTCACCAGACAAAAGTGTCTTAACTTCTAAATCAGAAATTTGTTTACGTAGTTTTTTTAATTCTGCAGTTACATCTTTTAGACTATCGCTATCGCTTTCACTTACCGATAAATCCAACAAAACTTCAGAATCAGAAATAGCTTGACGCAATTGAGTTATCTCGTTTAACTCATCTTTTAAGTAGGAAAGTTGACTATTAATTTTCTGTGCGTTTTCTGGATCATCCCAAAGGTTAGGCTCAGAGGCAGCCTTTTCTAGCGTAAGAATTTTTGAATTAAGTTCTATTGGGTCAAGTACCTTCTCTACCCCACGCAGCAAATCTGATAATTCTTTTAATTCGCTTTTTAAATCGACGCTCACGGCTTAATCCTAGAAGCCCACTACAAAACGAGCGCTTGCACTGGCGCGAACTGGAAACTTAACCAAATTTGACGCAAGCGGTGGGCTTATTAAAACCTCGCCACTAACGGAAATTTCACTTTGATTGAATCTCAGGTTGAGAATGATCTCATCATCAAAGTTTGAATTTTTTGAAATAAATTCTTGAACCTCTATTGTGGCTTTGACTCTGTCGATTTGTATTTCTTCAGCTAAGCCGGTTTGGTAATAGGCAGATTGATCTATCTCTTGCACCCCAGCCAAAGCTGCTTGATCAATTAATTCTTGTAAATTTCTTTTTTGCGAAAAAATAAAACTCACATTTGTACTTACCGTGATGGTTGAAATTATGATTGTTATAAAAATTATTACAATTAGACTTACGCTTCCATTTTGATTATTCACTAATCACTTCCATATTTATTAGTTATTGCATTTTTCTCACTCTGCATTTCAAACCTAAAACACCGCTTGATAGAATTTGCACTTCAGTGAATTTCAATCATGTTTCCAGCATTTTTTACAAATATTATTTTCGCAATTAATTTCAACTTTTAAATTTTGTAGATTATTATTTTTTGCTATCTGCTCTAAAAACCTGGCATCTTGCCATTGATTTCTTAGCTTTTCATCAATTGTAATTTGAGTGATAGCAAAATAAGTTATATTATTGATAGAGGTTTTAGTCTTATATGCTTCAAAAATTCCAACACTTGTCCAGATAGAAACTGCCAAAATCAAAAAAAACGATAGTAGTTCTACTGTCACGTTTCCTTTATTTTGCTTAAGGTACATAAGAAATGCTTCTTAAATAAAACTCTGGCCCCATCCAAATTTTCATTGGTACTTCAATTGATACAGCTTGTAAAGATTTGTTTAAGATCATTTCGTTGCTAATTTCTATTTGATAGCGAGTGATTGGATAAAATCCTTCTTTTAGATATTGACTTGCCACAAGTTCTACTTTTTTTGGCTCATAAAGGGTGAGAGCTCTAGCACTCATCTGCGCAGCTTGATTAATTTGTGCTTGCAACATTAACAGCCAGGCAAGTTGCATTCCCGCTAAAGCTAACAGCAATATCAGGGGTGCTGCCAGCACAAAACTTACAACCGCACTGCCTTTATTGTTAAGGTTTTCCAATTGAATCAATCGCACGCGAAAATATTGAAGAAAGTGCTCCATCCGCAATAACCCAAAGTGCGCCGACCAATCCAGCTGTCATCACTGTCACTAACACCCAGCCAGGTACATCACCTCTTTCTTGGTGCAAGATACCGATCCAGTTATTTATTTTTGTTTTCATTGTTTCCTCTCTAACTTAGATTTCTTATTACTTGTAAAGCTGGATAAATTGCAATTAATAGCACTGTTGGAAGCACTACGAATACGATTGGGACAAGCATAGAAATTTCTTTCTTTGAAGCACTTCGTAAAATATTCTCTTTTGTTCGAGACCTTAAGTCATGAGAAAAATTTCTTAAGATTTCTGCTAATGGAGTTCCGCGCTCTATCGCAAATTGAAAAGATCTCACCATCACCCAAAGCGCCTCGTTTGCCTCTGTCTCAGCCATTGCCGTCATAGCAGTTTCAAAACTCATCCCAGCAGCATTTTTTAAAAGAACAATTTTTATGGCATTTTCTAATCTAAAGCTAAGTAAATCCTGAATTTCTTCTAACGCTTGGCTCGGATTTCTGCCAGCTATCAACGCTAAGGCCAGCAAGTCAGCAAATTCAGCGATTTCTTGATCTGGTATCGGAGGCTTATTAAATTTTTTTACTTTTCGCAATAAAAATTTCAAATTAATAGAATTTAGATTAAATTCTTTTGTTGAGTTTGCTGAATAGTCTATGTGGGCAAAAATTCTCTGTTGAATTTGTTTTTTTGGAAATTTATAAATAATAAAAAATAAATACACTCCAATTATCAAGCCCGCGATCGCTAAAAGTTCTAGCATCTCAACTCAACGCCATTCGTTTCATTAAAAAGTAGGCCACACAACAAGTTGTCGCCACTAGCAACAAAATCATTTGTCCTTGCGTGCTTTGATAAGCAGCTTGTACGGTGGGCTGAGACCAGATAGCGACTAGCACCACCCACGGAGAAATCACGGCCAGTCGTGCACTGTTAATAACCCAACTTTGACGAGCACGAATCTCTCGATGCACTTGCTCTTGATCTCTGATCGCATCACTCAATATTTTTAGCGACTTTGCTAAATCATTAGCTCCCGAGCGAACCACGGCAAACATCATTCGAACCACAAGTTCCCCGATGGGATCAGTGATATTTTTTTTAAGTGCCACCAAAGCGGGGGTAATTTGACCAGTTTTTCTGTATTCAGAAGCAAAACCATTCATCTCTAGTTCTAATGAAGCCGGGGCATTTTTTGCCGCATCCAGCAAAGAATCAGACAGCGTCATTCCGGCTCGAATCGCCGAAGACAAATCGTCCATTAGATAGGGCCAAGCATCAGCTTTTTTACTTATGATTTTTTTTCGATGACTATTTAAAATAATTCCCGGTAGGGCCACTGTAAAGATTAGTGAAATTACTGTTAAAACCAATACTTTAGTAGACAAAAAAATAAAGGTAGAAATTACCAAGCCACCCACATATACCTTTAAGTTAATTGAATTCACCTCTACCCACCGCTTTGCTTGAATAAAAATTGATTCGATTCGCACGGGAGCATCTTTGGTAAAAATTAACCACCAGCCAGCTAGAGAAGCAACCACCGCAACTGAAATTAGAATCATGAAGCTACCGAAGTGAACTGTTGATATTTTTCAAGCGAAAATTTCTTTGAAATTGGCAAAATTTCAGAAACTTTTCTGTAACCTTCTTTTGAAATTTCTACTTGAATTATCAAGTCAATAACATTTTTTGTGACTTCTTCAACAAAACTTTTTTGTATGTTTGGCCCACCCGTTAAAGGCAACATGATCAATTTTGATAACGCCTCTTTAGCGGTATTCGCATGAACTGTTCCTGCACCTGGCATTCCACTATTTAGAGCAATTAACAACTCAAAAGCCTCCTGTCCTCGCACCTCCCCCAGTACCAAGCGTTCGGGCCTCATTCGCAAAGAACCTTTGACTAGATCCCGCAAAGTTATTTCGCCTGTGCCTTCTAAGCCCTTATCGCGAGTTTGCATTTGGACCACATTTAACGAACTGAGGTGTAATTCAAAAACCTCTTCACAAGTAATTATGCGAGTGTGTTTTGAGTGAGTGTTTAATAATGCCCTGAGAAAAGTCGTTTTACCTGCCCCAGTACTTCCTGAAATAATAAAATTAGCGCCAGTTGTTGTTGCGTAAGTTAAAAAGCCAGCTTGAACCTCGGTGATAACTCCTTGTCTGACAAAGTCCTCTAAGGTTAAATTTATTTTTGGAAATTTACGAATATTAATTGCTGGGTACTTTCTCGTGATATCTGGAATCACTACATGAATTCGACTGCCGTCAACCAAAGAAGCATCTACAAACGGGTGAGACTTGTCTACTCTTCTCCCGGTATTTTTAAGTAACTGCTCAATTAAAATATCAATTTGCTCAACCGAGATAAAATTTTCAGAAAGTGTGGCCACCCCACCTCTAACCAGATAAATTCGACCTGGGCCATTGATCATTATTTCTTCAATTGTTTTATCGAGTAGCAGTTCTTCTATTTCTTTGTTTGCAATATCAAATGGTGACATCATTACCCCCTGTTATTTATTTAGAGAGTAAGAAGATAGAAAAGTTGCACTACTTATATCAATACTTGGGGGGCAAATTTGCCCCTGCTTTACCCGAAAGAATTCACCAAGGCACTATTGCTCGGTCTTCCCATAAATGTCCGCTTTTTGTTGTTTCGTTCACCTCCCGCGCAGCTAACCAAGTAATGGTCTCTGCTCCTTCAGCGGCAGTACGGGGAGCGCTTGGTCCACCCATATCGGTTTGACAGTGCCCCGGACAAACTACATCTACTAATACACCTCTTTTACCGGAACCAAGTTCAGCTGACAAATTTTTTGTTAAAGCGTTTAATCCAGCTTTAGCTATTCGATAGGGTGCTAATCCACCGCTGGTTCCTGGTCCACTAAATCTTCCAAGACATGCAGAAACATTTATGATGCGCCCCTCACGTCGTTCTACCATTTGTGGAACAAAGTGCTTCACCATAAAGAATGGAGCATTTAAATTAATGTCTAAAACCCGATGCCACTCAGCATTTTCTGTTCTCAAGGTCTTTGCTGTTTTTTCGCTCATGACGCCAGCACTATTAACCAAGATATTTATTTCTGTATCTTTCAACTTCTCTGCCAGTGCCGCAATGGCCTCAGCTGATGCCAAATCCACCGCATAGCCCTGACTGACGAGTGAGTTTTTCTCTAATTCCTCTAACGCCTTTTCAAGCCGACTGGGGTCTTGGGCTACCAAAATAATTTTGGCGCCGAGTTCCCCCATTTGCTTAGCAGCGGCAAATCCGATTCCTCGACTTCCGCCAGTAATTAATGCGGTCTTTCCTAGCAATGAATTTTCAGCCAATACTGCCGTATCTTCAGCTACCGCTCCTGGGTTATGTATCTCTGCCATAGGTCAAGCGTGGTGGGTAAGTTGCCTTTTCGCTAGTTGAACGCACCTACTAAAGTTGGGTTTTGTAGGCAATTGCAAACGATTGAAGGTGAAGTGTCTAGCGAGACGCCCGTTCCAGTCGCTGGCCCTGGTTTCGGTCCCAATGAGTGGATCGTTGACGAAATTTATGAGCAATATAAAAAAGACAAAAATCTAGTAGACCCTGCTTGGTGGGAATTTTTTAATGACTACCACCCGGGCGAAAAGCCTGCAAAAGTAAATGCTGCGCAAGTAGTAGAAAAAATTCAGCCCATTGAAAAAATTGTTGAAAATATTACTCCGCTTCCTGATCCTCCTGCTGAAGTAAAAGTAGAAGAAAAAGAAACCGTAACTGAACCACTAAAAGGTGTCGCTGCCCGAGTGGTTACCAATATGGAGTCAAGTCTTGCCGTCCCCACAGCTACCAGTGTTCGGTCAATCCCTGCGATTCTGTTGCAAGAAAATCGAGTTTTCATTAATGAACATTTAGCAAGACGTCGTGGTGGAAAAGTTTCATTCACTCACATAATTGGTTTTGCAGTCGTTAAAGCGCTTCGGGCAAATCCTGACATGAATACTGCCTACACTCAACTTGATTCAAAACCAGCCATCATTCGTCATGGCCATATCGGTTTAGGTTTAGCAATTGATTTAACTAAACCGGACGGCTCGCGCCAATTATTGGTACCTGCAATTAAGAATGCAGAGAGTTTAGATTTTGCGCAATTTTGGGCAACTTATGACGAAATGGTAAAACGAGCACGAAACAATAAATTAACAGTTGAAGACTTTGCAGGAGTAACAGTAAGTTTAACTAATCCTGGAACTCTTGGTACCCAACATTCGGTTCCACGATTAATGCAAGGACAAGGATTAATTGTTGGAGTTGGATCTCTAGATTATCCAATCGAATGGCAAGGTGCTTCACAATTAACTCTTGCTAAGCAAGCGGTGAGCAAAGTTTTAACCATGAGTTCTACTTACGATCATCGAATTATCCAAGGTGCCCAATCAGGTGAGTTTTTAAAGAAAGTCGCTGACTTGTTGATGGGCAAAGAAAACTTCTACGAAGAGGTTTTTACTGCGCTACAGATTCCTTATAAGCCGTACCGTTGGGCGCAGGATATTGCCGCGGAGCATGACGAGGACATTAACAAAGTTGCGCGCGTCCAAGAATTAATTCGTTCTTACCGAGTTTTCGGACATTTAATTGCAGATACCGATCCCTTAATCTACGAACAAAGAACGCATCCTGATTTAACAATGGCTGCTCATGGGCTTTCGGTGTGGGACCTAGAGCGCGAGTTTGCCACCGGTGGTTTTGGTGAATCTCGCTTTATGAAGCTGCGAGACATCTTGACTCGCCTCCGCGATACTTATTCACGCAGTATTGGAATTGAATATATGCATATTCAAGACCCTACTCAAAGAAAATGGGTGCAAGATCGAGTTGAAGTGCCTTACGAAAAACCTCCACGCAATGAGCAACTTCGAATTCTTAGAAGATTAAATGCTTCAGAGGCCTTTGAAAAGTTCTTGCAAACAAAGTATGTGGGCCAAAAGCGCTTCTCGCTAGAAGGCAGTGAATCCGCCATTGTTGCCTTGGATTCGGTGCTGAATGAAGCTGCCAAAAACAAGTTGCAAGAAGTTGCGATCGGAATGCCCCACCGCGGCAGATTAAATGTCTTGGCCAACATCGCTGGAAAATCTTATGGACAAATTTTTAAAGAGTTTGAAGACGTGGGCGGAAAAGGCTTAGTCCAAGGTTCTGGTGATGTTAAGTACCACTTAGGAACAACTGGAGTTTTTGCTACCGATGAAGGTGAAACCGTTCCGGTTTATTTGGCCGCAAATCCTTCACACTTAGAAGCTGTCAATCCAGTATTAGAAGGAATCGTTAGAGCTAAGCAGGACCGATTAGGCAAAGAACATCAAAATCCAATTTTACCTTTATTGCTACATGGCGACGCAGCTTTCGCCGGTCAAGGTGTGGTCTTTGAAACTTTGAACTTAAGTCAACTGCGTGGCTATCGCACCGGTGGCACCATACATTTAATTGTTAATAATCAAGTTGGGTTTACCACAGCACCAACTGAAGCTAGAAGCAGCACTTACGCTTCTGACTTAGCTCGCAGCATCCAAGCACCGATCTTTCATGTAAACGGTGATGACCCCGAAGCGGTGGCACACGTTGCTGAATTAGCATTTCACTTTAGGCAAGAATTTAAAATTGATGTAGTTATAGATTTAATAAGTTACCGTCGTCGTGGACACAACGAAGCAGATGATCCTTCAATCACTCAACCGTTAATGTACAAAATTATTGATGAAAAACGTAGTATTCGTAAACTTTACACAGAATCTTTAATTGGTCGAGGTGATATCACCTTAGAAGAAGCTGAGCAAGCTTTGATTGATTATCAATCACAACTAGAGCGCGCATTTGCCGAAACCAAAGAAGCAATCAAGCAGCCCGTACAAATTACTGAACACGACACTTCAAACTTTCCAATTAGTGTAGATACTGCTATTAGTGAAGAAATCATTAACAAAATTGCCCAAACCCAGGTCACCTTACGGCCAGGCTTTACTCCTCATCCAAGACTAAAACCACAACTAGAGCGACGCGCGCAGATGATTAAAGATGACACCATTGATTGGGCGATGGGTGAAACCCTGGCCTTCGGGTCATTGCTAGCTCAAGGTATTTCAATTCGCTTAGCGGGTCAAGACTCTCGCCGGGGAACTTTTGGTCAACGTCATGCGGTAATCGTGGATAACGTAACCGGAGAGGGTTATAAACCACTTAAAGCCGTCACTCAAAATTCAAGATTCTTTGTTTATGACTCGGCTTTGACTGAATACGCTGGCATGGGATTTGAGTATGGCTACTCGGTGGCAAATCCAGAAATGTTAGTTTGCTGGGAAGCTCAGTTTGGAGATTTTGCTAACGGATCTCAAACCATAATTGATGAATTTGTGGTCTCTGGCGAGCAAAAATGGAATCAGCATTCGCGCTTGGTGTTGTTATTGCCCCACGGCATGGAGGGTCAAGGACCTGACCACTCAAGCGGACGTTTAGAAAGATTTTTAAGTATGGCAGCACAAGACAACATGACAATTGTTCAACCATCTACTTCCGCTTCTTATTTTCATTTCTTAAGATGGCAAGTTCTAAATCCACACGTAAAGCCAATGATTGTTTTCACCCCTAAGTCAATGTTGAGATCAAAAGCGGCATTCAGCAAAACTGAAGACTTCACAAAAGGTGCACTGGAGCCAGTAATTGTCGATGCACTATCCCCCCAGAAAGTCAAGAAAATTATCTTGACTTCAGGCAAATTTTCACATGAAGTTGCTTTGGAAAGAAACAAGCAAAATCAAGAAGACCTAGCCATCATTAGAGTTGAAAGACTTTATCCTTTGCCAATTGCTGAGATTCAAAACGCTTTAAGTATGTTTCCAAATGTTGAGAAGTATGTTTGGGCACAAGAAGAGCCGGCTAATCAAGGTGCCTACCCTTTCATGGCGCTGGCGCTAGCACCTCATTTGGACAAACCACTAATTAAAGTTTCGCGAGAAGCTTCTAGTGCAACAGCTGTGGGATCACACACCACCCACGAACATGAACAAGTAGCACTTATTCAAGCTGTGCTGACATCTTAATTTATGCCTAATAACAAAAGTCATAAAGTTATTAAATTAGTGAACAGGTGTTCTTAAATATTATTTGACTTTAAAGCTAAACTTTAATTTTGGCCAGTATCGAAAAAGTACCTTGCCCACTATTTGATTTTTTTCTATCCAACCAAATTTTCTTGAATCATCACTAGCTTTAACGTTATCCCCACTTAACCAAACTTGCTCTGCATTTGCATCCACTACTCGCTTTACCAGTTGTTGCTCAGCTAACTGCACCACTACCAAATCTCCTATTCGATACTGATGGGTTCTCTTCACCATTAAAAAATCACCCGTCAAAATCGTGGGCCTCATTGAGTCGCCAAGAACCCTTACAGGAAAGTATTTTTTAGCCATCTGTGCTCATCGTGCCAACATTTTGCTCACGGGGTAATCTAATCAACAAGAGCCTTTCTAGGAATCGAGGAATTATGTTTAACCTATTCAATCCAAAAACCACAGTTTTGGCCCACTGCGACTTGCCTTGCGGAGTTTATGATCCAGCCCAAGCAAAAATAGAAGCCCAATCAGTCAAGGCCTGCATGGAAAAGTACAACGCCTCGAGTGATACAGACTTCAAGTCTCGTGCGGTTGCCATAAAAGAGCAGCGTTCACATTTAGTAAAAGAGCACTTATGGGTGCTTTGGACCGATTACTTTAAGCCTCCACATTTTGAAAAATATCCTCAACTACACGAATTGTTTAACGAGGCCACCAAATTAGCGGGTGCAGCTGGCACTAAAGGCACCAACGATGTTTCAGTGGCTGAGAGTCTGTTATCAAAGATTGACCAAATTGGTGAAATCTTTTGGGAAACCAAAAAGGCATAAGTATCGTGACTGAAAAATCAATTTCTCGACGAAAAGTTGTTGCTTCATTTGGCGCTTTGTCAGTTGTTGGACTAATTGGTGCTTGTTCCACAGAGTCTGCTCAAGAGGTTGTAGAGCCAGCGGTAGAGCAAACCCCAGATCCAACTGTTGAGCCTTCACCCGCTGAAGTGGTTGCAGCGGGTTTAATTTCTGTAGCTGAAATACCTGTGGGAGGGGCAGTAATCCTTAGCGATCAAAAAGTCGTGGTAACCCAGCCAACTCCGGGTGAAATAAATGCTTACTCAGTAACTTGTACCCACCAAGGTTGCCCGGTTTCTCAAATTAGTGATCAAGGAATTGTTTGCGCTTGCCATAACAGTATCTTTTCGACGCAAGACGGAAGTGTCTTAAGTGGTCCTGCAACTCGTGCGCTCGACGTGGTTGAAATTTTTGTAGAAAATGATCAGGTTTTTAAGAGTTAATTCTCAAAAAAATCTGCTCGAAACTTTCTAGAAAAAACCAAAAGTAAAGCAATGATCACACTAACGACAGCTACTACCCCAACTATTCTGGTAGCAATTTCTCCTTCTGTAGCTAATGGCCATGCCACAATCATTACAAAAAGTTGCGTTAGCACAAACGGTCCAAATGCTCGCTCGTTTTTACGAAGTAATCC
>JAGYJD010000011.1 GCA_018402365.1 Candidatus Nanopelagicales bacterium | reverse complement strand
TCAGTAATTTTTACCCCGCCAACAGTTGCTAAATAAACATCTTGATCGCTAATTTTTAAGCCCGCTCGGCGTTCTAGCACTGCTAAGACCATTGAACAGCGCGCAATGTCCAAGCCGCTGGTAGCACGCCGCGGAGTTGCTAAGGAACTTCGAGCAACTAACGCTTGGATTTCACTTGGGATCGGTCGAGTTCCTTCGATGGTGAGGGTGATGCAGGAACCACTTACGTCTTCACTGCGACTAGATAAAAATAATCCAGCAGGATCAGGAAGGCCTACCATGCCGGATTCTCTTAAATCAAAACAACCAATTTCATCGGCTGGACCAAATCTATTTTTAACCGCGCGCAAGAGCCTTAAGCGAGCATGGCGCTCACCTTCTATTTGCAGCACCACATCTACCAAGTGCTCTAAAACCCGAGGTCCTGCGATTGAGCCATCTTTAGTTACGTGCCCCACCAAAATTGTGGCAATGTTTTTTTCTTTAGCGACTCGAATCAAAGCGGCAGCAACTTCTCTGATTTGAGAAACCCCGCCTAGCGAAGCTGGTAAATCAGCTGAGTTAATCGTCTGGATACTGTCAATAATTAAAAGCGAAGGATTAATTTGATCTATATGTGAAAGCACGGCAGACAACTCAGTCTCACTCGCCAAATAGAGCTCATCGGCTAAGGCATTAAGTCGTCCGGCTCGCAATCTCACTTGTGAAGTGGATTCTTCGCCTGTTAAATAAAGTGCCGTTCCACTCGACTTGGCCCAAGCCGCAGCCACCTCTAGCAAAAGTGTGGATTTGCCAATCCCCGGCTCACCGGCTAACAGTAAAACAGAACCAGGGACAATCCCGCCACCTAAAACTCGATCTAACTCTGGCTGGCCAGAGGGTTTGGCGGTTGCCACATTTACATCGACATCAGAAATTTTTTGTGCACTAGCAGTTACGGGACCAGGTTGAATATTCTTAAGTTTGCTGGCGCCCAGCTCTTCTACGGTGCCCCAAGTTTGACACTCACCACAACGACCAACCCATTTTGCAGTGGTCCAACCACATTCAGTGCAACGGTAAGGGAGTGTTTTGCTCATAGGGGTAACTTAATACTTAGCGGTGACTTTTTAGACCCAAGTTGTTGCTGGATGGAGTTCTAAAGCGAGTAAGACTTTTTTTGCCTCTCGACCAGGTAACTGCTTGACCGCCTCAATCGCTTTCATGCGAGCGTCGCAGTGCTCTTTTAAAATTGCATAAGCAGATTCATTCATTAGTTCAACTAGCGTGTCTTTTTCACTAATGTAGACAGGTACAGGAGCGGTATGGGCTTCAGTGTTTGATGAGCAATACCAATCCATATCGTGCCCACCTTCACCCCAATCGCGGCGTTGATACTCTTCAATTGTTATTACTTGAAAGTCAACTCCATCTTCGTATTTGCGTGAATCGTAAGAGCGGCGAATCGGAAGCTGCCAACAAACATCAGGCTTAGTTTCTTGGGGCTTTAATCCATTTTGAAGAGCGTAAGCATGTAGTGCGCAGCCTTCGCCGCCAGCAAAATCTTTACGATTATGAAAAATACAGGCATCATGAAAAACTCGAGTTTTTAATTCGCCCTCATCGTCTTTTTCTATCCAGCCCTTTTTGCCTTGCCCCTGCTCATAATTTTGCCAAATTTCTGGAGTTAGTTTTTTTACATATTTTGTGACACGCTTGATTTCAGCCTTCGGGCTCATGTGAGCTCCATGAACGCAGCAGCCGTAATCTGGCTTATCTTTTTCGATTCCTTTACAACCGTTTCCAAAAATACATTGCCAACTCGAAGTCAACCAAGTGATATCGCACCGATAAATAGTCTCTTCAAATTCGGGATCTTCAAACTCGAGCCAGGCACGGGCAAAATCGGTGGTAATTTCAGGCATATGCCTAAACCTATCTGCTGGCAGCGGGCTAACTCACCTTGCCCGTTTATGTGAGATTGTGAAGTCTTAATCTTGGAGGGTGATGAGACGAACCTTTATGCAATGGGTGAAGGCCGATCCCTTGCGAGCACCCTTAGAGCAAAATTCAATTTTTAAAAATTTCGCCCGTCGCTTTATTGCAGGTGAGGTGGCACAAGATGCGATTATTGTTAGTAAAAATTTAGTAGCTGAAGACTACTTAGTGGCTTTGGCGTATTTAGCAAAAAATGCCTACAATCCTCAAACTGCAGAGGCTAATAAAAAAGTTTATTTAGATTTATTAAATCAAGTTGATTCAGCCAAGCTGAATCAAAAGGTAGAGATCTCTATAAAGCCATCACAGTTGGGAAACAAAGAGACTGCTAGCTCTCACATCTACGCGATTGTTACCCAAGCAAAACAACTAATGATCCCTTTGACTATCGAAGTTGATGATGGGGATGACCCACAGTGGATTTTTGATTTAACTAAAACCATGCATGCTGAGTATCCTGGGTGTGGCTTTACGCTGTTGAGTGAATTGCGTGAATCAGTCAACCAAGCAAAAGACTTAACCAGCGAAGCAGTAAAGGTGCGATTAACTCGTGGCACCTATAAAACCCCCGAGTGGCAGGGATTTCAAAAGACAATCGATATCGATCGATCATTTGTAAAATGTTTGAAAACACTTTTAGAGGGCTCAGCCAAAGTTACTGTTGCTACCCACGATTCTCGTTTAATTGAAATTGCCGGATTCATTGCGGCAGATATAAAAAGAGAAGCTGGCACGGTTGAGTATCAAATAACCTCTGGAATGCCCACTAGAAATCATGAAAGATTATTAAATTTTGACGAGCGAGTTAGAGTTTACTTACCCTTTGGCCCTGATTGGTATCCCTATTTAATGCGTCGGATTGCCCATGCGCCAGAGTCTTTGTTTCAGGCGGTGAAGTCATACTTATGAAAATTGCAATTATTGGCTGCGGAGCCATGGGGGAAGCGATTTTAAAAGGCTGGCTGACTGAATCAATCTCAAAATCAGACATTTTGGTTGTAGAAAAAGTTCAAGAGCGCTCACAATATTTGCAAGATACTTACCAAGTAACGGTCGTTGATCAAATCGAGTTGGCTGGCAACTCGGATGTGGTTTTAATTAGCGTAAAACCGCAGGATATTAAACTTGCTTTAAACCAATTAGGCAAAGTTATCAAAGCTGAGGCCTTAGTTATCTCTATCGCAGTAGGCGTCACTACCAAATTTATTCAACAAGAGTTGGCAACCGCTAATCCAGTAGTAAGAGCCATGCCAAATACTCCAGCTTTAGTTGGTAGAAGCACCACCGGACTAACAGCAGCAGCGAGTTGCGATAGTTCGCAGCTCGCTTTAGCAAAAGATTTACTATCCGCAGTGGGAACTTGCGTAGTTGTGGCAGAAGACCAAATTGATGTGGTGGCAGCAGTAAGCGGATCAGGGCCAGCTTATTTTTTTTGGCTAGTTGAGAATTTAACCAAAGCAGCAATCGAGTTGGGATTGGATAAAGAGACAGCTAATTTAATTGTAAAAGAAACTTTTATCGGCTCAGCAATACTTTTAGATCATTCAAGTGACTCGGCTGAAGCTTTGCGAGCAAAAGTTACCTCACCTAATGGCACAACGCAGGCGGCAATTTCAATAATTGAGCAAAACGAAGTAGCAGCTGATTGGCTTTTGGCATTAAAGGCAGCTATACAGCGGGCGCAAGAGTTGCAAGAGGGCTAGGTGACCTCTTTAGCCTCAACCTTTGGTTTAGTCAAGCCCCACCCCACTAGCCACAGTCGTCGTGGTGGTACTAAGTTTTCCTCGAGCGCAAAAGCGGCGGAGGGGAAGCCATCGCATTTTGAGTTCGGAAAGAGGTAACGATGGCCGCAAATTCAGAGCGACCTTTAGGCGAAGTTCGATTTCTAACTGTTGCAGAAGTTGCAACTAGCATGCGAGTATCAAAAATGACTGTTTACCGTCTAGTTCACGCCGGCACCTTGCCAGCAGTGCGCGTAGGCCGTTCGTTCCGCGTTCCGGAGCATGCAGTTGGCGATTATTTGCGTGAGTCGTTCGTCGAAGCCGGCTAATCCCCAAGCTGACAAGTCGTAAGCAACGGCGCCTGACCGATAGGTAGGGCGCCGTTAGCATTTAGATAGCATTTGACGTTAGAAGAGCATCAATAAGAGAAAGTGACTCTGTGGGTTCAGTTATTAAGAAGCGACGCAAGCGGATGGCCAAGAAAAAGCACCGCAAGCTTTTGCGCAAAACTCGGGTATCAAGACGCAAGAAGTAGGCAATTGCCTCAAATATCATTCATCACAAAAAAAGGCTGTCACCTTTGTGAGGACGCCGAGCAAATATTGCTGACGGTATGTGGTGAGTTGGGCATGAAATTTGAAAAATTATCCCTCGAAGATGAGCCGGAGCTCTCTCACCTTTATCAAGAAGAAATTCCGGTGGTTTTGATTGACGGCATCCAACATTCCGCTTGGCGAGTAGATCCAGCGAAATTGAGAGCTGCTTTAAGTAAGTAAACAAAGGGGATTTGTGCTTTTCTTCACAAATCTCTAAAGTATGACTCACCAGCAAATCAAAATTAGGTAGAGACAACTTGCCCCTGAGAACCGCCCCTAGTGTTAAGCGCGGAAAGATTCCCGAAGCCACTGTGGCGCGTTTACCTATTTACTATCGGGCGCTAACTCAATTGTTTGAACGTGGTGAAACTCGAGTTTCTAGCGAAGAGTTAGCTGAACTAACTGGGGTTACCAGTGCCAAATTAAGAAAAGATCTTTCACACTTAGGCACCTACGGAACACGTGGGGTGGGCTATGAAGTCGAATATTTACGTTTTCAAATTGCTCGCGAAATGGGATTAAATAACGACTGGTCTGTGGTGATCGTGGGATTGGGAAACTTAGGTCGAGCGCTAGCTCGCTATGGCGGTTTTGGTTCACGCGGATTTCAAATCGTTGGACTATTTGATCATGATGCAAAGTTAATCGGATCAAAGTTGCGAACTGGAAAATCTGAAATCGAAATAATGCCTGCTACAGATTTAGCTCGGGCAGTAAAGCAGTTAAAGGCAAGACTTGGTGTGATCGCAGTACCAGCCGAAGTTGCTCAAAAAGTTTGTGATGATTTAGTCAAGGCTGGAGTAACAAGTATTTTAAATTTCGCCCCTACGCACTTGTCAACCCCAGATGGAGTTGACGTAAGAAGGGTTGATTTAGCAAGTGAGTTACAAATATTGGCATTTCATGAACAAAAGAAAAACGAAGAGAAAAGCGCATAGGAGATAAATTCAGTGACAGGAAAAAGAAAATCAGCTTTACATCCAGTGGTATTTATCGGCGCCGGGCCGGCAGAGCCTGATTTGTTGCCAGTAAGAGCAATCAATGCCCTTAAGTACGCTGATTTAGTTATTGCAGATGAGTACCTTGAAGATTTTGCGGCTCACTTAGCACCACAAGCAGAAATAGTTAGCACCACTATTGACGAAGACTTGCCAATGAGTGGTGACTTAAAAATTAAATTTGCGATTGATCCGGCCAAAGAAGGAAAGTCAGTAGTTAGGCTTTGTGCAGATGATCCGATGTTGGTCGATGCTTTGAGTAAAGAGATATCAGCTTTAAATAAAGCAAGATTAGAATTTGAATACATACCTGGAATTTCTTCTATTACTTCAACCCCAGCGCATGCTGGAGTTTCTCTTTTTTCGGGTAAGAGTAAAGAAGTTCGAATTTTGGACGCGATGCATCCAATTGATTGGTCAGAGCACTTAGATCCAAAAGTTACTTTGGTAATTCTTAACGCCACTGACAAAGCAGGACAGATTGCAAATAACTTGGTAGCGCGCGGTCGTGACGGAGAAACTCCAATGGTGGTAACTCGCGAAGGATCTACCGTTGAACAAAGGAGTGTGGCGTCAACTTTGGATCGGATGAGCACCGATGCAAAAGCGGCGCGGCAATCAGGCCCAGGTTTAGTAATTATTGGTGATCCAGTTTCTAACCGAAGTAAATATTCTTGGTTTGAAAGTAAGCCACTCTTTGGCTGGAAGGTGTTAGTGCCAAGAACTAAAGATGACGGCGGAAAAGCTGCTAAGGCGCTGACTCGTTATGGGGCAGTAACAATTGATGTGCCGACTATTTCAGTTGAGCCACCTAGAACTCCGCAACAAATGGAGCGGGCGGTTAATGGATTGGTCTCTGGTCGATATCAATGGGTTGCTTTTACTAGCACGAATGCAGTGCGGGCAGTAAAAGAAAAGTTAGCTGAATATGGATTAGATGCCAGAGCTTTTTCTGGAATAAAGGTTGCCGCCATCGGTGATAAAACTGTGGAGTCGCTCATTGAATTTGGCGTGGTTCCTGATTTAGTTCCCGATAAATCCGATAGCTCTGATGATCTACTTGAGGTGTGGCCAACTTTTGATCAAGTTTTCGATCCCATCAATAGAGTCTTTTTACCAAGAGCTGACATTGCAGTTGAATCTTTAGCCGAAGGCATGATCAAAAAAGGTTGGGAAGTTGAAGACATCACCGCTTTTAGAACAGTACGGGCAGCTCCACCTACAGCTGAGATAAGAGAAGCAATTAAAACTGGTGGATTTGACGCAGTCTTATTTTCTTCAGCTAGCACCGTGAGAAATTTAGTTGGGATTGCCGGAAAGCCTCACCCCACCACCGTGATTGCAGCTATTGGCCCAGCTACCGCTCAGGCGGCACTAGAACACGGGTTAGTAGTGAGCGTGCAAGCAGAAGAGCCAAATATGGCAGTTTTGATTGATGCGCTAGCTGCGCACGGCGAAAAACTTAAAGAGGCCGCCTTAGAGAAAGGTGAAACCTCTTGGCGTCCGTCAAAGCGCAGAAACGCACTGCGTCGTAGATACTAAAAGTATGCAAAAAACCGTCGTTCATCTGTTGCGGCATGGCGAGGTAGATAATCCGCAAAGAGTTCTCTACGGAAGACTTCCAAACTTTTATCTATCAAAACTCGGCTTGGAAATGGCCGATCGTGCTGCTAATTTTTTTCAAGATAAAGATTTAGTAAAGGTAATTTCTTCACCACTTGAACGAGCACAACAAACCGCCTCACCAACAGCTGAAAAGCTGGGCTTAGAGATAGTTCATGATCCAAGAATCATCGAAGCGACAAATGTTTTTGAAGGCAAAAGGGTTTCTGTGGGCGATGGTGCGCTAAAAAACCCTTTGAATTGGTGGCACCTACGTAATCCTTGGCTGCCGTCTTGGGGTGAGCCTTATCAAGAAGTTGCCACCCGAATGAGAGCAGCAGTGCTTAGCGCTAAAGAGATGGCACCGGGTAGAGAAATCGTTTTGGTTTCTCACCAATTACCTATATATATAGCGCGCTTAGCATTTGAAGGCAGAAATTTGGTTCATAGCCCCAGAAAGCGTGAATGCTCACTCGCCAGTGTCACCAGCCTTAGTTTCTTGGGGGATCAGTTTGTAGGTGTTCAATATCACGAGCCAAGTCGAGATTTATTAGCAAGAATTAAGAAATGAAGATTTTTTTTAAATTTTTTTTGGCTAGTTTAAGTTTTCTGCTAATTGCTTGTGGCGCCGCTGCGCCCACTGGAATTAGCTCTGGCGATACCGGCTTTGTAGCAGGGGACGGCTCTAGTGTGCTTTTACCAAAAGCTGAAAGAAAACCTGCACCAGAGATTAATGAAGCTACTTTTAATAAAAATCAATTTGTTTTATCTCAGCAAGTAGGAAGCGTCGTTGTTTTAAATGTCTGGGGTTCATGGTGTGCTCCCTGTCGAGCTGAAGCTAAGGAGTTAGCAGATTTAGATCGTACCTTTGCAAATCAGAATGTCGTTTTTCTAGGGATTAATACCAGAGATAGCCTTTCTTCAGCACAATTATTTATAGAGCGATTCACGATTGATTATGAAAACATCGAAGATCAGTCTGGCAAAATATTATTAAAGTTTAAAGATACTCTTTCACCAAACGCGATCCCAACTACCTTGGTTTTAGATAAAGAAGGTCTGGTAGCAGCGAGAATTTTAGGGCCAGTTGATATCTCGCTGCTTAGAGGTTTTATCACTAATCTTTTAGAAGAATCATGACCGAACTCATCTTTAGCGGAAATTTTTTAATAGCTGCCCTGTTAGCAGCACTAGCTGGCTTAGTTTCGTTTCTTTCACCATGTGTTTTGCCACTGGCGCCAGGTTACTTGGCTTACTTAGCGGGCGTTAGCGGTAACAGTACGCCACAAAAAGGCAAAGCAGTTTTAGCAACTTTTCTTTTTGTGCTCGGTTTTAGTTTGGTATTCACTTCGTATGGACTATTTTTTGGAACTTTAGGTTCATTATTATTTAGCTACTCACAAATTTTAGAGAGACTGCTTGGCGTAATAGTAATTCTTTTAGGAATTGGATTTTTGCTACAAAGTGGTTGGATGAGTAAATCAATTAAATTCAACTTTAAGGTTCGCTCAGGAGTTTGGGGAGCACCGTTACTTGGAGTTTTGTTCGCTTTTGGTTGGACTCCTTGCATTGGCCCAATTTTGGCAGCGGTACAAACCATGGCTTTTAGTGAAGGAACAGCTGCCAAAGGTGCAGCGCTTTCATTTATTTATGCCATGGGTTTAGGAATCCCATTTTTAATTTTGGCTTTTGTATATGAAAAGTCGATCACGTCTGTGCAGTTTTTAAGAAAATATCAAAAACTATTTATGCAAATAGGCGCATTTATTATGATTCTGATCGGTTTACTTTTGGTTACCGGCGTGTGGGCTGAAATAACTATTTACTTAAGAGTTTTAATAGCTGGCTTTACCCCGGTGATATAAATGACTGAATCTCAAATACAAATTAAACTTGGGCCCTTGGGTTGGCTGCGATGGACTTGGCGCCAACTAACCAGCATGACTACTGCCTTGTGGTTATTGCTACTTTTAGGTTTGGCCGCAATCCCGGGCTCAATCTTGCCGCAACGAAGCGCTTCTTTGATTCGAGTCAATGACTTTAAAGAAAATAATCCCAGACTGTTTGAAATATATGATCAGTTAGGGCTTTTTGATGTTTTTAGCTCATTTTGGTTTACGGCAATTTACATCCTTCTAATGATTTCTTTAGCTGGATGTATTGTGCCAAGAATAAAAGTTCATACAAAAAATCTTTTTGAGCCAATTCAAACTGCACCTGAAAATTTAGAAAGTCAATTAGCTTATAAAACTTTTGAGGCAAATTTATCACTAACTGAGATAGATAAAATTGCCAAGAAAGCTGGCTGGCGAACAAAGCTTAATCAGGCAGATGATTCATTAACAATTGAAAAAGGTTATTCAAGAGAAACTGGAAACCTTTTATTTCATATAGCGATTTTATTCTTAACCATTGCAGTGGGCTTTAGCGCGTTATTAAATTATCGTGGGACCATACTTTTAATTGAAGAAAATTCTTTTGCTAATACCTTGACTCAATATGATGACTTTCGAGGAGGGAGTTTTTTCAACGTTGAGAGTATGCCAGAATTTTCTTTTAGGTTAGATAATTTCGAAGTGGAATTTGAACGAGGCCCTAATCAAACGGGTTCACCAAGAGAATTTATCGCGGATCTGACAGTGACAGAAGAAACTTCCAGTTATCAAAAAACAGTTATTGTGAATAATCCCTTGGTAATTGATGGCACAAAAGCTTTTTTAACTGGCCATGGCTATGCACCTGAGATTAGAGTTTATGACGATAGAGACAAATTAGTTTTTGACAACGCGGTTCCATTTCTGCCGCAAGACGCAAGTTTTTCTTCAAGTGGCGTAGTAAAGATTCCAGATACCACAGCGCAGTTGGGTTTATTGGGTTTGTTTCTACCAACTGGAGTACTCGATCCAGAGTTGGGTCCGATATCAGTGTTTCCAGATCTTGATAATCCTTTGATCTTTTTTTCAGCTTGGACGGGCGATTTGGGAATGGATACAGGTATTGCGCAAAATGTTTATCGACTTGAAACCGACGGCTTGACTCAAATTGGGTTAGCACAGTTAGCAGTAGGTGATCGCTGGGAATTAGAAAATGGCTATGCGGTCGAATTTGTTGCGGTAAAGAGATTTGCTTCTTTTCAAATTTCTTATGACCCAGGTCGCACTTGGGCGTTTCTTGCTTCGATTTTGGCCATGGTTGGCTTGATGTATGGACTTTTTGTAACTAGGCGCCGGATTTGGATGCGTGTTATTTTAGAGTCTAATAGTCAAAGCAAAATTGAAATTGCAGGATTTACCAAGCAGTCTGAAGAGCAATTAAACCGTGACATCAAGTCATTGATTAATAAAGTGAAGGCGAGAGAGTAAGTGGAAATAGGAAACTTAAGTAATCTCTTTGTTTACGCAACAATTCTTATACTGCTTTTGGCATTGATCACTTATTCGGTGGCCCTTGGTGGGGGAGAGAAAGCCCCAAAGAATGAAAACATCGGAACCGCTTTTTCTTGGTTGGCTTTTGCAGTTTTATTTGTGGCAGTAGTGCTTAGAGGAATTTCATCTCAACGGGTTCCGTGGGGAAACATGTATGAATTCGCTATTACTTCTTCGCTGGCAATTTTGGGATCGTTTTTATTTATATCACTCAAAAAAGAAATCAAGTATTTAGGTGTATTTGTTATTTTGCCGACGGTGCTATTGCTTGGGCTTGCCGTAACTGTTTTGTACACGGAAGCTGGGCCTTTAGTGCCTGCTTTGCGTTCTGGTTGGTTAGTAGTGCACGTTGCCGCTGCGATAATTTCTTATGGTGCCTTTAGCGTGAACTTTGCCTTAAGCACCATTATTTTATTGCGGGGAAGATTGATTTTTTCTAGAATTCCAAAATCTGAGCGATTAGATGAGTTGGCTTACCGTACTGCGTTATTTGCCTTTCCGATTTGGACATTTTCAGTTATCGCCGGAGCAATTTGGGCAGAAAATGCGTGGGGTAGATATTGGGGATGGGACCCTAAAGAAACTTGGGCTTTGATTACCTGGTTAATTTATGCGGCCTACCTGCACGCTCGTGCTACCCGTGGGTGGAGTGGAAAGAAATCTGCCGCTATTGCCGTAACCGCTTATGCCTCAATTGTCTTTAACTTTTTTGGAGTAAACCTTTGGATCACCGGATTACATAGTTACGCGGGAGTTTAAGAATGATTAAATACACCATTGCTAGGTTTTTAGTTTTTATTGCTTTTCTTTCAGTTTTTTACTTAATAGGGCTGCGAGATTTGATTTTAGTGGGAGCAGCTTTAGTGGTTTCTGGCATCGTGAGTCTTTTTGTCTTAGATAAAACTCGAGAAGCCGCAGCTGAAAAGCTTGCAAAATTCTTTAAAAAAGCAGACTAAGTAACAGCAATAAAGAAAACAACAGCTGGGCTTGTCCCGTCTTTACAAGAACTGGTATCAATTCTTTACCTTTTGCCCCTCTAACAATTATTCTTATTGGCTGAAGCAGCCAAACAAAAGCCAAAAATGTCGGCCAGACTTGTGGGTCAAGTAAATACATTAAAAGTACTAGATTTAAAAATGGTTTTACCATTAGTAAAACAATCAAAATTCTTGTTGGTCTATCGCCTAGTTGTACAGCTAAGGTGCGCTTATCGACTAGTGAGTCTTTTTCTGCATCACGCAAGTTATTTGCCAATAAAATTACCACTGCAAAGCTTCCCATGATTGAACCAAGCACAAAACTCACCAAGGTAAATTCTTTAGTTTGAAGATAAACGGTACCCATGGTGGCAACTAGGCCAAAATAAATAAAGACAAAGATCTCACCAAAGCCGGCATATCCGTAAGGCTTTTTACCACCGGTGTAAAACCAGGCAGAAAAAATTGCACTAATTCCAACTAGCAGCAACCAGAGCTCATCGATTGTTACGGCGATAATTAACCCAGCACTCGCGGCCACAAAAAAACTAAAGAAGGCAGCAAACCTAACTTGCTTGGCGCTAGCTAGTTTTTGCCCAACTAACCTAATTGGACCGACTCGATCCTCATCAGTGCCTCGGATTCCATCCGAATAGTCATTTGCATAATTAACCCCAACTTGCAACGAGATTGCCACAAGCAGCGCTAAAGAAGTTAAGTACCAAGAGAACTTATCGAGATAAACAGTATAAAAAGTTGCGGTAATGATTGGTGAGAGCGCAGCAAAGAGAGTTTTAGGGCGAGCACCTAAAACCCAGACTTTAACTTGTTTCATTAAGTACCAATTCCTTTAATTTCATCAAGTCAACTTTTCCGTTGGGTAAAAAAGGTAAATTTTGAGCGTTAAAAATAACTCGTGGTTTAGCGGCATTTCCTAAATTAGCAGTGACCGCTGCCTCAATTTCATTTTTATTAAAATCCCCAACCACAATTGCCGTTATCAAGGCACCCCACGTGTCGTCAGCCAGCGCGATTACCACTACCTCTTCCACTCCTGAGCATTGTGCAATAACTTCTTCGATGGCTTTAGTCGAAACATTTGTCCCGCCAGTAATTACCACGTCATCAACTCGGCCAATTACCGTGAGAAATCCAGCATTGAGTTGTCCAAGATCTTGGGTATGGACCCACTCATCAAGAAATGTCTCGCGATCTAATTCAGGTAAATTTCGGTAGCCCGAGGCGTTAGTAGGTGAGTTAATTGCAATTCTACCGGTACCAAATTCATCTTTTTCTAAAATTTTTATTTCGACCTCAGCTAGCGGGTGACCATCCCAAACGACGCCTCCACAAGTTTCTGTCATTCCGTAAGTACTTATCAATTTCAAGCCAGCTTGCTTTAGGTCTTCAAATACCGGACCATCAACTTTGGACCCACCAACCAAAATGGCATCAAACATTTTTAAAGTTTCGAGCTTGTCACTATTAACAAGTTGCATTAATTGTGCCCAAATTAAAGATGTTCTAATTGTGGGGTTTACTTCCGCAGCTACTAAAGCTGCTTTAGAAAAAGTATCTACCTGAAATTTTCCCTTCTCAGTTAGTCCGTAAGTCCACCCTTGATCTAAAACTCCACGGCTAAGCACGCTAAACCCACCAATAAAAGCGGGATTGAGAGCAAGCACCCAGTTAGCTTTACCTTTAAGTTTGCTATTTATTAATTCGTGGTTTTTTAAAATTGCACTTTGAGAGATTTCAACCGCTTTAGGGTTTGCGGTAGAACCACTGGTGCATATTGCTAATGCCGTATCGTTAAAAATAGGCTCAGTTTCAACCGCTAAAGCCTTGAGATATTTGTCTGTCATTTGATCGGTAGCTGGCGCCACCATGATCGGACGATCAGACTCGAGCGCATTACTTATTCCGCCCGCTAGTGCACTTACGCTTTGTAGTCCTGGCTTCACCAGGTGTAGCTCGAAGGGTTGTGACAACATTAGGTCTTAAGCCTAAAGCGAGGAATGTTTCGAAAATGAGCAAGCCAGATCCTTACCTCTCTACCGTCGAACCAGCCTTAGATTGGAAGCGGCAAGGGGATTGGGAAGACATTGAGTACGCCACCTGCGATCAAATCGCCAAGATCACCATTAATCGCCCCGAGAAGCGAAATGCTTTTAGACCACAGACTGTAAAAGAATTAATACAAGCTTTTGAGCTGGCACGGGATGACTCTGAGGTGGGAGTAATCATTCTCTGCGGCAAGGGAGACCTAGCTTTTTGTTCAGGTGGGGATCAGTCAATTCGTGGTGATGATGGTTATCTGGGTGATGATGAAGTTGCACAAAAAGGAATTGGACGACTTAACGTTTTAGATTTGCAAGTGCAAATTAGACGTTTACCTAAACCAGTGATTGCCATGGTAGCTGGGTTTGCAATTGGCGGCGGTCACGTCTTACATGTGGTGTGCGATTTAACGATTGCGGCAGACAATGCAAAGTTTGGACAAACTGGGCCTCGGGTTGGATCTTTTGATGGTGGATACGGATCAAGTCTTTTAGCAAAACAAATCGGATTAAAGCGCGCAAAAGAAATTTGGTTTTTAACCAAACAGTATGACGCAGAAACTGCTTTGGACTGGGGCTTAGTAAACAAGGTAGTGCCTTTAAAAAAACTTGAAAAAGAAACTGTTGAATGGGCTAAAATTTTATTAGAACAATCTCCACTTTCTTTGCGATTGTTAAAAGCCTCTTTTAACGCAGCTGATGAAGGTATTGCCGGGGTGCAACAGTTAGCAGGGGATGCCACTTTGCTTTATTACATGAGCGAAGAAGCGCAAGAAGGTAGAAATGCCTATAAAGAAAAGCGCAAGCCGGACTTTAAAAAGTTTCCACGCAGACCGTGACACTGCCTTCACTAGTTGATTTAATGAAAGGCGCTAAGCCTTTTGAAATTAAATTAAAATTTTCGCATCAAGCAGAAACTTCACGCTTTGGTCTTTTATTTGAAGGTGAGAATGGGTGGGCTGAATTTGCCCCCTTTTCTTATCATTCAGCAACTCACCAAGCTCGTTGGTTGCAAGCTGCTCTTGAAATGGGCTGGGGAAACCTACCTGAGCCAAAATCTAAAAAAGTTTTAGTGAACTCAATTGTGCCCACACTACCGTTAACTCAAGTGGAAACCTTAGTAAAAAATAATGGCGCCCAAACAGTAAAAGTTAAATTTGCTTCAAAAAGCCTTAAGTCTGATATTGAAATACTAGAAAAAATAGCTTCAGTAATTAACAAACCAAAATTTAGAATTGATTTTAATCAAGGGCTAACTAGCGACTTAGTTGAAGGATATCTAGCAGCACTTTCAGATTTTGAAATTGAATATTTAGAAGAACCTAGCAAGGACAAGTTAATAATCGATAAAATTAAAGATAGCTTTGCGTTGGCAATCGATGAATCAATTAGGTTGCAAAGCAATGCGGTAGACCTAACTTGGGTCAATGAATTTTCGTGGGCTGATTATTGGATTTTGAAACCGATTCCTTTGGGTGGTTTCGCTCGTACCCAACAGTTAGCCGAAGTGGCAACAAAACCGATCGTTATTTCAGGAAGTTTTGATTCATCGTGCGGCTTATACCTCACCACACTTTCGGCCAGTTGGTTAAGCGATTTACCTGCTGGCGCTGCTACGGGTTCTTTGCTTGAAACTGATGTAATTGAAAATCCGCTAAAGCCAGTTAATGGTGAAATCGTGGTTGAAAAAGTTGTTCCTGAGATTATTCGCCCACCCGCGGAAGCGATTATTGGTAAATTGTTTCGACAACTTGAAGCGGCTTATTACGAATTAGTGCAGTTGGAAGGCTGAATGTTAAACCCAAAGTCTGTGCAGTGTGCAGAAAGTCTAATAAACGCGCTTTTAGCGTCGGGTGTTAAAAACTTTGTGGTCTCACCCGGCTCCAGAAACGGACCATTGACGCTTGCGATTGCCGCGGCAAGCGAAAAAAAGTTAGCACATCTTTCGGTGCGACTTGATGAACGGGCAGCTGCCTTTGTGGCCTTGGGAATGGCAATAAAAACAAAAGTGCCAACGGTGGTTATTTGTACCAGCGGAACGGCAGTGGCAAATCTCTTGCCTGCTTTGCTCGAGGCTTATTACAGTGACATTCCGCTGATTGCAATAACAGCAGATCGACCTAAGAATCAAATTAATACTGGAGTCAGTCAAACGGTTGAACAAGAAAATATTTTTTCACAAGTGACAAAAATTAATATCAATATTGATAGTGATTCGGATTCGCCCGAACATTGCCATCAAATTACTAAGCAGATGATTGAGAAGCTAGTGCAAAACCCGCAGCCAGCTCACCTCAACCTACATTTATCCGAACCTTTAGTGCCACAAGTAAATTTTGAATTTACTGGCGCAAATGAATTTAAATATAGAAAAATAAATTTATCGAATTACCTGGGCAGATTTTAAAAATAAAAAGAGGATTAATAATTGCTGTGCCACACTTGAAAACTTAGATACGTATCTCAACGATTTAGCCAAGTAGCCTAAGAATTGGCCACTAATTGCAGAACCACCCTCACTTGCGCAAGTTAATCGCGTTAGCCATCACCCCCCGGTGTTAAGCGCTTTACCGGAAGAATTAAAACCAGAAGCTTTAGTACTAGTAGGGAGGGTGGGTCTTTCTCGGGCAGTGACGAGATTAATTTCTGAAGTTGAGAACAAAGTTTATCTAGCTGCCCCAAGTGCTTTAACTAAAATTTCGGGAGTGTTACTTCCAGATTTAGCTGAAAATTGAACCACAATTAATAATTCTAAAGACTGGCACCAATGGCTGCAATTAAGTCAAAAAGCTAGCGGCAGTCTTAAAGAGAAATATTCGCCCACTGATATTTTGCAAGTAATTACCAATTTATTTTCTAGCGTAGTAAGTAACTCCCATATACATCTAAGCGCAAGTCTGGCAGCTCGGGATTTTGAATTAATGCTTACGCAACCGATAGCAAAAAAGCTGACAGAAAGTGGCATCACAATCAGCATGAATCGCGGAGTGAACGGAATCGATGGTGTCGTTTCTACTGCTTACGGGCTCGCTTTGACTGAGCCGAGTCGGCAACATTATTGCTTGCTAGGTGATGTTGCCGCTTTGCATGATTTGGGTGGATTTGTTTTACCCAAAGGGGAGACTCCGGTCAATTTGCATTTTGTGATTGTGAACAACGATGGCGGCGGAATATTTTCTACTTTGGAGCAGGCAGGCGTAGAACATTTTGAAAGGGTTTACACCACACCTCACGGGGTTGACTTAGCTAAAGTTTTGAGTCAATTAGGTGTAAGGCAAGTAGCGCCAGGCGCCAATCACAAAATCAAATCTGCCCCGGTAGTAGTTCTCAAGTTTTTAAAGCTGAGCCAATAAATAAGATCAAAGAAATAAGAGAAGAAATTTACACTTTAGTAAAGAATGCGATTTAATTTAAACTAGATTTAATGGCTGTAAATTTTGTCCCAATTTCTTTTAATTCACTTTCCGGGTTACTGCCAGCCACTATTCCTGCACCAGCAAATAATCTGGCAGAGTTTTCTTTTACCTGGGCGCACCTAAGCGCGATACCAAATTCACCATTACCCTCAGAATCAAACCATCCAACCGGTCCGGCGTATCTGCCGCGATCCATTTGCTCGAGCTCATTAATTAAAATTCGAACTCGACTTTTAGGTGTTCCGCAAACAGCGGCGGTGGGATGTAGTGAACCAGCGAGAGCTAAAGCCGGGGCATCATCAACTAAAATTCCGCGCACATCGGTTGCTAAATGGGCCAAATTTGCCAACGTGAGAACTACTGGCTCAAGCGGAACCGTCATATCTGTGCAATGCAGCGCAAGTGCATCCGCTACTGATTTGACCGCGAATTCGTGTTCTGCAATATCTTTTTCGCTAGCAAGAAGCGTTTGGGCCATTTGATTAGAATCTTCACCTCGCGCGATAGTTCCAGCTAATACCCGCGAAAGTACTTGTTCATTTTCTTTTCTAACTAATAATTCGGGAGTTGCTCCAACTAAATTCGCAACCGAAAAAGTCCAGCATTCGTTAAAATTATTGGCTAAGTTCTTTAATAGATACCTTGGATCAATTTGATTTTGACTAACTGCCAGCAAATCTTTTGCTAAAACAATTTTGTCTATTTCACCACTTTCAATTCTTGAGATCGCTTCGCCCACAGCGGCTTGCCATTTATCATCAGAAAGTGCACCACTTTGATAAGTGACATCACGAGGCTTTTCTATTGGGTGAGAATCATTTAATATTTTTGTGCTGATTTCAGACAAATCACCTTCACCAAAAACTGTTAGCCAAGCACCTGATTCATTGCGACCAACTAGATATTTAGGGACGATTAACAGCGAAGGCTCACTAAATGCCTCAAAGGCAAAAGAGGCAAACGCAATTGCGCCTGAACCTTGAGTTTGAACTAAGTCCGTTACTTCTGCATTAGAGACGAATTCTCGCCACCATTTGTGGGCTCGCGAGAATCTTTCGGTTCCGATGAATTCTGCTTTAGCGACTTCGCCCCAGGCAACAAGTCCCTTTGAGCGCCTAACCCAACTCATTGGATTGGTGTCAGGCAAGATCTCGAGTAGATTTACATCTCGCTCTAACCAGATTGAGCGAACTGACATTTTCTCAGACATGGAGTTAATGCTAGGGCGATACTCATGTTTTTGCTAAAGCAGAGGGCTGAAAAGATAAAGCTATGAACAAGGCAGATTTAAGCAAGCAACCTAAAGAAGTAGCCAAAATGTTTGATGCAGTAGCTCGACGCTACGACCTAACCAACGACATTTTGGCCTTTGGGCAAACCCGAATTTGGCGCGCTGCCACCTTAAAAGCGGTAAACCCAAAAACTGGTGAAAAAATTTTGGACTTAGCAGCCGGTACCGGGACCAGCTCACTGCCATTTGCAAAGGCTGGGGCACAGGTAATTGCTGGCGATTTTTCTTTAGGGATGCTGCAGGTCGGAAAAGAAAGAATTCACGATTTGGCATTTTGTGCGATGGATGCACTAAAGCTGCCATTTAATGATGAGACTTTTGATGCAGTCACCATTTCATTTGGATTAAGAAACGTGCATCAGCTCACCTTGGCACTTAGTGAAATACGCAGAGTGCTTAAAACTGGTGGCAGGTTGGTGATTTGCGAATTCTCATCGCCCACTAACCCAATTCTTAATACCGTTTACTTTCAGTACCTATTAAAATACCTTCCAAAAATTGCTAAGTATATTTCAAGCAATCCCCAAGCCTATGAATATTTAGCCGAATCGATCCAACAATGGCCCAAGCAGGCGGCTTTGGCCACTGAAATCAAAAATGCTGGTTTTTCATCTATTGCCTGGCGCGATTTAACTTTTGGAATCGTTGCACTACATCGCGGTCGCAAGTAAAGCGAAATAGTCTTAGAATTGAGCAAAATCGTGAAGATTTTCACAAACGCATAAAGACAGGATTTTTGTGAGCGACGCAGACGTAATTGTGGTGGGCGCAGGCCCTTCAGGATCAGCCACCAGTTATTACTTAGCCCAACAGGGATTAAAAGTTTTATTACTAGAAAAAACCGAGTTTCCACGAGAAAAAGTTTGTGGAGATGGCTTAACTCCTCGTTCAGTTAAGCAGTTACTCGATATGGGAATTGAACCTACCGAAGAAAATGGTTGGATAAAAAATAAAGGTTTGAGAATTATTGCCGGAAAACATCGGCTTGAATTAAAGTGGCCTGAGTTAGAGAGCTTTCCTAATTACGGACTAATTAGAACCCGTCATGATTTTGATCAAATTTTGGCTAAGCGAGCCGAACAAGTTGGCGTTGACTTAAGACAAAATACTCGGGTGCTGGGCCCCATTCGAGACGATAAAACGGGTCGCATAGTTGGAGTAAATGCAAAAACTACAGCGGGAAACGTTTCTTATCGAGCACCTTTTGTTGTGGCAGCTGATGGAGTTTCTGCGCGAATGGCATTAGCAATAGGTGTGCAACGACAAGAAAACCGCCCGATGGGAGTAGCAGTTAGAACGTATTACAAATCCCCAAGAACAAATGACGACTTTATGGAATCTTGGTTAGAACTTTGGGACGAAGACAAATTACTGCCAGGTTACGGCTGGATTTTTGGTGTCGGGGATGGAACAAGCAATGTTGGTTTAGGAATACTAGATTCTTCACCCGCATTTCAAAGTATTGATTACAAAGATTTACTTAAAAAATGGTTAGAACAAACTCCCCACGAATGGGGTTATAGAGACGAAAATATGGTTGGTGAAATTCGCGGTGCGGCTTTACCAATGGGATTTAATCGTCAACCTTTTTACACCCAAGGGTTAATTTTAGTAGGCGACTCAGGTGGAATGGTAAATCCATTTAATGGCGAAGGTATCGCTTACGCGATGGAATCAGGAAGAGTAGCAGCAGAAGTAATTGCAGAAGCGGCTAAGGCTCAAAATGAATTCGCCCGAGAAAAAATGCTTCATCAGTACCCAGCATTAATGAAAGAACGATTGGGCGGCTACTACACGTTAGGGCGAGTTTTTGTAAAACTTATTGGTAATCCAGAAGTGATGAAGATTGCCACCAAGTACGGATTGGGATACGACCGGTTGATGAAATTTACCCTGAAGTTATTGGCGAATCTCACTGATCCAAATTCCAAAGAGACTTCAGATCGCATTATTAATGCACTGAGCAAGATTGCCCCGGCCGCTTAGGTCACAAATGCACAAAGTTGGCACTAGGTGGGTTTTCTTTTTTCGACCCCGCTAACTAGACTGACTTTGTACAGAGTTTCACAAGCGATTAGCTACTGAGGAGTTCTCTTGAACGCTGCTTGGCCCATCATTGGTCTGGGAGCTATCGCACTTGGTTTTGCTGTTATTTCAATAGTTTTAGGCGCTTTGACTGGTCCAAAAAAATATAATCGGGCAAAACTAGATTCTTATGAATGTGGAGTCGAACCCACCCCGCAGCCCACCGGTGGCGGAAAGTTTCCGATTAAGTACTACTTGGTCGCGATGATGTTTATCATTTTTGATATCGAAATAATCTTTTTATACCCTTGGGCGGTTGCCTTTGATCAACTAAGCATGTTTGCTGTGATTGCGATGCTTTTGTTTTTGTTTAACATCATGGTCGCTTATGTTTACGAATGGAAGCGCGGCGGATTGGAATGGGAGTAAATAATGGGCATTGAAGAAAAACTCCCTAGTGGAGTGCTTTTAACTTCGGTTGAAAAGTTAGCTGGTTATGCAAGAAAATCTTCACTTTGGCCAGCCACTTTTGGTTTAGCTTGTTGTGCAATTGAAATGATGGCGTCAGGCGCCGGACGTTATGACTTGGCTCGTTTTGGCATGGAAGTCTTTAGAGCTTCCCCTCGACAAGCGGATTTAATGATTGTGGCCGGAAGAGTCAGCCAGAAGATGGCGCCAGTTTTGCGACAAATTTATGATCAAATGGCAGAGCCAAAGTGGGTTTTAGCTATGGGAGTTTGCGCGTCAAGCGGTGGAATGTTTAATAACTACGCCATCGTGCAAGGAGTCGACCATGTGGTTCCGGTTGATATGTACTTACCAGGTTGTCCACCGAGACCTGAAATGTTAATTGATGCAATTTTAAAGATTCACGATCAGATAAGTAATAAAAAGCTAGGTGCCCATGCTAAAAAAGAAATTCTTGAAAATGAGCAAGTAGCACTAAAAACTATTCCGCTGATTGAAGCTACAGGACTTTTGCGATGAGTGAAGAAAAGAATTTAGTAGATCCTAATCAAAATATTTCTATTAAAGATGTACGCAAAGGTGCATTTGGCCCCAGCGAAGGCGCTGACACTTCAGGCTTTGGTGGTTTGGTAACTGTTGTTACTTCGCGACCAGCAGCAGCCCGCCCTTTTGGTGGATGGTTTGACCAAGTGGCAGATGCGATGGCTTTAGCGCTAAGTGAAAAAGGTTTGAGTTTTGAGCAAGTTATTTCAAAAGTTGTGATTGCGCAGTCAGATTTAACCTTTGTCGTAAAGCGAGAACATCTTTTAGCGTTTGCCCAAAGTTTGCGAGATGACCCCGCACTACGTTTTGAAATGTGTCTAGGTGTGATGGGTGCGCATTGGCCAAATGAAAATAATCAAGAACTCCATGCAATTTATCCTTTTTTGTCGATGACTCACAACAAGCGAGTTTTTGCAGAAGTCACGGCCCCAGAAGCTGATCCACACATACCCTCTTTGACTGGGATTTATCCGTCAAATAATTGGCACGAGCGCGAAGTTTATGACTTTTTTGGAATTATTTTTGATGAGCACCCAGCCTTAACTCGAATTGAAATGCCAGATGATTGGCCGGGTCATCCGCAAAGAAAAGATTACCCATTAGGTGGAATTCCAGTCGAATACAAAGGTGCGACTATTGCACCGGCAGATGAAAGACGGAGTTATCACGGATGAGTACCGACATGTTCTCAACTTCATTTGATACCACCGAAGGAAAAGTTTATAACGTTTCTGGTGGTGACTGGGAAACAATTCAAGGCGGAACTCCTGGTGAAAAATCTCGCATGGTCATCAACATGGGTCCGCAGCACCCATCCACCCATGGGGTCTTGCGTTTAATTTTAGAAGTTGAGGGTGAAACCGTGGTGCAAGCAAGATGCGGCATTGGTTACTTGCACACCGGCATTGAAAAAAACATGGAATTTAGAAATTGGGTACAAGGAACCACTTATGTAACTCGGATGGATTACTTAAGTCCAATTTTTAACGAAACTGCATACTGCTTAGCGGTAGAAAAATTACTTGGTATCACTGATCAAATTCCAGAGCGTGCCACAACGATCCGAGTTTTGATGATGGAGTTAAACCGTGTTTCGTCTCATTTGGTGGCATTGGCAACAGGTGGAATGGAGCTCGGTGCCCTAACTGCCATGACAAATGGTTTTAGAGACCGCGAATTAATTTTAGATCTTTTCGAAATGGTGACTGGCTTAAGAATGAACATGGCGTACATACGCCCAGGCGGTGTCGCGCAAGATTTACCTGAGGGTGCAGAGCAAAAAATTCGCGATACCGTAAAACTTTTACGCAAGCGACTCAAAGATAATAAAAGTATTTTGGTAGATAACCCAATTTGGATGTTGCGCACAAAAGGAATTGGCAAATTAGATTTAACCGGTTGCACCGCTTTGGGTATCACCGGCCCCGTTTTGCGCTCTACCGGATTACCGTGGGACTTGCGTAAAACTCAGCCTTACTGCGGATATGAAAATTATGAATTTGATGTGGTAACTGAAACTTCGGCTGATACTTATGGCAGATTTTTAATACGCGTTGAAGAAATGAATCAATCACTAAATATTGTTGAGCAAGCATTAGATCGGCTAAAGCCAGGCCCAGTAATGGTCGAAGATAAAAAAATCGCTTGGCCCAGCCAGCTTTCTTTAGGAAGCGACGGTTTGGGTAACTCACTCGATCACATTAGAAAAATTATGGGCACCAGCATGGAAGCTTTGATCCATCACTTCAAATTAGTTACCGAAGGTTTTCAAGTCCCAGCCGGTCAGGCCTACGCTGCAGTTGAATCACCGCGCGGTGAGCTCGGTGCTTTTGTAATTAGCGATGGCGGCACCAAACCCTATCGAGTTCATTTTCGCGATCCTTCATTTAATAATTTGCAAGCTGTTTCTGCAATGGGCGAGGGTGGACAAATTGCAGATTTAGTAGCGGCGGTCGCAAGTTTGGATCCAGTGATGGGTGGAGTCGACAGATGATTGCTCCAATTACTGAGACAGATTTTAAACAACTAGATCAACTCGCTAAAAAATACCCTGAACGTAGAAGTGCGCTATTGCCAATGTTGCACTACGTGCAATCAGTGCAAGGCCAAATATCCCCAGCGGGGATCTCAGCTTGCGCAAATGTTTTAGATTTAACCCCGGCAGAAGTAGCGGCGGTTGCAACTTTTTACACAATGTTCAAGCGGTTTCCGCTGGGTAAACATCACATAGGTGTTTGCACTAATTCGCTCTGCGCAATTTTAGGTGGAGATGAATTATGGAGAGAACTATCTGAAACTTTAGGGGTAGGACATGACGAAACTACTGAAGACAGAATGTTCACTTTAGAAAGAATCGAATGTCAAGCTGCTTGCACTATGGCGCCAGTATTAACAGTGAATTGGGAATTTTTTGACAACATGACACCAAACAAAGTTCGCGAATTGATTGAGAAACTAAAGAGTGGAGCACCAGTGCAGTCAACCCGAGGTGCTGTGATTACTTCAATCGCTGACACCGAAAGAGTTTTAGCTGGGTTTAATGATGGAAAGTCAGAAGAGGGCGAAGCAATCGATGACGCAATGCTGGCAGGATTGCAAGTTGCTAAAGCGAGAGGCATGAGAGCGCCGAGAGGTGAGGGTTTTTAAAAATGGCACTAACTCCGATTTTGACCGCAAACTGGGATAAACCCAAGAGTTGGACCTTTGACACCTACACCGCTACGGGTGGGTATCAAGGTTTAAAAAAAGCTCTAAAAATGGCACCGGATGAAGTTATAAATATTGTGAAAGATTCTGGCTTACGCGGTCGCGGCGGCGCTGGGTTTCCTACCGGTTTGAAATGGTCGTTCGTACCGCAAAATGATGGAAAGCCACACTATTTAGTAGTTAATGCAGATGAATCTGAACCAGGCGCTTGTAAAGACATTCCTTTAATGCTGGCAAATCCCCACGCTTTAGTGGAGGGCGTAATTATTGCTTCTTATGCAATCAGAGCTAAAGAAGCATTTATTTATATTCGCGGAGAGGTACCGCACGTCATTAGAAGAGTTAGCGATGCGGTGGAACAAGCAAAAGCAAATGGCCTAATCGGAAAAAATATTTTAGGAACCGATTTTTCAATAAATATAGTGGTGCATGCAGGTGCGGGTGCTTATATTTGTGGTGAAGAAACCGCTTTACTCGATTCACTAGAAGGTCGCCGGGGACAACCCAGATTAAAACCGCCGTTTCCAGCAGTGGCTGGTTTGTATGCTTCGCCAACTGTTATTAATAATGCAGAAACTATCGCTGCGGTGCCAGTAATTGTTTTAAACGGTGCGGATTGGCACAAATCTATGGGCACAGAAAAATCCCCAGGATTTAAATTATTTGCTCTTTCTGGACACGTGGAACGTCCTGGAATTTATGAAGCCGCACTAGGAACGCCATTTAGTGAATTATTGGAATATGCGGGCGGAGTTAGAAAGGGACACAAACTTAAGTTTTGGATTCCGGGCGGATCTTCGGTACCAATGCTCACCCCAGAGCACGTTGATATTCCGATGACTTATGAAGATTTGCAAGCAGCTGGCACCATGCTTGGCACGGGAACCCCGATGATTTTTGACGAAACGGTAAGCGTAGTGCGAGCGGTTTCTCGCTGGATTGAGTTTTACAAACATGAATCTTGCGGCAAGTGCACTCCTTGTAGAGAAGGTACCGGCTGGATGGTTGGTTTGTTAGAAAAGTTTGAACACGGTGAAGGTAAGCATGCAGATCTAGATTTATTGCACGATATATCTGCGCAAATAGCGGGTAGATCTTTCTGTGCCTTAGGTGATGCAGCAGCGACTCCGTTTCCAGCCGCAATGAAATATTTCAAAGATGAATTTGAACAAGCAGAAACCATTGCACCGCACACAGTATTTCCATTTGAGAAAAGCCATAAATTTGAAACAGCGAGTGTGTCATGACCCAAGTAGTTGAAAATAAAGAAACTGCTGCGCAAGATTTAATTACTTGCACGATTGATGACATTGAAATTCAAGTGCCTAAAGACACTTTAATTATTAGAGCCGCCGAAAAACTCGGAACGTATATTCCAAGATTTTGTGATCACCCGGCCTTGGCACCGGTAGCAGCATGTCGCATGTGTTTGGTTGAAATTGAAGGAATGCCAAAACCACAACCTTCGTGTGCTGTGACATTAAGCGAGGGCATGAAAGTTAGAACTCAATTAACCAGTGAAATTGCTAAAGGTGCCCAAGAAGGGGTAATGGAGTTTCTGCTAATTAACCACCCCTTAGATTGCCCAGTTTGCGATAAAGGTGGGGAGTGCCCGCTGCAAAATCAAGCAATGAGCGATGGTCGACCTGATTCGCGCTTTGAAATAGAAAAAAGAACTTTTGATAAGCCAGTTGAGCTTTCAACTGAGATCTTGTTGGACCGCGAACGCTGTGTGGAATGTGCTCGTTGCACTCGCTTTAGTGAAGAAATCGCAGGCGATAAATTTATTGAATTTCTTGAGCGGGGCACTAAACAACAAATTGGTATTGCAGAAGACGAGCCTTTCAATTCTTACTTTTCTGGTAACACAGTTCAGATTTGCCCAGTCGGCGCTTTAACTAGCTCGGCCTATCGCTTTAGATCACGTCCTTTTGATTTAGTTTCAGCTCAAACAACTTGTGAACATTGCGCTGCAGGCTGCAACCTTCGTACCGATTATCGCCGCGAAACCGTAATGCGTCGCTTGGCTTGGGAAGACAAAAATGTTAATGAAGACTGGAATTGCGACAAAGGTAGATTTGCCTTTGCTTACTTAAAAGATAAGCGCGTTACTCGCGCTCGGGTAATGGGTCAAGCAGCACTTTTGCCAGATGCCGTTGAGTATGCCGCGCAAGAGTTGACTAAGCACAAAGGCAAAGTTGGTGTTTTGACTGGAGGTCGGCTAACTTTAGAAGATGCCTGGAGTTACTCTAAATTTACTCGCGTTGCTTTAAAAACTAATAACGTTGACTTTAGAAACCGTCCCCATAGTCAAGAAGAAGCAGAATTTTTAGCTCATTCCGTGGCCGGTGGAATCATCACTGCAACCTATAAAGAAATAGAAAGTGCACCCAGTGTGCTTTTAGTTAATTTTGAGCCGGAAGAAGAATCACCAATCGTCTTTTTACGCTTACGTAAAGCTGTTGCTAATAAAAAAACTAAAGTTTTTGCAATTACTCACTTAGAGACAAAAGGGCTAACCAAGTTAGGCTCAAAAAACATCTTGGTAAGACCTGGGGATGAAACTAAATTAGTTCGAGATGCCCTGGCACAGTGGTCAAATAACACCAACAACTTAATTGAAAAACTACATAGTCAAATTTCAAAACCAGGATCAATTATTTTTGTAGGCGAAAGAGCGGCAGTAATCCCAGGGCTACTGAGTGCCTTAGTTGAACTTTCTACTGCTACGGGTGCAAAACTTTCTTGGATCCCTCGTCGCGCTGGTGAGCGGGGTGCAGTTGAGGTTGGGTTATTACCAAATCTTTTGCCAGGTGGCAGAGTTACTACCGATGAAGAGTCAGTGGCAGAAATAGCAGCTATCTGGGGTGTCGACGTGAAAGATCTTCCCCATACCCGAGGCTTGTGCGCTGAAGAGATTATTGATGCAGCAATTTCGGGTGAGATAAAGGCTTTGGTTCTGGCTGGATTGGAAATTAAGGATTATCCACAACCAGCTAAATTACTGGCTGCTTTAGAAAAAGTTGAATTTATTCTTTCGCTAAGTATTAACGAAAGTGATTTGACTCAAAAAGCGGACGTAGTTTTACCAGTAGCCGCAGTAACTGAGAAAGCGGGCACCTTTGTTAACTGGGAGGGTAGGCCGCGTCCTTTTGGTAAAGCTATGACGCAAAATAAATCCTTGAGTGATTCAAGAATTATTTCGATGTTGGCAGATGCGATGGGTCATGATTTTGGTCCATTAACTACTTCAGATATTAGACAAGATTTGTCAGCTTTAGGTGTGACAGCTCGAAATCAAGGTAAGGCCCCTAAGTATCAAGCTGGTTTGATTCCAAGTTTGGGCGATAATCAAATGCTGTTAAGTACCTTTAATCAACTAATCGATGATGGTGCCCTGCAAGCGGGCGAACCACATTTAGCGGGGACTAGACGCGAAACAGTGGCAAAAATAAACGCGGCCGCTGCTGAAAAACTGCAAATCAAAAATGGTGAAACACTTACGGTAACCACTTCAACCGGCTCAATAACTTTGCCGGTCGAGATTTGCCAAGTAGCTGACTCGGTCATCTGGCTACCAACAAATTCAGCGCCAAGTTCGGTTAGACAAATACTTAACGCCCACGATGGCTCAGTCGTTATGGTTTCTAAAGGATTAAACGCATGATCAGAGCTGTGGAATTAACTGATTTTGGAGTGGATCCTTGGTGGATCGTTCTTATTAAAGTAGTGGCAATTTTTGCCTTGTTAGTTGTAATGACACTTTTAGCAATTTGGGGTGAACGTCGGATAGTTGCCAGAATGCAAATGCGAATTGGCCCTAATCGAGTTGGTCCTTTTGGGATTTTGCAAGGCTTAATGGATGGCATAAAACTTGCCCTTAAAGAGGACTTGATCCCCAAAGGGGTAGATCGATTTATTTTTATTCTGGCACCAGTAATCAGTGTTTCTACGGCTTTTTTAACTTTTTCCGTAATCCCCTTGGGTCCGATGGTTTCAATGTTTGGCGTGCAGACTCCACTGCAAATAACTGATTTTTCGGTGAGCGTTTTATTTGTAGTGGCAATTGCCTCTATTGGAATTTATGGAATCGTACTAGCAGGTTGGGCTTCAGGTTCGCCTTATTCCTTATTGGGTGGATTGCGCTCTTCAGCGCAAATGGTCTCTTATGAAATTGCGATGGGCTTATCTTTTGTTGCAGTATTTCTTTATGCCGGTTCGATGTCAACTTCTGAAATTGTTTCATCGCAAGAGCGTATTTGGTTTGGCGTAATTTTATTACCATCATTTTTAATTTATCTAGTTTCAATGGTGGGTGAGGTGAACCGCGCACCTTTTGACTTACCTGAAGCTGAAGGTGAATTGGTCGGTGGATTTCATACTGAGTATTCCTCATTAAAGTTCGCACTTTTCTTTTTGGCTGAATACATAAACATGATCACTGTTTCTGCATTAGCAACTACTTTGTTCTTGGGTGGTTGGCGCGCACCTTGGCCCCTTTCTGCAATCGAGGGGTTGAATGAAGGCTGGTGGGGGCTTTTGTGGTTCTTATTAAAAGTTGGATTGTTATTATTCATCTTTATTTGGCTCCGTGGAACTTTGCCTAGATTCCGTTATGACCAATTTATGAATTTAGGCTGGAAGATTTTGATTCCACTTTCTTTAATATGGATTGCAATTGTGGCAATCGCCCGCGGTTTGAGAAACTCTTATGAACTTTCGGCGGCTGGAGCAATCGCAGTACTAGGGCTACCTTTAGTGCTGGTTGCGATGGCGGTCTTTATTTGGGATTGGCGTAAAGCAGTGAAAGAGGAGCAAGCGGCCAGTGAACCAATAGAAGAAATTACTGAAATCGATCCTTTTGCTGGTGGTTATCCGGTACCACCGCTTCCAGGGCAAGTCTTGAAAGAACCAAACCGTAAAAATATGGAGGTGCAAGGTGGCTGAGTTACCCCCAGCTTTAAGTGGTTTTGCGACGACTTTTAAGTCAATGTTTCGCAAAGTTACAACTGAGCAATATCCAGAAGAAAAAGTACCAACCCAACCAAGATTTCATGGACGTCATCAATTAAATAGATACCCAGATGGTCTTGAAAAATGTATTGGTTGCGAATTGTGCGCTTGGGCCTGCCCAGCGGATGCCATTTTGGTTGAAGGTGCTGAAAATACTGAAGAAGAAAGATTTTCACCTGGTGAAAGATACGGTCAGGTTTATCAAATTAATTATTTACGCTGCATTGGTTGCGGTCTTTGTATCGAAGCTTGTCCTACTCGGGCTTTAACTATGACAAATGAGTATGAATTAGCAGATGACGACCGCGGCAAATTAATTTATGAAAAGCAAGATCTTTTAGGACCTCTTTTGACTGGAATGGTGGCACCACCCCATTCGATGGTAGAAGGAACTACCGACACCGATTACTACCAAGGAAAAGTAACTAAAGCCACCCCAGAACAATTTGAAGAAGCAGAAGAGCAACGACAGGCTGGGGTTTGATGGACTTTGAACCAGTAATGTTTTGGATCTCTGGCACCTTTGCGGTGATCGGAGCTTTAGGAATGGTAATCAGCAAAAAAGCTGTGCATAGTGCCTTGTTTTTAGCATTCACTATGTTGAACTTGGCGGTACTTTATGCAGTGCAATCAGCACCATTTTTGGCGGTGGCCCAAGTGGTGGTTTATACCGGCGCAGTGATGATGCTGTTTTTATTCGTTTTAATGATGGTTGGGGTTGATTCTTCTGACTCTTTGATTGAAGAAATTAAAGGCCAAAGAGTATTAGCAATCTTAGGTGGGATTGGCCTGATTGTATTTTTTATCTTTTTAATGGGCGGCAGCATGTACCGCACTTTTGTCGGAGTTGAAAGTGTTGATGCAACTTATGGCGGAAACATACAAGGTTTAGCAGCTTTAATGTTTGGAAAGTACGTTCTTATTTTTGAAGCCACAGCTGCTTTATTAATAACTGCAGTACTAGGTGCCATGATCTTGACGCATCGTGAACGCTTAACTCCGAAAAAATCGCAAGGCGATATGGCAAAAGAGTTATTTGCTAAAGGTGACTATCGGGGTCCACTGCCACCCCCAGGAGTTTTTGCTAGACATAACGCGGTTGACACACCCGCTCTGTTACCAGATGGATCAATCGCCAAAAGCTCTTTGCCCGATGCGATTGTTGCTCGCGGAGATGTTAGATCAGTTGATTATGACGACATGGCAGAAATTCAAATTCTTTCAGAAGGTCTAGGAATAGTTTCTGACTCAGAGACCGAGGACGATAAGTGAGCCCAGAAGCTTATTTAATTCTCTCCAGCATTATTTTTTCAATTGGTGCGATGGGAGTGATGCTGCGCCGCAATGCGATCGTGGCATTTATGTCAATTGAATTAATGCTAAATGCCGCCAATTTGGCTTTGGTTTCATCTTCGCGCACCTGGGGTAATTTAACGGGTCAAGTTTCTGCATTTTTTGTAATGGTAATCGCTGCTTGTGAAGTTGTTATTGGACTAGCCATCATTCTTACGATCTTTAGGTCCCGCAGATCTGCTTCGGTGGATGAACCTAGTTTGTTGCGCTGGTAAGAGATAAAAAGGATAAAAAATTAATATGATTTTACAACCTGCCACAGGGATTTTTACCTTTACTTGGGTTTTGGTGGCGCTTCCGCTATTGGGTGCATTTTTAATTCTTGTTTTTGGAAAACAGCTTAAAAAAATTGCGCCTTATTTAGCGATTGCTCTTTCCAGCTCATCATTTGTCTTGGGTTTCATAATGTTTCTACAAATGCGAACTCGCCCTGCTGGTGAAAGAGGTTTTGTTTCCAACGTCTATCAATGGATCTCTTCAGGCTCGCTTGATGTCTCATTTGGTCTGCAGTTGGATCAACTTTCAATTGCTTTTGTACTTTTGATTACTTTTGTTGGAACCATGATTCACATTTATTCGCTGGGTTATATGGAACACGATGAAAACCGCGGACGTTTTTTTGGATACTTAAACTTGTTTGTGGCAGCAATGCTGTTGTTGGTATTAGCTGATAATTATCTATTGCTTTACGTAGGTTGGGAGGGTGTTGGATTAGCTTCTTACCTTTTAATTGGTTTTTGGCAAAATAAACACAGTGCTGCGACCGCTGCCAAAAAAGCTTTTGTAGTTAATCGGGTAGGTGACTTTGGGCTTTCGCTAGCGATCATGACTATGTTTTTGGCGTTTGGTTCATTTAGCTTTAGCGCGGTAAATGCAGGAATGCAAAATGCGCAAGATTGGTTAGCGCTAACTATAGGTTTGCTACTTCTGTTAGCTGCCGCCGGAAAGAGCGCCCAGTTTCCTTTGCAGTCTTGGTTATTGGATGCGATGGAAGGACCAACTCCAGTTTCGGCTTTGATTCACGCCGCTACCATGGTGACAGCTGGTGTTTATTTAATCGTTCGCTCAGCCAGTATTTTTAATGCTTCTGAAGCTGCCAGAAATGCCGTAATAATTGTTGGTGCAATTTCGCTAATTGCAGGCGCCATTATTGGTGCAGCCAAAGAAGACATTAAAAAATCTTTGGCTGGTTCAACCATGAGCCAAATTGGGTTCATGATTTTAGCGGCTGGATTAGGCCCAGTTGGATATGTGTTTGCCATCTTGCATTTAATTACTCACGGCTTTTTTAAGGCAGTTATGTTCTTGGGCGCAGGTTCGGTTATGCATGCCACAAATGACAATGTAAACATGCGTCGTTATGGCGGACTTTCAAAGCTGATGATTTTTACCTTCACTACATTTATGGTGGGTTATTTAGCAATTATTGGTATTCCGCCGTTCGCTGGATTTTATTCAAAAGAATATATTTTGGAGGCAGCCTTCTCGCACAGCATTTGGGTGGGCTTAATAGCTTTGTTTGGTGCCGGACTCACCGCTTTTTATATGACGAGAATGGTGATTTGGACTTTTCTTTCCCCACCAAGATGGGAAGACGGAGTGCATCCGCATGAATCCCCAAAGAGCATGACAATCCCAATGATTGTTTTAGCGATAGGCGCCGCGGTGATTGGCTTTGCTTTGACTTACAACCATGTATTTGAAGAGTGGCTAGAGCCAGTAACCGGATTTGAAAAGCCAAATGCTCCGATCTCAGTATTTGCTTTGACTATTTTAACGCTAACGGTAGTGGCTGCTGGAGTAATTTTTGCCATTTACAGATACCGCACCATTTCGCCCACTACGCCGCAAGAGGTAAGTTTCTTGACCCAAGCTGCTCGTAAAGATCTTTATGGGGATGTGGCAAATGAGACGCTATTAATGCGTCCAGGTCAAAAAGTAACCAAGGGATTAGTCACTTTTGACGAGAAAGCAATTGATGGCACCTTCTTAGGGGTCGCCAATATGGTTTGGTCTGCCAGCCGACTTTTACGTCAGACTTCAACTGGATACGTTCGTTCTTATGCCGCATACATTGTGGGTGGAACTTTACTGGTGATGTTCTTACTTTTGATTGCGAGGCTGTAATTAAATGAGTCTGCTACTTCTTGCATTAGTGCTAACCCCTTTCGTCGGGGCGCTATTAATTCCAGTTGCAAATAAGTATTTTAAATGGTCAGCCAAATTTACTGGCTTGGCAAGTGCAATTGTCACTTTGCTTTTGGCTTTAGCCATCGCAATCAGCTTTGATCGAAATTCATCATCACTGACTCAATTTGATTTCAAAGTATCTTGGATTGATGTTTTTGGAATTAGCTTTCACGTTGGGGTAACAGGAATTGGCTTAGTGTTGGTATTGCTAACTGCGGTATTAACCCCAATTGTTTTATGGGCTGATTTCTATGCAGCAGTTAAGCGACCAATTCTTTATACTTCATTAATTTTGCTATTGGCGGGTAGTGCCAATTTAATCTTTTTGGCTAGAGATCTTTTCTTGTTTTACGTATTTTTTGAAGCCATGCTGATTCCTGTCTTTTTCTTGATTGGAATTTTTGGTGGAGCCAACCGCGCCAAAGCTGCCATGAAGTTTTTAATCTACGGTTTAGCCGGGGGATTAATAATGTTGGCGGCAATTGTGGCCTTGACTTTAATTGCCACAACACAATTGCAACGTAGCACTTTTGACATCGCAACTTTAAGTCAAAGTATCTCTTTAACGCCAATGCAAGAGATGTGGTTGTTTTTAGGATTCTTTATCGCCTTTGCGATTAAGGCGCCAATGGTTCCGCTTCACACTTGGTTACCTGACACGGCAGAACAAGCGACACCTGGAACTTCAACCATGTTGATTGGAGTCTTAGATAAAATTGGCACTTTTGGAATGATCGCTTTAGTTTTACCTTTGTTTCCAAACGCCTCAGCGCAGTTAGCCCCTTGGATTATTGGCTTAGCTGTTGTCAGCGTGATTTATGGGGCAATACTGGCGATTGGCCAAAAAGATATGCGTCGACTATTCGCCTACACCTCAATTTCGCACTTTGGTTTTATAGTTATGGGCATTTTTGCCTTCACCACAATCGGCATTGCCGGAGCCACGCTTTACATGGTGGCGCATGGTTTATCAACCGCCGCGCTGTTTTTGGTTGGTGGACACTTAATTAAACAAAGAGAGACCGCACTTATCGCGGATTATGGCGGTTTGACCAAGGTTGCCCCAGTGATGGCTGGCTTCTTTTTAATGGCAGCACTCTCTGCTTTGGCCTTACCTGGAATGGCTGGATTCGTATCTGAATTTATGGTGTTAACGGGGGTTTATCAGCGCTATCAAGCTGCAGCGATCGTTGCCACTTTAGGAATTATCTTGGCGGCAATTTATATGCTGTGGCTCTATCAAAGAGTATTTACTGGCCCAGAAAATGAAAAATCTAATTTGATCAAAGATTTATCTAGTAAAGAAGTGATTCCATTGGTACCTGTTTTTGCCTTGTTGATACTCCTAGGATTTTGGCCCCAACCAGTTTTAACCACAATAGAAAAGTCGGTAGCAAATGTGATGCAGCAAGTTGATAGCGTTGATCCAGCTCCGATTTTTGCCATTGAAAACAAGGAGCAAAATTGAGAATTCCTACTCCGATAATTGAATACGCTCTCATTTTGCCAATGTTGATTGTATTTGGTGCCGCAGTTTTGAGTGTTGGATTTGAAGCTTTTATTTCAAATAAATATCGCAGGCAATCACAAGTTTTATTAACGGTTTCTGCTTTGGCCTTAGCTCTAATCGCTTTAATAATTGTCGGAAATACAAACGCTCGCTCTTTAGCGGTCGAAGGAACGATCGCTTTTGACGGACCAGGCGTTTTTATGCAATTTATAATTTTGCTTAGCTCTATCTTGGCTACTTTGATTATGGCCGAACGAAGGGTGGATCCAGCAGGGGATGCATTTGCCCCCAGAGCTTCAGCGGTTGCTGGCAGTGAAGATGAAGTAATTGTTACAAAAATGGGATTGGTGCAAACCGAAGTTTGGCCGCTACTACTTTTTTCTGTAAGTGGAATGCTTTTGTTTGTAAGTGCTAACGACTTTTTAGTTTTGTTCGTAGGACTTGAGGTTATGAGCTTGCCGCTCTATTTGTTGGCGGCCATGGCTCGTCGCAGAAGACTCCTCAGCCAAGAAGCGGCGTTAAAATATTTTTTGCTAGGCGCCTTTGCTAGTGCTATTTTGCTTTTTGGAATCGCACTCACTTACGCCTATACCGGTGAATTAAATTTTGGTGCGGTTTCTGCTGGGATTAGCGCTAACAACAATGCAGCTGGATTATTAACTGTTGCAGTTGGGTTAGTAGCGGTGGGGTTGCTCTTTAAAGTTGGTGCAGTTCCGTTTCACCAATGGGTGCCAGATGTTTACACAGGTTCGGCAACAGTTGTTACTGCTTTCATGGCAAGCGCGGTAAAGGTTGCTGCTATCGGTGGACTATTAAGAGCCTTCTTTGTGGCTTATGGAGGCTACGCCTGGGATTGGCGCCCTTTGTTTTGGGCCGTAGCTATTTTGACGATGCTGGTGGGAAGCATTGTGGCACTTTCTCAGATCGATGTAAAAAGAATGCTGGCTTATTCATCAATAGCTAATGGTGGATTTATTTTGATTGGATTTGCTTCAACTTCAAGAGCCGGTACTGCCGCAATATTGTTTTATCTTTTGACTTATTCACTGGCCACTATCGGTGCTTTTGCTTTGGTAACTTTAGTGAGAGACCCTTCTGGTGAAGCAAATAACATCACTCGCTGGAAGGGATTAGGTAAAAAATCCCCACTGATGGCTGGGTTATTTGGATTTTATTTATTGTCATTTGCGGGCATTCCCTTAACAAGTGGATTTGTTGCCAAATTTACAATTTTTGTGGCAGCAGTCGCTGGCGGCGCCTTGCCGTTGGTTTTGGTTGGGGTAGTCGCCAGCGTAATTGCAGCCTTTTTTTACATAAGAATAATAATTTTGATGTTTTTCTCAGATCCCGATCCCGACGGACCTGTAGTAGTTGTTCCTAGCAAGATCACCGCTGGCGCGATCGCCTTCACTTCGGTAGCCTCGGCAGTATTAGGAGTATTTCCACAATGGGTGATCGACTACGTGAGTTCAGTCTCGGTGTTTCTACGGTGAACCAAATGCGTGCCAAGGATCTAGAAATCTCTGATCCAGTTTTAGCGCAATTTATCGCTGACGGTTTAGAAAGAACTGAGAAATTACTTGATGTTGAATCGGTTTCAATGTTTGACCCCTTAACTGAGATTTCACAACATTTACTGAAAGCGGGCGGTAAAAGAATTCGCCCAGTGCTAGTTTTTATTGCTGGACGCTATGGTCAACCAGACATAGAAAGATTGGCAAAGGTAGCGGCGGCAATCGAATTTACCCACGTAGCAACTCTGTATCACGATGATGTGATGGATGAAGCCAAAGTCAGAAGAGGCGTGGTTTCTGTTAATCAAAGATTCGGAAACTACTCGGCCATCATGGCCGGTGACTTTTTATTCTCAAGAGCTTCAGCGTTAACTGCTGAGCTTGGTCCGCATGCAGTGAGCGTGATGGCACAAACTTTAGCAACGCTCTGTGAAGGACAAATCCGCGAAACAGTTGGCCCCGAGGGTGAAGATGGAGTCACGCATTACCTCAAAGTACTAAGTCAAAAAACAGCTTCATTGATTCAAACCGCAGCAACTTTGGCAGCGCAAGTTTCTCACGCTGATGACTTAACGGTAAGTGCTTTGGGCGCTTATGCCGAAAACGTTGGCATAGCTTTTCAAATTTCAGATGATATTTTAGATCTTAAAGGCAACCCAGATAAGTCCGGCAAACTCTTAGGAACAGATCTAATAGAAGGTGTTTATACGTTGCCAGTATTAGCTGCCCTTGAAAAAGATCGCACTGGTGAATTAGAAGGATTGCTAGCCAAAATCGACGAAGCGGGCAATGGGGTTTCAAACGCCATTGACTTGATCGAAAAACTTGACGGCTTTGAAGTTGCACAATTACAACTAGAAATGTTTATTGACAAAGCCACAACGGCGCTTGACCCGATCCCAGCCGGAAGCGAAAAGGAAGCATTAATTAGCTTTGCCAGTTGGTTAACTGACCGTAGTTCCTAAGCTTTCTTGGAATAGCGCCAAGCATCTACACTAAAAAAACTCAAAGCAATCCAAATCCCAATAAAGCTTAGCCACTTAGCGCTTGAAACTACTTCATTAAAAATAAAAATTCCTACTAAAAACTGCAAGAAGGGAGCAAGGTACTGAAGTAATCCAGTAACACTCAAGGGTAGGCGAATCACCGCCGCTCCAAAAAATAAAAGTGGAATGATAGTGGCAAGACCACTAGACGATAGCCATAGCGCATGACTTATTCCCTCTTGTAAAAAAGATAATTCCCCACGACCATAAAGCCAGATTAAAAATCCAATAAAAAATGGCGCTGCAAAAATTGTCTCTATAGTTAAACTGGGTAAAGCAGGAACATTTGCTATTTTTTTAACTAAACCATAAAAAGCAAAACTAAAGGCCAAGGTAAGCGAAATTAATGGAAAGCTGCCTGCCGCAAAAGTTAAATAGATAACAGCAAAAAAAGCAATTACTACCGCTATCCATTGCAAGGGGCGCAACTTTTCTTTAAAGACCAATAAACCTAGTGCCACAGAAACTAATGGATTCATAAAATAGCCAAGCGCGGTATCTACTACCCGATCATTGCCAACAGCCCAAATGAAAACTCCCCAATTAATAGAGATAAATATGGAGCCAAGAAACAGTAGCCAAGCTATTTTCTTAATCTTGATTGAATTAAAAACTAATCCCCATTGTTTTACAAAAGTTATAACAACAAAAAGAGTTATCAAAGACCAAACTACTCGGTGAGAAAGAATTTCGAGTGAGCTGGCTGGTTCTAAAAAAGGCCAGTAGATGGGGATCAATCCCCAAGTGAGGTAAGCCCCCAGACCATAATAAAGTCCAGTTTTGAAAGTTTGTTTATCTGAAGAAGAGTTCAATTAACTAGCTGACGATCCAAGTGTCAGTACCTTTTTGCTTTGGTCTAATTCCACAGTTTGGCGGGGCCATACCCTTAATTCTATTGCGCTGGGGAATAACTCACATACTAGAGAGGTTGCAAGAGTTGAGTTTTTAACTACGATAAAATTAAAAGCAAAGAGAGAAAAAGGACACAATTTTGCGCAGTTCATTAAACGGGGTAAAGACAGCCTTCTTGCTCGGCACCTTGGCAGCCTTAATCATTTTTGTTTCTGCTGCGATAGGCGGCGAGAGTGGCCTGCTTTTTGGTTTTGTACTAGCAATTGGCATAAATGGTTTTGCCTACTTCAACTCGGACAAATTAGCGCTTAAGGCGATGAAGGCTTATCCAGCCGATGACGCTAACGCCCCAGTCTTGATGCGAATTGTGAGAGAGCTTTCTATGAAAGCCAATAAGCCCATGCCACGGGTTTATATTTCACCAACTGAATCTCCTAATGCTTTTGCTACCGGACGTAACCCGCAGAATGCTGCGGTGTGTGCAACTGAAGGCATTATGAAATTGCTAACTGAAAAAGAATTACGGGGAGTAATTGGCCACGAATTGGCCCACGTTTATAACCGAGATATTCTCACTGCTTCTATCGCGGCAACCCTTTCGAGCGTTTTGATGTTTATGGTTCAGTTCTTTTGGATATTTGGTGGCAACAGACGCGGCAACCCGTTAGCTTCAATCGCCTTATTAATAATTGGGCCGTTAGCTGCTTCACTATTACAAATGGCAATCGGCCGCAGCCGTGAATTTGCTGCTGATGAAGACGGCGCCTTAATTTCTCAAGACCCACTATCGCTCGCAAGTGCCTTGCAAAAAATTGATGCGGGTGTATCAAGAGCACCATTACGCCCCACCCCACAGACTGAAGCCGCAAGTTCGATGATGATCTCTAATCCATTTCGAGGATCACAAATGGCACGACTCTTCTCAACTCACCCTCCAACTAAAGAGCGAGTCAACCGCCTTGAGGCAATGCATATCAAGATGCAGCGTGGCTTCTAAAAATCACCAATCAGTAGTATTACTACTCGCGCCGTAACACAAGGTAGCTTGCCCGAGCGGCCAAAGGGAGCAGACTGTAAATCTGCCGGCTTACGCCTACAGTGGTTCGAACCCACTAGCTACCACCAGAGTTGCTATTTAGTAAATATCTCACTAATTAATGTTGCCTTTATTGCCAGTAATGAGCTTAAGGTTAATTCCTACTATCTCCGGCTTGTAGGGCGACTCTTCTTAAAATTGAGCGAGGCGGGACAAAATCCCTCCTCTATTCATTATTTCTTTTGGAATCATTTCTGACAAAACTGATATCAAAATGGCCAAACAAAACGGGCAGATTAATCGGGCAACGGGCAGAAATGCGGGCAGATTTCACCTACGTTAAGTTCTTCAGAGTTGATACGCTCCTGGGGCCACTTAGGGCAGATTCAAGAACTGACTGAAACCGCCTGCCTTTGACTGCGCTCTTTTTATTTGTGCCAATAGAGCTGGATCAGCTTGCGAAGAAAATCCTCCGAGCCACCGTCATGAAGATATTTCCTGATAAATATTGTTGTATGAAGAATATATTTTATTGTGGGGCAGGGGCCTCTTTGATAAGTCCCTCCTGTAATGCTTCTCGGTTTTTTCGGCTTAAATTACCGGCGCTTCTTGCCCATCTTTGGGGACAGTTTTAACAATTTTTTCACCTTTGGCAAACCTGCTGCCTTTTCTGTCAGCAAGATCTTTGCAGTTTGGTAGAGCTAGCCATACCTGTGCGGTACCCAACTCCTGCAGCTTCCAAGCCTTACAAATTAGGAACCGGGCATGCCTGGACAACTCGACTTAAAGTTACTTCCTGATACACCTAAACGTTCGGCTGCCTCAGCGATTGAAATTTCTAGTTCTGATAAACACTTTCACGCAAAATAGCACCAGGATGAACATAGGTTTCTTCAACTCAATCTCACCCCCTGCATCTTTAGTGCGTGCTCGGCTTCTGACACCACGCGCTGGAGTTTCTTTCATAGAGATCTTTGAAGCCCTTTGTGTTTGAAACTAGTTATATCACATTTTTTAACAGTGTATCAAAGTAACGATACACTTTGCAAACTAGAAAATGAAACTAGAGATTATGAAACAGCGCTATTTTTGAAAATAAGCCTGTAAATCTTTGCCGTTTATGCCTAGTGGTCCAAACCCACTAGCTACCACCAGAGTTGCCATTAATGTTCTGCTTCTGATTATTTTTGCAAATTACCTTTCATATAGGTTGGCACTGGAGCGTTCAAAAGCTGCTGCTTTTTATAAGCTTTTATAACCCTGAGATGAACTGCTCTTTTACTTTGCCTTCATGGTTGAGTTCCTTACTTTTTCATGTAATGATTATCAGTTCTAAGATTGCATCGCCCCATAAAGTCAATTTAATTCAATGATGATCGGGGCAAGAGATAAGCCCTGACCTGTTAAGGTAGTAAACCACTTCTTATTACTTTTTTAGTCAATTTTGAGATAAGGTTCCATCTTGTTGTTGATTGAGTTTATGGTTTGTGCAATATTGGAAGCTACCCTTCTTCACACCTTCACTTCAGTCCTTAAATGTAGTTTTTTGCTCAATTAGCATCTGCTTGACTATCACCAAATCCATCTATCACCTAGCAGGTCTACCGCAGAGGTGATCGGACACCGGATCAAAAATTGGACACACCTAACCCTACATCTGGTACAGACACGCCAGGCCACGTTTAAATTGTTTGTGTTTTGCTATTAGTTTGTCTGATCTTATTATTACTCTGCAAATAATAAGTAATAAGGATATTATGGTCATGTACACGAGAATGAATGTCGTAGCTCTGGTAATTTTTTTATATAGAAGTCTAAAAAAGAGGAAGTCACATGAATAGTACTAAAGACAAAGTAGTACTAGAGAATTAGTTAGGATGTATTGCGCGGGTTTGTTACTTTGGATTATTTAGTAAGAAAATACGTTATTTTGCATTTAACTCAGAGACTCTCTATCAATGCCGAGGCACTCATTGGTAAGGAGTAATTGGTGGGCCGGGTTTTTAGTTTGATGCTGGCGCAAGGCAAATTTTATTTATTGTTTTCAATTTTATTTGGATATAGCTCATACTACGTCATTAAGGGCGAGTAGCAAACTGTAAACGTTGGCGGATGCGCAATTGGGGTTGATTTTGTTTGCATTTACACTTCACTCTGCTTTGGCGCATTTGGGAAGGATATTTTATTTGTGTATGGGGTTTCTTGCTTGTTATTGAATGGTTTTTGTTTAAGTCTGACTGAGCACAAAGATTTGGTCTTGGGTGTTTTATTTGTGGCATCAACCATTTTGACTCTACTGCTTTACTACTTTGGTTTGCTTGAGGTTACCTTTGCATCCAAGAGGTATCTCAAGAGGTTGCACTTGATGTAGTTAAGTGCAGAGCGGCATCGTACTGTAGGGAATCAATCCCAGCCAGAATTGAATTAAAGGTGGTTGTTTGCGCCAATTGGATATTCGAAGTGGATTTGTTTTAATGATGTTTTGCTGGAGCTTATTTAGCACGACATAATGGTTTAGCACCAATGGATTTTTAAATTATCGCAATCAACATTTCATGTATTGATCATTACCTTTACAGGCGCTTTCGGCTTTCATTGCGTAAAATAACCAAGCGTTAGAATCACCGGAGTCAGGTTGCTTCTAGGCTCGACCGTATTTGGATTTGCCACAGCGCCATTATTAACTTTTGGACTAATTGGCTTAATTTATGGTTGGTTGAAAATCAAGACTGTCGAGTGGATGAGCTTTATGGCTCAGAATGAGTTTGAATTTACTCATATCTCACAATCGGTATCGCCATGAGTTTTATTTTTGGCCTGGGATTGGGTTTGTTTCAAAAAATTCGACTACTGGCTAGTGATCGTTATGGCAATTGTGATTTGGTTGGTGTTAGTTGGGCTACGCCAAAGTTTGGTTTAGTAAATATAAACAAGGGACCGCTTGAAAGGGTCTTGACTGGATTTGCTCGTGATTTAGTTAGATTTATGTGTTAGATTCATAGTTCACAAAATACAACTGTCAAGTTAGAAGGAGTAAATAGTCTGGAAATAACAATGTACAAAGTGAGTGTGTGGTGATTGCCGATGTCTAAAAAAAATTCTGGATTCAAATAATAGTGTTGACTATAAATCACATCGACGTAGCTGATGAGAGGTGAGATCTGAGAAAGTTACTAAACAATGGTGGAGCCTGAATTCATCCCTCTGCATTATTTTTTGGATGGAATCCACCCTCACTGGAACTCAGATAATGTGCTTAGTAAAGCTGTGGATTTAAAAATCCTTTTTTAAAAACTTTTTTGATTGAGAACTACAAGTTAAAAATTTAAGCCTGTAATTCATTATCTTTTTGCCAGCCACTTTACGCTGGGTTTGTACTTTTCGATTGAGTATCGAAGCATTGTTCTAGGCATAGCTGCAAGGCAAAGCCAAAAGATGAGTGCGTAGGGTTTTCTTACCATTTCGTAGCATCCACCCAGCCAGCGCTTTGTGCATCAGATCATGGGATGAGCAGCTCTGGAAGCGAGTAACAGCGTGGGTTTATTGCCGCCAGCTTCTTTAATAAAAGCAAAGGTAAACAGCATGGCTAACTGCTGCTGTAACCCAAAGGTCCTTATTTTTAATCGAATTTTAATTTATTAAGAATTCTTTGCACTGTAGGTTGCTTGATTAAATATTCTCACCAGTGCAGGGGGCTGAAGCGTTTAATTAAATCCCAGTTATTAACAATTTTTTTTTGCTTTCTACTATGAAGGTAAAGGCAACAAACAAGGATTTTTTAGCCCTTTGATCGGTTGCATTTTTTTGAACTAGCACCCATATAATCGCCAAGGCGAGAAATCTCCTTCATGAAATTCTACGCTCGCAAGCTTTGATTTCAGTCATCGCTAAATTTGAGTTTTCTGTTTGCAATTTTGCGTAGCTCTTGGACTCTGATCCCTAAGTAATCATCACCCGCCCCGTATCCGCTGAGATGAGTTTGAAAGCCCATTAACTCACTTCTGCTAACTGCGCATTAGCCATCGCCACGTTGTTTTTTTGATACAGTAGCTTGCAAATGCATAAAGTTTAAATGAAAACATATTGCTCAAGGGCGAAATAGTAGTGAGATTTAAGACTATTTTCAAAATATGTAAATAAAGTTACTAGTTGCTCAGCAAATAAGCGAAAAAGTTGATTTAGTCTCTAGAGTTCAGGCTAGAGATTTTAATTAGTTAGGATGTGTCATTTCTGTAGATTTTTAGGCTGACGCTAAAGCACATTTAAAGCTCATGCTGGATAAATTATGGATCTATTCAGACCCAACATTTTGGCACAGATTTAATTATTCGATGTGAAATTGATTTAGTAGGACAACAAGTAAACGCCAATTTATAGAAATAATAAAAAATAATTTACTGGTCAAATATAACCAGTTTAACTGAGCCAATCTGATGGAACACAATCAAAAAACAGAAATAGATTTGATTATCAATGTGATTGGATCATCATGAAGAAATCTTTTGTCACTGCAGTTTCCTTATGAGTGTCTCTTCCTGGAGAGTGATGCTGCTCAAAATACAAAGATAATACTTTTAATTCACCACCCATTTTAGCAGATGGTGTGAGCTTAAATGAATTCATTGCGAGAAATTTGTGGAGAAGAAAAATAAAACCAGGCCTTTAAAGAAACCCGCCTCTCTCTTGAGGTTAATTAACTTAGCTGGCAACAAATTTATAGAATTTTACTTAGTGCTAAAAATTAAATACCTCATTATAAGTTTTCAGTTATTCATAAAGAAAAAGGTTTATAATTTCAGATTTGAAGAAGCACTTGAAGACTTTGCTTTGAGACATGAAACCGATCTGCCGCTAAATTCCTTAATTATGATGCCGATAAGGATGGATTATTTTTTTGGCAAGACTTTTAATAATTTTTTTGGTAATCAAATTGCCATGGTGCCCATCAAATTTGGAAAAAATCTTTCAAAAGAATTAGATAGACACGTCAAGAGCAAGGGTTATAAAGCCGTATTTTTATTGAGCAATTTACTGATCTATTTACCTACTTATTTCAGAAATCGGCTCTTGGAGGCACTGAAAACTCGAGTTAGCGCGCTAGTAACTTTGATTGACATCTCAAAACGGCCACTCTTTTTAGATGGCAAAGAGATTCTTGAAATTAGAGCTTGGTCACCCACCTACCAGAGCCAAATTCTTGCCTCTACTTATATCTCTTATTGCAACAAAATAACAATCTGTACATCCAAGTGATCTCTGAAAGCTTGTAGGAATCTAGAAGATTTCTTAGCTGCCTTATTGTTCATGTTGCGCTTTCTCAATCCCAGCAGTAGTTCGTCTAATATTGGCGTGGTTAGCGTTGAATAAAAATCTCGAAAACTCATCAAGACAGAGAGGTTTGGCTTGGCTGAAAATACTGTAAGAAATTCGGTAGTTGAGTTTTTTGGCACCATGGTTTTGTTGGTTTCAATAGTGGGCTCAGGATTTATGGCTAGTGAGCTGAGTAATGATTCAGGTGTAGTGCTTTTGACTATGGCAGCAGTTATTTCTTTGACACTTTTAGTGTTGATTTATGTATTGATGCCAGTCAGCGGTGCTTTTTTTAACCCGGCCGTGGTGCTACTTGCGGTAATAAAAAAAGAAATGAAACTAGCGGTAGCGGCCTCATTGGTTGTGGCACAGATCCTAGGTGCGATATCAGGATCGCTTTTGGCAAATTATTTTTTTACTGCTCAACCAATACAGACTTCAAATATTGATCGAATTAGCAGCCCAGTTTTTGTAGCTGAAGTATTAGCAACCTTTGGGTTAATTTTTATGATCGCGATTAAAAAGACGCTTGTTGCTGAAGCAGCCTTACCCTTTTTGATTCCAGCATGGATTTTTGCCGCAATTTTCTTTACCAGTTCAACAGCATTTGCTAACCCTGCAGTTACCATTGCCCGTTATTTCACAGACTCAGTTAGCGGTATTGCTATTTCATCTGTGCCGTGGTTTATTTTGGCCGAGGTGCTCGGTGCACTACTGGCAGTATTGGCTGGTAGCGCATTACTGAAGAAAAAATTAGCGGCCTAGGCCCTACTTAAACTTTGCGCCTTTTTACCAATATTTTTAATCATTCCCTTAAAGACTAAAACATGAAATGGTGCAACTGACCACCAGTAAGCATGCCCAGCTAGTCCACGTGGATAAAAGATTGCTTGCTGAATTAATTGGGTTTTAGTTGGGGACAAAGGCTTAATCTGAAATTCTAACCAAGCTAATCCTGGCATTTTCATTTCAGCACGAAGGCGTAATAATTCGTTTGGCTCGCGAGCTTCAACTCGCCAAAAATCTAAGGCCTCACCTACGTGTAAATGATCGGCATCGCGGCGGCCGCGTCTTAAACCAACACCACCAACTACTCGATCGAGTAAGCCACGAATTTCCCAGGCCCAATCAAGAGAGAAGTAACCGTGTTCACCACCGATTCCTTCAACAACTTCCCAAAGCTGTTCAGGACTTGCTTCAATCTCTATTTTTTGAATGTCTCGATATAAAGTTCCGCCAGCCCATTCAGGATCACTCGGCATCGGCTCCGCAGGTGCGCCAGGTACTGAAGCGCTAGACCAGCGAGTGGTGACTTGCGCTTCTTTAACACGAGTTAAAGCCAAGTCAACGGCTTTATCAAAACTAGTTAATCCGCCTGCGGGATCTGGTATGTAATTTTTTATGTCAGACTCAGAACAAATAACTTCATTAATCAAGCTGCGAACCAAGGGACGGGCGATTGCGCCAGGAACTGGCGTTACAAAACCCACCCACAAACTTGATAAGCGGGGCGTGAGTAAAGGGACGGTGATGATTACGCGCTCTCTTAATTGTGCAACTTTGGCATAGTGGTTCATCATCTCTTTGTAAGTGAAGACATCTGGGCCACCAATATCAAAAGTACGATTTAAATCTTCTTTAATACTTACTGCACCAACTAGATAATGCAGAACATCTCTTACTGCAATGGGTTGAATTCTGGTATTTACCCATTTTGGAGTAACCATTATTGGCAACCGCTCGGTGAGATACCTAAGCATTTCAAAGGAAGCTGAGCCTGAACCCAGCACTACACCCGCGCGTAATTCAATAGTTGGAACACCAGAGGCTCGAAGTATTTCACCAGTAACAGCGCGTGACTTTAAGTGTTCGCTCAACTTTTGCTCAGGAATAATGCCGCCTAAGTAAATAATTCTTTTTACTTTTTGCTCTTTTGCAACATCAGCAAATATATTTGCCATTGCGGTTTCGATACTGCCAAAATTTTGACCCTGATTAATAGCATGTAGTAAGTAATAAGCCACGTCAACACCTGCTAAGGCAGTTCGCATGGTGGCTGGGTCTAAAGCATCAGCCTGAACAACTTCAACCGATTGGTACCACGGCAAATCACGCAACCGATCAGGAAATCTTGCCATCACTCGCACTTGATATCCGGCCTTTAAAAGTTGGCTGACTAAGCGACCTCCGATATATCCGGTGGCACCAGTTACCAGGCAGAGTGGCTTTTGTTGCGAACTATTTGTTTCCATGCCCTAATCTTGCGGCATAAGTGGAGAATTAGCCATATCAAATCCTAAAAAAGCAACAAACTGGTGTTTTTTGAGTAAAAGAGAAATTATTTATTGAGTCATTCATATTTCTAGCTACTTAAATTGTCCTCAATCAAATTAACAATTTCAGGATCATCTGGCTTGGTGGTTGGACTAAATCTGTGAACTTCGCCTTTTGGCAAAATCACAAATTTTTCAAAGTTCCACTTTATGCGTCCAGATTTTCCTTTAGCGTCTTTGTTTTTAGTTAATTCTTTATAAAGGGGATGGGCATCTTTACCGTTAACTTTTACTTTTTCAGTCATCGGAAAGGTAACACCCCAAGTGGTAGAGCAGTAATCAGAGATTTTTGTTTCGGTAGAGAGTTCTTGTAAAAATTGGTTCGAGGGAAGGCCTAAAACTGTAAAGCCTTTGTCTTCATATTTTTTTTGAAGATTTTCTAAAGCTTCATATTGCGGCGAGAGGCCGCAGCGGGATGCCACATTCACAACCATTACTACCTTTTCTGAAAATTCATCAAAAGTAGTATCTCGACCATCAATCATTTTTAAGGGTGTATTTTCAAGTTTCATACTTGATTAAATCACAGATGTTTGGGCCCGGTAGCTCTTACCCCAAGATAGGAAGCAGCAAAGCAGAAGTGGTCTTTAGCGATAGTTAACAAATTGGGTCGCAAAGTCTAAATCTGCATTTTTAATTAAATCGATTGTTAACTGTAGGTCATCTCGAGATTTACTTGTGACTCTGACTTCTTCACCCATGATCTGAGTTTTCACTGACTTGGGGCCTTCATCACGAATCAATTTAGTTACTTTTTTAGCTTGCTCTTGACTAATGCCACTATTAAAGGTGCCTTGAATTTTATAGATCTTGCCACTAGGTTTCGGATCGCCAGCTTTGAAAGCTTTTAATGAGATGGAACGTTTCACCAATTTTTCTTTAAATACCTCAAGCGCTGCCACAACTCTTTCTTCGGTAGAAGATTCAATGTCTACACCCATTTCACCAGACCAACTTATTTTGGTTTCAGTGTTTTTAAAGTCAAATCTTTGGCTTAACTCTTTGCTTGCCTGATTTAAAGCGTTATCTGCTTCTTGTCGATCAATCTTGCTAACGACATCGAATGAACTATCTGCTGCCATGTTTACCTACCTATATTTCAAATTTTATACCAGTGAGTTTTTCACTAGTTAACCATAGATTTTCTGCGACTTGGGGATTTTGTGCGTTGGCGCTGGAGGCGACAATCTTTGGATAACCACGTGCTTCCATTAGACCATCGGGGCCGATGAATTCGCCATTTGTTAATTCTGGGATGAGGGCTGCATAAATCTGCGGTAAGGCTCCCATCTCGGCAGACTGCGCCATGATGGCGTTACCCAAATTTAAAAAAGTAGTACCCAACGACTTTAGAAATCCTTCTCGTCCCCGCATTACTCCAACTTGTAAATTGGTATTTGAAAACCCAGGATGCGCAGAAGTAACTGTTTGGGTTA
>JAGYJD010000010.1 GCA_018402365.1 Candidatus Nanopelagicales bacterium | reverse complement strand
CACCTGTACTTGCGATGAATCATGAGTTACCCCGGTAATGAAAACATCTAAAGCAGGCACACCAGCTACCTTAAATTCTTTAAGTGCTGATAAGGCCACTGGTTGAATTTTTGGTCGAAGGTCTGCCATCATCACCACTCGACCGGTAATTGAGGTGGAGTTCCTTCTGAAGGTGGAAGATTTCTATCTTGCAGGGCATATTGAGCTACTTCTTTAAAGACGGGACCTGCCAACCTGCCGCCCCATCTTCCATTTTTTGGATGGTGAATTGCAATTGCCACAACTATTTCAGGATCTTCTGCTGGCGCCATTCCAATAAATGAGGCAATTACTTCTGTGGAATAACAACGGCACTCAGGATCAACAACTTGAGCTGTTCCAGTTTTACCGCCGACACGATATCCAGGAATCGAAGCCATCGGCGCAGTACCTTCGGCCGAAACTACGGTTTCCATCATTTCGCGAACAATTTGTGCCGAGCTAGGTGAAATAACCTCCACTGGTGTTGGCGCTGGGGCATGGGTAAAAGTTCCATCTTCTTGAATAAAACCTTCAACTAAACTCGGGGGGATTCTTTTTCCGTCGTTAGCTACCGTGGCATACATGCTGGCAATTTGAACTGCATTAACCATGTATCCTTGACCAAAAGCAAAAGTTGGAAGACTAGTGACCGACCAATCGTTCAACTTTGGCAATCGGCCGTTACTCTCGCCAGGAAAATTCAGTCCAGTAGGGTCCCCTACACCAAATTTTTTTAAGTAATCGTAAAACTTATTTTTACCAAGCATTTCTGCTGCCAAGATTGTCCCGATATTACTCGATTTTGCTAAAACCCCAGTCAAAGTTAATTGCAAGGTTGGATGAGGTTCGTGATCCTTAAAAGTTTTTGAGGGTCTTTTTAAAACTGGAGGAATCACAAATTGAGTATTTGGACCAGCAATGTTTTCGTTAACTACCGCCGCCATTGTCATGACCTTCGCGGTAGAGCCTGGCTCATATGAATCCACTAAGGCACGGTTTACCCAAGTATTTGGATCAGATTCCAGTGGGGTATTCGGATTAAAGGTAGGGTAATTGGCCAAAGCTAAAATTTTGCCAGTCTTCACTTCGATCGCTACTAATGTTCCACTTTTGGCTTGGGCATACTCGACTCGTTCAGCTAAAGCTTGCTCTGCTACATATTGAAGATCCCGGTCAATCGTTAAACGAATTCCAATACCCGGCACCGGATCCTGTTGAGAAGAAAGTCCTTGCGGCAGTTGGCGCCCACCTGCACTTGATTCGTACTTCATTCGTCCATCTGCCCCAGCAAGCATCTCGTTAAAGGAATGTTCAATTCCGTTCATGCCGTATCCCTCAGCCCCGACAAAGCCAATCAAGCTCGCCGCAATGGAATCTCCGGGGTAAATTCTTGAATTAGTTTTTTCAGAATAAATTCCGGGAAGTCTCAGAGCTTTTATTTCATTCCATTGACTTGGAGTTATCTTTTTAGTGAGGTATACAAATCTTTTTTCACCAATTAATGAATTTTCAATAGCCGCTTGCTGCTCTTGGTCAACTTTCAAAATTTCGGCAATTAGACGAGCGGTCTCACCCGGATTAACAACCTTCGTTTGATCAGCGGTTAGGTTTCTTGCCTCCACAGAAATGGCCAAAGGGGCACCTTTTCGATCGGTGATTTCACCACGATTTGCTGTCAAAAGCACGGTACGAGTTCTGTTTTCGGTTGCTTTAAGGCTGAGCGAGGGGGCTTGATAAGCCTGCAATTCAACCAACTTAACTCCGTAGCCACCCAAAACCAACACGGTTAGTGCTGCAATGGCATGAAATCGTTGTGACTTTCTTGATAAGCGAGCCTTTTTATCTAAGAAATTCATTTTTATTGTCCCACTACTCGTGAGTAATCTGCCTCGCGATATTTGTCATCTAAGCCAGGGGCAATAATTCGTCCATCGCGTAAATCCACAAAACCAGCACCAGGCCCCGGAACCATGCCCAGTAAAATCGCCCGCTCTTTTAACAACTCGGGTGATTCCAAACGTGCCACCTCCTGCGCCAGCGTTTCTTGCAAATCCGCCGCCAGGGTCAATTCAGCTCGTAATTGACTAATAGTGAATTGGCTATGACTTAAAGAGGTATTAATTACTAAACCACCCAAAAGTCCCAACAATAAAATTGCTGAAATAAAAAGCCCGAATCCAAAATTTGAAACCGAATCTCGCACATTTTTTACCGCTGGTTTTGAATTTGCCTTTGTTACTTGGTAACTAATAGCGCTCATGCTGCCCTCATTAGTTTTTCTATGCCACGTAACTTGGCTGATTTACTTCTTGAATTAACAGCAATCTCTGCCTTAGTGGGCCGGAGGGGTTTATTAGTAATCAATTTAAAATCTTGCTGCAAAGATTCAATTACTGGGATTTCTCGGGGAATATCACTGACTCGTATTAAAGATTTAAAAAATTGTTTTACAATTCGATCTTCTAATGAGTGGTAAGTTAAAACGGCAATACGCCCACCCGGAGCTACTATTTCTACAGCTTGCAAAAGTGCTTCTTTTAAAACATCTAACTCTTGATTAACTGCAATCCTCAATGCTTGAAAAGTCTTTTTTGCTGGGTTTCCTCCAGTGCGACGAGCTGGTGCCGGTATTGAATTGTTAATGATCTCTACTAATTCTGCGGTAGTTTTAATTAAAGATTTATTTCTTTTATTAATAATATTTTTTGCAATTTTTTTAGCAAATTTTTCTTCACCATACTGAAACAAAATTTTTGCTATTTCATGCTCTTGCCAAGTATTAACTATTTCTTGTGCATTTAATGATTGACTCTGATTCATTCTCATGTCTAATGGATCGCTAGAAAGATATGAAAATCCTCTTTCTTTTTCATCAATCTGAATTGAAGAAACTCCTAGATCAAAAATTATTGCATTAACTTTTTCTATTTGAATTTTATTTAATTCAGTTCTTAATTGATTAAAGTTTTTACCTACAAAAACCACTCGATTTTTATATGCTGCCAATCGCTCTTTTGCTCGAGTCAAAGCTATGGAATCTTGGTCGAACCCAATTACTTTTAATCGATCGTGCTCTTTAAGAAAGTGTTCACTATGTCCACCTAAACCCAAGGTGCAATCCACCAAAACAGAATTCTCAAACTCAAGCGCAGGTGAAAGTATTTCAAATACTTCTTGCACCATTACCGGCACGTGTTGCTCGGTAAGAATTTTTTGCACTTTCTCCCCTTTCCGCTTCTGGTGTGTGGTTTAAGTTCTTCGGTCCCTCTCCGTTACAAGTCCGGCTCTGGGGAAGGAGAGTCGGCTTATGCGACGGAAAGAGGCCGAGGCCTTAAACCCTTAAAAAATTCCTGGTGCAACCTCTTCTTGAGTGTGCGCAAATTTTGGTTCTGCCACTTCTAGGTACTCGCGCCAAGCACCTGGCTCCCAAATTTCGATTGTGGTATCAGCCCCCACTACGACTAACTCTCGATCGAGTTGGGCGTATTCACGCAAGGTGTTTGGAATTGTGATTCGACCCTGTTTGTCGGGCTGTTCATCAAAGGCGCTTGAAAAGAAAACTCTTAAATAACTACGAACCTTTGCGTCATTACGAGAAGCTTCACGTAGTTTTTCGGTATAGGCCGTGAATTGCTGCATTGGCCACAAAATCAGAGATCTATCTTGGCCTTTTGTTATAACAATCCCAAGGGCCAAAGGTTCGCGAAATTTAGCGGGCAATACCAATCGACCTTTGTCGTCAAGACGCGGTTCGTGTGTACCTAGAAACACTTGGTAATCCCCTTGGCAATCCCCCAAAAAGACGATTTTTAAAGTCTTTTTGCCTCGATCAGCCAGATCGATTTACCCACTTTACTCCATATTGCTCCAAAATCAACCCTTTTACCACACAAATATGGGAGATTCCTCCCTAGGTTTGGGCGTAGTTATATGGATTGAAGATGTTTAATTTGATTTATGAAATAAAGGTTGCTGAGCGAGCTTTAGTAGTCGCCTTCACGCCTTTGTTGCCAGCGTTGTTCCATACGGCGCATAAAATCCCCAGCTCCTGGACCTTTTCGAGGTTTTGGAGTGACCGCAGCTACCGGAGCTTGTAGGCCCCGAATCAGCATAAACAGCCCAATTAAAAGAAATACGAAGCCTAAAATGCCCAATAAAACAAGTTTTGTCGCGACTGACCCAATTACCAGCCCAATAGCAATAACGAGTGCCAAGGTGCCAGTCAGTAAATGTCTGCGCTCACCTGGGGCAATAGCGATTCGAGCGGGCTTCTTTAGTGAAGTGGCAAAGCGTGGATCTTCAGCATAGAGCGCCTGTTCCATCTGCTCTAGCAACTTTTGCTCTCGGTCTGACAGTGCCATCTGCGCTCTCCCAACTCTCTACTATCTAAGAATAGAACCTCGCTGAACAATTGCAAGTAGAGGCTTATTCTATTCCCCTATCAGCCTGCCAGGCTGGACCGCCGCTGGACCAAAACGCTCACTGGCGCGGTCCGTAGCGTTTTCAATTTGCTTCCAGCCTTCTTCTGCTCCATCTAGCGATAATTGTTGAGAACTTCTGGTGATAGGAATTAAATTCTCAGCCCTCACCCCAACTAATCGGATTTTTACCCCAGTCAACTTTAAGGCATTAAATAAATCGCTAGCAGTTTTATAAATTTCTCTCTTACTGTTGGTCGGGTGCAGCAATGTTTTAGAACGAGTGATGGTTGAAAAGTTAGCAAACCTTACCTTCAAAACTACAGTTTTAGATACTAAATTAGCTCCCCTTACTCGGGAGCCTACTTTTTCACTTAATCTTAAAATTTCACGCAAGATATCTTCACTCTCATCAAGATCTTGCGAAAAGGTTTCTTCATTTCCAATGCTTTTTTCGGCTTCCCAAATTTCGACCGTTCGATCATCTTTTCCCCAAGAAAGTTGATGTAAATGCTCACCTAAACTTTCTCCAATAGCAGTTTTTAGAGTTCTTAAAGGAATTTGAGCTACTTGCTTAATAGTTTTTAAACCAAGTCGATTTAATTCAGCTTCGGTTTTCCCCCCAACTCCCCATAAAGCTCCAATTGGTAAAGGGTGTAAAAAATCTAACACCTCTTCTGGTGCAACTACCAAATAACCATCTGGCTTAGCCATAGTTGAAGCAAGTTTGGCAACAAATTTATTAGGGGCAATCCCTACTGAGCAAGTAATGTTTAACTCTTTTTCCACTCGTTCTCTAATTGCTTGAGCAATAAAGGTAGGGCTAGAAAAAATTTTCTTAGCACCTGAAACATCTAAAAAAGCTTCATCTAAGGCCAAGGGTTCAACTAGTGGGGTGAAGTCAAAAAATATTTCTCTGATTCTTTCAGAAACTTCTGCGTATTTGTAATGATTAGGCTCTATCACTACTGCTTTAGGGCACAACCTGAGTGCTTGCACCATGCTCATTGCAGCATGAACACCAAATTCACGAGCTTGATAGGTGGCAGAAGTCACCACCCCTCGGCCTGCGTTATACCCAATAATCACCGGCTTACCCTTTAACTCCGGCCGATCTCGAATTTCAACTGATGCGTAAAAGGCGTCCATATCGACATGCAAAATGTTTGAATCCTCATCTCTACCACTTAGTACACCTTGAGGTAATTTTCTAACTTGTCGATGAGTCATACTTCTTATCCTCCCTCTTGTTGGTCACTTAAGCCACTAACTGCGGGCTATTGTTTAAAAGTGTTTTTACTGCAATCAGTCCTTCGCTTCTATAAATTTGATTTAGCTGAGATAGATCCCAACAGCCTGAGGCAATTACAGAAATACCTCGTGGTCCTGTACGCCGAATGTTCCCTTTAACTAAAAAGAGCCAAGAGTTAAAAACAGTTTGTGCATAATCTCTTTGTATATCTTCAAAAAAAGTGACATCAATTGGACCAGTGGTGTCATCTATCGTCAAAAAAACTACGCGTTTACCACTTCTAATGGGAGGAGTTTGAGTTGAAACTTTTACCCCTGCCATCAATACTTCAGTGTTTTGTCGATAGTTCAAGAGATTTTTAGAAAATACTACGTTTAAATCTTTTAGTAAGTTTCGATAAAAATAAGTTAAGTGGCAACTTAAATCCATTCCTAAAATTTCTACCTCATGTTTTAGCACCTCATCTAGCGTCAAGTCGGGCAATTTATGAGAAATAATTTCTTCTTTTAAGAAAATCCCTAACCCTAACTGGGCTTTATCGCTACCAGTCGAATGCTCTAATCGTGATAGCTGCATTAGCAAATCTCTGCGATTTAGGTCTTTATTTGGTAAGTCATAAAGTGAGTCAAAAGCTCCAGTCAAGATCAATCGTTCAGTTACTGGACGAGAAATTCGGGCGCGATTATAAAAGTCAGCTAAAGAAGTAAAGGGGCGATACTCCAAAATTCTTTCTACTTCATCCTCGCTAATTCCCCTAACTTCTGCTAACGAAATTCGTAAAGAATCAGGGCTTTCAGCGCGATATACTCTGTCAGAAATATTTATGTCAAGCGGCAATACTTTTACTTTAAAATTTTTAGCATCATTAACTATCAATCTTTTTGGATACATTCCTGGATCATGGGTTAATACCCCTGCAAAAAAAGCTGCCGGGTAGTAGGTCTTGAGCCAAGCTGATTGATAAGTCGGCAAAGCAAAAGCGGCGGCGTGAGCTTTACAAAAGCCAAATGAGGCAAAAGATTCTAAAATTCCCCAGAGTTTTTCAGCTAATTCAAGTGAATATTTTTTTAGAGCTTTCTTAATAAACCAACCACGAATTTCTAGTTGTTGATTAAAGTCGCCTAGTCTACGACGTTTTCGTCTGCTGCTGCTAGCGAACAGCCAGTAACCAAACTAATTAACCTAATTACTTGCTCATGAAAAACCACCACTCCCCAAGTTTCTTGAAGAATTGGTTTTAAATCTGAGTGCAAATAGTCAGCCTCGCTAAAGCCACCGCGTGCTTTAAGAAAAGGCTCGATCATTCCAGATTTCATAGGCCCCGGGCGAAATAGTGAGATATCAATTATTAAATCGTTAAAAACTTCGGGTGAGAACTTTCCAATTAGCTCTCTTTGCCCAGGTGATTCAATTTGAAAACAACCCAAAACTTTAGTTGATTGAATTAGCTCAAAAGTTTTTTTATCTGCTAAATCAATTTTCTCTAATTCAATTTCTATCTTTTCTGTATTTTTTATTTCTGATACTGCGTGTGAGAGGGCGGATTGCATTCTTACCCCTAAAACATCTAGCTTTAAAAGACCTAGGGTTTCTACATCATCTTTATCAAATTCACTCATCGGATAACCACTAGCGCTAGTAATAACCGGAGTTCTATTTAGTAGTTCAGAATTTGACAACAAAACCCCACAGGGGTGCATTGCTAAATTTCTTGGTAAACCATCTAATTTTTCTACTAAATCTAAATAGGTATCAAGTTTTCCTTGGGTGAAGAGCTTATAAAAACTTGATCTTTTTAATTCAGGTAACTCACTTAAAGCTTTACGAACATCTTTTGCTTTAATTCGTGGAAGCGATTTAGCAAATAAATCAATCTCGCCAGCTGGATACCCTAAAGCCGCGCCCACATCCCTAATTGCATGTCGCACTCGATAGGTATCACGCATTGATAAACAAATTGCCCGCTCTGCTCCAAATCGCTCGATAATTGCGTCATAAACCGCTAGTCGACGATGAGATTCCACATCGATATCAATATCGGGTAATGCCGTTCGAAGCGGTGAAAGAAATCGCTCCATTAATAAGCCATTAACAATCGGGTCTACCCCTGAAATCCCTAGTGCAAAGTTCACTAATGAGCCTGCTCCAGAGCCACGGGCAGCCACTCGAATATTTAACTTTTTTGTTAAATCAACTACTTCAGCCACTGTCAAAAAATAAGTAGCAAAACCCAGCTGAGAAATTGTTGAAAGTTCAGCTTCTAGCCTTTGTAAATAATCAGATTTTTGAGCTACTCCCCACTTAGCCAGACCAGCTTCACACCTCGCCACTAACTCTCGATGCGCACCTTGTGTTTTGCCGTTTAAAACAACTTCTGTTTCAGGCAAACTAATTGAGCCAAAACCTAAATCTTTTATTGGATCTAAGGCACAACTAGCAGCTAAATCTTCAGTGAAGGTAACTAGCAAACCAGCCAAATCGCTTTGCCCTGCTGCACTAGCAACCTCTTGCGCTAAAGCCGCCATTTCAAAAGGAGTTTTTAAATAACCTTGTGAATTATTGCGTTCGACTCGATTAGGATTTATTTTTTGCTTAATTCGAATTGCATCCAAAATATCTGCAGTTTTAGCATCTGTTGGGGTTAAATATCTAACCGCGTTTGTAATTACTGCTTTAACTCGATTAGCTTTTGCTAACTGCAACATTACTGCAGCATTGCTGGTACTAAAGGCACTTTTACTTGCTTGGTGGGTAACTACTTCAATTGCAATGTTTTCTTTTGCTAATAAGGTCCAATGTCGTAATATTTCTTGTGCAACTTCAAACTGTTTAGCTCTAACTGCTTGTCCAAAGTTAGAGTGCGGGCCTAACAAAACTGCTAAATTACCTTGCGCTACTTCTTTGTAAATATGGTCAATAGTTAAATTAGATAATGAAACTAATCTGCATAGCGAACCAAACCCTAGTGAATTTTTAGCAAGTAGTACTAATCTTGACTGGGCAACTTTAAAGTTGACTCCTAAAATTGGGTGAATTTGCGCTTTCTGACAAGCCAAGGCAAAGGCAATGGCTCCAGCTAAAGTGTCGTGATCTGCTAAAGCTAAATGAGAAAATCCTAATTTTTTAGCTTGACTTACTAACTGCTCTACTTGGCAAGTCCCGTACTGCAGTGAAAAGCCTGAAACTGTATTTAAGTGAGCAAACATTTAGTCGATCACTCTCGATAGATACCAGTGAGAATTATTTTCAAAAGTAATTAAGTCAAAAACCCCGCTATTGGCAGAGTTAATCCGGCGAGCAACTACTCGCCACACCTCTTGCTCACCCAGATTGGCAATTGCTAAATCAGTAGCTACCCACCAAGGAGTCATTTCAAACCAGCGAGATAAATGTTCAACTACCAAATACCGGTTTTGATTCCAAATAAATCGAGTCGGGCGCTCGCCCTCCGACCAAACTGTTACCGCTTCACTACGACGCAACCGCATCCGTCTTAAATCCTTTTGTGGTTTTCCGTGGGAAGACGGTTGGGGGCCACCGACCCAGCTGAGCGCTTCCCCGCATCAGCGAGGCCGGTGATGAAATGCTGATGGCCTAAGTAGTTGGGGGTTCCACTAGGCCATCTTTCGAACAGGTGTTCGAATACTCATAGTTAACTACCCACCCCCGACAAAAGTCAACCCTGGGTCTTAAAGTGGCCAAAATTCCTTAGTTAAATCGATCTCATTCCTCAGATTGCCATTTACTTGAAGATGGGCATTTTCTTTAGTTTGATTTTCTTTAAACCAAGCTGCCTCTAATCCTCGCCACTTAGCCATTTGCTGAGCTACCTCTTCACCATCGCGCAGCTTTACTCGCTCAAGCCCTAGCTTTAAATCAGCTTCTATCCAGATTAAATAATCAAGTTCAGAAAACACTCGATTACTCCCCGACCCCACCCCTTCTAAAATCAAAAAATCTAGCTCTTCAAGGGTTTTAATCTCAAGATAACGACTTTGGTGCCAATCAAACACCGGGTATTTGATTGGTCTTTTTTCTTTAAAAGGCTCGATCATCCAGTTAAGTAAATTGTCAGAAAGACTTTCAGTTAGTGCGTCATCCCAGCCGTTATAAATCTCATCCATGTGTACTACTGCCGACTTTGGTAAGTACTCACTTAAAGCTTTGGCAAAAGTAGTCTTACCAGAGCCGGCAGGCCCGTCGACTGCGATAAGCAAATTACTTTCGCGAGTAATTAACTCTTTAGTGAGTTCGCTGAACGAGCGCGGTCGCTCCATCGCTTCCATCCCACAATCGCTACTGCCACAAATACCGCATAAAGCACAGCGGTGAATATGAGGCCTTGATTGGCGTAGTGAACAGTTGCTACCACATTTACCACAGCCCAAATTGGCCACGCTTCAAACTTTTCTCTCACCATAATTACTTGCGCTACCACGCTGGCTACCAAAATAAATGAATCCGGCAAAGAGGCGGCAGCACCAATGCTCTCTAACCAAGGAGCCAGAGCCAGCACTGCAACTACTAAAATGCTCAGCGTAATAAAGCGTTGAGAATTTTTTAAGTTGCTAGGTTGAGCTCCCTCGCTACCCCAGCCAAACCAGCCCCAAATTGCTGCCGCGATAAAGACCAATTGCAAAGCAGCGCTGGCATAAAGGTCGTATTGCCAAAATAAAACTGCGTACAGCACACTACCTAAAATCCACCAAGGCCAAGTGATTCTTTTACCGGTAGTACCCAGCCAAACTCCGATTAAGGCTGCGGTAGTAGCAAGAATTTCTAGCACAGTCACTGGATATCCAAAAACGTCAAATAAAACGATCATTAGCTTCTCCCTAACTCGGCATTACCCGAATGGTCTTACGGTCGAAGGCGCGTTGCCTTCCTCTCAGTCCGATTGCTCGAACTCCCGTGTGCACACAAGTATAGAACAAACCTCACATAATTGCTGGGCTATATCGATACTCCACTTTTGCAAGGGTTGCCAGAAGAGGCGTTCGCTGGCCTGGTGGCTGTTGCTATTAAGTTGTCTGGGTATGAGCGTTCGGGTATATCGGGGTAAGCATCGTGAACTAGGCGGCCCCAGCAAGGGGCTTCGACTCGTACCCTGGCTAAACGTTTTAGCCCTGTTTATTTCAAGTGCACTTTGGCTATTTATGCCTGCGAACCGGCAAGACTCTCTTTTTCTATTTATTCTCATTTTTCTTTTTTCTACTGCTGTATTTCATGCAGTAATTTGGCACGGCTTCAGTTGGGCTATAACTTTTGGGATAATTGGCTACGGAATTAGCTTTTCTGCACTGGCCTTAAATGGCTCTGCCGGAATTTTGTTCGGAGAGATCGCGTATACCTATCTCTTGGGTAATCAATTATTTTCGGTTCCAAGTATTTTGCCATTATTTTGGGTAGCGATTAGCTACTTTGCTTTCACTATGGCGAGAAGAATGGTTTATTCTCCGATTGCGGTAGTAGTAATTGGAGCTTTTATTGCAAACTCTGTTCAATTTGCGCTAGAACAGGTCGCGACAAATGCTGGATACTGGCAATGGCTAAATCTAACGGAATCAACTCGAACTTTTGTAAGTATTCCCACTAGAGCTCTTGTCGTTGGGTTCTTTGTTTTTGCTTTAATTTTAATTATGGCAAGTCAACTACCGCGAAATGATAAGTTAAGTTCCCGCCCTCCTTTTGCAGCCTATTTAATTTTTTCATTTTTTTGCTCCCTGATAGTTTTTATCGAATTTGATTTGTTTATTAATGCACTCTGGATATTCTCTTATTTAGGCGTGCTGGCACTTCTTTATGCCTTTATTGCATTTAAGGATCGCTAAATTGGCTAAAACAAACTCGACTCTCTCACTTTTAGCAGCAGGTTCAGTGGCGCTAGGCATTAAAACTTTGCTGGAATATAAACCGCTAAATCAATTGAAAATTAATCCACTTCCTGAAACCAAGGGTGAGTATCAAAATAAAATTTCATTCATTATCGCGCTAAGTAATCAACCTCAAACCGCTGCCTTGATCGCAGATTTACTCACACAAGAAGGATTAAAGGACTCAGAAATATTAGTAAATGAAAGCTTGCCCGCAAGTGACGATCGGGTAAAAAATCTTTTTAATGAAGCTGATTTAACTCCCGCCGGTTGGAGTGAGGTGGCTTGGAATTGTCAAAAATTAGCTTTTGCTGCTGAGGGCGAAATACTGGTTTTTATTAATCCTAGGGTGTTAGTTTCATCTAATTTATTTATCAGCAGCCTCAATTATTTAATCGCAAACGAGCTAACCGCACTTTTTATTAATCCCAAAATCAAAAACCCCTTGAATCTTAATTATTTAGATGAACTCGGCAAAAGTTTATTGACCCTTACCAAAATGCAGAGCGAATCAGCAGTTAGCCCAGATCTGCTAATAATTCAAAAGGATGCTTATAACCGGATTGCTGGTCATACTCGGGTGGGCACAAATCCCGATTTAGGAGTGGGGCTAGTCAAGGTGCTTCAGCAGCATGAATTACCGGTAGCGATTGTGAATGGTAAGACTCTTTTAACAATTGATGAACACCGGTCTACAAAAAAAGAGCCGACTCCTTTAGATGAATTAGCGATACGAGCTTTAACTTATCTAGCTCCGGTATTAGTTTTTATTTTTTCAAGAAGCAGATCGTTGAAGCTGCTCGGTCTAATTGGCATTAAACTAGGCTCGCTTTTATCGTTTAGGCAACTCGCAAATTATAAACCGATTAATTTTCAAAAAATTGCCTTAACTCCCCTGGCGGCGCTGGTAAGCATAATTTTTGACTCACATGCCTGGTGGAAAAAATGGAAAGCTTAAAAATTCGCCCGCAGGTTCAAGAAAATATTGATAATTTTTTGAACGAACAAAAACTAATTTTAGATAATGTCTCACCGGCTGCTGGTCAAATGATTAATTTTGCAAAAGACTTTCTTTCTGGTGGTAAGCGTTTGCGGGCAGCTTTTTGCTACTGGGGTTACAAAGGCTCTGGTGGCGCGGGTGAAACAGAGATTCTGTACGCAGCGAGTGCATTAGAATTTTTACAAGGTTGCGCACTAGTTCACGATGACGTGATGGATGCTTCAGATACCAGACGAGGTAAGCCTTCAATTCATAAAAGATTTGAACATTTGCATCAAGCTGGCAAATGGGCTGGTGGTGAAGAATTATTTGGTATCGGTGGAGCAGTTTTACTTGGTGATCTAATGCTCTCTTGGGCAGACCAAATGCTCTTAACCAGTGGTATTGATGAAGTGGCCTTGCGACGCGGTAAAAATCTTTATGATTTGATGCGCACAGAATTGATGGCAGGCCAATATTTAGATTTATATAGTCAAGCCAAGGGTGGTGGATCAATTGAGGAAGCCTTAAATGTTATTAGATTTAAGTCTGCTAAGTACACCATCGAACGACCCTTGCATCTAGGTTGTAACTTAGCGGTAGCTGACGCCGAGTTAATTCAATCTTTCACTGATTACGGCTTGCCGTTAGGTGAAGCCTTTCAACTTCGCGATGATATTTTAGGGGTATTTGGCGATCCTGAAGAGACGGGAAAACCAGCTGGTGATGATTTACGAGAGGGTAAAAGAACTGTGTTGATCGAGTTGGCATTTAAGGGAGCCACGAAACCGCAAATGATGATTTTGGATGAACTCTTCGCAAAAGCCGACCTCTCACCAACAGGGGTAAACCAGCTCAGAGAAGTTATTCAGGCCACTGGCGCCCTAGAAAAGGTAGAAAGCCTGATAAATCAACTTTTTGAGCAATCCCAGTCAGCTCTGGCGGTGTCTTCGATCACAGCAGAAGCCAAAACTGCACTTTCCGAGTTGGCAGTTGCCGCAACTAGCCGCAGACTATGACCATGAGTTTAAAAATCGAAGATCTAGTACCCGGCAAAGTACGCACCGTCTCGGGTAAAACTGATGAGATTGTGATTGTAGGAGCTGGTTTAGCCGGACTCTCTTGTGCGCTGCGTTTAGCTGGCAAGGGTCGCAAGGTAACTGTTTTAGAAAAAGAGCCAGTCCCAGGTGGTCGCAACGGTTTACTTTCAACCGACGGATACAAATTTGATACCGGCCCATCCGTTTTAACGATGCCTGATTTGATCAGAGATGCGTTTGATGCAGTTGGCGAAAAAATGGAAGACTGGTTAGAACTAAGTCCGGTTAGCCCGCTTTATAGAGCTTTTTATCACGATGGCTCACAACTAGATGTGCACGCCGACCCTGCCCGAATGGCGGCAGAGATTGAATCAGTGATTGGTCCAGATGAAGCTCAAGGTTATTTGAAGTACGTAGATTTCGTTTCAAAACTCTACAAATACGAAATGAAAGACTTTATAGACAAGAATATTGACACACCTTTAGATTTATTAACTCCCAACTTGGCAAAATTGGTAGCTTTAGGTGGTTTCAGAAAATTAGCACCAAAGGCTAAGCAGTACTTTAAAGACTTTAGAACTGAAAGAATTTATTCCTTTCAAGCCATGTATGCCGGTCTCTCGCCCTACCAGGCCTTGGCTATCTACGCAGTCATCGCTTATATGGACTCAGTCGCTGGTGTGTTTTTTCCAAAAGGTGGAATGCACGCGGTTCCAAGAGCTTTAGCGGCTGCAGCAGAAAAGCATGGTGTGACTTTTAAATATAACACCACTGTTGCAAAGGTTGAACATAATAACGGACGAGCTAGTGCAGTAATTACGTCAACTGGCGAGCGCATAGTGGCAGATGCTTTTGTTCTAAATGCTGACTTACCAGTTGCTTGGCGGGACTTGTTAGGTGAAAAATCGTGGAATGTTTCTCGATTACGCTACTCACCTTCTGCTTTTACTCTTTTAGTCGGCAGCAAAAAGAAGTATGAAAAAATTGCGCACCACAATATTCATTTTGGTCAAGACTGGAAAGAAGTATTCACAGATTTAATTGATCGTAAGCGATTGATGAAAGATCCATCTTTGCTGGTGACTAATCCAACTCATTCAGATCCAGACCTAGCACCAAAAAATCGTGACATCTACTATGTGCTGCTCCCAACGCCGAATATGGATGCCGACATAGATTGGACCAAAGAAACCCCTCGCTATCAAGAAGAAATAATCAGGATTTTAGAGCAACGCGGATACACCGATTTTGAAAAAAATATTGAAGTTGCCTACCCAACTTCGCCTTTGGATTGGCAAGAGCGTGGCATGGAGCGGGGAGCTCCCTTTGCTTCTGCGCACACCTTTTTTCAAACTGGGCCATTTCGACCTCGAAACATTTGGGGTGAAAATGTAGTTTTCGCTGGCAGTGGAACCCAGCCCGGAGTTGGAGTGCCAATGGTCCTCATTAGTGGGCGTTTAGCGGCAGAGCGAATCTTGGGCAAAGACCCCTCCTACCGCTCTCGCGCTTATCGCTAGCAAAATCGGAGTATGTCAAAACGCGAACTAGACGCGGCACAAATCCTCGAACCCGAATTACGGGAATCTTACGAAGCTTGCCGCTTACTTAACGCCAAACATGGAAAGACTTATTACCTGGCAACTCAATTACTGCCAAGTGGTAAACGTCCATATGTTCATGCGCTCTATGGTTTTGCACGTTACGCCGATGAAATAGTCGACGATCTCTCTAGCACCCTTACTAACCAAGAAAAGGCCGCTTGGCTTGGCGCCTGGGGGGATAAATTTTTACAAGACTTAAAGCAAGGGTCTTCAGAAGACAAGATATGCAAAGCAGTAGTAGACACCGTGATTCGCTGGCAAATCCCTCACGAATATTTTGAAAGTTTTCTTCATTCCATGAAGATGGATTTAACTGTGAATGAATATGAAACATTTGAAGATTTGTATGAGTATGTCTACGGTTCGGCTGCAGTGATTGGCCTACAAATGGTCTCGATCTTGGAGCCAACTAGCCCCGAAGCTTACGAGAGAGCTAAGGACTTAGGGGTCGCTTTTCAGCTAGCGAACTTCATTAGGGATGTAAGTGAAGATTTAGATCGCGGCAGAATTTATCTACCTCTGGCTGAGCTAAAAAAATTTGGTGTTGATCGAGCGAAATTAGAAGAAAGAGTGGCAGATGAAAGCGTCAAGGCTGCCTTGAAATTTCAGATTCAAAGAGTCAAAAAACTTGAAGAAAATTCACGAAGCGGAATCGCACTCTTGCACCCTTCGAGTCAACCTTGCATAGAAGCCGCCCGCGTACTTTATTGCGGAATAGTGGACGCCGTTGAAGAGATTGATTTTGAGGTCTTTCAAAAGCGGGCCACTGTTTCGCTGGCGAGAAGACTTCAGGTGGCATTCCCTGCCTGGCGAGAAGCAGTTAAGGCACGCAAGAAATTTGGGCCCGGTTCAGTTACCGGCTCCGTTAAGGCAAAATAGTCACAGATGGCAAACATAATTATTTCTCAAGACCAAGTCTTAGATCAACTCGAAGCCGAAGCCATAGAGATTTTTAGAGAGACGGCTAGCGCTTTTAAAAATATCGTAATGCTGTACTCAATTGGCAAAGATTCTTCGGTATTACTCCGTTTGGCCGAAAAAGCCTTTTATCCGGCAAAAATACCTTTTCGTTTGATGCACATAGATACCACTTGGAAATTTAAAGAGATGATTTCCTTTCGCAATGAAGCGGCAAAGGCTGCCGGTATTGACTTAATTGTGCACACCAATCAAGCTGGCGTCGAACAAAATGTAAATCCGTTTGATTTGGGTTCTACCGAATACACCCGAATCATGAAAACGGTTGCTTTGCAGGAGAGGCCTTAGATAAGTATGAATTTGATGCTGCAATAGGAGCTCGGCGTGATGAAGAAAAATCCCGCGCCAAAGAAAGAATATTTTCATTAAGAGAAAGTGGCCATCGCTGGGACCCACGTCAACAAAGGCCTGAATTATGGCATTCATTTAATACAAAAATGAAGCCAGAGCAAAGTATGCGAGTCTTTCCAATGAGTGACTGGACAGAACTAGATGTTTGGCGTTACATCGAACGCGAAAACATACCCGTGGTTCCGCTCTATTTTGCCAGCCAGCGCCCGACGGTAATGCGCGGAAATCAAATCATCATGGTTGACGATGAAAGATATCGCCTCGAAGCAAATGAAACTCCACAACTTAGAGAAGTGAGATTTAGAACCTTGGGCTGTTACCCGTTGACTGCCGCCAGTGAATCTAAAGCCACCACCATCGCCGAAATAATTAAAGAACTTGAAGAAGTTTCACTAAGCGAAAGAGCCACCAGACTTATCGATGGTGACAGAGAAGATTCCATGGAAAGAAAAAAGATCGAAGGCTACTTCTAAATGAATGCACCTTTAATCCGATTAGTTACTTGTGGAAGTGTTGATGATGGTAAGAGCACCTTAATCGGTCGCTTGTTGGTTGAAACAAATTCTGTTCCCCAAGACACCATCGAACAAGCGCGAACCGTGAGGCGAACTGGCTCCACTGTGAAAATGGGTGAAGTTGATTTCAGCTTGCTCACTGACGGACTCGAAGCGGAGCGTGAGCAAGGCATCACAATTGACGTGGCCTACCGCAGCATGAACCTTCCGAGCGGTAGACGTTTAATAATTGCTGACGCACCGGGACACGAGCAATACACCCGCAACATGGTGGTTGCTGCCTCTCGTAGTGATATTGCTTTAATCCTGGTAGACGCCACTCGTGGAGTGAGAGAACAAACTCTCAGACATTTGACAGTGGTAGCGCTCAGTGGAATTAAAACTGTGCTTTTAGCAGTTAATAAGTTAGATGCGATTAAATACAATCAAGTCGAATTCGAAAAAATTAAGCAAGAAGTTACTGCCGCTGCAAAACGCCTTGAAATAAAAGATTTGGTGGCAATTCCAGTAAGTGCTCTAGTTGGGGACAATGTATCAACTATTACTGAGAATACTCCTTGGTACAAAGGCGTAACTGTTTTAGATTTTCTAAGTAGTTGGGAACCGCCACAAGAAGTTAACCGTGCCCGCTTGAATGTACAGATGGTAATTAGAGATCAAAATTATCGTGGTTTAGCTGGCTTTGTGACCGATGGTGAATTTAAACTTGGCGAAGAAGTAACCATTGCCCCACAAGGTCATAGCGCCACAATTAAAGAGATCCGACTTTTTAAAGATGAGCTAAAAGTCGCATCAGCAAATCAATCGGTGACACTGGTACTTGAGCCAGAGCGAGATGTGAGTCGTGGGGATGTAATTTTAGCAAAATCTAACCAAGTGCTGCCAGCCGATCGCTATTCAGCGCATCTAGTTTGGTTAACCGATGAGCCGCTAGCACATGGTCGTAGTTATTTTCTAATGAGTGGACCCACCAGTATCACTGCGACCGTTACAGTGTTACGTCACCGGATCGAAGTTAATTCAGGGGTAACTCAACCCGCACGAACTTTAAATATGAATGAAATAGGTTTAGTAGAGATTGCAACTGATTCCCCGGTTAATTTAGATCTCTATCAAAACTCACGTACTGGCGGAAACTTTATTTTGGTAGATCGAATTAATTTTCAAACAGTTGCTGCCGGCATGGTTCAAAAAACACTTCGCAGGGCTTTTAACATAACTCATCATGATTTTGAAATTAATCAGCAACTTCGGGCCAAACAAAAGCAACAGACTCCACAAGTTATTTGGTTAACCGGACTCAGTGGCTCTGGTAAGTCAACTATTGCAGGTGCTGTTGAAAAACAATTGCACTCACTTGGCTTACATACTTATGTATTAGATGGTGATAATTTACGATTAGGAATAAATAAAGATCTAGGTTTCACCAAAGAAGATCGGGCTGAAAACGTGCGACGGGTTGCAGAAGTTGCCAAATTAATGCTTGATGCGGGTTTAGTTGTTCTAGTGGCACTAGTCAGTCCTTTTAAATCCGATCGAGATGCCGCTAGAAGTACTTTTGAGAAGAATGAATTTAAAGAAATTTTTATTTCTACTGATCCAGAAGTGTGTAGATCGCGCGATCCAAAGGGTCTATACGCAAAAGCAAAAGCAGGGCTGTTGCCAAATCTCACTGGCGTAGGTCAAGAATACGAAGCGCCAACTAATCCTGAATTAATATTAGATGGGGCAAAGCCGCTTGAAGAGAATGTTGCAAAACTAATAGATTTGATTGTGAAATAGTTATGAATCAATTAAGCAAAAATTCAATTCTGTTACATATTGGTGTTCCTAAAACTGGAACCACCGCATTGCAAGCTGCCTTGGCCAATAATCGCAAAGAATTAAATTCTCAAAACGTTCTCTACCCCTCACAATGGCGTAATGCTCACCATCGAGCGGCCTGGGCAATAACTGAAAGAACTTGGGGCTGGAAGGGGCGTGGTGGCACAACTACCCCGATCAAACACTGGAATTCGTTGGTCAAAGAAACCAAAACGAACAAAACCGTGGTTTTAAGTAGTGAATTTTTTTGCGAGGCAAATCAACGTCAAGCCAAAAAAATAGTTTCTGATTTGGGAATTAGCCGCTTGGAGGTGGTAATCACACTGCGCCCATTCGGAAAATTACTACCTTCAGCCTGGCAGCAATATTTAAAGTATGGCGTCAAACTTACTTACCCCCAGTGGCTCACCGCGATTTTAAATGAACCAAGAGAGTCGGCACCTACCCCTACTTTTTGGATGAGACACGATCATCCAGCGGTAATTCAGCGCTGGGTCGAGTTGGTAGGAAGAGACAAAGTCACCTTGGTAGTGGTTGATGATTCTGACCATGATTTTGTTTATCAAGCTTTCGAAGGCATGCTTAATCTTTCAGCCGGCACCTTACAAAAACGAAAAGAAAAGGTTTCAAACCGCTCTATGACCTTGGCTGAAGCCGAATTCTTGCGTCAAATCAATTTGCGCCAGCCAGATAATTCCACTTGGGATAAGTATGAATCATTCGTTCGACGCAGCATGATGCATGAAATTTTAAATTCGCCAATCAGCGAAGAAAATCCAGAAAAACTCACTACCCCCTCGTGGGCAGCTGATAAGGCCAATCAAATAGCTCTCACTTACGCCGAGCAAATTCGCTCAATGGATTTAAAAATCATTGGTGACGCTGCTAATTTGGCAACTGAAATTAAAGGATCACCTGACCAAAAATTACCTGAGTCAATTGCAATTGCCGCAGTGGCGATTGGCATGCAGGGTGTACAAAAAAATGGAATGAAAAGATTACCTTTTAATTCTTTAAAGAATGAAATATTGCGACGAGTTAAAGCTCGGTTTAAAAGATAATTATTTAGTTCCGTACCAATGGCCCTTTGGCCACCATTTTGGTGGTGGGCCAGAGATGGGCTCTTTTTGAATCCCTTTTCTTCCCCAATAAACCCAAAGCGAAATTGTAAATACAATCATAGAAAAACCAAACATAACATCTTCAATAGGCGCATAAAATAATCTACCATCCCCAATTAACGGTGGAGTGGTATCTGTGTAATTTCCTGAACCTAGTAATACAGCTGGGTTGTAAGTAACAATTAAAAATCCTGTTAAGATTCCATTTGTTAAAAATTGGAAAAAAAGCACAATTGAATAAGACAGCCAAAATACTTTCAATCTAAGAACATAGGTTTTTAAAATAATTGAATCAAGTAACAGCGCAAAGATAATATAAATTATGGCTATTTGAAGATAGCTCATGAGTTCTCACCCGGTATCGATTGTTTTTTTATTGCGCGAACTGCCTCAAAGGAAAGCAGCGCTGCGATCGGTACAAAAATAAAAAATAAAAACTCTTCAATTGGTAAAAACCCAAATAAAATTAAACCGGTTGTTAAATCTTTATCAAAAAACCAGTGACTCTCTTTGATGGCGTACCAATCCCAAACTGTCATGGCAATAAGAACTGGAAGCACAGTTAAGAATAATCTTTTCATTTTTTGCCAAACTCTGGCTTTAAGAATTAACTCTAAAAATAGGGTAGTAAAAAAAATAAAGAAGAGTACCGCTAGATACGAAAATTGCTCCATTAATGTTTAGTCTAGTAATTCCATGGTTGCCAACCGCGAGCAATCCAACCCCGGTAAGCAACTAAATCCTGCTCAACGCAAGAGGCTTTCTCTGGGCGCTTGGCGAATTTGCGGCCCCCGTAACTGCGCCAAAAGTTCTTGTCCATCTGCCAACGTCCCCGATATTTACCGGTTCGGTTCACAGCTTTACACCTCCGGTTGGACTCTCGCTTGGCAATGAACTTTGAAAAGGGTGCAGCTCGCCACTCTTCGAAAGAAACTGCCTCTCGTGCTTTTCGAGATTTGCGAGCACCGTTAATTAAGGTGACATCCCCCATCTCGCGAAAGCGACTGCGAGTAGCGGCTTTAGAGTTCTTGGCCTTTTTTGTAGTAGAAGTTTTTTTCTTTGGGGTTTTGGTGGTGCTAGCCGAGCTCAGAATCGCTTTATAGCCAGCTGGACCAATTGAAGTCCCATCTGAGCGATCTCCCCGGGAAGAGTAAAAATCGCTTACCGCCGCTGTAGTTTGTGGGCCGTAGCGACCGTTGGTAGGGGAAATGGGATAACCCAAACTAACCAAAGCCACCTGAACTTGCTGGACATATTTATTTTGTACTCCCACAACCAAATTCTCTTGACCTGGATATTCAGAGGCTGCAACTTGCGGGGTAAGGCCCGACCATAAAATCGCCGCTACCGCTAGAGACGAAAGAAAACTCTTCGTTCGGCTTGTCATTTAATTTACAGTACCTCAAAAGGGTTCTTAAGCAGGTAATTTACCCGCGCTGGTGCCATTTTTGAGGCGCTAAAAGTGCCTTTTTTGCTAGAATTCACAGCTTAGGTGGGTGATTCTGACTCCTCCGCAATTGCAGGTTCAATAAAATCCGTCCCCAACACGACGGTTGCAAAAAGTTTCGAATCAAAACTGCTTGCCGGGGTGCGCTTATTAATCTGCAAGAGCTTGGCAAGCTCATAAGCCGCTTGAGCGGATTCGGGGTGGTAAATGATCTCAGAGACCGCATAGTCTCGGGTAGGGGCATTGCCCACTCGGGTCACATAAATATTTTGGGTGGCTAAATAATCTTGAGTCTTACCAGCTAGGCCCCCTCTTTGGGAGCCATTTAAAACCGTCACAACTAAATCTTCCAGTTGAGTTATTTTTTCAGGTTCAATCTGAAGTTGAATTTCTTCCTCCTCCACCAGCAGCTCTCCCTCCTTTTCAGGCCAAAAATATGCAGTAGTAAGAGAGAGCGCCAAAACTGAAAGTGTGAGCCAGATCAGAATCTGATTTGTGCGAGACATTAACTATTCACTTAGCATGTCAGAGACTTGAAATGCTAATTCCAAGGCTTGAACGCGATTTAACCGAGGGTCGCACGCAGTTTCGTAGCGTTGCGGTAGGTCTTGCTCCATTACGCCAGAAATTCCGCCCAAGCACTCAGTTACGTCATCGCCTGTCAATTCAATGTGCATTCCGCCTGGATGGGTTCCTAGTTTTTTATGAACACTAAAGAAGCCTTTGACTTCGGTTAAGACTTCTTGGTAGTCACGTGTTTTATGCCCAGTAGAAGCTTCGCGAGTATTTCCGTGCATGGGATCGCAAACCCAAATAACTGGATGCTGTGAATTTTCTACCGCCTCGACGATAGCCGGTAACTTGTCTTCAACGTTTTGAAAACCCATACGACTAATTAAAGTTAAGCGCCCAGGAGTTTTTTCAGGATCTAATTTTTTTACTAGCTCAACAACTGCTTTAGGGTCAGCGGTTGGGCCGACTTTTACCCCAATTGGATTTTTAATTGATTCTACAAATTTAACGTGGGCACCATTAGGTTCGCGAGTTCTTTCACCAATCCACAAAAAATGGGCGCTGGTGTCATAGTAACGTCCGGTGGTTGGATCTAGGCGCGTTAAAGATTTTTCATAATCTAAAAGCAGAGCCTCGTGAGCTGTAAAAAATTCGACACTTCTAAATTCCACTGGATCAGCTCCACAGGCATGCATAAATTGCAGCGCGCGATCTATATCAATAGCAGTTTGTTCATAACGCTGTCCGGCGCTAAATCCAGAAACAAAATCTCTGTTCCAGGCGTGCACCATCCGTAAATCAGCTGAACCATCCTGAGAAAAAGATCTAATTAAATTTAAGGTGGCATTAGACGCGCGGTAAGCACGAATTAAACGTTGCGGATCTGGTTGTCTTGCTTCTGGAGTAAAAGCAACATCATTGATTGCGTCCCCGCGATATGACGGGAGTTCGATTCCATTAATAACTTCTGTTCCGCTAGAGCGTGGCTTGAAGTATTGTCCTGCCATTCTTCCCACTTTTACTACCGGCATTTTGGCGCCGTAAGTAAGAATTACTGCCATCTGCAATACCGTGCGTAATCTGGCTCTCACCGATTCAGCGGTATTGGCCGCGAAAGTTTCGGCACAGTCGCCGCCAGTTAAAAAGAATGCTTCACCGCGACTCACATCAGCTAAGCGTTGCGTTAAAAGATCTGCCTCAGAGGCGAAGACCAAAGGAGGCAGTGACTTTAATTCACCAACCGCGCGAGCTAAAGCATCAGCATCGGGCCACTGGGGCTGCTGTTTCGGCTTTAGGTCGGCAGAAATACTCATAACACTAATTTAGGCGATGGCTCACCTGGTGGTGCTATTGAGGTTAAGCTCCGAAAAATGCCTTCGCCTCTTGGTAGCGAGCAGCAGGGACTGTTTTTAGTACTCCAGTTGCGCTTTCTAAGGGAACCAAGACAACTTCGGTTCCATGTAAAGCCACCATTTGACCAAATTGTTTTTCATTTACCGCCTCAGCTGCTTTTAAGCCCAAGCGTTGACCCAAATTTCGATCGAAGGCTACCGGAGTTCCGCCACGCTGCAAATGACCCAGCACCACACTGCGAGTTTCAAAACCTGTTAGGTCTTCGATTCTGGCTGCTAAGGAATCCCCCACTCCTGAAAGTTTGACGTGCCCAAAGGCATCTAGTGAAGCATCTTTCGTTACTAAATCACCATCTAGCGAAAGGGCGCCTTCGGCCACCACCACTATGGCGTACTGATCTCTGGCGTATCTTTCTTTTACCCAAGTGACAACTTGATTAATGTCGTATTTTTCTTCTGGAATTAAAGTGACCGCAGCATCACCACTCATTCCAGTTTCTAAAGCAATCCAACCAGCGTGACGACCCATAACCTCTACCACCAAAACACGATGGTGGGAGCGCGCAGTGGTGTGTAGGCGATCTACTGCTTCTGAGGCAATTGCCACAGAAGTTTGAAACCCAAAAGTATAATCCGTATTTGATAAATCATTATCAATAGTTTTAGGAACACCAATAACTTTGAAATCATGCTTATGAAGCTGAGTCGCTACACCTAAGGTGTCTTCCCCTCCGATAGCTATCAAGGCATCTATTTCGTGTTTTTTTAAGTTTTCTTCAATTCGGGCGACGCCGTTTTCAATTTTCATAGGATTTGTTCTTGAAGAACCTAAGATCGTGCCGCCGCGATCGTGTATGTAGGCAACGTCTGAAAGTCCAATTGATTTAGTTAAGCCTTCAAGTGGACCCTTCCAGCCATCTAAAAAACCTACAAATTCATAATCATATTTTTTTATACCTTGAGTAACCACGCCTTTAATAACGTTGTTCAATCCTGGAGCATCTCCACCGCCGGTCAGCATTCCAATTCGCATTATTTATTTTCTCCTTCAATTAAGCTAGTTTCATCCTGAATCTTTTTACCTTTTCTTAAAATCTCTTTAGCGTTAGTCGCGTAAATATCAACATATTCTTGACCAGAGAGTTTATGAATAGCCTGCATAATTTCATTAGTAACTTTTCTTAAGACTTCAACGTTTCTAGAATCTTCGTAGTGCTGCGAGAAATCCAAAGGTTTTCCAAACCTGACTCCAACTCTTCCAACTTTCGGAAAAACCTTTCCAGGTGGCTGAACCTCGTAAGTGCCAATCATGGCCACCGGAATTACTGGTACCTGTGCTTCTAATGCCATCCTGGCTACACCAGTTCGTCCGCGATAAAGTCTGCCATCTGGTGCGCGCGTGCCTTCAGGGTAAATCCCAAGAAAATTTCCACTTTTAAAATATTAATGGCGGTGGTGAGAGTACCTCAGCCGCAGAACCGCCTGAGCGATCGACCGGAACTTGCCCCACTCCACTAAAAAAGCTTTTAATTAAAAAGCCTCTCACTCCTGATCCACGCCAATAATCTATTTTGGCCAAAAAGGTAATTCTGCGCCGCACCACCAAGGGTAAAAAAATCGAGTCAGAAAACGACACATGATTAGAGGCAAAAATTGCCGCACCTTTTTTAGGAATATTGCGGCTACCTTGCACCCAAGGTCTAAAAAATAGATGTAGCGGCGTCCAGAGGACCACATATTTAACAAAAAAGTAGAACATGAGCCCCTTTCTCTGCCTGCCGGTGTTTCTGCTCAGACTCTATTCAAGTGAGCCAGGCTAGTGGTGATTGGCCAGTTAAACCTCAAGTAGTTGTTTTAATTGTTCTCGCCGCATCGCCCACTGCCAATTTAGGACGATCCAATCCCTACCAGCTTCGCCCATACTGTAGGCCACTTGTGGATTTTGCAGTAAAAAATCAAGGCGACTCACCAGCTCTTTTTTGCTTTTGGGTTTTATCAAATAACCTGAGCTCTCCTCGATTAGCGCATCCGGCACGCCGCCAGCTCTTCCTCCGATTGTGGGTAAGCCGCAAGCTGCTGCTTCTAAATAGACCATGCCCAAGCCCTCAACGTCCAAACCAAAATTACGAGTGCGATTTGGCATGGCAAATATTTCACTCATTCCATAATGCCTCGCCAGCTCAGCTTGCGTTAGTCGTCCTAAGAAAGTTACGTGGTCCTGCAAGTTTTTTGTTTTTACTTTTCGCGAAAGAGTTCGCCGGTACGGGCCACCTCCACTTAAGACTAAATGTGCTTTTGGATTTCTTTGGAGTAATTTCGGCCAGATCTCTATCAACTGATCTTGACCTTTGCGAGGCATAAGACGAGAAACACAAAAAATTACCTGCTTGTCTCTTAAGCCATATTTTGCCAGCAGTTCCTCTTTATCTTTTTTAACTCGGGGATGAAATAAATTAGTGTCGACTCCTGGCGTTAATCTCACAAATTCAACCGAGGCTGGCATTAGTGGTGCCAATCGTTCTCTGGAATACTCCCCTAAATACGTAACAACATCTAAATGCTTATAAATTCTTTTTAAAATTTGGCGTAAAATAAAAAAACCTGACCAGCCAGCTTCATGCCCATGAGTAAGAGCCGCTATTTTTTTTATGCCGGCCCGCTTTAAATTTGGCGCCATTAACCCCAAGGGGGCACTCGCGCCAAATAAAACTCGGTCACAATTGTAAGTTTTGGCAATTTCTATGGCTTGCTTAGTACGTTTTTTAGTGGGTAACAAAACATTAGAGCGAACTCTGATTATTTTAAAATTTTGCGCGAGATCAAATTCTCGACTTTTTCGCCAAGAAGAACAAAAAACAATCACTTGCTCGGGGTCAAAGCCCTTCAGTAATTCGTATAAAAAATTTTGGATTCCCCCAATGCGAGGGGGAAAGTCATTAGTAATAACCAGCAGTTTTCCCATTAAGGCAATTCTCTCACCCCACGATTTTGCTAACTGCCGGTAGCCAAATTTCTCTTCATTTTCAGGGTCGGAACCAAACCTCGATCCGCTAGTACCGCTAGCGCCTCAAGTTCTTTGGCTTCCAGTGTTAATGGGGTTGAAAGCATTACTCCAACCACGCAATCGCTACAGGCCAGGTCTTTCATTACACAACTATCGCAATCGATTCTTAAATTAGACATATATAAACAGTAAAGCCAAGCTCTGACAAAAAATTAAACCTGCTTTTGAGTCCAGTTAACCCAATTTTCTAGCAATTTAAGCGCAAGCTGAGAAGCTAAAACATCTCTCGCCACCTCAAAACCTTCTTTCATCGCCTCGCTAAAGCTTTTTTGCGGATTTTGATAAGCCACCAAAGCAGCAGCAGCATTAAGCGCAATTGAATTTAATATCGCTTCACTAGCTTGATTCGCCAGTGCATTTTTCAAAATTTGGGCATTTTCAACTGGCTCTCCACCAGCTAACTCGCTTAAGTCTGCTGGCGTTAGGTGCAGTTTCGAAAGCTGAAAAACTTCTTCTCTAACTTTTTCGTCACGGGCATCCCAGATTTGGGTATCAGTAGAAATTGACATTTCGTCAAGCCCCTCAAGGCCCCGCATCACAATGGCACGAGTCCCACGTTTGGCAAAAACTTCTGCCATCAAAGGAGCCATTTGCAAATTAGAAACCCCGGTAGCTTTTGAGCCTTGTGGTTGCGCGCGGGTTAGCGAGCGGTCCCAAAATATTGAAGACGGTTGGAACGTTTAATTCTTTTCTAACCGCCGCCACTTCACGCATCGCTGGGTGAAAGACCGGCGCAAAACAAAAAGTGATTTTGTTTTCATTAAAACATTTAGCAACTTGCGCACTTGTTAAGTTCATATTTAAACCAAAGTCTTCTAAGACATCTGCCGATCCTGTTTTCACTTGAAGCAGCCCTATTGCCGTGTTTAATTACCGGTACCCCGGCTGCTGCCACCACAATAGCGCTGGCGGTTGAAATATTTATAGTTCCAAATTTGTCACCACCAGTACCCACGATGTCGATTGCCTCGTTAGAAATATCGATGGCTGTCGCGTTCGCCAACATCGCATCAACTAAACCTGAAATCTCTTCTGCGCTAGGTGATTTTTCGTTCATGCTTAATAAAAATTCTTTTATAACCATCGCTTGAGTATTACCACTCATCATTTGATTCATGGCCCAAGTTGATTCAGTACGGGAGAGGTTGGTGGAGTTTTTTAAATTACCAATTACAGACTCCCAGCTTGGGGTATTCATTAGCCCGCGCTGATAGCTAAACGTTTACGAAGTAAGGCAGAAGCTGTTTGCCTAATCACCACAGGATCTATTGGGCGCGGCACCACTCCATCAGCTCGTGACCAGGTAGCTAGCCAAGCATCTTGCGAGCGTTGAATTATTAGCAAAATTGGAGGGCAGTTAAAAATTTCATCCTTGGCAGCTTTAGCGATTCCCATTCCACCCACTGGGGCGGCTTCTGCGTCCAAGATCACGAGATCAAAATTTCCGGTGCGCAGTTGCTGTTGCACAATCGGCTCGGTTGCCACCTGCAAATAACTAGCTTTGGCCAAACCCGTTACCGGTTTGAGACCAAGACCCAAAATTATCTCTTCGCGAACCTGTCGGTCGTCGGAATAAACCAAAATCCGAGGTTCGTGCGATTGTGAATTAATTAGTGTCACGTTGGTTACATTAGTAAAACATTGCAGCCCTTACCCATCTTGGGGACGGGATTAATGGCAGACTGAAGGTATGACCACCACGGCCTACCAACCTCAAATTAATCGGCCCAATATGACCGCCGTTGGAACCGTAGTTTGGCTCTCCAGTGAGTTGATGTTTTTTGCCGCTTTATTCGCCATGTACTTCACCTTGCGTGTGGTGAATCCAAGTATCTGGGCCACAGAAACTGAATTTTTAAATATTCCTTTTGCGGCGGCCAACACCACAATTTTGGTGCTCTCATCTGTTACCGCACAAATGGGTGTCTTTGCCGCAGAGCGAGGTGACACTCAAAAACTTCGCCGTTGGTTCATTATCACTTTTTTGATGGGTGCATTTTTTATTGGCGGTCAAGCATTTGAATACGCAGAGTTGATTCATTACGGTCTAACTTTACAATCTTCTGCATTCGGCTCAGTATTTTATTTAACGACTGGATTTCACGCCCTTCACGTAATAGGTGGCTTAGTGGCTTTCTTGTTCGTGTTAGCGAGGAGTTACGCCAGACCTAAGATGACTCATAACATGGCAACAAGCGCTGTGGTGACGAGTTATTACTGGCATTTCGTTGATGTTGTTTGGATTGGATTATTCGCTGTAATTTATTTGGTGAGATAAGAAAGGTAACCAAACTAAAGACATGAAGTTAACTAGCTGGCGTAGAAAAAAGTCTGCACCCACCATTGTTATGTTTTTTGCCCTAGCAGTGATTGGGCTCGGGGTGACTTTGGTTTCTTCAATTGCCACTTCAAGCAATGTGCAAGCCCAAATTGGTAGCAACGAAACTTTGGTAGATAAAGGTAGTCAGTTGTTCCTTGAAGGGTTTGTTCTTCTTGTCATGGTTCAGACGGGTGGATCTGATGGACCAACTGACGGTGTCGCGTTTTCTGATATTCTTTCTCAGAAGTTACGCAGTTAGGATCTTTCGCGGCACCTGGCGCTCAGCACATAGAAAAAGCCCAGCTATAACGAGAAAGAGGTCTTAGCGTTGGCTTCTTACATTTCAACTTTTGGGCCAGGGCCAGCAATTCCCGCACAAGACTTTATTGATCAATGGGTGAATGCCAGCGTGGCTGAAGGCGGAGAGTTTTATCGAACTAACTGCGCGCAGTGTCACAACTTTGCTGGCTCGGGAGGTGCGCTTACCGATGGAAAATACGCGCCAGGCCTAATGGCTGCTAGCCCACTAGAAATTTATGAAGCAATGATTACCGGCCCGCAAGCGATGCCTAAATTTTCTGAAGCAACCTTAACTCCAGAGGCGAAATTAGCAATTATTCGTTACATTGAAGAATTGAAAAAGCAAGAAAACCCGGGCGGTATTTCTTTGGGACGTCTCGGCCCAGTAGTGGAGGGTCTCTTTTTGTGGACGGTGGGCTTGGGCTTATTAATCGGGTTTGCTTGGTGGATAGGGGCCAGGGTTAGATGAGTGACGACAAACTAGACCTCGACAATATTTTTGATCCCGAAAAAAATAATCAGCCCACAAATGAACTAGCAAAAACAGAAAGCAAAGCTCCCACTCTTGCTAAGGGAATAGATCACTACCCACGACGGACTGATATTGATCCCAAAGCAGCAAAGCGTGCGGAGCGACAAGTCGCAACCATGTTTGCATTAAGCGGATTATTTACAATTCTTTTTATAGTGGCCTATATTGCCATTCCTGCTACCAGCAGAATCTCACTTCCACTTTTTGGCGTAACCAGTACTTCAAATTTATTTTTAGGAACAACATTCGGCTTAGCAATTTTGCTAATCGGAATTGGTGCTATTCACTGGGCCAAAAAACTCATGAGCGATGTCGAGTTCGTGCAAGAACGTAAAGAAATGAGACCAAAGCTAGAAGATCAAGAAGCTGCTTTAGAGATGGCTCGCATCGGTGGAGCCGAATCTGGCATTGGCGAGCGCAAATTGATCCGCCGCACTTTGCTTGGTGCTTTGGGCTTGTTTCCGCTCCCCTTTCTTGTGTTGCTGAGAGATATGGGCCCAGCACCACGAGGTGAACTCAGTACCACCGCCTGGACTCGTGGGTTAGCAGTCGTTACTGATATCGCTTACGACAAAATTCGACCAGAAGATATTCCAGTTGGAAACTTGATAAGTGCCATGCCTGAAAATATCTTGGAAATTCAGCACGAAGAGCACACTTTGAATGAGCGAGGTAAGTCAGCCATCATTTTGGTGAGAATGCGTCCCGAAGAGATTAAGTCACAGCAAGGCGAAGGTTGGGATTACCAAGGAATCTTGGCCTTTTCCAAGATTTGTACTCATGCCGGCTGCCCGATTGCCCTTTATGAACAAAGAACCCACCACCTACTTTGCCCTTGCCATCAGTCAATTTTTGATTTGTCGGATTCTGCACAAGCTATCTTTGGCCCAGCTCGCAGAAGACTGCCACAATTACCTATAGAGATAAACAATGAAGGTTTCATAGTGGCCCGAGCGGGCTTTCAGGAACCTGTCGGACCTAGCTTTTGGGAGCGTTCATAGTGAGTGAGACTAAAAAAGTTCCAGCCGTTTACGACTATGTAGACAGTCGAGTGGGAGCTAGCGGTGCACTTAAGCGCAATTTGAGAAAAGTATTCCCCGATCACTGGTCATTCATGTTGGGTGAAATTGCTCTTTACTCATTTATTATCTTGCTGTTAACCGGTGTCTTTTTAACTTTTTGGTACATCCCAAGCGTTACTGAAGTTGTTTACAATGGCTCCTACGTACCGCTAAAAGGCATCATGATGAGTGAGGCATTCTCATCTACATTACATATCTCTTTTGATGTTCGCGGTGGCTTATTAATTAGACAAATTCACCACTGGGCAGCCCTCTTTTTTGTTGCAGCAATAGTGATCCACTTGCTCAGAGTTTTCTTCACAGGCGCTTTTCGTAAGCCACGTGAATTCAACTGGCTCTTGGGTGTTGGGCTGCTAACCTTGGCACTTTTTGAAGGTTTCGCTGGCTACTCACTTGTTGATGATTTACTTTCAGGAATCGGACTAAAAATCGCTTCTAGTATTTTGCAAGCACTTCCCGTGGTTGGCACTTGGGCGCTTTATCTTCTTTTTGATGGAGAGTTTCCTGGGGTAGCGGTTATTCCAAGGCTCTTCATTCTTCACGTCTTACTTTTGCCAGGAATTATTTTGGCATTGATTACAGCTCATTTACTTTTAGTTTGGACCCAAAAGCACACGCAATACCCAGGACCCGGCAGAACCGAAAATAACGTTGTTGGTTACCCACTGCTTCCGGTTTATGTTGCGAAAGCTGGTGGATTCTTCTTTGTAGTTTTTGGAATCACAACTTTGATAAGTGCCTTTGTAACCATCAACCCGATTTGGCTTTATGGGCCCTTCACTCCCGACCAAGTAACTGCAGGCTCTCAACCTGACTGGTACATCGGCTTTTTAGATGGCTCGACTCGACTGATGCCTAACTGGGAATGGGTTCTGTTTGGCAGTTACACCTTCTCTTTCAACATTTTGTTTCCGGCGGTGGTTTTACCAGGAATCATGTTTACCTTGCTTGCGCTCTATCCCTTCATAGAAGCTTGGATAACTGGTGATAAGAGAGAGCACAACATTTTGGATCGTCCTCGCAACAACCCAACTCGTACCGGGCTTGGAGTTACCGCAGTTACTTTTTATTTAATTTTGTGGATTGCCGGGGGTAACGACATAATCGCCACTCTCTTTAATCTGTCGATTAATCAAGTGACGTGGTTCTTAAGAATCTCTCTAATATTGGCACCACCACTTGCCTTTATCCTCACCAGAAGAATCTGCATTGGTTTGCAGCGCAAAGACTTAGACAAACTACTGCACGGTAAAGAAACCGGACGTATCATGCGTCTTGCTGATGGTGGATTCGTAGAAGTGCACGAACCAGTGAGTGAAGCTGAACTTTCTGTGTTAACCGCTAGAAGTACTTACACTCCGCTCCCCTTACCACCCAAAACAGATGCAACTGGAGTTCCAACTCCGGGGTATCGCAAGAAGTTAATACAGGCCAAGATTTCTCAATGGTATTCAAAAGGATCTTTGCCGGTTCCTACTCGTGAAGAAATTGCAGCTGGCCAACATCACGCGCAAGAAGCATTAGAGCAAGCCGAGGCGCTAGGAATAGAGCCAGGTAAAGAAGAAGAAATTTCTCACGCCTAACCGCTGCGGCATAGACAATCTTTTATGAGTAAAGGTTCTTAGTTAGCCGAAATTTGAATTATTTGACCAGGAAAGACCTGACTGCCTTGAATAAGGTTCATAGCTTTAATCTCATAAATGGTTTCTCGCGGATCTTGATCAGGTTTAGCAGCCTTTGCAATTGACCAGAGGGAATCGCCAGGGGAAACGATAACTTCAATTACGCCGGCTGAGTTTGAGGTGTTTGAGGCTTCTGCTCCACTGGGTGCCAAAGCGAACACTCCAGCTAGCACCAATAGGGCAGCTGAAAAAGTGATTGCGAGACGACCTTTTCTAGTCAATCTAAGGCCATTTGGGCTAAGCGCAGCGGTGGTCATTTTTGCCTCTCTTTCGAACACTTGTACTAATGTAACACACCCCCCTGACAAAACTCGACACTGTTCGAACAGGTGTTTGAAACAGCTGTTCGAATTTGGTATGTTTAGCCCATGAGCAAAGACAACGTCACCCAGTTTCCAGATTCCGCACCCGATTCAGACGGTTTAACAGCCCGCCAACGGCGAATTCTTGAGGTAATTCAAGAGGCCGTAAGAGATAGAGGCTTTCCCCCCACGATCCGTGAAATAGGCGAAGCATGCGGGCTAACTAGCCCCAGCTCGGTATCTCACCAATTGTCGGCTTTAGAGAAGAAGGGCTTTCTAAAACGAGATCCAAAAAGCCCTCGTGCCATTGACGTGGTGCTACCTGACTCAATAGACCCACAGCAGCTGGAATCACTCCCCGCCCCGGTCTATGTGCCTCTGCTTGGGCAAATTGCAGCCGGTGGGCCAATCTTGGCTCAAGAATCAATCGAAACTGTTTACGCGCTTCCAAAAGAGTTAGTCGGAAGCGGTGAAATATTTATGTTAAAGGTTGTGGGTGATTCAATGATTGACGCTGCCATTTGTCATGGGGACATGGTGGTCGTTAAGAAACAACCAGATGCCGATAACGGCGACATCGTTGCGGCACTTTTGGATGATGAAGCCACAGTTAAAACTTTAAAGCGCAAAGATGGACATGTGTGGTTGATGCCAGAGAACCCTGAGTATCAACCAATTAATGGTGATGATGCTCGAATTATGGGCAAAGTGGTTGCGGTCATTCGCAAAATATAGATAAAACTTAACCAATTAAATTACAGTTAAGACATTATATCTTTGCGTTCAAATTTGAGATACGCAAAGGTAATGAGTATTAAAAATAGGATCACTGAAGACGCGGCCCCTTTTGCCATGTTGTCCCAAGTGATTTGTGAGCCAAGCGCATCTGTCCAAGCTTGCGAATAATGACCCGGAAGCCAATTTCTCAAATCACCTAAGGCTGAAATTGCATCTAAAATCGCAAAAAGAATTACTAAAATAACCGCAGTTCCTACAGCCCCCAACGGGACGTCTGTGCGCACGCTCATATAAAAAGCAACTGCTGAAACAAAAAGTAACGTTATAAAAACATAGGTACCAATAATTGCTAAGCGAAAAAGCGCTTCACCGCCAGTAAATGTACCCCCTATTGGACTAACTAGCGGGCTTGAACCAAATGCAAGTAACCCAACTAGATAAGAAGTCAATATTAAAATCAATAGCGCAAACAAGTTTAATGTCATTGCTACTGCCAGTTTGATGCCTAGCAATCTTCTTCGTGGAACTGGAGCCGCTAACAGATAGCGCAAACTAGACCAGGAGGCCTCACTGGCTACAGTGTCGCCAGCAAAAAGTGCAAAAACAATTGTTAGTAAAAATCCGGTAGCAAAAAAAATCATCACCACTGTAAAATTTGCAGCTCCTGCAGTAGCGAGACCAATCAAACTTAAAGTTCCGCTGCCAAAGTTGCCGCCATCTGCAGTACCTTCATCGGCGGAACCGCCTAGCTTTACTGCAGCAACCACCAGTAAAGGTAATAAGACCATTAAGCTATATGCCACTAAAGTACGTCGTCGTCTAAATTGCCTTATAAACTCAACACTAAAGGGCAGTGTTTTTTCTGGCAAATATTTCACGATGATTTTCCAATCGTTAGATCGCTACCAATTACATCTAAGAAAAACTCCTCTAACCGCATGTTTCCTTTTCCTGAAAGTAATTGCGAGACTTCCCCTTCAGTGATCAGCTGTCCCCGGTGCATAACTATTACGTAACTACAAGTTTGTTCAACTTCACTTAACAAATGGGAAGAGACGATTACGGTGCCGCCTGAATCCACGTATCTGTGCAACACCTCTCTCATCGCTTTTATTTGGGAGGGGTCAAGTCCATTAGTTGGCTCGTCCAGCATTAAAAGATCTGGCATCCCCAGCATGGCTTGGGCAATTCCTAGTCGTTGCCGCATCCCTTGGCTGTAGGTGCGTACTTTTCTGTCAATTGCAGTACCCAGGTCCGCAATCGTTAAAACCTCATCCAGATTTGAGGTGGTCGTCCTTCCAGTTGCCCGCCAATACAAATCTAAATTTTCTCGACCTGACAGATGCGGCAAAAAGCCTGAACCTTCAACCAATGAACCAACTCGAGAAAGCACAGCAGCACCTGGCTGCACTTTCTCGCCATAAACATAAACTGCTCCGGCGCTAGGGTTGATTAGTCCCATAATTATTCGCATCGTGGTGGTCTTTCCAGCGCCATTGGGGCCAAGTAATCCAACGACTTTCCCTTTAGGAATTTTGTAAGAAATATCATTTACAGCAAGCGGACCATTTTTAAATTGTTTAACTAAATTTTCAATTGCCACTGGCACTTCACTTAAATCACTTCTATTCTTTGAGACCGAATAAGGCCTAAAGATTCTCAAAACTACACTTATTAAAATTATTGTTCCCAGTACCAACCAGGCATAAATCCAGAGAGTTTGACCGCGATCTGTTAGTACTAAATCTCCGGTCGCTAATGAAATGTCGCTAGCTAATTCAATTTTGTAAAGCGCTGCGCTTAATGGCAAACGATAGGCTAAATCAGTAGTACTAACAACCACTTGAAGTGAATCTCCTGGTTGGGTCTTTATTGCAATTGCTGGAAGGTTCACAGAAATTTCAACTGGTATTGAAGAAACTTCAGGTATTCGAATTGGTGCAACCAAACCATTAGGTAATGACTTAACACCTGATTCTGAAATAACTTGCAAACTAGCGAACAGCACCACATCACGATGCACTTCTTCACTAGAAATTCTTAATTTAACTTCACTGCTTCCGATAATTCGCGCAAGTTTGTCAAGTTTTGACGATTGGAAAATTGCAGTTTGCTCGGGAATCAATTGACTGAGAAAGCCTCCAAAACCACCTAGCCCTGGAAATGCCGAAATTACTGCTGGAACTCCCCCGGCAGGCGCAAGAATGGTTTGCGCCTCAGGTGCTAGCGGAATGGTCAAAGTTCTATTATTTAGTCCCTGATATTTTGGTGCACTCTCGATTTGTGCTTGACTCTCTGTTGGTTGATTAGTCCCGATAATGCTCGCCTGGGCAAAAGTCACTTCGAAATCTTCATTAAAAGAGTTTCCCTCTCGCAAATGTGCATCTAACCACTCTTGCGTTAATAACTGCAATCGATCAGTCTCTGGCACACCTAGATCATGGCCTCCGCTGTGCCAAACCATCTTTAGTGGTGTTTGTGGATTCGCTGTGCTTATTTGTTGATAATTTGCATCCGCCTCTGATAACGGAAACAAAGAATCTGCCTGTCCCGCCAATAACAGAGTTGGTGCGGTAACTTTCTCATTTGTGCTAGCAGGAGATGACTCAAACATTAAGCGGGCTTGTTGTTGAGAATAAGTGCCAGCTGCAGCCACACTCTCATATATCTCGCACCAAGTTACCTCAAGCCGTCCGCAGCGATCCTGAAGTTGTAGGGCGCCCGTTAAACCCACATTGAAAAACAAGCCGGTCCACAATTGCTTGAATACGCCGGGGTGATTAATTCCTACCGCATTTTGGGGAAACAACGCAGTTTCAAGATTATTCCAAGCAATATCTGAAACCACTGCATCAACTCTTTTGTCTAGGCCCGCCACCATCAAGCTCAAGGCTCCCCCATACGAAGAACCCACCAATCCAACTCTGGGATCACCGCTGGTATCTAGCAGAACTTCTGACCTAGTGGCAAGAAAATCAATTAGTGCTTTAGCATCTGCAATTTCAAATTCAGGTGAGTTCATAGAAATTTTGCCGGTGCTTTGTCCAAAGCCTCTCGCGCTATAAGACAAAACCACATAACCAGCCTCGCGCAAATAGTTAGCTTGCGCACGTAAAGAATTCTTATCTCCTCCATAACCATGTGCCAGCACCACTGCCGGTGCTGGTAATACCTCTGGAGTGTACAAATTTACCTCTAGCTTTACCGGATTTTTATCAGCTTTCGAAATTGGCGCCCCATCAATTGTGAGTGAATCGGGTAGATAGTCAGCGCTAGCGCTTACTGAAAAAGTGAAAATAAATATAAAAACCAGGGCGACACCACTTGCAACTTTCCCTAGCCTCATACACCTAATCTATTGCCAGCTTGCAGCTCTCACACCTTGGTAATCGGGCCATTAATAGCGCACGGGATTAATGGTGAATCGACCACAAGTGCCCCCAAGCATAGAAATGGAGTAGGCAGTATCTTGGAAAGAAATGCGACTAAGTGCTACTACTAAGTCGTGCAAACTGAAGAAACTGGCTAAAATAAAACCATGCTTTATGTAATTATTGGAATGTTGGCTTTAATGGCGCTGGCTTTTACGCTTACAGTTTTTTTCTACCGCAGAAGAGTAAATCCAGGTTTTGAGTATTACCTAGTCTTGATGGTGCTCACGGTTGTTTTTGCGGTGATGTTTTTTCTTATTTTTGGAATACTCTTAACACGCGCTAGTAACTAGTGCGAGTGTCTTGGTACATCAGATCCGCTAGATCCAATTAAGAAATCCAAATCTGCCCCGCGATCAGCACCATTCACGTGTTCCACATAAATTTTTGCCCAGCCGCGCGAAACATTCGCAGGTTGTGGAGTGTAAGAGGCCATTCTGGCAGCCAACTCTTCTTCGCTAATTTCGATATCTAAACGACGGTTTCTCACATCAAGCACAACCCAATCTCCAGTTTGAATTACTCCCAAAGGACCCCCAGCTGCAGATTCGGGTGAGACGTGCAAGATGCAGGTGCCAAACCCAGTGCCACTCATTCGGGCATCCGACACTCGAACCATGTCGAGAATGCCTTGCTTAAGTAACTTGGTCGGTAGTGGCATATTTCCAACTTCTGGAAACCCTGGATATCCCTTAGGGCCGGAATTACGCACGATCAAAACCGTATCTTTGGTTACCGGCAAATCAAGATCGTCTGAGACTGCGATGTACTCCTCGTTACTATCAAAGACCAAAGCTTGTCCGCGATGGTTAAGCAATTCTTCACTTGCTGCTGAAACTTTGAGCACTGCACCATTGGGTGCCAATGAACCTTTAAGCACCACGGTGCTGTTGCCTGCTGGTTGGATCGGATCTTTAACGGTGGCGATAACTTCACGGTTGTAGCACTCAGCGTTAGCAATGTCTTCTGCCATGGTTTTTCCACTAACTGTGGTCACTGATAAATCTAAATAATCACTCAACTCTTTCAAAACTACCGGAACTCCCCCGGCGTAATAGAAATCCTCCATTAAGTATTTTCCTGAAGGCATTAAATTGACCAGCAAAGGAATTGGTGACGCATAGTCGTCAAACTCTTGTAGCGTCAGGTCAATTCCAAGCCTTCCGGCTAGCGCCAAAAGGTGAACTATTGCATTGGTAGATCCACCTAAAGCAGCATTTGCCATAATTGCATTTTTAATTGCTGGTTTTGTAACAATTTTTGACATCACTAAATTTTCTTCGACCATTTCTACGATTCTGCGTCCAGCTAGATGTGCGAAAGCGTATCTACGGGCATCAACTGCTGGAATAGCTGCTGTGCCAGAAATTTGCATACCTAAGCTCTCGGCAATCGAAGCCATAGTTGAAGCAGTACCCATCGTCATACAGTGACCGGCGCTGCGGGACATGCAAATTTCAGCTTCAATCAAATCTTCACCGCTCATCCGGCCGGCTCGGTATTCTTCGGTGAACTTCCAGGTATCGGTACCTGAGCCAATGTCGCGGCCTTTAAATTTTCCATTCAACATGGGCCCACCCGTAATCATTAATGCTGGTAAATCAACGCTAGCTGTTCCCATTAAAAGACCAGGAGTTGTTTTGTCACAACCTGAAAGTAAGACCACACCATCAAGTGGGTTAGATCTAATTAATTCTTCGGTCTCCATTGCCAACATGTTTCGATACAACATGGTGGTGGGGCGCATCATTGGTTCACCCAAGCTCATTGCCGGAAATTCCAGCGGAAAGCCACCCATCTCCCAAACTCCACGTTTAACCGAATCAGCAACCCGTCGTAAATGTGCATTACAGGGAGTTAGTTCTGACCAAGTATTTGCAATGCCAATTACCGGACGACCATCAAACACGTCGGGGGCAAAACCTTGATTTCTCATCCATGAGCGGTGGATGAAAGCGTTTCTGCCCATCCCTCCAAACCAATCCTGACTTCTGCGTTCTGATGATTGATGTGAAGTATCTGACATAGAGCATCCTTTGGAGAGTTTTACTTAATCTTATAGGCTTCCTTTAATAATCTAAAAAGGAGTCAATTCAATTGTTAATCGGACGCTTAGGCAAAATTGGTTCTGAAAAACCAGTAGTTTTCTTAAACGAAAACGAAGCCGTTTTTGTTGACTCGCTAATTGACGATTGGTCAAGAGATGCACTTTTAGCTGGCGGTTTTGATCGAGTCGCGAAAAGCGATCTTAATACTTTGCCTCGCGTTAAGGTTTCGGATTATCGAGTTGCCGCGCCTTTGACACGTCCCACCAAAATTATTTGTGTTGGATTGAATTACAAAGCTCACGCTGCTGAAACCGGTATGGATGTTCCGGCCGAACCCATTATTTTTATGAAGACTCCTGATAGTTTTGTGGGTCCTTTTGATGATATCGAGATTCCTCCAGGGTCAGAAAAAACTGACTACGAAGTTGAGTTAGCAATTGTGATTGGTAAGCAAGCTCGTTATCTAAAGAGTGAAGCAGACGCCAAAGACATTATTTTGGGATACACCGTTAGCCAAGATGTTTCAGAACGACACTGGCAAGTTGAACGTGGTGGTCAATGGGACAAAGGCAAAGGGTTTCCAACATTTAATCCATGTGGACCTTGGATAAATACTGATCCAAATTTAGACCCGCAAAAGTTACAATTAATTTGTAAGGTTGATGGCGGAATTAGGCAAGATTCAAACACCGATGACATGATTTTTGGTGTCTATCACACCGTTTGGTACATCAGCCAGTTTATGGAATTGTTCCCTGGAGATGTCATTAATACTGGTACACCCTTCGGAGTGGCCATGGGAATGAAGCCACCTCAGTTCTTAAAGCCAGGTCAAGAAGTTGAAACAACTATTGAAGGAATCGGAACAATTAAATCTCGAACTGTCTGAGTTTTAGATTAATTCGTTTGGAAAATCCTGATAGCTGATTGGTCTGAGATAGCGCATCATTGAATAACTGCCGACCGAAGTGTGTAAAACATTGGTAGAGGCTGGGTAAGGCCCTCCATGGTGTTGAGCACGAGTAACTGCCACCCCAGTTGGCCAGCCGTTTAATACCAATCGACCAGCACGATGTTTTGCTATTTTTACTAGTTGTTTAAGTAATTCTTGATCTTGTGTAACTTCTGCCTGAAAAGTAGTAACCAAGGCTCCATCTAATTGAGCGGCTACGCGGGTCAATTGCGCCTCATTTTGATAATTAATTACCAAGGCCACCGGGCCAAAGCATTCGTGAGAAATTTCATGCAAGTTTGCCAAAAAATCCTCAACGCTCACACTCATAAGTCCAATTGAAACTCCAAAGCCATCTGCTTTGGGTTTTGGCGCTAATAAGGTTTTGACACCCGTTTTGCTGTTTACTAAGGCCACGTCCTTTAAAAATTTAGCTTGAATCTCTGGCGTTAAAAGTGTTGAAAAACTCAGCGGGTCGATGGCTTTAAGAGCTTCCGCTTCAAAATCAGATGCGGCTGGAACCAAAATCAGAGATGGTTTAGTGCAAAACTGCCCCGCACCTAAGGTGAATGACCCCACAAAACCGCTAGCAATTTCGCTACCTCTATTTTTTGCAGCGTTTTCGGTAACAAATACCGGATTTATACTGCCTAATTCACCATAAAAAGGTATTGGGTTTTCTCTCGCTACTGCCAAATTAAATAATGCCTTACCCGCAACTTGTGAGCCGGTAAAACCACAAGCAGAAATTAATGGGTGCTTTACCAACGTACTGCCAGATTCAAATCCTCTCACTGAGAGCAAAATATCTTTTGAAAACCCAGCTGCCACAATTGCATTTTGACTTAACTCAATTACCCGCTGAGCAAGTTGAGGATGAGCTGGGTGCTCTTTAACCACCACTGTGCAACCTGCGGCTAAGGCGCTGGCGGTATCGCCCCCTAATTCACCAAAGGCAAAAGGAAAGTTGCTCGCACCAAAAACTGCGACCGGCCCCAAGGCAACCCAAGAGCGCCTGAGTTGTGGTCTACCTTGTGGTGGTGCACCTTCAATTTTTTCGTCAAGATCTTCTTTTAATAATTCACCCTTTTTGAGTTCACTGGCAAACAGGCGAAGTTGAAAAGTGGTTCGCGCTACTTCCCCAACTAGTCGAGCAACCCCTAAAGCTGTTTCTTGATCAGCTAATTTTGCTAATTCGTCAACATTTGAATCCAAAGCCGTCGCGATTTGCTCTAAAACACTTGCGCGCTCTTTGGCAGCGACTTCTGACCAATCGATGAAAGCAGCAGCACTACGTGTAACAACCTCTTCTACCTCTGAGGCAGCTGAATCAATAATTGGATCAGCTAGCTTGGTTCCAGTTTTGGGGTCAATTGATTGAGTTGGCATTTTTATCTTTCTTTAGTTATTTGAGAAAGACTACAAGCCTCACTTACCAACTTAAGAATCGGTGTATTTAGTAATCACAAAGAAAGCGCAGCTGAGGCCGCCATTTGACTCAATAGGGACGTAGCGAAACTAGGTCAGGTGTAATTTCACTCAAATTCTTCACTCCTAAGAGCTTCATTGAAGTTTCCATCTCGAGTTTAAAGATATCAATCATTTTCTGCACTCCATTTTGCCCACCGGCCATCAGGCCATAAAGATACGAGCGGCCCAATAGAACTCCTTTTGCGCCAAATCCAATTGCAGCTAAAACATCGCTAGCGCTAGTAACTCCGCCGTCAATATAAACTTCCATTTTCTTACCAACTGCTTTAACCATTTCTGGCAAAGTTTCTAAAGGCACGGTGGCTCGATCCATCTGCCTGCCGCCATGATTCGAAATTACTATTGCATCAACCCCATATTTAACTAATTCTTTCGCGTCGTCCACACGCTGAACACCCTTAACAATTAGCGGACCTCCCCAAGTATCTTTGAGCCATTTAATATCGTTCATTGTCACGCTGGGATCAAATATTTTTTTACTTAGTTCAAATAAGGGAGCGTTATAGCCCCTAAAGGTTGCGAATTCTAAAGGAGGGGTTGTTAACAAATTTCCCCACCATTTTGGCTTGGTAGCCATATCAAAAAAGGTTTTGGTTTTAATTTTTGGTGGCACCGTCAAACCATTTCTATTGTCTTTAATTCTCTGGCCACTGATCGGGGTGTCAACTGTAAGCATTAAAGCTTCAAACCCATCACGCTTTGCATTTTCAATAAAGTTTTTACTTTGTTCACGGTCGTTCCATAAATAAAGTTGAAACCAACGTCTTACCTCAGGCACTGCGTTGGCCAATTCTTCGGTGGAGGTGGTGCCCATGGTTGAGAGTGAATAAATCAAGTCATTTTCTAAAGCGGCCTGCGCTACTGCCGGCTCACCCAGGTAGTGCATCATTCGTGAATAACCGGTAGGAGCAAAGATGATTGGCATTGCTGTTTTTTTACCCAAGACTTCTTGACTTAAATCTATTTGACTTACGTTTCTTAAAACATGAGGACGAAATTCGATTCGTCTAAAAGTTTCTTTAGCTCGCGTTAGACTGAGTTCTTCTAGGGCAGCCCCATCTACATAATCAAATACTGCCTTCGGTACTCGCTTTTTAGCTAAGCTCTTCAAATCATCGACTGTGAAGCAGTTTTCTAGTTTTCGATCTTTTTTTTCAAATAACGAAGAGAAGCTCCATCCCAACAAGGGTTTGATGCTCTTCCATCTCGGAAACTGCCGCTTCATACTCATTAAATTTGCGAATCCAATCCTCAATTAGCTTTGAAATGCATGTTTGTAAATATCCTGTCGTATTCTTGCCCAATTGCCCTTTTCGCGCTCACTCAGTCCGGTCTCTAGACACCAAAACTAACCAACCGAAAGTTATAGGGCCCTCTAACCAGTTGCGACTATATTTTCCATCTCTTTGCCTTGCGCCAAAAGCTCAAGCTGACTCTTTACTAGTTTTCGTATTCGTGGCTCAAAAGCGGTGGAATTGCCGCCCACATGAGGAACGATGAACGCGTTCTCGCACTTCCAAAGCGCATGAGATGCTGGCAAGGGCTCGGGATCGGTTACATCTAATGCGGCAAAGATTCTTTTTTCATCAAGCTCTTTAACTAAAGCTTCAGTATCGATGATTACCCCTCGTGCCACATTTACTAACAACGCACCATCTTTCATCAAACTCAACCGGCGTTGGTCAAACATTTTTACTGATTCATTGTTTGCCGGCAAAATTAAAACGATGACATCGAATTCTGGCAAGTGAGAATCCAATTCACTTATCTTTTTAGCTCCTTCACTACCAGAGCGATTAAAGGCCGTCAGTTCAACTTCGAAAGGCTCCACCATTTGAGCAAACTTTTTACCGATTGAGCCATAGCCCACTAAACCAACTTTTTTGCCCGACAGCGAATGCATTCTCTTGTGGTCCCAAAAGGATTGCTGTTGCATTTTGAAAAAATGAGAAAATCCTCGCAAGCTAGAGATAGTTAAACCCAGAGCTAATTCAGCAGTTGACATATCATGAACTCCGCGGGCATTGCAAAGCGTTACCCCTGGTTTTAAAAATTCAATGGCATCATCAAATCCGGCATTAGGTAATTGCAAATGTTTTAGATTAGGCATTTCCAAGATAGGCAAAAGCGCACCCCTACCTCCCATGTAGGTAGGAACATAAAAAGTTATCTCATTAACTTTCTCAGAATCCAGTGGCGCATTTTTTGGATTGAGCATCTCAAAACCTTCAGGGCCCTTTAAGTCTTCCCACTGAGTCCAAACCACATGCTTCGTCAAGTTAGTTTCCTTTCTGCACAGTTTTTACTGGATTAGCTAAAGCTCCAATTTCACTCGCCACAATCTTGACTGCGTCACCTTCGACTAAAGAAATATCCATCGGTGGAACTATACCGGTGCCGGTTGAAAAAATCACCCCATTTTCAAATCGATAGCAACGAAATAAGTAATCAACCAAAACTTCAAAGGGGCGTTTTAATTGCGCAAGTGAAGTAGTGGCTTGCCATACGACTTCTTTATCACGCAAAATCTCGGCACTTATTTCTATGTTTGGTAAGTCTGCAATTTCCCAAATCGGAGTTACTGACGAAAGCAAGCTACAAGAATGTTCATACATTTTTGCTTGCGGCAAATACAGTGGATTTTCGCCTTCTATGGTTCTGGAGGTCACATCATTGCAAATAGTTAATCCCAAAATTTCTTGATGTGCGTTTACCAAAATCGCTATCTCTGGCTCAGGCACACTCATTTGTGAGTCGTAACGAATCCCTATCCAATCGTTTTCACATACCACTTTGCTGCCTATTGCCTTAAAAAAAATCTCAGGACGATCTGCTTCATAAACTCTGGTATATACATCTGGCACACCACTTTCTTCGGTGCGGGCGTCGCGTGATCGTAAATATGTAACTCCCGCTGCCCAAATTTCACTATCTAAATCAACTGGCGGTAAAACTTCTACTAGCTCTACCTCGTCACCTTGGGTATTTTCAATCAAATTTTTGGCTTGCTCAAGTGGCATCTGTAAAAGTTGCTTCCAACTACTAACGATGACTGGCCGAACACCCTTCTCCGTCTTTACCCCTAAGTGAAAAACTCCGTTTTTATCTTTACCGCTTACTAACGCCATTGCTTCCTCTCGGGTTAAATACTGATGGGTTGGATTAATTCTTTGCTTTCTAAATCACTCCAGAGTTCACTTGGTAACTCTAAATCAAAATCTTTTAAGTTAGATTTCAACTCGGCTCCGGTGCGAGCCCCGGTCAAAATTGCCTTTACTGAAGGGTGGCGAAGCGGAAACTGTAATCCCACCGCAGAGACTGGCACTGAATACGGCTTAATCGCTTGATGGATCGCTTTGGTTTTTTTAATGATTTCTGCTGACGCCTGCTGATAGTCATAAGTGGCTTCAGTTGTCGGGTTTACTAAAACTCCTGAGTTAAATACCCCCGCTGCTACCACTGAAACATTTCGTTTTTGCGCTTGAGGCAATAAATCTTTCAGTGCGCTTTGATCCAGCAAAGTGAATCGTCCTGCGATTAAGACAATATCTATATCAGTTTCTTCCACGAATCTGGTTGCCAAATTTGAGAAGTTGATACCAACACCAATTGATTTGACTAATCCTTCGGATCGCATTTTGTCTAATTCGGGATATGCTTTATTAATTGCTTGATCCATATGATTTTCAGGATCATGAATCAATAAAATATCAACATGGTCAACGCCCAATCTTTCTAAGCTCTCTTCAAAAGATTTTCGTACTCCCCCAGCTGAATAATCAAATACCGGAACAAAAGGTTCGAGATCTCTAAATATTGTCGGCCCTTGGTGCACGCCTGGTACAAAAACTCGCCCTACCTTAGTTGAAATAATCGCAAGCTTTCTCGCTTCAGAAAAAGCTAATCCTCTACCTAATCTTTTTTCAGATTTTGTGTGACCATAAAAAGGTGAAGTATCAAAATAATTAACACCCATTTCGATTGCGGTCTTAATCAGTTCATCAGAAGTAGCCTCTTTTACGGAACTAAACATTCCCCCCAACGGCGCTGTTCCTAGGCCTACCTGGCTAATTTTCAACCCAGCACGACCAAAACTCACCAGTTGGTGATGCTGCAACATGGGGGCTCCTTAATCGATAGCGATAACCTACCCAGCAATCAATTACCCTGAACTTGTTCCTATAGGCTTTTAAAACTTACCAGCCTGAAATGTGCATTAACAGGAGATTCTTTTGGCAACAATCGTTGGGTTCGAAACTCACGATGTTAGATTTCCAACTTCATCCGATAAGCATGGTTCAGATGCCATGAATCCCGATCCTGATTATTCGGCGGCTTATTTAATTTTAAAAACGGATCAACCAAATCTTGAAGGCCACAGTTTAGTTTTCACAATCGGTCGCGGTAACGATCTACAATGCGCGTCTATTGCGCAATTAGCCGAAACTGTCGTGGGCTTAGAGCTGAGCGAACTAGAAAACAGCTTAGGTAACATCGGTCGCGATTTAGTAAGAGATTCTCAAATCCGTTGGTTGGGGCCAGAAAAAGGCGTGCCGCACATGGCAGCTGGCGGTGTTATTAATGCGGTTTGGGATTTGGTTTGCAAGATCAATAAAAAGCCTCTTTGGCAACAACTTGCAGATATGACGCCTGAGCAAATCGTTGACTTGGTTGATTTTAGACATATCACAGATGCCTTAACCCCTGATGAAGCTTTAGAAATGTTAAAGAACGCTGAAGATCAAAAGAATGCTAATAAAAAAATATTGATTGAAAAGGGCTTGCCCGCCTACACCACTACCCCAGGTTGGTTGGGCTATAGCGATGAAACCATGGTTCGTTTAGCAAAAGAAGCAGTTGCTGAAGGATTTACATTAATCAAAATGAAAGTTGGGCATTCTTTAGAAAACGACATTCATCGTCTTAAATTAGTCCGTGAAACTATCGGACCAGATATTAAGTTGGCGGTAGATGCAAACCAAGTTTGGGATGTAAGCGAAGCCATTGAGTGGATCAAAGCCTTAGGCGATGTCAATTTACATTGGGTTGAAGAGCCCACTAGCCCAGATGACATCTTGGGTCACGCCACTATTGCTCGCGCAATTGCTCCAATTCGTGTTGCCACCGGCGAACACGTGCATAACCGCATTATGTTTAAACAATTTTTGCAAGCTAAGGCTTTTTCTTTTATGCAAATAGACGCCACTCGAGTGGCCGGAGTAAACGAAAACATTGCAATGATTTTGATGGCGGCTAAATTCGGCATCCCGGTTTGTCCTCATGCAGGTGGAGTTGGCTTATGCGAGATGGTGTCTCATTTAGCAATGTTTGATGCGGTAGCAGTGAGTGGACATCATGAAGCGCGGGTAGTTGAGTTTGTTGACCACCTGCACGAACACTTTGTTATCCCAACCATTCTTAAGGGTGCGCATTACCAAGCGCCGTTGGAGCCTGGAGCTGGTGCTGAAATTAAGATTGAGAGCATTAAGCAATACAGTTACCCAGATGGCTCGGCTTGGAGTAAATAATGGCTGATTTCAAAGATCAAATAGCAATCGTTACCGGCGCAGCTAGCGGTATTGGCTTTTCTTGTGTTAAGCAATTAACCGAGGGTGGTGCAAAAGTTTTTGGCTTTGACTTAACCCCTGGTGAATTAAACTCCATTGCCACTTACGTGGAATGCGACATCACCAATCAAGTCTCGGTAGATGCTGCTTTTGATACGGTGGCTAGTCAAGTAGACCGAGTCGATATTTTAATTAATAACGCTGGCATTGGTGCAATAGGAACAATTGAAGATGCTACTGATGAAGATTGGCAAAGGGTTTTTAACGTTTGCGTGTTTGGCACTGCCAGAGTAAGTAAAAAATTCCTTCCGCTCATAAGAAAATCTCAAAATAAGGCAATAGTAAATACTGGATCAGTCGCTGCTCCTGTTGGAATTCCAAAGCGAGCTGTTTACTCAGCAGCAAAAGGTGCAATTCAAACTTTAACTCTTGCTATGGCAGCTGATTTTGTAAAAGAAGGCATCCGCGTTAACTCGGTAAATCCTGGTACCGCCGACACCCCTTGGGTGCAAAGATTACTTGCACAAGCTAACGATCCACAAAAAGAACGTGCCGCATTAGAAGCCCGTCAACCTATCGGACGGTTAGTTTCACCAGAAGAAGTTGCTCATGCAATTTTGTATTTGGCTGACCCAAAGTCAGCTTCAACCACCGGCACCCTGCTCTCGGTAGATGGTGGTTTAGGAAATCTTTATTTGCCTAAGTAACTCAGCATTTTCTGTAGCAGACAAAGTATTTAAATCATATATGATTTTAGTCTAAACCTACACGATCAGCAAAACGCCGAATATTTATTAAAAAATTTTCCTATACTTTATTTATTGCACTCAGTATTATGAAAAATGATATTTATGAAAACTGAAGAATCGATCTTCCCCAAGCGCCCCACTGGGACTCGTTTCAATTTATCCGATGATATTTTTTTAATTATCAGAAAAAAAATTATGACCCGTGAGATAAGTCCGGGTGAAAGAATGAATATTGATTCACTTTCACGAGACCTCAATGTTTCTCAAACCCCAATTCGTGAGGCTTTGGCTCGACTTGAAGAAACTGGTCTGATTAGTAAAGAGCCGTTAAAGGGTTTTAAGGCATCTGAACTCTTAACCAACAAAGAGGCGCAAGAGTTATTTAGTTTCAGAGAATTAGTAGAACCTTTTGCAGCTCACCTCACAGCAAGAATTGCTAAAGAGGATCAAGTAAATCTGCTTCTCGAGGAGCTAGAGCGAGGAAACGAAGTGGGCAACAAATCTGGCCTAGATGCATTTGAATCTTTAGCGGAGCATGATGAAAGATTTCACGCAATGATTTTTGATTTTTCAGATAATGCCCTCTTGACCAAGGCTTACCGATCGACTCATTGCTTCTTGCACCTTTATCGGCTTCACTTCATAAGAGATGTACCGGTTAATTTTAATGAGACCATGAGTGAGCATTTGGCGATTGTCGAAGCTATAAAGAAGGCCAGCGCCGATGAAGCCAGAACGGCTATGGTGATTCATTTAGAAAACGCAAGAAGTCGCTTTCAATACCCTGCCATTTGAAGCAGACGATCAGCGGTAAACGCATAGACATTCATGTCTAAAAAGCCGCTAGCGATGCCGTAGGTTCTACCATCACCTCGATCTGTGTATTGCCAAAAAGTCCAAGCCTTCTCGCAATCTGAAATACTCCAAATTGTTCGAGTGCAGCCACGAGTAACTGTAGTTGCTGGGTTAGTGACTTGCGAATAATTTGCAATCCATAGCGGGTAAGCCGCTAAGCGAGAGTCTCGCAGATACAGTTGAATAAAATTTAAGTTTGAATAAATGATTGGCTTTCTGCCAGTTCTTGCTTCAACCTGTTGCACAAATCCAACTGAAAAACTTGAAACCACGCTTGCTCCGATGTTTGCGGGCCGCGAAAAGGGTTCGATATCTAAAACGATCGGCAACACTCCTGGCTTCATTCCACCCAGAGTATTTAGGTGATCTACCGCGCGATTTGCTTGTGCAACACCTTGCTGAAATCCAGTTTCAACATTGGCATCAGACGAAATTAGCGCTGCGTGATAAATCCCAGTCAGAAGACCAGCTTCTCTAGCTTTCGGAAAATCTAAGCCCGACCAATACATAGCCCTTTGATGTGCTGCATCCCCGCCAGAGCTTCCTTTAATAAAAATGTAGCGCATCCCCGCGTTATACATTTTTACGAAATCTATTGGTGCGTTTCCTGGGTGTTGCCACAACGAAATATCGGTACCTAAGATGCGATCATTTGGACCCACCCTTGCACCAAAATCACCACCAATGGGTTTAGGTTTAGGTAAACCAGCAATTACTAATTTTTTAATTGTGGCCTCTTGCTGGACTACTAATTTTTCGATACGTGATGTCTCTGCTTTAGCTTTTCCTTCTGCTTTAGCCATTTCAGCTACCAATTGAGCAGTACGAGCTTTACGCTCAGAAATTATTTCTTCTTGCTCTCGTGCGGCCGCTTCTTGGGCATCCAATTCAAGTTTGGCTTGGGTAACTTGTGTAAATATTTGAGAAGAACTGTTAAAAAGCACTTCTAGTGACATAAGTATCGACATTAGTTCGCCGCTATCGGAAGAACCCAATATTGCATCGAGTACCAGTAACTCATGTTGCACCCCATCAATGTGGGTCGCCCGCACTAAATCTCCAATTTGCTTTTGAGTGGACTCCAATACTTCGACTAAGACCTTGATGTCCTCACCAATCGCCTCACGAGCAGCTTGCGCTTGACTCAGCTCGCGATTCACCGTGCGATCTTCGGTTCGAGCTTTTTCTAATTCTGCTCGGGCCGCCTCTAGCGCATCTTCAGCTTGATTTAATTCTTCTTTGGTTTGGGCTAATTCAACTCGGGCCGCATCAACTTGAGAATTCATCGGCAATGTGGCCGCAAATGAATTTGAAGCGGGGATTAATAAGGCTAGCCCTATGGCTACTGCCTGTAAAAGCTTTTTTGGCATTGGATATTTAAGTTTACCCAGATACGCAAGTGAAACCTGTGATTTGGCGTCAGTTTGATATGGTTTTGAGAATGAGCATCTTCGAGAACTTCAACTTTTCTAATAATGAATTTTGGGCATTTATATTTGCTGAAGGCGTTGTACCTTTGAGCCAAATTTTTCTAGTCCTAGTGCTAGCGGTAATTTCAAGCAAACTGCTGCGACGCCTTTCAAAAAGAGGGATTTATCGCATCACCTCCATGCAGGATGCGAATGGAGCCAGAGCCGACCAAAGAGCAAAAGCCTTAACTGCCCTCTCGCACAGCGTAATCTCTGTCACGATTTGGACCATTGCCATTCTTACTGCGCTAGGGAGTCTGGGGATTAATCTCGGACCACTAGTTGCCGGTGCAGGTATCGCTGGAGTCGCCTTGGGATTTGGTGCGCAGAGTTTAGTTAAAGATTTTCTTTCTGGAATTTCAATGCTAATTGAGGATCAGTACGGAGTTGGCGACATTGTCGACGTGGGTGGCACCATCGGTGAAGTCGAATCGATCAGTCTTCGCTCTACTCGCCTAAGAGGTATAGACGGCACCGCTTGGCATATTCCAAATGGTGAAATAAACAAAGTCGGAAACCTTAGCCAAGATTGGTCACGAATTGTTTTAGATATTTCTGTGGCCTATAAAAGTGATTTAACTTTTACTCAACAAGAGATAGCGAAAGTACTTGAAAACTTTTCACAAGATCCTTCTTATAAAGACAACCTACTGGAAGATCCAGAAATACTAGGTGTGCAAAGTCTTAGTGATAATTCAATCGAAATTCGGGTTTCCATCAAAGTTAAGGCGGGGACCCAATGGGAGCTAACTCGTAAATTGCGCGAGAAAATCAAAAATCACTTTGACGAAACTGCGATCGAAATTCCATTCCCACAATTATCAGTATGGATCGAAAAGACTAAATAGCTAAGCTTGCCTTTTCTATCTCAGGTGGGCGTGAGATCCACGCCTTCAAATCTCCAGTTAATTTCCATCTTCCTATTGCGTGAGGGATTACCAACGCATCACCTTTTTGGACTTGGGTTGCCTCACCCGCATCGCTTTGTAATTCCCCACTACCGGAAAGCGCTAACAGCACCGCGAAGCCGGGATCAATTTCAATTCCGCTAGAAATTGCATGAGCTCTAAAATAAGGATCAGCCCCTTCTGGCAAAAGTGAAGCCATCAGCGACGAATCCATGTCGCTACCGGTGCGAAGTTTGGATATATCGCCCTCACTCAAGGCATTTAATTCCATAGCTTGCAGGGCTAAATCAAACCCCAAATTCAAATGGCCATCTTTATGGCCATCCATCTTGAAGCCTTCCCATTCGAGCATGATTGATAAATCAGTTGGCTCTTGTAACTC
>JAGYJD010000001.1 GCA_018402365.1 Candidatus Nanopelagicales bacterium | reverse complement strand
TCATTGGAATAGAACTCAAAAATTGGTAAAGAGCGAAGATTTACCTGAGCAGACTTCGCAAATTAGAAAAATCTATTTATTTTTACTTTTTGGTATAGGTGGTATTGCAGCAGTTACTTCCTTGATAGCAGCAGTGTTCGCTCTTTTTGAAGATCTCTTTACTACTGGAGCAGCCTTAGAGACTTTAAGAACAATGAGATTTCCTTTAGGAATATTACTTACAACCGCAGCAATCGCTGGTTACCACTGGCTTATCTTCAAGCGTGAAAAAGACACTTTATTGGCCGAAGAAGTTGGTCCAAGATTTATTTATTTAATCTCTCCAATCGATGAACAGATATCAGAATGGCTAAAGAAAAACACTAAAGCAAAATTCAGAGTTTTGTTTGAAGTAGATTCTCAAGAACCAATAATTGATAGAGCAAAGCTTCTCAATTTACTTGAAAACGCCAACTCTAAGACAGTAATTATCACTAATGAACAAGGAAAACTAAAACTCATTAACGTTGTGGAGTAAGCAATTTCTTCAAATATTTGACTAACGCTAGACTGTTTGAAGATTACTTGTGAGCGGGGTTGAGGATGAAGCTTTTTAAAAATATCACTTTTGGTGATGATAGGTCTAAGTCTGCAGATATAGCTTGGGGTTGGATCTCTTCACAAAAGTGGCCTGACTGGACAGTAGATATCATCACGGTGCAGCCTTTCAAATTGCAAGAGCGTGAAACCTCGGAAGACGCTTACGAACTACACGAATGGACTCCACCAACCGCTAGAGAAATACCAACTGAAGCGGAATTTGCAAAAATTAAACATTTAACTGCAAAGAATGATCCTCGTCTGGTTTTGGGTGAATGTACCGATACAGATTTGATTGTGGTTGGCCCAAGAGGTAAGGGACTTCTAAAAGCTATGCATATTGGCAGTACCGCTGAGGCCTTGCTGCGCTGTCCAAATGCACCTTTAGTGATAGCGAGAAGCAGTGAAAAAATTAAAACAATTTTGCTTTGTATTGACGGATCCGTGCATGCTGATTTTGTGGTAAGTCTCTTAGCGGCTATGCCGTGGATAAAGGATGTTGAAATTACAGTTTTGGGTGTTGTTGAATTTGAGAATGAAATTCACTTTAAGGTCAGTCAAGCTGCAAAAACTTTGAATGCAGCCGGCGCTAAAGCTGTAGAAAAAATTGTTGAACCAGATCCTTTGGCGCTGACGATCAGCCCAAAAATGACAATTTTGGATGAGATCGATGATCTTTCGCCAGACTTAGTGGCGCTTGGTACCAGAGGTATGACTGGATTACCGAGGGTACTAATTGGCTCGGTGGCAAGTTCTATTGCACATTATGCGAAGAGTTCAGTTTTATTAGCTCACGACTGGTCTATTGAGTAATAAAAATTTAGTCAAAGGTGACTGCTGAAATGGATCTAGGGCCATATTCAGATTTGCCAAATAAATTAAATTTTAATTCTGAGAAAAAAGAGAATTTTTCGAGAGAAGGATTATTTAATTCTTTTGGTAAATTACCTGAGTTTCCAGAAAAACTTAGCATAAAGCGAGAACCTAACTTTATTTATGATGACTTGGAAATCACCCCCTTAACCTGGTGGAGTGGATATGGGCCAGAGACAAAAGCTTTTTTAGTACGCCCACAAAATACAAAAGCACCCTTACCCGGCATCATTTATTTGCACAGTCATGATGATGTAAAGCGCTACGGAATCGAGAAAGTGTTTGACTACGGGGTTGAGTTACCTGATGAAATTTCTTGGGTAAGAAGAGATCATTACGAAAACCAAACACCAGTTAATGAATTAGCAAAAAGAGGCTTTGCCGTTTTAGTTTTTGATTGTTTCTTATGGGGGTCTAGACGCTTTCCAGCAGAAGTTATTCCAGCCAGGTTAAAAGAAGTTTTAGGTGGGGAAGACTATGAGAATTTATCGGTGATGCATGAATCCATGGTACTTTCCAAATATCTTTCCCTTTTTGGCTCAACTTTGGCTGGACTTTTGAACTTTGATGATCGCATAGCGCTGGCAGTTGCAAAGAGTCTTTCTGAAATTTCAGATCAAATTGCGGTAGTGGGACTTTCCGGTGGTGGTAGTCGAGCAATCTATTTGCATGCCACAAACCCAGAAATCAGTGCAGTGGTAAGCGTTGGGGCTATGGCTACTTATGAATCGATGCTTGAAAAGCACGTAGCACCACATTCCTGGATGTTTTTTCCGCACGACTTAGCAGATAAAGCGGATTGGCCGCAATTAGCGATGATTTCTAAGACACCGCTCTTTGTGCAATTTTGTGCTCAAGATCAGCTCTATACCTTTGCCGGAATGCAAAATGCTGATGAAATGTTAAAAGCACACTTTGCTACAAATAAAATTGAATATAAAAGTAATTTTTATAAAGTTAAACATTCCTTCACCACTCAAATGCAAGAAGAGGCATTTGAGTGGTTAACGGATAAATTACTCAGGAATTAAGGTACCTGAGAATATTTGCCAAGAAAGTGCTGACTTAGCAACTAAACTTAAGATTATGTAAGCACGTTCCCCATAGAGATAATCACTCCACTTGCCCTTTTGCTTGTACTGCCAATACTGAACCAAAGCAAAAGAGTTAAAGAATAAAAATAGAGACACCACGATCCCATAAACAAAAGCTGGCGGGGTGGCCGGAAATTCTGATTTAGGTGCAATTACCGAAATCAAAATAATGACCCATGGAATCAAGCCCGCTAGGGAGCCAAAGATAAACGGTAGAAAGTCTTTGGTGCCGGGGTTGGTGTATTTCTCTTGCAACCAGCCGAACCAAATCATGGTTGCATTGACAAAGAAAATACCTAGCAAAGCCGCATAATCTGCGATACCGGTAATTTGAGCTATCAGAACGATCATTACCGAAGAGCTGATTGAGTACTCAACCCATCTAAAGATATTTTGATTTTTTTCTAGACCTTTTTGGTATCGATTAAAAAATTGTGGGCTTGCCACTACAAAATGGAAGAAGGCAGATAGGAATAGAAATAGTGCGACCCCCCACCCAACTCTTACGTCAAACAAAGTTATGGGAGCCGAGAATTCAGACCCAGGAGGGCCCGCTAAGTAAGTTGCAGTCACTGGGAGACTAAATGAATTCGATAGAGCTAGTACGGCTCCAAATTGAACTAAATGAAAAACACCAGCAATTATGTTAAATCTTCTTATTTTATTCATGGCTTCCTTAAAATTAATACTTTACTAGTTCTTAATGGTACTGCTTAATCTTAAAAATTAACAGTAATTTGAGAGGATTTGAGATTTTAACTTTCTTCAATAGACTCTCAATGTGTTGACTTCAAGATTAGCTTTTTCTTTATTAACCATAATTATGACGTTAATTTATGCTTTTGGCTCAGGATTTTGGGTCAATACTGGAAACGCTTTTTATCGGGCTCTCAAGCGACCCATCTGGCAACCACCAGATTACGTATTTGGATTAATTTGGCCTTATAACTTTCTGATCCTAATAATCATAAGCGTAAGCGTGATTTCAGCGGGAACTCTCTTGCAAAAAAATATTTGGATAATTTTTTATGCGATTTCGATTGCAGCAGCTTTAACTTGGGCCCGCATGTTCTATGTTTCAGAAAACCTTATTATTTCAGCAGTTGCGCTTGCGATTGCAGCGCTCGCAACTTTACCAATGACATATCTCGCTTGGAAGTTGCAATTGTGGGCAGGAGTTGCAATTTTGCCTTATCAGATTTGGTTGATTGTTGCTACAAGTTTGTCGTTTGGTTATTCATACTTAAATTCTAATTAGTGGAGTATTCACCCAAAATACAAAGAATAAATGTGTAAAGCGTTAGTTTTATATGATTATGTAGATAAGTTATCTCCTAGAATTCGCTCGGTAGCACCAATGGGCTTACTTATGCCGAATTAGATCGTGAAGATCCGCTTCGTGCAGTTGCTATGAACGGTTCGTTCTTAAGAGCTTCACTATTTACTTCCGTGGTCTTCTTTGTCTAGGCTTAAGCTGTGTCTTTAAGAACGCAAGCAAGCGAGGAATCCTGGTAGAGCTCATAGTAATTTTCTTTGTGGCCTTATTTGCCGCTGTTCTTACATTTTTTTCGGGCTTTGGACTTGGGACAATACTGCTTCCAATTTTCGTAATCTTCATGCCAATTTCTATTGCTATTGCCTCAACTGCAATTGTCCATTTGACCAACAATTTATTTAAATTAGGTTTAACTTTTAAAAAAATAAATTTTAGAGTACTTCTATATTTTGGTGCGCCAGCTTTGGTCGCAACGGTTGTCGGGGCTTTGATTTTGAATACCTTGTCCACTGAGCAAAATATTTATACTTGGTCTCGTTTCTCACTTTCGGGTGAAATCACAATCTTAAAGTTTTCAATTGGTTTATTAATAATTATTTTCGCTTTATTGGAGTTATTAACAAGTTTTAAAGAGATTTCATTCAGCGCTAAATGGATTCCTGTAGGAGGCATTCTTTCAGGATTTTTTGGAGGACTATCTGGCAGTCAGGGTGCTTTGCGATCTGCGTTTCTAATCAAGACTGGATTGAGTAAAGAGTCATTTATCGCAACTGGAGTGGCCATTGCAGTGATTGTTGATGTTGCCAGAATTTTTGTATACGGATTTACCTTCTTTAATTTTGCAATGCTGAGGGAAGAAGCTGTTGAAGGGCTAGTTTTCACTGCAATAATTGGAGGTTTAGTTGGGGCATTTTTGGGCAAAAGACTTTTACCTAAAGTCACCTTTAAGTATGTCCAAATTTTGGTCTCTAGCTTTCTTTTATTCATTGGCTCGGCTCTAGTTCTAGGTTTTCTCTAAAAGGGATTTTTACTATACAATTGTGGGTGATGAACAACGCTCAAAATAATGTCTTTTCAGATGTGCTAGAAGCAAATAAAAAATTTAAAAAAAGTTTTACCTACAAGGCGCTTACCGGTCAAGCGGCTAAAGGTCTAGCAATTGTTACCTGTATGGATTCAAGAATTGACCCATTAGCCGTAGTTGGTATGGAGTCAGGTGATGTGAAGATTTTACGAAATGCTGGAGCTAGGGTGACCGAAGATGTGTTAAGAACCTTGGTTTTAGCAAGCTATCTACTAAAAGTTAATCGGATTCTGGTCATGCCCCATACCGATTGCGCAATGGCAAGCAGTGAAGAGCCTGAAATTCATGCCAAAATTTTTGAGCAGCACCAAGTCGACACTCGAAGTCTAGAATTTCGTACAGTATCTAATCTAAAACAAGCGCTAATTACTGACGTGACAAGAATCAGATCCTTTCCGTTGCTATCAAAAAATGTAACGGTCGCTGGTGCCATTTATAATGTAGAAACCGGCGAACTTGAATTAATTGAGGATTGAGCTGAAAAGCTATGCAAAGAACAGCTAGAAATAGCGGTGTACCGAATTTAATTGACACTAATTTTGATGTTGCGATTGTTGGCGGTGGAATAAATGGTGCTGTCTCGGCAGCTATTCTTTCTGCTAGAGGCGTAAAGGTAATTCTGATAGAGCAGAACGATTTTGCCAGTTTTACTAGTCAAGAATCTTCAAATATGGTTTGGGGCGGAATTAAATATCTGCAAACATATGAAGTCCCATTGGTGTGGGCGTTGTGTGGCTCAAGAAATGAATTAATGAGAGCCTTTCCAAATCGCATCAAGGCGACCTCATTTTTTGCGGCCGTCGGGCCAACAGCACCTTTTGGAAAAGTTTTAGGCTTCTTTGGAGCGAGTTTATATTGGATTTTAGGTAGATTTAAAACTAAGTCGCCCGAATACTATTCGAGAGATAGTGCTAAAGAACACGAACCTTTGATAAGCACCGAAGGCTTAAAAGGGGCAGTGCAATATGACGACGCTTTACTTTTAGATAATGATGCTCGATTTGTTTGGGATTTCATAAAGTCAGCTAAAAAATATGGTGCCACCTGTTTAAATTATGTCAAGCTAACGAAGGCTGAAGAAGTACCAGCTGGCTGGAGCTTGAAAGTCACCGACCAGATAACAGGTGATGAAAAACAAATTAATGCAAAAATTTTAATTAATGCCGCTGGACCCTTTGCTAGCGAATTTAATGAAAATCTTGGAGCTATCACCAAAAATACTTTGGCACTCTCAAAAGGTATTCACTTAGTGGTCCCAAAATTGACAGATCATGAGCACGTGATGGCATTTTTTGATGATAATCAAAGACTCTTTTATGTTATTCCGATGCACGATCGGAGTGTAATTGGAACTACTGATACGCGAGTTAGTGAACCTACAAATCATGTCACAGATGAAGACAGAGACTTTGTTTTACAACAAGCTAATCGATGTCTAGAGCTGTTTAAGCCCTTAACGAGAGAGGACATCATTTCAGAACGAGCTGGAGTTAGGCCTTTAGTGGTTAAACAGAATGAGGATGTAAAAGCACATGACTGGACTTCGCTTTCACGTAAACATGAAATTGAAGTAGATAAAAAAAAGAAATTAATTACTATATTTGGTGGAAAATTAACTGACTGTATAAATGTTGGCAAAGAGGTGTCTGACCTAGTAAAAAAATTTGGCATTAAAGAAATAAGAAATAGAAAATGGTACGGCGAAGATTTAGAAATCACCTCAAGTACTTATTTCGGTGAAATTGCGGAGTTTTTTCCGAAAAATCTAGACTTAGCTAAAAAATTATTAGCTGGATTAATTAGGCGGCACGGGGCAGAAATCGAAGAAATCTTGAAGCTGTGGCAAGAAGATGAAGAGAATTCACAAGTGGTTTTTGAAGGCTTAGACTTCACAAAAGGTGAATTGATTTATATGTTAGAGAACGAGGAGGTAATTAAGGAAACTGACTTACTTCGTCGTCGAACACCGATTCAACTAGTAAGAACTCAAGCAGAAATCGAGCAAAATAAAGTTTTGCAAGAAGTGCTCTCACTCATAAAATCTTAAATAGGCTAGATTTCAATCAATATGATTGAGGAATTAAAGGCCTTGTTGGGCCCGGAAAAAGTCAAGGCAGATTCAGTTTCGCTAGAAGCGTATTCAACTGACGCAACCCCAGAGTTTCAAGGGATGCCGGATGCCGTGGTTTTTGCAGAATCGACTGAAGATGTTGTAAAGATTATTAATTTTGCGAATGAAAAAAATGTTCCGTTAATTGCCAGGGGTGCGGGTAGTAATTTGTGTGCTGCCACTGTTCCAATATCAGGTGGCATTGTTTTAGCTTTATCAAAAATGAATAAGATTATTGAGATTTCAAAAAGCGAAATGCTCGCGGTAGTTCAGCCAGCTGTTAATACTTTGGAACTTGATAATGAAGTTGCAAAACTGAGTTTAATGTATCCGCCAGATCCGGGGTCACGAAATGTTTCAACTATTGGCGGAAATATATCAACTTGTGCTGGGGGACTGCGTGGTTTGAAATACGGGGTAACCCGAAATTATGTTTTAGGTCTTGAAATTGTGCTAGGTACTGGCGAGGTAATTAGAACCGGTGGAAGATTAGTAAAAGATGTTGCGGGCTATGACCTAACAAGACTCTTTGTAGGTAGCGAGGGGACGCTGGGCGTAATTACTGAAGCGATTGTTGCCCTGAGACCACGTCCTTTATTTTCTCGGTACGGGGTTGCCTACTTTGATTCCTTAGAAAATTCAGCATTAGCCGTTGAGCAAATTGTTGCTTCTGGAATTTTGCCAGCAACTTTAGAATTTTTAGATAATGTTTGTATTAACTCAGTAGAAGACTATGCGAATTTAGGTTTAAATCGCGAAGCAGGGGCACTGTTACTTTTTGGCGATGATGGAGATGAACATACCGCTGAAAGTAATACCAGTCAGATGGCAAAAATATGTGAAGTGACAAAAGGAAATCTAAGCGTAGTTAGAGCCAAGGACGTAGTGGAAGCGGACGCCCTATTAGAGGCGCGACGCTGCTCTTTACCATCCTTAGCAAGACTTAAATCTTTAAGTATTTTAGAAGATATTTCAGTTAGTCGACCCATGCTGCCAACTGCGGTAAGAAGAATTGATGAAATTGCAAAAAAATATAACTTAGTAATCGGTACATTTGGTCATGCTGGTGATGGAAACTTACACCCAACAATTGTGGTGGATAAAAATGAACCTAAAGAAGTTGAAGCAGCGCATTTAGCTTTAGGTGAGATATTTAATCTGGCGATTGAATTGGGAGGCACAATCACAGGTGAGCACGGGGTGGGGGCAGCAAAGTTGCCCTACCTTGAGGCTCGCTTAGGTAAAACACAAATGGAAGTCTTGCGCCGAGTAAAAAAGACCTTTGATCCAAATGGCATCTTAAATCCTGGAAAGTTGGGATCATGAGCGAAGAGAAAAACATCTTCACTCAAGAGTTACTCGATCGATGTATCTCTTGCGGATACTGCTTACCAGCTTGCCCTACTTATGAGATTACAAAGGATGAAGCTTCATCGCCGCGTGGTCGAATAAATATCATGCGAGCAGTTCAAAAAAATGAATTAACTCTATTTGAATCCTTAGAACAGTCTTCTTATTGCCTAGGGTGCAGAGCTTGTGAAGTTGTCTGCCCGGCAGGAGTGGAGTACGGCCTGATGTTAGAGGAGTGGCGGGATGCCGCTTGGCAAGGTAAGAATCGTCCCTTGATCGTGAAACTATTACTTTTTGCAGCAAACCGAAGAGTTTTTGTGAGATTGATGGGCTTATTTAATTTACGAAATTATAAAAAAAGTAAACAACAGTCAGTTAGTTTGATGTTGGGGTGTTTTGAGCGCGGTCTGTTTCCGGGAGTTAGTAAGTCAAGCTTGAAGGTTTTTGATCAAGTCTCTTCAAATCCAGCACAAGGTTGCTGCGGGGCTTTACATGCCCACAACGGGGAATTAGAGCGGGGGCAAGAGCTCGCACGAGAATTGGGTGATCAATTACCTGGCACCATTCTTACAACAAGTGGCGGGTGTGCCGCGCACTTGAGTAGTGTTTTGGGTAAGGATCGCGTAAAAGAAGTTTCCCAATATTTTTTTGAAAATGAAATGCTGGATAGTTTGAATGAAATTACAAAAAATGGAAAAAAAATAAAAATCGGCTTGCAAGACTCTTGCCATTTAAGAAATGGTTTAGGCATATTCAAAGAACCAAGGGAAATTCTGAAAAGAATTGGGGAATACCAAGAGGTACCAGGTGCCGCAGAATGCTGTGGTGCGGCAGGTTCTTATGCATTGGTAAGGCCTAAAGATAGTAAAGAGATAGTCTCTAAAAAAATTAGTGAAATTTCAAAATTAGAACTTGATTATTTGGTAACAGTTAATCCAGGCTGTCAACGTCAGATGCAAACAAGTATTAAAAAGGGCCCGAAAGTAATTCATATCGTAGAGTTAATTGAAATGAGTTTGCAAAGCAAAGGAAGCAAATGACCGAACCTCGAAAGACGCTGGCAGATCGCCCCTTGACTGAGCCAAGTGTAAAAAGATTGAAAATCGACGATCCTTTTCGTGAGCAAATTCTGGAGCTACACCAACAGGCCATAGCAAGTGGAATCGATGAATACCGAGATCCAAAAACTGGATTTCAAGTATTGACAGCAAAATTTCATTCCAGTAGAGGCTTTTGTTGCGACCAACTTTGTCGCCATTGCCCATATGTTGCTAGCGAGCAGTAGCAGTATTAGTACCCTTTAAAATCCTTTGAAACCTCATGGTAAAAAATATTTTTAGTTCAAATGTTGAGTTGCCCAAGCGTACATAGCAATTGCCCCAGCTGCTGAGGCATTCATTGAACGAGTAGAGCCGTATTGCTTGATTGCATAAATGTTTTTACAAACCTTAACTGCTGCCTCACTCATCCCTGAACCTTCTTGTCCAAAAAATAAGACACAACTTTCAGGCAGCTTCGAGTTTTCAATGGGTAATGAACCGTCTATGTTGTCGATACCAATTATTGGTAATGAATTATCGTCACACCAAATTTTAAAATCCTCTACCGTAGGGTGATGAACAACAGTTAGGTATCGATCCGTGACCATGGCGCCGCGCTTGTTCCAATCACGTTTTCCGACTATGTGTACTGCTTTAACATTAAAGGCATTCGCAGTTCTTACAACAGAGCCGATATTTAAATCATGCTGCCAGTTTTCAATGGCAATCTGTAAAGGATTTCTTTTGCCCTCTAAGTCCTCCACGATTGCTGAGAGTTTCCAATAGCGATATTCGTCTAAAACATTTCTGCGATCTCCATTAGCTAACAGCTCAGGATCTAATCGTTCATCATTTGGCCAAGGTTCAGGATGCGGACCAACACCGACTGCTAAATAAAACTCACCAGCGCCTAAGGCGTCAAACTTATCTTTTTGGGTCACAGAATTTAGGAGTTAACAGCAGCTTTTATCGCAGCAATGTGGACCGGAGTAGATCCGCAACAAGCGCCGATCACGTTAATTCCTAGACCTTTCATTTCGCTAGCGTATTTTGCTATTTCTTCTGGGGTTCCGTCATAAACGAAATCAGCTCCTACCAATTTAGGTAAGCCAGCATTTGACTGCGTTATTAAGTAAACTCCCTCGACTCTATTTTCTGAAAGTTCTTTAGCTATCACGCTAATTTCATCGGTGCCACGTCCGCAATTAGCTCCAATAATCTTTACACCCATTTTTGAAATTTCACTAACCGCTTGCGCTGGCTTAACACCCATCATGGTTCGTAAATTAGTATCAAAACTCATCATCACCATGATTGGGATTTCTTTGTCTATTTCTTGCACTGCTAAAACCGCTGCTTGCACTTCGCTCAAATCACTCATTGTCTCTATCAAAATCCCGTCAGCTCCGCCAGCTAATAATGCTTTGATCTGTTCAGTAAAAAGTTCTTTTGCAGAGTCAATCGTTAGCGTGCCCATGGGTTCCATTAATTCACCACTCGGCCCAACATCACCCATCACAAAAATATTTTGATATTTTTTAGCAACTTTTTTTGCAATTGCACTGGATGCTTTGTTGAGCTCTTCCACTCTGTCCGCTAAACCATGCATCTCTAATCGGGGACGGGTACCTCCAAAAGAATTAGTGGTTAAGAAGTTTGCCCCAGCCGCCGCATATTCTTCAAAAATTTCTTCAATAACGTCTGAATGATCAATATTCCATAATTCGGGAGCTCCACCATCGGTTAATCCCTTATCTTGCAGCAGTGTGCCCATGGCGCCATCCCCAATTAAAGTCTCGCCAGACTCCAATAATTCAAAAATTTTATGCAAGTCTTACCCCTTTATAAATTATTTAAAATTTCTGCTAGCTTTTCGCTAGTAAATTCATTTTCAAATTGAGTTATAACTTCTTTATTAATCTCAGCTAAGTCACCTGATGCTTGGATCCACTCACTCTTATGCCAACCCGCCAGATAAGCATCAGAGTCGGTTTCACCTAAGCGCATCGCTGCTTCATCAATTGCTTCTTGAAATCTATTGGAAAAGATGCCTTTAATAACTTGGTCCCCATCTTTAAAAACCGCCATGGAGGGGATGTTTCGCCAATAAGTTATTTGATACTCAGCCACAGCCAAAGGCTATCAGTCTACTCAGTTGAAGAAAGGTCATGACTTAACCAAATAGAGTCATCTTGTTTGAATCCATGACGAAGATAGAAATCTCGGACTCGACTATTAGCTAATTCAGTTTCTAAGAAGAGGATTTTAACGTCATTATCCTGGGCAAGCTTGACCACCTCTGCTAGCAATAAACTACCTAGCCCTTGGTTTCGTTCTTTAAGATAAATCTCATCAATTAATCCCTCGCGACCACCAGACTCGATACTCCATCCCCAGGTAAGCACGGCATATCCCACTGTCTGCTCGTCTTTTTGCAACAAAACTACTAAACCGAGTGATTTATCTGCCAAAAGCGGGTTAAGTGCTTTGGTAATTCTTTCTTTATCAAAAACGTGATTGTCGATTTCACAAAACTCTTTAATTAAATCGACAATTATTGGCGCATCTAAACTGGTTGCGATCTTAAAACTAGGCAAGATTCTTCAATCAGATCAGTGCAGCCTATTGGGGATCATTGAAAGACTTAAAAGCAGCAAAAGCGCGAGGCCCATAAACGGTTCCAGGACCACCCATCATTTGAATACAAACACCTATTAATTCTGCAACCTCTTGTTCAGTAGCCTTTAGTTTGGCTAGATTTCGAGAATGCGAAGCGATACAGCCATCGCAGTGAGAAAAAATTGCTAAAGCTAGCGCAATAAATTCTTTTGTTTTGGAATCTAAAGCTCCAGGCGTTTGGGCGGCCTTACTCAATCGAGCAAATGCACCATAAACCTCAGGAATCAATTCTCTTAGCTCTTGGCCTAAGGGAACGAGGTCGGCTAGCGTGTCTTTTCCGTGAGTGTGATGATCCGTCATTTTTCCTCTATCTGGCTGGAGAGCTGAATAAATCGCGCTTTTTACTAGAGTACTCGACATTCTGAGTAATTTCTAACACCCATAGCGCGAGCGTGAGCTAGCGTTATTGTCTAGGGTTACACCAATGAAAATAACAATTAAAAATTCACTAACAGATGAAGCAAAAGATCTTTTAGAACGTTTCTTGACGAGAGGCGGATTTCAGATCACCTCAGATGAATCTACGGTAGATCTATATTTTTTAAATCACGACGAAGTCTTTGAAGCGAGTGAGTCGACAAAACCAAAGCTGGTGTGTGGGCCAGGAGTATTTAATTATCTCAAATCCTTACCAGAAATAAATTTTGAACATTTAATTTCAACACATGAAATACGAATGAGACCGCAGCTTGCGAATGCCAGAATGCAAGACGATATTTATCTAAAAGATCAATTAGCTCTGATTGAATCAAAAACTAGTCTCGAGGTAGCGGCAAACGCCAATTATCAATTGACTGACTACCCGTTAGCGTATCATTTAAAAGAAAAGAACTTATTTATTTTAAGTGTCTCAAATATAGAAAATTTTAATTCTGGGCCGTTAGCTAAATTTGTAAAAGTATGGTTGAGTGAAACCTTACTAAAAACTCCCGAAGAAAATTTAAATGTAGGACTACTAGCTTATGGCGCAATAGGGCATGAGCACAATCGAGCAGTTTCACAAATACCAGGATTTTCTCTAAAGGCAGTTTGCGACTCTAATCCAGCAAGGATTGAAGTCGCAAAAGAATTGGCGCCCACCGTTGAAGGTTTCACGGATGCAGAAAAACTCTTAGATTCAGATATAGCACTAGTGGTAATTTCAACTCCACCAAATTCACATTATTCGTGGGCAAAGAAGGCTTTAGAAAAAAATAAACATGTAGTCCTAGAGAAACCTATGTCTTTAACGGTAGCTGAGTGCGATGAACTTATTGAGCTGGCTAACGAAAAAGATAAAACTTTAGTGGTTTATCAGAATCGACGTTGGGATAAAGATTTTTTAACAATTCAGAAATTAGTCAATGAAGAAAGAATTGGCGAAGTTTTTCATGTTGAGATTTTTGTAGGTGGCTACGGACACCCTTGTAATTATTGGCACTCAGATGAGAAAGTTTCTGGGGGCGCCATCTTTGACTGGGGATCGCACTTTTTAGATCAAGCCTTAGCACTTTTTGGTAAAGATATTTCTTATATCTCTGCAGTTGAACACAAACGTCAGTGGCTGGATGTAACAAATTCAGATCATTCAAGAATTACCCTGATGTACAACAATGGTTTAGAGGTGGAATTTATATATTCAGATTTGGCTGCTGCTCTAAAACCTAAGTATTATTTATTAGGAACTAAAGGGGCGATAGTTGGTAATTGGCGAATGGAAAAGGTAATAACGCGAAACGAAATTGGGACTTTACTTGAAGACCAGCTTGCTCCAGCAGATTCACCAGCAGATATAGAAGTTTTTGATGAAAATGGGTCTGTAACTAAAGTCAGATTAGAAAATCCACCAAAGTATCAATTTCACACGGAATTAGCGGATTGGTTAAGTTCAGGTATTCCGATGACAGTTAATTCTCAAACTTCGCGCGATGTGGTAGCGGTAATGCAGGCGGCCGCAAAATCAGCAGCCGGTGAGGGATTGCCAGTTAAGCCCCTGTTATAGTTCAAGTCTTAGGAAATTTTCCTATAGGTCGCACGTGCCAGATATATCGATAGCCTAAAAATTGTCGCCTTCCAAGTCACCTGTGGTCACTTGAGAATAAGGTTTTAATTTACATGTCACAAAGAAGAAGATCTAACAACCGTTATGCCCAAAAGCCCGTAAGGTCTACCAAAGGAAAAGACTCCTTTAGTGCGCTTGACGTAGAATTGGCAAAAGTCGCAAAGCAAGAGCGAGTACTTGCCGAAAATTTCGCTGCTTTAAATTTACCTGGATCAGTAATCCAAATACTTACCAAGGCAAATATTTCAAAACCTAGCCCAATTCAATCCAGTGCGATTCCCGATGTTTTAGCTGGAAAAGACTTACTAGGACGAGCCGAAACTGGATCCGGTAAGACTTACGCCTTTGGTTTGCCAACTTTGGTTAAGTTAGCTGGAAAGAAAGCTAAAAGCGGTTCACCCTTAGCTTTAATTATGGTTCCCACTAGAGAATTAGCCCAGCAAGTAAATGACGCATTAGCGCCAGTTGCTTCAGCACTTAACCTAAAGATCACCACTATTTATGGTGGTGCATCAATGCAAAGACAACACCAGGCTCTTAAGCGTGGTGTGGAAATAGTTGTAGCAACTCCAGGTCGCTTGGAAGATCACATGCGACAAGGAACAGTAAATCTGAATGATTTAGAAATCTGTATCTTGGATGAAGCGGATCACATGGCTGAAATGGGATTCATGCCATCAATGACGAGAATTTTGGATCTAGTTCCTAGAAATTCACAAAACCTGTTATTTTCAGCGACTCTAGATCGGGGAGTCTCAACCCTGGTTAAGAACTACTTAAAAACCCCGGCCTTGCATGCAGTTGAGAAACAAAAACAATCTGAAAGCAACATGGAGCATTTAGCTTTTATTGTTGAAAAAACAGAAAAAGTAAATATTATTGCTGAGATTACCAAGCGACCCGCTAGAACCTTATTGTTTGTAAAAACTAAATATGGTGCTGAAAAATTAGCTAACAATTTAGAAAAATCAGGAATCGAAGCAACTGCGATTCATGGTGACAGAAGTCAGTCGCAACGTAATCGTGCTTTGAGTGACTTTTCATCTGGTAGAAAGCGAGTACTGGTAGCGACAGATGTTGCGGCTCGTGGAATCCATGTCGATGGAGTTGACTTAGTGGTTCACGTTGACCCTCCCCAAGAATGGAAAGATTACATTCACCGCTCAGGCAGAACTGCTCGTGCTGGATCAAAAGGTGTGGCACTTTCACTTTTGTCATCAAACGAAACTCGTGCTTATGCAAAAATGCAAACGGAATTTGGCAATCAAGTGACTCCAATTAAGGTGCGCACTAAAGACGCTGCGGTAACCGCAATCGCAACTTCTGGCGAAGTGATAGTAATCAAACCAGAGGCAGTTAGGCCAAATTCGATACGTCGCCCTGATGGAAAACCCAAGAATAAAAGGAATTTCAGACAATTCGACAGAAAAAAGGCGAAAGTTTCACAAACCCGCTAAGTTGCAAGGATGAAAAGCTGGTTATTACTCTTCATCCTTCCTTTTTTATTCGCTTGCACAGCTAGCGATCAAGCTGCGCCCTCCGGCATCGTTTTGCCGGAAGAACAAATTGTTGAAGAAGAGATACCAAAAGAATTTGAAAAATCTTCAGGTAATTGCTCTGAAACCACAGAGCGTAATTTTGAGCAGATTATCGGTAGCCAAATGAGTGCCTTAGCTCAAAAAGATTTTGCCTCGGCCTATGAGTTGACGTCAGAACGATTTAAAAGCGGATTCTCGCTAGATAGATTTACTGGCGTGATTTCTGAATTTTATCCGGGACTGTTAGATAATACAGATTTTGTGGGAACAAAATGTTTAGAAATGGGCTTTACCGGATTCTACGAGATTGACGTTAGATCTCTCAGTGGGGATTTACAGTTACGTTACCGGTTTGAATATGTGGGCGATGCTTGGTTTATTGCTGGCGCAGAAGAGATGCCAGTAGATGAATCTCAAGTACCTGCTTAAATTTTTTGGTGACGATACCAATCGGTCTGTTCTGGTGCTAAAGGCGTTTTACCTAAAATTAAATCCGCAGCTTTTTCGCCCACCATCATGACAGGTGAATAAATATTTGCATTCGTCACAAAAGGAAACACTGAAGCGTCAGCTACTCTTAATCCTTCAACCCCATAAACCTTCATAGAATTTGGATCTACTACTGACATTTCGTCAGTTCCCATTTTTGCAGTGCAGGATGGATGGTAAGCAGTTTCACCATCTGTCGCGACCCATTTTAAAATTTCTTCATCTTCTGAAACTTCTACCCCGGGTGAAATTTCGCCACCGTTGTATTTATCGAAAGCTTTTTGGTTCATAATTTTTCTAGCCACTTTGATTGCTTCTACCCATTCGCGCCTATCTTGATCGGTAGATAAGTAATTGAAAAGAATGCTGGGTTTAACTTTAGGATCTTTTGATTTGATTCGGATATGTCCGCGGGCGTCGGAATACATAGGACCGATATGAATTTGGTAGCCATGACCCTTTGCGGTTACGGTACCGTCATACCGAACTGCAATCGGTAAGAAGTGGAACATTAAATTTGGCCACTGAACATCTTCATTGCTGCGGGCGAACCCACCAGCTTCGAAATGATTAGAAGCTCCCGGTCCTCTTCTTAAAAACAACCAGGCCGCACCGATAAAAGGACGGCGCCAGAACGCTAAATTTGGCTGAAGTGAAACCGGCTCTTTGCATTGAAACTGCACATACACCTCAAGGTGATCTTGCAGATTTTCACCAACTCCTGGCAAGTGATGCACGGTATCGATTCCGAGCTTTTCAAGATGACTTGAATTACCTATGCCACTAAGTTGCAAAATCTGTGGGGTATTGATAGCACCACCGCAAAGTATGATTTCTTTTGCGTAAATGGTTTCAATCTTTCTTCCCCGTTGTACTTCAACACCAACTGCCCTTTTGCCTTCAAAGACAACTTTTCGAACAAAGGAGCGGGTTCTAATAGTTAAGTTCTTTCGATTTTTTACTGGGTGCAAATAAGCACGGGCACTACTGAGGCGCCTGGCACGATAAACATTTCGATCAAATCTAGAAAAGCCTTCTTGGCGGTATCCATTAACGTCATCTGTTAAGAAATAGCCAGCTTGTTTTGCAGCTGTTAAAAATGTATCAAAAAGTGGGTTTTTGGAGGTACCTTTTGTAAGTTTTAAAGGGCCATCATGACCACGAAAGGTATTGTCAGTTTGGTCAAGCGCGTTTTCTGTTTTTTTAAAATAGGGCAGACAATGCGCGAAATCCCAATTCTCTAAACCAGGTTCTTTTCCCCATCTTTCATAATCCATGGGGTTACCGCGCTGAAAAATCATTCCATTGATGCTGCCTGATCCACCCAAAACTTTGCCACGACCGTGATAAACCCGGCGATTGTTCATGTGCGGTTCTGGCTCGGTCTCGTATCGCCAGTCATAAAACCGACTGCCAATCGGAAACGTTAAGGCGGCAGGCATATGAATAAAGACATCCCAGATTGAATCTGTACGGCCAGCTTCTAAAACTAAAACCTGGTTATTTGGATCTTCACTTAAACGATTGCCTAATACTGATCCAGCAGATCCACCGCCGACGACTATATAGTCATAGTTTTTTTTCATTAGCTATTTCTTTCTGCGGTATCAACCACATTGGCTAAAAGCATGGCACGAGTCATGGGGCCAGTACCTCCGGGCATGGGAGCAAAGAAACCTGCAATATCTTTCACGGCTGGATCAATGTCACCAACTAATCCCTTCTCTGTTCTAGTTATACCAACATCAAGCAAGGCGCTTTTTGGTTTAATCATGTGAGGCTTAATTAAGTGAGGTACGCCCGCTGCTGCCACAATAATATCTGCTTGCTTGGTAAATGCTGCAAGATCTTTTGTTCCGGTGTGACAAAGTGTCACGGTAGCGTTTTCAGATTTTCTTGTTAAGAGCAATCCAATGGGACGACCTACTGTTACTCCGCGCCCAACTACCACCACATGAGATCCATTAATTTCGACTTTATATTCACGAAGCAATTCAACAATCCCACGGGGAGTACAGGGGAGTGGTGCACTCTGACCAAGCACTAGCCGCCCAAGATTTACTGGGTGTAGTCCATCTGCATCTTTTTCTGGGTCCATCGCTTCTAAGATTTTGTTAGTGTCAATACCTTTCGGTAGAGGCAGCTGAACAATGTAACCAGTGCAGTTAGCGTCATTGTTTAATTCGGTGACTGCTTTGAGCACATCTGCTTCGGTTGAATTAGCCGCAAGATCGATTCTGATCGAAGCTATTCCTACTTCTTCGCAATCTTTATGTTTACCACCAACATAGGCATGAGACCCTGGATCGTCGCCTACCAAAATTGTTCCTAAGCCAGGGCTAATACCTTTAGCTTTAAGTGCGGCAACCCTCTTAGCTAAGTCATTTTTTACCTTGGCGGCGGTGGCTTTTCCATCCAATATTGTGGCAGTCATTGTTCCCCTATTTTACGTATTCAGTGGCAGCGTCAACCAAAAATTTATATAGGTGTTCGGCAAAAGAACTTCTTACATAAAGTCGGTAGGTTTTTTCATCAGTGCGGTGGATGATGGTGGGGCAGCGTGCCATTAATCCTTGCGAGCAGGCATTAATTCCAAATGCCACCTCATCTAAATCTTGTTCCCAAGCATGCTGCAAGACAGTTTTTGCAAATTCACCCGAAACTTCAAGGCAAGTTCTTTGGGCTGAGACATCAACTAATGAAATAAATTCACCCATGGTGCTTTGACGAATTTCTTCAACTAGTGAGGCGTTTGCATCGACCAGGAGCCACCAGTCTGGCCCCAGCGTTAAGGCGGTTACTTTGCCTTTCGCGCTACCCCCAACTAATTGAGGGAGGTTAAGAGCTAAGACCTTTTCTACTTTTTTTGCTACTGGGCTATTTGGCTCTACTCTTAAATCACAACTTTCAACAAAAGCAATTTCTTTTATTGAAACAGTTTCGAGATTTCCAAAACTTTGACCCTTGAGTGGACTTACTTTAAATTGACTCAGATTAACCATCACGTCTCGTATTCTCTTTGTCGTAAAAAATTGGTTCAGTAATTACTACTTCTACCTGCTCATCAAAGAGCGGAACTATGGCATTTTGGCCAACCCGATTTCTACCATCGGCAACCAGTGCTAAGGCAAAAGTTTGGGAGAGTGCTGCTGAATGGTAAGAACTAGTGATATAACCGATGTGATTGCTATCAGCAATTGCCTGCTTTGAATCTTTAGCTACCAGATATGAGCCTTCTGGTAATAGTTTTAATTTATCTTTTGGTAATAAGCCGACCAGTTGATGACGGCCATCGCGCGAAGTATCGGATCTAATAAAAGATCTCTTACCGATAAATTCTTTCTTTTTAGAAACAATCCAATCCATTCCTAAGTCTTGTGGAGTTTGGGTACCATCTGTTTCTTGTCCAACAATTACAAAACCTTTTTCAGCGCGTAAAACGTGCATCGTTTCTGTGCCATATGGCGTGATACCAAATTCCTTACCAGCGTCCATCACAGCGTTCCAAATATGTAAACCAAAAAAACCTTCTACGTTAATTTCATACGCTAATTCACCAGAGAATGAAATTCTGGCAATGCGTGCTGGGACCTGAGCAACTGCTGCGTATTGGTTTGTCATAAATCCAAAATTTTCATTTGAAACATCTAAGTCAGGCGCTAGCTTTTTCATCAAGGCTCTCGACTTGGGACCAACAATTGCCACGGTGGACCAGTGTTCAGTGACCGATGAGCAGTAAACCTTTAATTCAGGCCATTCGGTCTGTAACCACTCTTCTAGCCAGTCGAGAACTTTTGCTGCTCCGCCAGTGGTGGTAGTCATAAGAAAATGATTTTCACCAAGCCGAGTTGTCACACCATCATCAAAAACCATTCCGTCAACACCGCACATTAAACCGTATCTAGAATGATTAATTTTTAAAGTTGAAAACATGTTGGTATAGATACGATCTAAAAACTCTGCTGCATCAGGACCTTGAATATCGATTTTTCCTAAAGTTGAAGCATCCATTACCGCGACACCTTCACGCGCCGCTTTACATTCACGAGCTACCGCCTGATGAAGTTCCTCTTTGTTTTGTGGAAAATACCAAGGTCGCTTCCATTGTCCAACGTCTTCAAAGGGAGCTTTAGCGTCAAGATGCCAGGCGTGAATCGGAGTGGTGCGAATTGGGTCAGATAATTCACCGCGGTCTCTTCCAGCTAAGGCTGAAAATAACACCGGAATATAGGGCGGTCTAAAATTTAAGGTTCCAATTTCTTCGAGTTCTTTACTTATTAACTGAGACAACAAACCAATTGTGGTGGTACCGCTAGTTTTGCCCTGATCGTGTGAAGTTCCGATAGTGGTATAGCGCTTGATGTGTTCAATCGAAGTTAGCCCGGCACCGGTGGCTCTTTTTAAATCACGGACCGTGGCGTCGCGCTGTAAATCGATAAAGCTCACGGTTGCTAATTCACCTTCTGGCAATACTCCAAAAAAGCTGGCTGGTGTGTTCTCAGTTTCACCTAAATCACCAGCTACTGAACCAACAGCACTTAATCCCTTTGGTAAATCTTGCAATACAAAAGCTGCTTTTTCTTTAACCCACTTAGGTTTAACTCCAATGAAAGTCGCTAAATGCACGGTTGGGGTCCACCCACCTGAGACTGCCAATAAATCACAAGAAATTTCTTTTACTGCTGATAGAACTTTGCCAGTTAAATCAACTTTTGAGATTGCTACTTGCGCTAGTTCACCCTTTTCATCGGCTTGGGTATTTGTTACCGAGGCATCAAAAATAATTTCTATTCCAGCTTTTTTTACTTCATCAACCAAAGCACCCACTGCATTTGACCTGACGTCAACTATTGCCTGTACTTGAATAGAATTTTTGTGAAGTCGTAAAGCATCTTCATAGCCTTGATCATCAACCGTTACCACTACTGCTTTTTTAAATATTTGAACTTGATACTTATCGATATAAGTTGCAGCGGCATGTGAAAGCATGATGCCTGGTCGATCGTTATTCGGAAAGACTAAAAATCTTTGAAATGCACCTGTCGCCAAAATAATTTCTTTAGCTCTAATGTGCCAGGTTCTGATTCGAGCAACTTTAGGATCATAATTTGCAGAAAGATGATCGGTTCTTCTTTCAATCGCGACTACATAACCTTGGTCGTAGAGTCCAATGGCAGTGGTTCTTTGAAGATGCAACAGGTTTGGAGAATCCAACACTGCTAATAGTTCTGGGTCAATTTCGTTATTTTTGGCAACGAAATATCCACCAACCCTAGGAGCGTCATCGATCAGCATCACTCGTTGATTTTTTGAAACTGCTATTTGGGCCGCCTTTAGACCAGCTACCCCTGAACCAATTATTAAAACTTCTACATGGCGGTTTGCTTTGTCATAGCGAGCGTCATCGCTCACATTAGGTAAATCGCCAATTCCGGCTAGTCCGCGAGCTGCCAAACCTTCAACCAATTCAACTTGGGTAGCTGGAACCATTGGCTCACCACTACCTGAATCAATTTGCACCAAAGCGCAAGGTTCTTCTGCTCCTAATGCCATTACCCCGCGCGGTCTGGAAAGGTAAGTGCTGTCTGTGACTGTTTTAATACCGTTTTTGAGTAAAGCAACAACTAAAGGTTCACCTTTTGTACCAGAATACATTTTTGAATCAAATTCGAAATTTACTTTTGTCATCAAGGCCTCGCGGGTGCTGGCGTAAAGGGTTTGTAGCTAGGGCCAAATTGATGGGATACCGTATTTCGCCAAACGTTGAACCACCTTCTGCAACCTGCGGTATGAACCCATCGTTCTTGAAACCAACCCTTAGGGTTGTCGCGAAAAAAAATGTAATGTGCCCAAGCCTCGTCGCTTAAAGTTTCTGGATTTTCTGGATAAGCGACGTGAGCTTGTGATCCATAATGAAATTCGGTTTCATCACGCGCGCCACACCAAGGACAATTTATTGAGAGCATTTTTATCCTTAGTGAGCGACGCCAGCGGCGCCATGCTCATCGATTAAGTGGCCAGTAGTAAATCTTTTTAATGAATAATTTTTTGCTAACGCATGAGGTGCATTATTTGCAATTGTGTCGGCGTACACCCAACCTGATCCAGGGGTGGCCTTGAATCCACCAGTTCCCCAGCCAGAATTTATATAAAGATTTTCAACCGGGGTTAATCCTAAAATAGGTGAAGCGTCAGGGGCAATATCTACAACTCCACCCCAAGTTCTTAAAAGATGAGCCCGAGAAAAAATTGGAAATAATTCGCAAGCGGCAGCAAGCTGGTGCTCAATCACGTGAACTCCACCGCGTTGGGTGTAAGAATTGAAAGCATCAGTACCGGCTCCCATTACTAGTTCACCCTTATGAGCTTGACTTACATAAACATGTACTGCACCACTCATAATTACCGTGTCTAAAACTTGCTCTAATAATTCTGAAACCAACGCCTGTAAGGTGCGACTTTGTAACGGAACTCTAAAGCCCGCCATTTGCGTCAAGGTAGAGGTATGTCCAGCTGCTGCTAAGGCAACTTTGTTTGCCGCAATAAACCCGAGATTGGTTTCTACCCCTTGTACTTTGCCGTTATCAACTTTAATACCGGTAACTTCACAACCTTGAATTAAATCAACGCCCATGTCATCGGCAGCTTTGGCGTATCCCCAGGCCACCCAGTCATGCTTTGCGATTCCCCCGCGGGCTTGATAAGTTGCTCCCATAATTGGATAGCGAATGGTGTCGCTGATATTTAAGATTGGCGCAACTTTTTTTGCTTCTTCTGGGGTAAGCCATTCAGTGTCAATACTGTTTACTTTGTTTGCATAGAAATTTCTTTGTTTACCGCGAACATCTCCAACACTATGGGCAAGTGTCATTACCCCTCTTTGGCTAAAAAACATTTCATAGCCAACTTCTTCTTCTAAGTTTTCCCAAAGCTTTAGCGAGTGCTCGTAGATTCCTGCGCTTTCATCCCATAAGTAATTAGAGCGAATAATGGTGGTATTTCTGGCCATGTTTCCACCAGCTAACCAACCTTTTTCTAAAACAGCCACATTGGTGATACCAAAATTTTTAGCTAAGTAATAAGCGGTCGCTAATCCATGTCCACCGGCACCGATGATAATCACGTCATATGATTTTTTAAGCTGAGGTTTGCGCCATAGAAAGTCAGGGTGTTCTGGCAATTCGGCAGTACGGCGTCGTGTTAAAGGTCCGCTCATGATTTTAACCTCGTCATTTCTGCATCAAATAGTGGATCATTTGCCACTTCAGCACTAACTAATTTGTCAAAGTAGGCAATCGAAACATTAGAACCCTTAGTCGCGTACTGAGCTGGAAGCCAAGCATATGCGATTGGGTGCCCCACGCTATGACCAAAATAAGCGCTGGTTACATATCCAACTGGTTCATTGTTAACTAGCACCGGCTCTTTGCCCATCACAACATCTTCGTTGGAATGAATCTTTAAACAAACTAATTTTTTATCGAGCTTTTCAGGGTCAAGCTTTGCCAAAGCAGCTTCACCGATAAACCCACCTGACTTTCGAACCGCAAAGCCCAAACCTGCTTCATAGGGGTTATGTTCTGTGGTCATGTCAGATCCAAAAGACCGGTAGCCCTTTTCTAGTCGCATCGAGTTAAAAGCACCTCGCCCTGCGGCAATCAAATCCAAACCTTTACCAGCTTGCCAAATGGTGTCCCATAACTTCAATGCCATATCGGCTTCAACATAAACTTCAAAACCTAATTCACCTACATAACTTAAACGCCACAAAGTTACCGGAACTTGACCTAAATAAGTTTGCTTTGCTTTGAAGTATTTAATTGACTCATTTGATAAATCATCTCTACAAATGGACTGCAATAAGTCTCTGGAGTTAGGACCAAAAACTCCTAAGACAGCTGTTCCGCCGGTAATGTCTTTAATTTGAACAGTATCTGGTGCAAAATTTTGCAATCTAACTAAATCAACATTTCCATTCGCACCAATTACAAAATGATTTTCAGATAATTTAGTGACAGTGATATCGCTTAGAATTCCACCGGTCTCTGCCAGCATCAAACAATAGGTGATTGACCCCACTGGCTTATCTAGATTTCCTGTGGTCATTTTCATTAAAAATTCTTGACTACCTTTTCCAACTACCTCTAAACGCTTTAAAGAAGTGAGGTCAAAGAGCCCAACTTTTTCGCGAACATGTAACGCTTCTGCTCCACAAATGGGTGACCAAAACTTACTTGCCCAGTCATTTCTGGTGGGGACTGAATACTTGGTTAATAGGGTTTCATTAGCTTCGTACCATTGCGGCCTTTCAAACCCAGCAGCTTCAAAAAATACCCCACCTAATTCTTGTTGTCGGTGATAAAAGCCAGTCGTGCGCAAGGGGCGAGGATCTTCCATCGGCTGCAGCGGATGCAAAATGTCATAAACTTCGATGTAATTTTGTTCCCCACGCATTTGAATATGTTCTGGGCTAACTTGATGTTTTTCAAATCTATTTACATCACAATCGTGCACAGTAATCGACGGCTGACCATCCACTAACCACTCTGCGATCGCACGAGCCACACCTGCCGAGTGAGTTACCCAAACAGCTTCTGCTACCCAAAAACCTTTTAGTCCTTGCCATTCACCCATTAACGGGTTTCCATCAACTGTGAAAGAAAACAACCCATTCATTCCTGATGAAATTTTTGCAGTTTTTAAATCAGGCAAAATTTCTGAACTGTGTTCCATTGCTCCAACCCATTCTGGGGCAGTAAATTCCAACATCGACGGCATGGTAGCTGCCTTATCAAAAGGTAAAATATCTTTTGCTGCTACTGCTAAGGGACGATGTCCATACCAGCCAACACCTAATCCCTTACCATTTTGACGATAGTAAAGATCATGATCTTGATTTCGTAAAAGTGGAATGGTGCACTCTTCTTCTTGGTCACTTAAAGAATCAATATCTTCAGTCCAAGCCAATTGATGTGCTAAAGGTTGAAGCGCAGTAGGCATACCAATCATGTCTCCAACTTTTGGCCCCCAGATACCAGCGCACGCAATGACTACATCTGCTGCAAAATCACCTTGGTTAGTCACAACTCCGGTGACTTTTCCATTTTCTTTTTTGATATCTATAACTTCATGTCGTTCTAAAAATGTTGCACCGCGGGCAATAGCTCTTTTACCCATGGCTTCGTCGGCTCGTAAAGCTTTGGCAAGCCCATCGGTAGGTACATGCAATGCACCCAAGATTGAATTGGCATCTAACACAGGATGCAATTTTGCAGCGGCTTCAGGTGAAATGATTTCAGCTGGTATACCCCAAGAAGTTGCTAAGCCAGCTCTGCGATGTAATTCAGATAATCTCTCAGTAGTGGTTGCAACTTCTATACTTCCAACTTGTAAGAAACATGGTTCACCAGCTAAATCAAGTGACATTAATTTTTCAACGGTGTAAGTTGCAAAATTAGCTAAAGTTTTTGATCCGTTAGTTTGAAAAACTAATCCAGGCGCATGTGAAGTTGAACCACCAGCTGCCCAAAGGGGTCCTTGTTCTAAAACTGTTACATCGTTCCAACCGCGTTCGGTTAATTCATCGGCAAGCGCACAACCAACTATTCCGGCACCAATAATTACAACTTTGGCCATTTTTACCCGCTTTCACCATGTTGCAAATTACGCAACTTACTTCTAATTATGCAACACCTTATCGTTGCAAAAAAGCGGTGGACTCGTCAAGAGCCCACCGCTTTTATTTTTTATTTATTTCTCTAGCCAAGCCAGCCATCAACAGTGGCGCGATTCGCATCGATCCATTTTTGAGCAGCTACTGCGGGATCTGTTCCTGCTTCAATATCTGCAGCAATCTGATTTTGATCCGCATTTGTCCAGGTCCAGTTTTGAAACACTGTGGCAAATGGGTCACCAGAATCAATCAAGTTCTTGCTTGCGATCTTGATTAGCGGAGATTTTGGATAATCAGTTGAGCCATCAGCCTCTTCTGGAGCTGACCAATCGTTCTCTGGCCAGTTGATTCGGACCAAATCTAACGCACCAAACAAGTTGTGTGGCTCGTAGAAGTATCCAAGCGCTGCAGTCTTGTTCTCTACTGCTTGAGTGAACAATTCAACTAAAGCTGCTTCGGATCCAGTTGAGATTACTTGAAAATTCAAGTCTCCAGCCGCAATCATTTTTTCACCGATTGTGGTGTAGCCAGGAGGTCCTTCGTACCAAGCACCTTTTCCACCTGATTCAGAAGTTTCGAACAATTCAGCGTACTTGTTCAAATTAGCGGCATCAGTGATGTCTGGATACTCTTCAGCCATCCAGGCAGGTACAAACATGCCAATAAGACCGACGTTTCCATTTTCACCAACTTCGACTAGCTGACCACGGTCAGCCCATTCCTGCCAACGTCCGCCACCCCAGTCTTCGACAATTACGTCGATTGAACCGGCTTCAATTGCGTCATAAGTCACGCCTGCTTCATCTAACTTAACTTGGTTGATGGTGCAACCTAATTCTTCACCAACGTTAGTTAAAACTTGAGCACCTGCTGTGTAACCAACCCAAGCGTGCATTGCGATATTCCATTCACCACATTCGGCAGCTACAGCTTCAGTTGCAGTTTCTTCAGTAGTAGACCCAGAAGTATCTGTTGATGCTCCTTCGTCGACTCCTGCGCCACTACAGGCAGAAAGCACTAAACCGAGTGCGATAAAGAGTGACGCAATTGCATTGCGACTATTTAACTTTATCTTCATTGACCCTCCTTCAGAGTTCGTTACCTTGATGGTAACTAATCAAGACCCTGCAATTTGCACAATCTTGAAACCTTTGCTAAATCGTTATACAAATTTCCTATTTTCTTCTTGCTCCGGTTTGGGCAATTCGATCAATCACAATTCCTAAAAGCAAAATCGCGAGTCCGGCAGATAAGCCCTTGCCCTGCATTTCAGGCTTGGATGAACCGAGTAACACCAAGTACCCAAGCCCACCAGCACCAACAAAACCACCGATTACCACAACTGCCAGTACAAAAATTAATCCTTGATTTGCCGCCAGTAATAAAGACCGTTTCGACGCTGGTAATTGCACCTTTGTTATTACCTGCCAACTAGTTGAGCCATTTGCAATTGCTGCTTCAACCATTGATTTGGGGACATTTTTTATGCCATCAGCGACTAATTTGGTTACCACCGGGATCGAATAGACAATTCCAGTAGCAATAGCGGTAAATCTAGTTGGCCCAAAAAGGCCCAACATCGGTATTAAATAGACAAAGGCTGGCAGTGTCTGTCCCGCATCTAAAAACGGCCTAATCGCGGTATCAGCTTTTTGGCTGCGGCCAATCCAAACGCCGACTGTTATACCAATAATCATGGTGAGCAAGGTCGCCACAATTACCTGCGTAAGGGTGAGCATGGTATCCCGCCACAAGCCGGTATAAACAATTGCTAGCAGCAAAATAACTGACAAGATTGCCACTCCCCGCCCACCAATAATAAGAGCGATTATCGCGATTGCGGCAACTGTTAAAAACCATGGCGATTGTGCTAGCAAAGTTTCGAGCGGATTGAGAATTGCAATAGTTATTAATTCTCTAAAGCCAATAGTTAAAAAATAAAGCGTAGTGGTTGCGTAATCCACAAAAGTGTTAGTGGCATTCGAAACAATTTTTGAAGTATTTATGTTTTCTGGCCAGACGGCAGCCCAAAGGAAATTTCTTGAAAGATAAATTGAAAGTACTGCAAAACCACCCATTGCGGCAACATTGAGCCGTCTTCTTTTAATTTCGTCGGCAGAGGGTGGAACAAATGATTTTTTTGTTTTAACCGCTGCGCTAGTGCTTCGATCTAGCATGATTGCAACAAGCACAACAGCTAAGCCTGCAACAAAGCCATCCCCAACATTTCTTACCGTTAAGGCATTAATAATTGGACCACCTAGGCCGGGGGCTCCGATAAGTGCTGCAATCACAACAAATGACAAAGCAGCCATCACAGTTTGATTGACTCCTAAAATGATGGTTTGTTTTGCCATCGGTAATTGAACTTTTGCCAAAGTTTGTCTTTTGGTAGAGCCCATTGAAATCGAAGCCTCTACGGGTGAATTATTCAAACCACGAATACCCAGAGCAGTAATCCTGATAACTATTGGAATGCTGTAAATCATGGTGGCGATAGTGGCAGAAGCAGCTCCGATTAAAAAGAAAAGTGCTAGCGGCGCTAGATAAACCAAGGTGGGAACAATCTGAGCTAAATCTAAAAACGGCCTAAGAAAAGTTAAAACCCGATCAGAAAGTCCCGCCCAAATCCCAAGCGGAAGCCCAATACCTAACGAAAAAATAACAGCGGTAAGAGTCATAGCTATCGTGTCCATGGTGGAAGTCCACATTCCAAGCACGCCAGTTCCGAGCAATAGCGCTACTGCTAAAAAAGTAAATTTAAAGTTACTACTGGCATAAACTATGAACGCAACAATTCCAATTACCCCAAACCAACCAACGACCGGAATGATTGAACCCGACACTGGAATTGCAATAAGGGTGCGAACTAATTGCACTGCGCTATCTATAATCTCTCGAAGTGGATTGAAGAAATAAATAAATGCCGGATTTTCAAATCTGCCAGCGCGGATAGCCGCCGCCACCGCTCCCACTCGGTCGTTAAACGGGCTATTTTCGCTGACCGGCAAAGCTAGCGTGGCCCTACCTCTAAAAATAGTGGCGAGACTAACCCAGGCAATCACTACGAATAAAAAAAGGTAAAGCCTTCTGATTTGAATAATTTTTGTAGCTTTATTAACTACGGCAGTACTCACTGCTCTTCTCCAGCAATTAGTTTAAGAACGTCCTCACTCGACACAATGCCCAAAGGTTTTCCGTTGCTTGCGACGCGAATTGGTCTGCCAGCTTGAATTATTATTGGTGAGGCATCTCTAATAACTGTGCTGGCATCTAACTCGGGGCCGTCGGTGGCTTCACCTGGTTTTGGTGCTCGCGCCAATGATTTCAAAGTTAAGACATGTGATTTAGGAATATCTCTCATAAAATCTGCAACGTAAGCATCAGCCGGTTTTGCAACCAGATTTTCTGGGGTATCCATCTGAACAATTGCTCCATCACGCATGATGGCAATTCGGTCACCGAGCTTCATAGCTTCAGAAAGATCGTGCGTAATAAATACCATGGTTTTACCAACTTCTTTATGAAGTCGAATTACTTCTGCTTGCATATCACGTCTAATTAAGGGATCAAGCGCAGAAAATGGCTCATCTAAGAACATAACCGCTGGATCAACCGCTAAAGCTCTGGCTAAACCAACTCGCTGTTGCATTCCGCCAGATAGTTGCTCGGGGTATGACTGGCCATAGCCTGTTAGGCCTACTAGATCGATCACTTCTTGCGCGCGCTTATGGCGCGCTTCTTTTTTTACCCCGTTTACTTCGAGGGCATAAGCGATGTTATCTATAACTTTTCTATGCGGAAGTAAGCCAAAATGTTGAAAAACCATAGAAAATTTAGTTCGGCGCAAGTGACGTAAGCGCGAAGTGTTCACTTTAAGAATATCTTCACCCAAAATTTCGACACTGCCAGCAGTTGGCTCAATCAATCTAGTCAAACAACGAACCAAAGTAGATTTACCAGAACCCGATAAGCCCATCACCACAAAAACTTCATTCGGCGCTACATCGAAAGACACATCCACTACCGCGGCAGTGTTTCCAGTCTTTTTCATTAGTTCAGCCCTAGGCAGCTTTGCATCTTCGCTGTTTATTAATTCTTCAGGCTTTGGTCCAAAAACCTTCCAAAGATCTCTAACTGAAATCGCAGCTTCACTGTTGTGTTCAGACATTAATTTGCTCCTTCGCTAAACCATCCGCTCGAGGCTGGTGCTAAGTTTTGCCAGATGTGTTTTGGCTCTAAATATTCTGCTAAACCGGTTGGTCCTAATTCGCGACCTACTCCAGACTGTTTAAAGCCGCCCCACTCGGCCTGTGGTACGTACGGGTGATAGTCATTAATCCAAATTGTTCCGTGTCTTAAGGCTTGGGCGACACGATTTGCTTTTTCACTGTCCTCACTCCAAACTGCACCGGCTAGTCCGTAGATAGTGTCATTTGCAATTGTGATCGCTTCATTCTCTGTTTCAAAGACTTCTATTGTTAAAATTGGACCGAATGATTCATCTTGTACGCATTGCATTTTGCTATGACAAGCATCAAGCACAGTGGGGCGGTAAAAAAAGCCATCTTGCAAGTGAGCTTCAACCGGACGCCTACCGCCAGCAATAAGTTTGGCTCCTTCAGAAATTGCATTTGCTACATAATTTTCAATTTTTTCTAAATGTGCGGCGCTAATTAAAGCTCCTGTTTCAGCATTAGCTTCAAATGGACCACCCAACACTATATTTTCTGCCCGCCGAGCAATTTCACCTACAACTTCTTTGTGAACACTTTTTTCAACCAGTAATCGCGCTCCAGCAGAACATACTTGACCTGAGTGTAGAAACACTGCAGTTAAAGCGTTATCTATAGCAGCAGGCAAATTAGCATCAGCAAAAATTATGTTGGGATTTTTGCCACCCAATTCTAAAGCAACCTTTTTAACTGTTTGGCTAGCGGTTTTCATCAGTAATTTTCCAGTACTAACACCACCAGTAAAAGAAACAAAATCAACAGCGGGATGCTCACTCAATAACGAACCAGCTGTTGCGCCAGCTCCTAGAACTAAATTACCTACGCCATCAGGCAGCCCAGCTTCAGATAAAATGTCCATCAGCATCGAGGTGGTGCTGGGGGTTAACTCACTTGGCTTGAGAACAAAAGTGCATCCTGCGGCAATTGCCGGGGCAACCTTCCAGCTAGCTTGCAGTAGCGGATAGTTCCAAGGTGTAATTAGGGCACAGACGCCGACTGGCTCAAACTCGATTCTGCTCTTTATGTTTTCTCGATCTACCGAGTTGGTTCTAGACGTAAGAGTCTCTGCTTGTTCGGCATAGTAATTAAAAACCGAAATTACATCATCAATATCGTATTCACTTTCAATAAAGCGCTTACCGGTATCCAGCGATTCGGCCTTAGCAATTTGTGACTTATCTCTCGATAGAATTTGAGCAGTTTTTCGTAAAATCTCAGCACGTTGAATATTTGAGTAAGTTTTCCAAATTGAATTTTCAAAGGCAGCTTTAGCTGCTTCAATTGCTAAAAGAGTATCTTCTCGATCAGCTTCTGCTACTTCAATGACAAATTCGCCAGTCGCGGGATTAATAATCTTTCTTGTAGCACCAGATTTTGCCGGAAGTCTTGTTCCTGCAATCAGTAGCGAGATCAAACGGTCCTCCAGGTGTTGTTTATTGTGCAACCTGTTGTTTCTTCAGGTCTTAAGCATGGTCAATCTGCCGGCTTCGGTCAAGGTATTTGAGTACATTTTTAGAGATTTAAGTGGATTTTTTCTGCAGCGACGATAAGTGCCTGCGAAATTATTGGATATTCTTTTTTTGCCAAGCGAAAAGCTGGCCCAGAAATTGCAATTGCCGCTACTACCTCTTTGTGATTATTTCGGATGGGAGCAGCGATTGCTACTAATTCTTCTTCAAGTTCTGCTGCAGCAATTGCGAATCCATTTTTTCTTACCTCAGCTAATTCCGCTTCAAGCGATTTGAAATCAGTGATGGTGTTTTTAGCAAACTTAGTCCATTTTTTAGGTCGCACTTCAATTCTGATTGACTCAGGTAGCCAAGCGGTTAGAACTTTGCCGGTAGCGGTGGCATGAGCTGGGACTCTTTTACCTACCCAAGTTCTCATACTTAAGGTGTTAGGGCCAACAACTTGATCTAAATATAAAACTTCTGTGCCGTCTAAAGTGGCAATGTTTACTGTTTCACCAAATTTATTTGCTAAATCTTTTGCTATTGGACGTGCTTGAATTACTGAATCCAATTGGGCGCTAGCTGAACCAGCTAACCGAATTAAACCAATTCCTAAACGAAATTTACCTCGGTCCGAAACTTGCTCTACTAACCCACGACGCACTAAGGCATCTATTAAACGCGAGATCGTGGATTTGTGAACTCCAATAATTTCAGCTATTTCTGTAACACCTGCTTCGGTTCTTTCAGCAAGAATTTCTAAAATATTTAAGGCGCGATCAACGGATTGAACTGGGGAGGTACTATTTGCAGGTTTGTTACCCATGTCCCACACGGTAGATGCAGGGGAGGGTAAAAATCAATACCTTAGAAAAGCCCTTGAATTTGCCCAGCCGAATCTAGGTGAATTGAATTTGCCGAAGGTACCCGAGGCAATCCTGGCATCGTCATAATTTCACCTGTGACTACCACTATGAATTCGGCACCTGCAGAGAGCCTTAGCTCGCGAATTTGCACTGTGTGGCCACTTGGCGCACCTTTTAGATTTGGATCGGTTGAAAAACTGTATTGGGTTTTTGCCATACAGATTGGAAACTTGCCGTATCCCGCAGCTTCGAGAGTTTTGAATTGTTCCCGTATTACTTTATCTGCTGTGATTTCACTTGCCCTATAAATCTCAGTGGCAATAGTTTTTACCTTTTCCCAAAGTGGTAACTCATCTGCATAAAGTGGCTTAAAATTTGCTTGATTTGATTCAGCAATTTCAACTACTTTATGGGCTAGTTCTTCAGTACCAGCACCACCATCTGACCAATGGGTGCACTTGATAGCTGATACTTGCAAGTTGTCGCAATATTTCTTTACTGCTTCAAATTCGGCTTGCGAATCAGAAATAAAAGTGTTGACTGCAACTACGGCAGGAACCCCAAATTTTTGAACATTTTCAATGTGGCGGCCAAGATTAGCTAAACCAACCTCAATTGCTGCAACATTTTCTTTGCCAAGATCTTCTTTCGCAACCCCACCATGCATTTTTAGCGCTCGAATAGTAGCGACTATTACCACAGTTTCAGGTTTTAAATTTGCCTTGCGGCATTTAATGTCAAAGAACTTCTCTGCACCTAAATCTGCACCAAACCCAGCTTCGGTAACTACATAGTCACCAAGCTTTAAAGCAGTATCTGTTGCCAAGACTGTGTTACAACCATGAGCAATGTTTGCAAAAGGTCCACCATGAACAAATGCTGGATTGTTCTCTAAAGTCTGAACCAAGTTGGGCATCATGGCATCCTTTAATAAAACAGTCATCGCAGCCTGCAGCATCTAACTGCTTTGCAGTAATTGGCTCTTCTCTGGTATAACCAACCACGATGTTGCCTAGTCTGCGTTCTAAATCTTCAAGATCCATTGCCAAGCATAAAATTGCCATAACTTCACTGGCTACCGTGATGTCAAATCCAGCTTCACGAGGGTACCCGTTTCAGGACCACCTAGTGATGAAACAATTTCGCGCAAAGCACGATCATTCATATCGATAACTCTTTTAAAACTATTCGTTTAACATCGATTTGTAATTCATTGCCCCAATAAATATGGTTATCGAGCATGGCGGCTAATAAATTATGTGCAGCACCAATTGCATGAAAGTCCCCAGTGAAGTGAAGATTAATGTCTTCCATTGGAACAACTTGTGCATAGCCACCACGGCGGCACCACCTTTCATCCCAAAACAAGGGCCGAGTGAAGGTTCGCGCAAGCAGATAACAGTTTTTTACCAATTCGGTTTAAACCGTCACCTAGCCCCACTGTGGTATGGTCTTACCTTCACCCGCTGGGGTAGGAGTCATTGCAGTAACCAAAATTAATTTGCCGTTTTATTTGCTTTAATTTTGTTTATGAAATCAAGGCTTATCTTGGCTTTATGGGCCCCATAAGCAAAAACTGAATCCGCTTCAATCCCTAGTTTGTTGGCAATTTCATTAATTGGCTTAAGTTTTGCTGCTCTGGCAATTTCAATATCTGAGCTCACGCCTCTAGTTCCAACTTTCTTTTGGCAACAAATTCATCTAATTCTGCTTTGATGGCATCGTCCATAGGGGGCTTTTCATACTCTTCTATCTTCTTATGAGCCATTTCATTTGCTCGTACCGCAGTATTTTTTGCACCATTTCTGTTCCATCTTTCAAAATTGTCACTTGAAGAAAGCATTGGACGATAGAAACAATCGCGGAATCGATCCATGGTGTGAGCAGCACCTAAAAAGTGACCACCGTGTCCAACTTCAAGGTGGGCATCAAAAGCCAGTGAAGCATCATCTATTTCAAGGGGAGTGAATTCAGCTTGCAACATTCTGATTAATTCAATGTCCATCACAAATTTTTCATAACATGCAACCAATCCACCCTCTAGCCAACCTGCTGAGTGCATGATCCAGTTAGTACCAGCCAAGAATGCTGGCATCAAAGTCATTAATGCTTCATAGCCAGCTTGGGCATCGGTGGTTTGTGATGAGTTAAGACCACCACCGGCACGCCAAGGTAAATTAAAATGTCTCGCAATTTGACCAGTAGCTAAAAGACCGATTCCAGATTCAGGTGTACCAAATTGTGGTGAACCAGATTGCATGTCAATGTTTGACAAGAAAGATCCAAAAATTACTGGGCTTCCTGGTCTAATCAATTGTGATAAGGCAATACCGGTTAAAGCCTCTGCCATTTGCTGCGCTAATGCCGCTGGAATTGTTACTGGGCTCATGGCACCCATTAAAAGAAAAGGAGTTAATACCACTGCCTGATTAGCGGCTGAATACTCGAATTGTGAATCAAGCATGCGATCATCCCAACGTAAGGGTGAATTGCAATTAATTAAAGAAATTGTGGCGGGAGTTTTTTCAATATTCTCGCGGCCTCCGAAAACAATGTCAGTCATTTTTAATACATCTTGCGCTCTATCGCCCGAAACTACGTTGCCCATATAAATTTTGTCGGTTAATGTTTGCAAGGCATAGGTCATATCTATGTGACGGGTATCTAAAGAAGCATCGTTTGGCTCACAGATCACACCACCTGCAGAATCTAACTCCGGAAAACTCTGAGCAAGTTTGGTGAAGTTTTCGTAATCATTCATGGTTGCTTCGCGACGAACGTCACCATCGCGCACGAAAGGAGGTCCATAAACTCCGCTGAAAACCATGTGGTCGCCACCGATGTGTACAGAATTTTTAGGATTGCGAGCTTGCACATCAAATTCACTTGGGGCTTTCTTGACCTGCTCCATTACAAAGTCTGGGTCAAATTTGACGTTATTGCCTTCGATGGTTTGGCCAGCTTTTCTAAAAAGGTCAAGGGCACGGTCGGACATGAATTCGATACCGATCTCAGAAACGATTCGACGCCAACCTTGATCGAGCTTATTAAGCGCTTCGGCTGAGAGAATTTCGTACTTGGGCATTTTGTTATGGAACATATTTAGTTAGCCTCTCTAAAGAAATCCCGATAAGGACTTGACGAGTATAGGGTAATATACACTACAGTGTGAAACTATAGTTCCATATTATGCGGAGATTTGGAGGCAGCGATGAACGAGCAGCGCCCCACGGGCACTCAAGCTATTGATCGTGCTGCGGCCTTATTAGTAAAAATTTTAGATTCACCAACTTCTTTAACCTTTACACAACTTATGAATGAAACCGGTTTGGCTAAGGGAACAGCCAGTCGAATTTTGGGCGCACTCGAGCGAAATGAATTAATTCAACGAACCGCGGACGGTGCCTTTGAAGCAGGAGCGGTAGTAAATCGTTTTGCACTTAAGGGCGGTGGAAACATGGCAGTTTCTACAGCACTACAACCTGCAATGGAAGCAATCAGCGAAAAAACTGGAGAAGCCGTAAGTTTAGCGGTAGCGGGATTTGATGCTGTTGAAAATATTGCGCAAGTTCAATCGACGTTTCTGATAGGTAGTCGTGATTGGGTAGGAGAGAATGTTCCCTTCCATTGCTCCGCAAGTGGAAAAGTATTTTTAGCGTATGGTGCTCAAGTTTTACCAGATAAGAAATTAGAAAAAATTACTCTTAAGACAATTACTAGTCGAGCTGATCTTGCTCGCGAATTAGAGACCGTCAGAGCGCGTGGTTATGGCTCTAGCAATGGTGAATTAGAAGAAGGCTTAGTGGCAGTATCTGTTCCTGTGTTTGATGCAAATCAAAATGTAATCGCAACAGTTAGTGTTTCTGGACCAAATAGTCGAATAACTCCAGAAAGAATAAAACTTTTTGCAAATTTATTAAAGCAAGAAGTTAGCAAGGTTAAAGTCAATTTGGGCGCTAGAAACAAAAAGGAAGGGGCCGCATGAGCAAGGAACAAGTCCTAAAAGAGATCTATGACGAAACTATGTTGGGTAATGGACCACGAGTTATCGAACTTACTAACCAAGGGCTAAGCGAAGGATTAACGCCGGACGAATTACTTTTTGAGGGATTGATTCCTTCACTAGAAGAGGTCGGTGCCCGCTTTGAGCGTGGTGATTATTTTGTTCCTGAAATGTTAATAGCCGGTAGAGCGATGAGTGGCGCTTTAGATATTTTGCGGCCGCTGTTAGCAGATACCGGTGCCGAAACTGTTGGTACTTTTTTAATGGGAACGGTAAAAGGTGATGTCCACGACATTGGCAAAAACCTAGTTAACATCATGCTTGAAGGTGCTGGTTTTCAAGTTATTGACATTGGGGTTCAAGCTCCACCAGAAAAATTTATTGACGCAATTAAAGAACATCAACCTGACATCGTGGGCATGAGTGCATTTCTTACAACCACCATGCCGATGTTCAAAGTGAACATTCATGAATTAACGAAAGCTGGCTTGCGCGATCAGGTCATCATCATGGTGGGAGGAGCCCCAGTCACGCAGGAGTACGCAGATGCGGTGGGTGCCGATGGTTACGCTTCTGATGCGTCGACTGCAGTTAGAAAGGCAAAAGAATTAATTGCTCAAAAAAGAGCATTGGCGAAGGCCTAAATTATGCCAAAACTTTTACCTTTAATCGAACATGTGGTGAAGGGCCCGGTTTGGGACTGCCAAATGTGTGGACAATGCGTCTTGCATTCCACCGGCATGACCTGTCCGATGAATTGTCCAAAAACTTTACGTAATGGTCCCTGCGGTGGAGTGCGAGAAAACGGACACTGTGAAGTAAAGCCCGAAATGAAATGTGTTTGGCTAAAAGGTTATGAGCGCTCAGAAAGTTGGCCGCTACCAAAAGTTTGGAAAGAAGAATTTAACCATTTGCGACCTCCAGTTGATAATCGACTTAAGGGGGATTCGTCTTGGATTAATTTCTTTACAAAACGTGATAGGTGGGTGCCAAAAGGCTGGGCAAAGGCAGCTGAAGAGGAACAACACTGATGTCTCGTTTAGAAAAGCAAATTACTGAAACAAATGAGCAAGTTTTTACAGCAGAGTTTCCGGTAATTGATGGCGAAGGAATGGCAAAAGTTGAGAAATATGCCAAGCGACTTGCCCCGTGGTTTGATGGAGTTAACGCCACCGACAACACTGCCGCTCACGCACACGCTTCAAATGTAGCGAGTTCTATTGCAATGAAGATGTACGGACTAGAACCGATAATGCAGGTTGTTTGTCGAGACAAAAATCGTCTCGCCCAACAAGCAGATGTAGTTGGGGCAACTCTTCACGGAGTCGAAAATTTTGTGGCGCTTACCGGTGATGACGTTACTGCCGGGGATGAGACCGAAACTCGAAGAGTATTTGATTTAGATGGACCACAATTAGTCAGATTGATGGCCAGTATCAAAAATGGCCAGTACTTATCTGGTAGAAAAATCGAGCCAGCACCGCATATGTTTATTGGCGCAGTCGAGAATCCAGGAGCGCCACCATTTGAATACAGAGTGCAGCGAGTAGCAAAAAAAATGGCAGCTGGAGCAAAGTTTTTTCAACTACAAATTTGCTACCACAAAGACCGATTAGAAAAATTCATGCAAGGACTCGAAGCTTTAGGTTTAAGCAAGCGGGTAGCGATACTTCCAACCATTGTTTTAATTAGTGGCCCTCGTGCCTTAAATTTTATGCATAGCAATGTGCCTGGAATTGATGTACCAGATGCGGTAATAAAAGAGGTTGAGAACGCATCAGATAAAAAAGAAGCGGCATACTTGCAGACTTTAGATTTTGCCAGACACGCTTTAGCTTTACCTGGGGTTCGCGGTCTGCACGTGACGGATTTTAGACACGATGAGACGTTAGAGCGCTTAATGACAGATTTAGGTCGAAAAGCTCGGCCGGTTAACACCACGAAGGAAGAAAATGCACACTCACTTACGGTCAGCTAGTAAAGAAGTAGTTATTGGTCATGATCAACCTTTTGTGATTATTGGCGAGCGGATAAATCCCACTGGGCGAAAGAAATTTCAAGAGCAACTTCGGGCAGGGGACTTGTCTCAAGTGCAAATCGATGTTGAACAGCAAGTTGCTGGTGGGGCTGACGTCTTAGATGTAAATATGGGTGTGCCATTAACTGATGAGCCAGAGTTGTTGGTTAAGGCAATAAAGTTGGTCCAGTCCATAAGTGATTTACCAATCTGCATTGACTCTTCAGTAATCGAGGCATTAGAAGCTGGACTAGGCGCTTACGAAGGAAAAGCACTAGTAAATTCCACCACCGGTGAAGATGATCGGATGGATGCAATTTTGCCCTTAGTTAAAAAACACAATGCGGCCATTTTAGCTTTAGCAAATGATGAAACTGGAATTCCGGCCACAGCCAAAGAGCGGATTGTTGTTGTTGAAAAAATTATCAAAGCAATAGAAAAGCATTCAATCCCAATGGAAGACCTCTTAATCGATCCTTTAGCGATGACGGTAGGTGCCGATCCTGATGCCGTAAATATCACTCTTGAGACTGTGCACCTTATTAAAGAAAAATTTGGTCTCAACATGTCAATGGGTGCTTCGAATGTATCTTTTGGTCTACCAAATCGTCATGCTGTCAACTCTGCCTTTTTACCAATGGCAATGGCGGCAGGCTTAACTAGCGCAATCATGGATTCCAGGACAGCTGAAATTGTTGCGTCAGTAAGAGCAGCCGACTTGTTACTTGGGTACGATCAATGGGGTGCAAATTGGATAACCAGATTCCGTCAACAAGCCGTGAATGCTTAGTGAATACAGAATAAAACCATGAGCGCAGATCCAACGTTAACCGAAGAACTTAACACTGAAACAGGTGCGGGGCGGATTGACTTAAAGTTCGCCCCTCAAAATGTCACGCACCGGGTACCACCGGGTGTAAGTGTTTTTGATGCGGCCAGTTGGAATGGTATCGCTATTGATTCAACTTGTGGTGGCCATGGAACTTGTAAAAAATGTAAAGTACAAATCACCGAAGGTATCGTACCTATTTCAAGACTTGATATTCGTGCCTTCAGTGAAGATGAATTACGAGATGGATGGCGTTTAGCTTGCGTTGCTCGCGCAAATGAAAGCTTAGCGATTACTGTTCCACCCTTAACAACAAGACCAAAAGCTGCCACGGTAGGTGTTGGACGCCAAGTTATTTTACGTCCCGCCACACAAAAAAGATATATAGAATTATCTGAGCCGACGCTTCATGATCAAGTACCTGACCTTCAAAGAATAAAAAATGCCATTAGCGACTTAGAGGTAACAGTAGATTTAAGTGTTCTAAGAAAAATACCAAAAGTTTTAAGAGCTGCTAATTGGAAGGTAACTGTCACCATTGTAGATAATGCTTTGGTGGATATCGAACCAGCAGATACCACTGAATTTAGGTATGCCATAGCTTACGATTTAGGAACCACTACCGTGGTTGCTACTCTTTTAGATTTAAATACCGGAACGCCGGTGGCGGTCAAGTCGATGTTGAATATGCAACAGCCATATGGGGCAGATGTGATTTCAAGAATTTCGGCCACCATGATGGATGAAACTGCCTTAGCACGTTTACAAAAAACAGCTTCAGAAACGCTAAATGGCTTGACCCAAGAAGTAATCGAAGAAAGCAAAGTTAGTGCTTCTCACGTCTACGAGGTTGCTATCGCTGGAAATGCCACAATGGTGCAGCTTGTCTTGGGAGTCGAGACAGAGCCAGTAGGAGTCGCTCCTTTTATCACCGTCACACACACCTGGCCCACTTTGCTCGCAAAAGATTTTGGCATTCAAATCAATGAAAATGCCCGCGCTTTTGTCTTTCCTTCTTTTGGTGCATATGTGGGTGGTGACATTGTTTCTGGAGTACTAGCTACCGGAATGGATCGCGATAAAAGAACCAGATTATTTATCGATGTTGGCACCAATTGCGAAATCATCCTAAGTAACGGCGAAAAAATTCTTGCTACTGCCGCCCCGGCAGGGCCAGCATTTGAAGCGGCTTCTATCGCTTGTGGAATGCGGGCAGCCGACGGTGCCATTGAGGTAGTGACAATTGAAGACGACAAATTAAAGTTACAAGTTATTGGCGATGTCGAGCCTGTTGGAATTTGTGGCTCAGGTTTAGTCGACGCCTGTGCCGAGTTAGTTAAAGCTGAATTATTAGATGCTAGTGGCAGATTCGTAAAGGATGAGGTTGCAAAAGAAAAAGCTCCAAACCTTTCCAGAAATCTAATTACACTTGCTACCGGAGAGCGAGTATTCGTACTACACGGGGATGAGAAAGATCCAAAAGTTTATCTTTCACAAAGAGACGTAAGAGAATTACAATTTGCTAAAGCTTCAATTGCCACTGGTTGGCGGCTTTTATTAGAAGAGTTAGATCTTGTAGATTTGGATGTTCAACAAGTACTTTTGGCAGGCTCATTTGGTTCGTACCTCTCACCAGCCTCTGCAGTGGCAATTGGGCTTGTTCCAAAATTGCCAGTAATGAGAATTGTTTCGGCCGGGAACGTAGCCGGGGAAGGAGCCAAAATGGTGCTCTTGTCACAGACTGAAAGAAGTGGTGCCACGGCGCTACTTAATGAAGTAAATTATGTCGAACTGTCAGATCGAAAAGATTTCAACGATAAATTTGTCGATCAACTTTCTTTTCCAGTTTAAAAATGGCAACTATTAAATTTTTTGCAGCAGCACGCCAGTTTGCCAAAACTAGCGAGGCCAAGCTTCTGGTTACTAGTAAATTAGATCTAATCACAGAGTTTCAAAAATTAGGCAGCACTGACCTGACCAAGCTAGCTCAAATTTCTACTTTTTTAATTAATGGAAAACGCTATTCGTTAAATGAAATCACTCATATTAAAAATGAGGATGTAATTGAAATGTTGCCACCCTTTGCGGGGGGATGACTCAAGTACGAGTTAGAAACTTTTCGCGGCTGTTTCTAACCGCTAGGCTAAAGAAAAGTATTGAAACTATTGTTGGAACCATTAAAACTAACGGCAAGTACTCGCTACCAACCTTGGAAATAACCAAGCCAGTTATCGACGGAAACACTAAAGCGCCGGTGACGCTAAAAGCGAAAATTATCCCCACAATTCTGGCATTTCCTGGAACCAGGCGGATAATCCAACTCATTCCGGTCGGGAAAACTACCGCGCAAGATATACCCAGCAGAGCGATGCCCAGGTAGTGCCATTCGAGAAGTTGAAACAGTAACAGCGCAGGCAAAATTGAGTAAGCACTTTGTAGTGTCAACCTTCTTAAATTCACCATGTGAATAAATCTAATTAAAATCAAGCGCCCAAGAAAAAGAAAAATAAAAAAGATGGTAGTCCCCAAAGAAGCACTAGAGGATGAAAACCCTTGATCTTCCAACATGGTGGGGATCCATCCTGTCGCACTAATTTCAGTGCCCACATAAGTTGTCAGCCCGAGTAAAATCAGAAGGACTGTTACCCGATCTCTGGTATTTCGATTGGGGTTGGGAACATGAGTTAAATAGCCGCTTACATTTCGAAAGTAAGTTAGGCCAACTATTAAAATTACTACTGAAAAAGTGTATAGAAATAGATCAAAATATCTATTAATAAGAGACCCAATGAGTAGCGGGAAAACTATCGACCCCAGCGCAAAAGCTGTGTTATTAAAATTAATCCGCCGAGAAGCTCTAACACCACCAACTGATGTTAAATACTGACTGCTGGCAACTTGTGTAAAACTATTAGAAAACCCAATTACCCAAATTGCTATAAGCGTTAACTGCCAGTTAGATGCTAAAGAAATGATTATTACGCCCCCAGCTATGCCTAAAGTGCCAAGCGACCCGGCGAACCTTGCGGGGATTTTATCGACCAAAAATGTTGAAACCAAAACTCCCGCTAACGCTCCAAAGCCAGCAATGGCAAAGAGCGAACTTACTGTGGCGATAGAGATTTCATATCTCTTTACAAAAAAAGGAACCATAACGCCATAAGAAGAAACGAAGCCACCAAACATGGCGGTCATAGTAACTACCGCCCGTAAGCTCAGCGGCTCCATTTTTAATTTTGTTTTCAAAAAACTCTTTCCAAAGAGTATTCTAGCCGCCGATAGCTGACATAGGCCTTACTGGCTGCACAAAGTCTGGCTCGCCAATCCCGTGACCCCGTTTCTTTTGAGCGATATTTTCGAAAATTATTTTTTTCAATTCAGAATCATTGGCACCATTACGTAAAGGTATGCGTAAATCAGATTCTGATAGTGAGAACAAGCAGTTTCTGATTTGACCATCGGAAGTCAACCGGAGTCGATCGCAACTTTGGCAAAATGGTGCGGTAACAGAGGCGATAATACCAACCTTTAATTTTGTTCCGGCAATGTTGAAGAGTTCTGCTGGATCTGAGCCCCGATTGCCGGCAGCCGTTAATTCATACTTTTGACTTAACATATTAAAAATTTCTTCTTGTGTAATCATTAAATTCTTATCCCAAGCATGCTGGGCATCAAGCGGCATTTGTTCAATAAAACGCAATTCAAACTGATTTTCAATGGCCCAATCAAGCAAACCGACTGCTTCATGATCGTTAATGCCTCGCATCAAAACCGAATTAATTTTTATCGGCTCAAACCCTGCTTTTTGCGCAGCCTTAATTCCAATCATGGTTTCTTCAAAACCATCTCTACGAGTCAACTCTTTAAAAGTAATTGGATTTAAAGTATCCAAACTAATATTTAAGCGCTTTAAACCCGCGGTCTTTAATTCGTCGGCCAAGGTATCTAAACGAGTTGCATTTGTAGTCATTGAGATCTCAGGCTTGGTAGGTAGTTCATTTAGCATTTTTACAATTTCGACTACCTCTGGATGTAAGAGTGGCTCACCCCCGGTAAGCCTAATTTCATTAATCCCATCTTCACAAAGTAAGGTAATCACTCGACGCAGCTCGTCAATTGTTAGATGTTTTGCTTTACTTATCCAATCGACGCCCTCTTCAGGCATACAGTAAGTGCAACGCAAATTACATTTATCGGTTAAAGAAACCCTCAAATCTTTATGAACTCTGCCGAAGCCATCTACCAAGCTCATGCCGAATTCACCCAGTCATTTGATCCGTCTATGAAAATTTGATTTTTCCAAACAGGAATCTTCTCTTTTACTTCTTCTACTAATAACTGGCATACTTTGAAAGATTCTTCACGATGAGCTGAGGCTGCAGCCACATAAAAAGCCAAATCACCAATTGACAAACTACCCACTCTATGACTGACGGCAAACCTCACTTGAGAAAACTTACGATCAACTTCAGCAGTAATGTCTTTTATTACCGCCAAGGCTGTTTCATGACTTTCGTACTCAAGCTTCTCAACACCTTTACCGGCATCATGGTTCCTAACTAACCCGTGAAATTCCACTACCGCGCCGCATTCAGGGGTTAGCAGTAGATCTCGAATTGAGCCACTCTCAATTACTCGATCAGTGATTTCAGTAATTATTACTGTCATTTCTTTACTATATATATAGTCTGTTCCTTCTAGTTGGAAAGATCTTGCACCAACGATTAAATGCTCTCTGTCGCGGCAAAGTAAGAAGCGGTATTATTTAAGTTCTTGAGTAGATCGGGCAATCGCGGCGCAAGCTGAGGAAAGTCCGGGCTTCGCAGGGCATGGTGGTGGATAACGTCCACCCGGGGCAACCCGAGGGAAAGTGCAACAGAAAGCAAACCGCCGAGAAATCGGTAAGGGTGAAACGGTGGTGTAAGAGACCACCAGCAGATTGGGTGACCAATTTGGCTAGGTAAACCCCACCAGAAGCAAGGTCAAGAGGAAGAAAGAGATTTCTTCTGAGTAAACGCTTGAGAGTTGCTCGCTCGAGTTTACTGGTAGACCGCAAGAGGTTGTTGGTAACAACAATCGCAGATGGATGATTGCACTATGACAGAATCCGGCTTATAGATCTACTCAAGGTAACGGCAGCGAGTGAAGGCTAAAACCTTTGCTCGCTGTTTTAATTCTTACGTAAATAAAAAGAGAGCAATTGCATGAATTATTGGGATTCCAAAAATTAAATTAAATGGAAACGTTATTCCAATACTTGAGGTTAAAGCAAGTGATTGATTAGCCGAAGGTAAAGCGATGCTGATCGCTGCTGGTGCTGCAATATACGACGCACTAGCACTAAGAACGCCCAAAATAGTTGCCCCACCAACTGACAAACCTGCCAACTGACCAGCTACTACACCTAACAATCCAGCAAAAATTGGGAAAACTATGGCAAAGGTAAATAGGCCTAGTCCAACCTCTTTAATTAGATGAATTTGTGAACCTGCAACGAAACCAAGGTGAAGCAAAAATAGTGCCAATATGCCTGGTAATAAATTTACAAAGAATGGCTCAACCTGTCCGTAACCTGCTTTGCCAGTTATAAAACCAATTAATAAACCACCCACCAACAATAGAACCGTCTTACCTAAAACAATTTCTTCAATTGACTTTTTCCAAGGTACATTTTTTGAAGATAAGCGTGAAGCAATAAAAATACCAACAATCAGGCCAGGAATTTCCATAATTGTCAATAGCGTGGTGGCAAATCCCTCGTAGTCAATATCAAGTGTTTCTAAATAAATAAGAGCAGCAGTAAAGGTAACTAAAGAAGTTGAACCATAAAATGCCGAAATTGCTCCTCGATCTATATCATTCAATTTTCTGATCTGTTTCAAGGCTAAAAAAGCAAAGATTGGAATTAAAATTCCGAGAAATATTGTGGCAATCACAGGTTTAATTAATTCATCAAAGGAAGAACCGTTTAGGGCTACACCACCTTTGAGGCCTATTCCAAATAATAAATATATTGAGATTATTTGGTAAACCGGATCTGGGATTTTTAAGTCAGAATTTAGTCGAGCTCCGATGAACCCAAGCGCAAAAACTAGCACCGTAATAGAAGTTAAGTTGTTTAAAGTAAGGCTGAGCGAATTAAGCAAGCTTCTCCATCTTCAGTTTTTAAGACCTTCTTTGATTATTGCGTAAAGTAGGTCGGTGTCTATCTTCCAGTCATTTGGGATTTGAATTGTCTTCTTATTTACCTTGTAGCCCTTTAGTTTAGGTGCAATTTTTTTTAGAATTCCATCTTCCCAAGGTGCAATTAAAAGGTGATTTTTCAATGCAGATACCCCGAAAACATATCGATCTTCTTGCTTCAGCATAGGAGTGTTCCAAGCAATTACCAATTTCAGTTCGGGATATTTGACTTTTATAGTTTTAAATATATTTCTTATTGTTTTAGACTGCTCTTGACTGGTATTTTTTAAATACTCATCAAGTGTGGCAAACCGCTTCGAAGTGGCCGACCCACGGGTGTGCATAACTAGCGCATTAGCGTGGACTTGACTAAATCCAAAATTCTCTTTTAAAAAATTGATCTGCTCTTGATATTTCTTATCCTTGACTGACTTCATTTGGTTAAACCAATGAGACATCGGTAGTCCATATTTTTTTTCTATAGCCGGAAAGTAATCGCTTCGCTGGCCAGAGTTCAATGGCATGCTTCATGCTAGCAAAATCCCATTGCTGGGGCGAAATTGAGAAACTAACACTGAACTTGCCCTAATGGAGGAATTTAAGCAAGGCTAAACATCAAAAATGCCCTCTGTTTAGCGGCGATGGTATTTTTCGCTAGACTTGAAGGATATTCGATACATATATACAGTCAAATTTTAATAGGAGTTTATGACCGAAGTAGCAAAGTGCTTCAGTTGCTCACACTGCAAAAGCTAAGACCATAAAAGAATGGTACTAATCAACTTAATTTGAAAGTACTGCACCAAAACCCACCGGTGGTAACCCAATGGGTGATGACTTTGATTACGCCAAAGAATATAAGAAGCTTAGATATTGAGGCAGTTAAGAAAGACTTGTTTGAATTAATGACTGGATTCACAAGATTGGTGGCCAGCGGATTACGGTCAAATACATTCCGTTTTACTGAATGGCTTGGCACAGCGCTGGTACCTACAGAATCAGTGATGGTCGCGGTGGAGCTGGAGCGGGTTCAATAAGGTTTGCGCCACTTAATAGTTGGCCAGATAACGTGAATTTAGATAAGGCCAGAATGTTACTTTGGCCAATTAAAAAGAAGTACGGAAGAAAATTTTTGGGCTGATTAGTGGTTTTAACGGTAACTGCGCTTTGGAATCAGATAGGGATTTAAAACTTTGGTTTTGCGGGTCATGAAGATATTTGGGGAACCAGAAGAGGATGTTTACTGGGGTGCAGAGAGAGAATGGCTGGAAGATGCAAGGTATACCAAGGATCGTGTGAATTAGAAAATCCACTGGCAGCTGTGCAAATGGGACTTATTTATGTGAACCCAGCGCCCCAATGGCAACCCAGATCCTTTAGCTGCAGCAAGAGATATCTGTGAAACTTTTGCTCGGATGGCAATGAACGATGAAGAAACTGTTGTTGATTGTGGGTGGGCATACTTTTGGCAAGTCACACGGTGCTGCCGATCCAAATGAATATTTAGGACCAGATACCGAAAGTGCTCCCTTGCAGCACCAATGGACAAGGTTGGATTAACTCTTTCAGACTGGTGCTTACTCTGGACAATTAGTAGTGGTTTAGAAGGTGCTTTGGACAAGTAAACCGACTGTTTGGGACAACGAATATTTCAAACTACTTTTTAAATTTGAGTGGGAGCAAACAAAGAGCCCTGCCGGTGCAACGCAATGGGTGCCAAAAGGTGGTGCAGCTAGCGAATTAGTTCCTGATGCACACATTGAGGGTAAGAAGCATGCTCCAATCATGTTCACTACTGATTTGTCAATGATTCAAGATCCGGCATATGAAAAGATCTCAAGACGTTTTGCAGATAACTTGGATGAATTCGCAGACGCTTTTGCTCGCGCTTGGTTCAAATTGACCCATCGCGACTTGGGCCCTTACGAAATCGGTTTAGGAACACTACGTCCGGCCGAACCCCAAATTTGGCAGGATCCAGTACCAGCAGTCGATCACGAATTAGTTAACGAGTCAGACATCAAACAAATTAAGAAATTAATTAATGACTCGCCCTTGACCATGCCGCAGTTAGTTAGCACTGCTTGGATTTCAGCTTCGACCTATCGTGGAAGTGATAAGCGAGGTGGAGCAAATGGTGCTCGAATTCGCTTGGCTCCACAAAAAGATTGGGAATCGAGCAATCCAACAGAGTTAGCAAAAGTTTTAACTGAATTAGAAAAGATTCAAGCTGAATTTAACGCTAAGAGTGAAAGCAAAAAAATCTCTTTAGCAGATTTGATTGTCTTGGGTGGAAACGTCGCGGTAGAAAATGCTGCTCAGAAAGCTGGCGTGTCAGTGGAGGTTCCATTTAAAGCTGGACGTACTGATGCAACGCAAGATCAAACCGACGTAAATTCATTTGCAGTTTTAGAACCTGCAGCTGATGGCTTTAGAAATTACACCTCAGTCTTAGCTGATATGCCGGCAGAGGCACACTTAGTTGATAAGGCACAATTATTAACTCTTACCGCACCTGAAATGACGGCGTTAGTTGGTGGGATGAGAGTCATGGGAGCAAATCATCAATCATCAGAGGTAGGAGTGCTAACTGACAATGTGGGTGCTTTGACTAATGACTTCTTTGTGAATGTTCTGGAGCTTGGAATCAAGTGGGAGCCGAAGGATGCATCCGAAACACTATTTGAAGGTAAAGATCGCAAAACGGGTGCGGTAAAGTGGAGGGCTTCAAGAGTCGATTTGGCTTTTGGGTCTAACTCTCAGTTACGCGCCTTGGCTGAGGTTTATGCTTCGGATGATGCAAAAGAGAAATTTGTTTGTGACTTTGTCTCCGCCTGGAACAAGGTTATGAACTTAGGGCGTTTTTAAAAAAAGTAACCCGCTTAAGGGGAGTTCGTGATGAGAGAACTGCTACAAAACTTTGAAGAGCGAAATTTAGAAGTCGTTCGCGAGGCGCTCTCTCAATACAAAGACAGTGAAATTGCCGATGAAATAGTACGCCTTGATTTGATTGAACAAGCGGTGCTTTTTCGCCTTTTAGCTAAAGATGGCGCAATGAGTGTTTTTGAAAAACTAGCTCCAGCCGATCAAGCAAATCTGCTAAACGCACTTAGGGCAGATGAAGTAAATGACATTATTGAAGAATTAGACCCAGACGATCGGGCAAGACTGTTTGACGAGGTGCCAGCAGGTGTCGCCGTCAGATTGCTAGAAGGGGTGAGTGCAAAAGAAAAATTTGCTACCACCACCCTTTTAGGTTATGCGCCGCAAAGTGCAGGTCGCATTATGACGCCACAGTTTGTTTCAATTCGTGAAAATCTGACGGCGGCTCAGGCGATGAAAAAAGTTAGAAATGCTGGAATTAGTGCTGAAACGATTTACATTCTTTATGTTGTTGACACCACTCGAAGACTGCTTGGGACCCTTTCGCTAAAAGATTTAGTATTAGCCACCCCAAATAAAAAAATCGAATCAATTGCTACAAAAACTAATCTGATTGTCGCTCATACCGATGAAGATCAAGAAGATGTCGCACGAAGACTTGCTGATAACGATTTATTAGCCATACCAGTGGTTGATAGAGAAGATCGCTTAGTTGGAATTATTACCCACGACGATGCTTTCGCTATTTTAGAGCAAGAAGAAACAGAAGATGTTTCAAAGATTGGTGGAGCTAATCCGATAGATCGCCCCTATATGGCGGCAGGAGTTTTGAGAATATTTCGTTCAAGAATTGGCTGGTTGCTAATTTTATTTGTAGCTGCAACTATGACCGGTTCGGTGATGAAACTTTTTGAAGAGAGTTTAGAGGCGGTAATTGCACTTACCTTCTTTATTCCCCTATTGATTGGTACTGGTGGAAACGCTGGCTCACAAACCGCCACCACCATTGTGAGAGCGATGGCAATTAAAGAAGTGAAAACTCGAGATGTTTTGCGGGTAGTTTGGAAAGAAATGCGAGTGGGATTTCTGCTCGGAATTGCTATGGCCACATTTGCGATTTTTCGCGCAGTAACTTGGGGCACAGGGTATGAGATTGCGCTAGTGGTTTCACTTGCGCTTTTGAGTGTGGTGATCTTGGCAACTTTTGTAGGAAGCGTTTTGCCGATTGCCATTAATAAAATAGGTTGGGACCCGGCAGTGGTTTCAGCACCTTTTATGACAACGTTGGTTGACGCGCTTGGTTTACTTATTTATTTAAGTCTGGCAACTGTAATTTTGGGCCTTTAGTGCTTGAAGCGTTTAAATGAGGCAAGAATTTCAGCTTCTGCCTCTTGCTTTCCTACCCAGGTAGCGCCTTCTACACTTTTTCCAGGTTCTAAGTCTTTATAAACTTCAAAAAAATGTTTAATTTCTAAGCGATCAAACTCTGGGACATCATCGATTTCTTGTAGATGTGACTTTCTTACATCACCTGCTGGAACACAAAGTAATTTGTCATCACCACCAGCTTCATCGGTCATGCGAAACATGCCAATAACTCGGGCGCTAACAACACAGCCGGGAAAGGTTGGATCATCAAGCATTACTAGTGCGTCGATCGGATCGCCATCTTGTCCGAGAGTATTTTCCACAAATCCGTAATCCCATGGGTACCTAGTGGAGGTGAACAGCATTCGATCTAGTCGGATCTTGCCAGTCTTATGATCTACTTCATATTTGTTTCTGGATCCAGCGGGTATTTCAATAACTACGTCAAAAACTAAGTCAGTCATAAATAGAGTTTATAACACTATATATTTGACCTATGACTCCTCAATTGCTTTTTGCTCTGATCGTGGCCTTTTTAATCATAAATTTTATCCTCGAGACAGGGCTGGATTATTTAAATCAAAAATCTGGTCGAAACATAAAAAATACTGAAAAAACTGATGAATTTTATGATCACGATAAAAAGACAAAAGCTCTTGCTTATAGCGAAGCCAAATTCAAATCAGGATTAATTAATTCAACTTTTAGTTTCATAATAGTTTTAGTAGCGCTTTTTGCGGGTCTCTTTGCAGTGTTAGATAACTACGTAAGAGGATTAGTAACAAATGAAATTTTAGTCTCATTAATATTTTTTGCGTTACTCGGTTTGATTTTGACTGTTTTAGAATTACCATTTTCGATATACGAAATTTTTGTAGTAGAAGAAAAATTTGGTTTTAATAAAACCACTAAATTAACTTTTATTACAGATACCTTAAAAAGTTTGGTAATTTCGGCAATATTTGCTGGTATTATTTTAACATCCATTTTATTTATCTATAAAAATTTACAGGAATGGTTCTGGTTGTTGGCCTGGATTTTAATTGCTGCATTTTCATTATTTATGTTTATGTTTGGAACCAGCCTCATAATTCCAATATTTAATAAGTTAACTCCAGTGGAAGATCAAGAGCTAAAAGAGCAAGTCTCGGCTTACTGTGAAAGTCAAGGCTTTTCACTTAAAAGGTTATTCGTGATGGATGGTTCGAAGCGCTCTACCAAGGCTAACGCCTTTTTTAGTGGCTTAGGAAAAAGTAAAACAATAGTTCTTTTTGATACCTTGATTGAAAAGTTAGAAACAAAAGAAATTGTCGCGGTGTTAGCTCACGAAATAGGTCACTATAAAAAGAAGCACACCTTGGCAATGTTTGCCCTATCTAATGTTCAAACCTTTATTTTCTTATTTGTCTTGGGCTGGCTATTGAGCTATCCGCAGCTCTCGCAAGCACTAGACGTAGTTGAACCAAGCTTTCATATTTCACTGCTAGCTTTTGTTTTATTATTTAGCCCGATTTCGCTCTTAACTGGGATTATAAACAACGCTATTTCGCGCAGAAATGAGTTCGAGGCAGATACTTTTGCAAAAGACACTAATGATGCCACGGCTTTAAAGTCAGGTTTGGTAAAAATAACTACCGATAGTCTTTCAAACCTCAACCCTCATCCGTGGTATGTAAAGGTGCATCATACTCATCCACCATTAAAAGCCAGAATAAAAAATTTACAAAAACAATAGGAGCGTAATATGCATTATAGAAAATTAGGCAATACTGGTTTTAAAATAACAGCCGTCTCTTATGGCAATTGGCTAACTCATGGTGACCAGGTAGAAGCAGCTGCTGCAACCAAGACCGTACAAGCGGCTTTTGATGCAGGGATTACCACCTTTGACACAGCGGATGTTTATGCCGGCACAAAAGCTGAGAAAATTTTGGGAGATGCTTTAAAAGGAATTCGCCGTGAGGGGTTAGAGATTTTTACAAAGGTTTATTGGCCAATTGGTGAGGGCGTGAACGATCGAGGCTTGTCCCGTAAGCACATAAGAGATGCTTGCGATGGTTCACTTCGCCGCTTAGGTGTTGAATACGTGGACTTGTATCAAATGCATCGCTTTGATTATGAAACTCCTTTAGAGGAAACTCTTCGGGCTTTTGAGGATTTAGTTCGTCAAGGAAAAGTTTTGTATATCGGGGTTTCTGAATGGACTGCTGAACAAATTAAACAAGCATTAGCCATTGCAAAAGAAATGAACTTTGATCGAATCGTTTCGAATCAGCCACAATACTCAATGTTGTGGCGGGTAATTGAAAAAGATGTAATTCCTTTAAGTGAAAAAGAAGGAATTTCACAAATTGTCTGGTCACCTATGGCACAAGGTGTTTTAACAGGCAAGTACTTGCCAGGTCAAAAACCACCGGCGGGATCAAGAGCTGCTGACCCGGGAGTAGGCCAAAATATAGAAAGATTTATGCGAGATGACATATTGAGTGCCGTGCAAAATTTAAAGCCCGTCGCTCAAGATTTGGGTCTTACAATGGGGCAACTTGCCATTGCCTGGGTTTTACAAAACCAGAATGTGGCTACTGCCATTGTGGGGGCAAGTAAACCTGAACAAATCGTTGAAAACGCTAAAGCAGCAGATGTGGTGCTAGATAGTGCTGTTATGAAAAAAATTGATGAGATTTTGGGGGATTTAATAGAGAAGGATCCGGCTAACATTATTTCACCTAATCCAAGGGCGTAAATATCTGTGGTTGCAAATGACGGCAAACTGATTTCAGGAGAAAGAGTGATTAAGTGAAAAGCTTCATATCTTTACCCGTGGGTAGCAAGATACTAGTTACGGTTTTCTTTTTAAGTGGAATTGGACATCTGGCAAACCCTGCTGCTTTTTTGAATTTAATTCCGCCATTTCTACCTTCCCCTTATTTTTGGATTTATGCGAGTGGAGTTGTAGAAATTATCTGCGCTATTGGACTTTTGATGCGACTCACTTGGGCACCAATCACAACGGCGGCTCTTTTATTGATTGTTTGGGTGGGTAATTGGTGGTTTGCCATCGACCTTAATTCGCAAGGATTTTCAACTGCGCTAGTTGCCGCTTGGGCGCGGGTTCCATTGCAAATACCACTTATTTGGTGGGCTTATAAAAGTCCTGTTAAGCAGTAGCCTGAAGTAATTGCTGCGTGTGATTTTTTATATGACCGATAGAAGATTGTAAAATATTTTGCAACATGATATTTCCTTTTTCTGAATGTCGTGCAGGACGATCCAGTACAGCTTCATCTGATTTACTTAAAATTGCATGAATTAGTTTTCTGGTAGCCAAAATCGCTGCAAGTGAGCTATCAACATCTCGCGCTTGATAATTTAATAGATCTACATATAAAGATTCATCGTATGAGTCAATTATCGGATTATCTTCTGTCAGGATCCTTAAAAATCTGTGACTAAAATGAATTTCAAAATCTGCCATGTGGTGAATTACATAAGCACCAGGCCAATCACCCTCTACTGAAGCGGTAAGTAGTTTTTCTGGATTGACTGCATTAGCTGCAGTTACAAAGTCTTCAGCTGCCTTCAAGTAATTATCTAAAATTTCTGATTTCATTTCTACTCCCATTTAGTTGCTTGATACTCTTTTAATAAGTAAATACATTTGACAACCTAAACAAAAATTAAAGAAAGCATTTAAGATTGCAGCTATTAAAGCAAATGAAATTGCAACTACAAATAGCCAATTAATTTGCATAATTAATCCGACCAATCCGACAGTCGCAAAAATTGAACCCACTACCTGTGCGAATTGAGGAGGTTTGGCATCTTCAGTTACCAGCGGACTCTTTAAATATTTTTGAACAAAATTTTTATAGATTAAGCCGTAAGGTGATAATTTTGGCCCAATAATTGCACCAGCTATAAAGATTAAAGATTGAAATGCTAAAAGTGCTACAGATTCTGTTATCAGGACTACCGCTAAAACCCCGGTTGTGATCAAAGCTCCGAACCTAGGGCCCCTTGCGTCAATTAAATTTTTTGCGTTGGACATTTAGGCAGACTTTCTTTCGAGAGAACTTGCAGTTAAGGTCTCTTTAATAAAACCACGTAACTTATCTTTTTTAGGCTTGCCAGAGAATCTGGCAATTTCATCGCCAAAATTATTAATTATCAAGACGGTAGGGGTAGCTAAAACCGATAATTCTTTGGCAAAATCAAAATTCTTTTCGGCATCTATCTCAATGAATTCAACTCCGGGGGATTGAGAGGCGATTTCAGTCAAGACCTTTTTACTGGAAGGACAAATAGAGCAATACTCAGTAGAAAATTGAATTAGTGTTCCCAAGCTCCCTTGAGATCCGAATTTATTAAATTTAGAAGAAAAATTTTCATGAGTCTTTGGCTTTTTAATCTGGCCCCCATTAGCCTTTAGGGCAAAGCCCACACCTACCGCCACCAGTGTGACTAGAGCTAATAAGTAGATATTTTCCATGTCTCAAGTATCCTCTGGCAGTAAATATCCCTATTTTCAGCAATAAATACTTGCAAAGTTTTGGCAATAGCGGCAGAACCTTAACCTCGTACTCAGCGATGGACCCAGAGACCATAATTACTGTGCGGTAAGTTGCAAGATATGACTAAATCCAAATCCCGTGCCTCTCGTAACGCGAGTTACGTGCTGCATGTTTTTACAGCTAGCGGAGCCGTAGTTGGCTTGTTGGCATTGCAGGCAGTCATCGACGGTCGGGTCCGAGATGCCTTGGTGTGGTTAGTAGTTGCGCTTTTGCTAGATGGGTTAGATGGCCCAATCGCCAGAAAGCTAGATGTGGTGCTGCATGCTCCGCGCTTAGATGGGCAAATGCTGGACTTGGTGGTTGATTACGTTACTTACGTAGTGGTCCCAGTTGTATTTTTGTGGAATTTAGAACTTTTACCAAAAAATCTTGAATTTTTAATCGGCGGATCAATTTTACTATTGTCCGCTATTTGGTTTGCCAGAATCGATCAAAAAACTTCAGATAGCTGGTTTAGTGGTTTTCCTGCAGTATGGAATTTAGTGGTGCATACTTTTATTCTTCTTGGATCCTCTCAACTAGAGGTTGCAATTTTTTCAATAATTTTACTTATTTTACAAATGACTTCAATTAAATTCATACATCCAGTTAGAGTCAAAGCATTAAGACCACTAACTATCACAATTACTTCTTTGTATTTTCTAGCGATTGCTTACTTCTCTTGGACATATCCCGGTTTAGAGGGTGAGAGTATTTCGCTAATTGGAAAAGTTATTTTATTAGGCTTTCCTGTATATGTGATATTACTAGCGATTTGGCGTACTTGGTTTTCTAGTGTAAGAATTCCAATTCTTGGAAAAATTGTTTAATACATTGCAACAACTGTAAAAGTAATTGCTAAGTAATGACAAAGGTATCCGGCAATCGTAAAGGCATGAAATAGTTCATGAAACCCAAAGTACTTTCTACTAAAATTTGGCTTTTTCATACCATAAACAATCGCACCGACCGAATAAGCAACTCCGCCAGCAAAAATTAGACTCACAATAAGTGCTCCAGCACTGTCTAGAAAACTAGGTAAATAAAAAATTGCCGCCCAGCCTAAAGCTACGTAAATGGGAACATAAAGCCAGCGAGGTGCCTTAATCCAAAAAATTCTTATGAAGAGTCCGGCAAGTGATCCGAGCCAAACCAAAAGTAACAAAGTTTGCGCTTGAGCTCCTGCTAACCAATAAATTGTTAGTGGCGTATAAGTAGCAGCGATAATTAGAAAAATATTCGCATGATCAAGTCTTCTAAAAATTGCCTTCCACTTTGGTGACCAATTGATTCGGTGATACGTCGCTGAGACAGTAAATAGTAATGCCGAAGCTAGGGTAAATAAGGCAATCGTGAATCTCATACTTAGCGTAGGAGTAACAATCACCAAGATGAAACCTGCGATTAAAGCAACAGGCGATGTGCCAAGATGTAACCAACCTCTCATTAAGGGAGGGGCTTGAATTTCGTTACCTGCTTTGAGGTTATTCATGATCCTGAGTATTTCATCATTTCTAGTTAACACTACAAACAATTATTTGTACAACTAAAAAGTATGCTTAACTCAAGAGAATGAGTGAGGAAAAATTGGCCGTTCCATCCCCGGGTTACGCAGTTACTTTACGAGTTGAAATGCCCGCTAACGGAGCTTCAACGGGGGGCCTAGCTGCCGCTGTCACTTCTGCTGGTGCTGTTTTAACAGCTTTAGACGTATCTGAATCGGGACATGATTACATAGTCATCGATGTTACTTGTAATGCGCGCGACGATGCCCATACCAGCGAAATAACTGAATCGATCAGTAAATTGAGTGGCGCTAAAGTTAAAAAAGTTTCTGATCGAACTTTTTTATTGCACTTGGGTGGAAAACTTGAAGTTAAATCAAAAGTGCCGTTGAAAACTAGAGATGATTTATCTCGCGCCTATACTCCCGGAGTTGCACGAATTTGCTTGGCGATTGCTGAAGATCCTTCAAATGCGAGAAGACTTACCATTAAAAGAAACACTGTTGCGGTGGTGACTGACGGGTCAGCAGTTTTAGGTTTAGGAAATCTTGGCGCCGCGGCGGCGATGCCGGTAATGGAAGGTAAGGCGGTTCTTTTTAAACAGTTTGCAGATATTGACGCTTGGCCAGTATGTATAGATAGTCAAGACGTAGATGAGATTGTTAGAACTGTGCAACTTATTGCGCCCGTTTATGGGGGAATAAATCTCGAGGATATTTCTGCTCCTCGCTGCTTTGAAATTGAGAGGCGGTTAAGAGAGTTACTGGATATTCCAGTTTTTCATGACGATCAACATGGAACAGCGATTGTAGTATTGGCTGCCCTCAAAAATGCATTAAAAGTAGTTAATAAAAATTTAGCTAAGGTTAAAGTTGTGATGAGTGGTGCTGGTGCAGCTGGTACCGCGATTGCCCAGATCTTAGTTTTTAATGGGCTAAAAAATATTATTATTTTTGATAGCGCCGGAGTAGTTAATGGAAGCCGTAATGATTTATTGGACTCTGAGTGGATCACAGAAAATACTAATCACGAAAATTTTCACGGAACACTTAGTGAAGCGCTAAAAGGAGCTGACGTTTTTATCGGGGTGAGTGCTCCAAATATTCTTAATGAAGATGATATTAAAAAGATGGCAAAGGACTCAATTGTGTTTGCTTTGGCAAATCCAAATCCTGAGATCGATCCAATTATTGCTGGGCAATACGCAGCGGTGGTAGCAACTGGTAGAAGTGACTATCCAAATCAGATTAATAACGTACTAGCTTTTCCCGGAATCTTTCGCGGCCTTTTGGACACAGGGGCGAAAGATGTGACAAACGAGATGCTGGTGGCAGCAGCCGACGCGATCGCAGATCGAGTCTCAAGTTCTCAATTAAATGCCAGTTTTATCGTGCCTAGTGTTTTTGACGCACAGGTTGCTTCAGCAGTGGCAGCTGCGGTTAAATCCGTTGTTGCAAACAATTCGCAATAGTTTTTCTCGAGTTTCATCAAACTTAAGGTACTAATAGGATTGAGAATCTTGTAAGACGAACTACTGGAGCCCCATGAAAATTTACAACAACATCACAGAGGTATACGGAAACACTCCACTCGTGAGGCTAAATCGAATGACTGATGGCGCCGGAGCAAACGTTTATGCCAAGTTAGAATTTTATAATCCAACGAGCAGCGTTAAAGATCGTATTGGAATCGCCATGATCGACGCCGCTGAAAAATCTGGTGAATTAAAACCGGGTGGAACAATCGTTGAAGCCACTAGTGGAAATACTGGAATAGCCTTAGCAATGGTTGGAGCTGCTCGCGGTTACAAAGTAGTTTTAACGATGCCTGATTCAATGAGCAAGGAACGGCGCGCGCTCTTGCGAGCGTTTGGAGCGGAATTAGTCCTCACCCCGGCGGCAGAGGGAATGCGTGGGTCAATTGCTAAAGCTGAAGAAATTGGCACTAAGCCCGATTCAGTTTTGGTCAGACAATTTAAAAATGACGCCAACCCTGAAGTTCATAGAAATACCACCGCTAAAGAAATTTGGGATGATACAGACGGCAGTGTGGACGCAGTTGTCGCTGGCATTGGAACCGGTGGAACTATTACCGGCATTGGGCAGGTTTTAAAGAAATTAAAACCTTCAGTCAAAATTTTTGCGGTTGAACCAGAAGCTTCACCACTTTTGACTGGTGGAACAGCAGCCGGGCACCCTTTAATGGGGATTGGGGCAAACTTCATACCAGAGATTTTGGATAGAGAAGTTTATGATGAAGTTTTGGATGCGCCGACCGAAGCATCAATGGAGTATGCCAAGCGTGCGGCTAAGGAAGAAGGAATTTTAGCGGGAATATCTTCCGGGTCCGCCTTATGGGCAGCTTGCGAAGTTGCTAAGCGCGCAGAATTTAATGGCAAAAATATAGTCGTGATTGTTCCTTCATTTGGCGAAAGATATTTATCGACTGCGCTGTATTCAGATTTGATGGAGTAATGCAAAAAGTTTCTATCAGAATTCGATTAAAAGAAGATATTGAGACTGCAAAACGCAGGGATCCGGCAGCAAGAAGCACCGCAGAAATTGTTTTTGCCTACCCAGGTATCCATGCCGTTTGGGGGCACCGAATTGCTCATTGGCTTTGGCGCAAAAAACGATTTTTAATTGCCAGAATTGTTTCGAATATTTTTAGATCGCGTACCGGAGTTGAGATTCATCCAGGTGCAAAAATTGGTAGAAGGTTTTTTATTGATCATGGAATGGGAATTGTAATCGGTGAAACCGTAGTAATTGGTGATGATGTAATGCTCTATCACAACGTAACTCTGGGAGGTCGAGTATTTACCAGAGAAAAACGACACCCCACCATTGAGAACAACGTTTTAATTGGAGCCGGCGCCAAAATCCTAGGAAATATTGTGATTGGGGAAGGTTCAACAGTAGGTGCGAACACCGTGGTTACTAAAGATGTACCACCGGGAACAGTGGTTATCGGGGCAACTCACAAAAAACCCATTAAGCCCGCTGAGTCTGATGCAGAAAATTGGGTTATTTAACCCCGTTCAAAAATTTCACCCGACAATGTTTTTTGAATAGTTCTAATTACCAACCACAACCAAACAATCAAAACTCCAACCCAACCTGCAATCGCAAGATAAGCAATGGTTTGTGTGTCCCAAATTCTTGAAAGTTCTAAAGTTAGAGCCAATAACGCAGCTAAAGGAAAGGAAAATCCCCAGGAGCCTAAGTGAAATTTTAAGACATTTCTTTGTGGAATTATTTGCGCGAGTGAGAATAGCAACCACCAGACTCCAAATCCCCATAAAAGTGAAGCCGCAAAGATTGCCATGATTTCAATGACCAAATTAAGATTTTGATCACCAAATACTTGAAGCATTCTCATTGCAGATAACACGCCCAAGCCACCAGCACCGGCAGGTGCCAGCCAGATGATCCAAGATGGTGCCATTTGGGAAGGCGGTGGCGGAGTGGTGATTAAGCGCCAAGCAACAACGGACCCGAGAAATAAGAAAAGTAGTAGACCAGCACCTAAAGCTGCAAAAGATAGTAAATAGGTCAATCCGCCAGTGAAATTTGAAGTCAAAGTTGAAATTCTTATTACAACACTAGGAACTAACACAAACACCACAATTGGAATAAACCAAGTACTGGAAATCATTGCTGTTGGAAATTCTTGGGACTTTACGATGTTGCTAAAGAAAATAATCCCTACTAAAAGTGCTCCTATTACGCCAAGCAGCATTAAAGCAAAAGCTACATAACCTAAAACAGATTCAAAAATTAAGTAAACTTGTGCGAGTTGCGCGATTGCCAACCCAATAACCAGCGCACTGGCGGGCAGTATTCCGATCATTGCTCCATACATTGGATGTTTTAGATCTTCTCTGAATTCATGTTTGTACTTAAAAAGTCGAATAAAAGTAAGAATAGAGATTGCCAAAAAAATTAAGATAGAAATTACAACTAAGGCGACACCGATTATCTCATCAAAACTTAGATTTGGAATTGGATCAAATAATGAGACAAGGCCCACGCCAGCTGTTCCAAGCGGAATTGCAGACCAGGCAGGATGTAGTTGAGAGATTTTTGTTTCTGGCACGAATGCTCCTAATATCAAATTGCAATCCTAGTTAAATCCTTTTCAGGTTGATTCATTAGCATTGTCTATATGAAACCTATTGTTCAAATTTCACTTGACCTGACCGATATCAAAGAAGCCTTAGCGATGGCCCATATTGCAATGGAAGCAGGAGTTGATTGGCTTGAAGCTGGCACCCCTCTGATATTGGCTGAAGGGCTACATGGAGTTAAAGCGTTGCGAAAAGAGTTCCCTCACACTCCAATTATTGCTGACTTAAAAACTATGGATGGTGGTTATTTAGAAGCTGAAATGATGGCGAAAGCTGGCGCCACTCACGTAGTTGTTATGGCTCGCGCGCATCAGGAAACAATTAAACGAGTTGTGCAAGCAGGCAAAGATTTTTCTGTAGTAGTAATGGGCGACAATCTTGGTTGTCCCGACATGGTGCAAGGGGCAAGAGATCTCGAAGCACTGGGCTGTGACATGGTCATTCATCACATTGGCTTTGATGAACGTGGCGGAATAGCAGCCAGCGGACTTCGCCCCCCAAATCCACTCGATCAACTCAAAGAAGTTGTTGAAGCGGTTAAGGTTCCTGTGCAAGCGGTTGGTGGACTCTCACTAGAGCAAGCAATCCAAACGCCTGCTTTTGGTGCACCGTTAGTTGTGATTGGAGCACCATTAGCAATTGATGCAGACTCTTTTAGTGCTGGAGCCGGCGATGTGGGTGAAGTATTAAAAAAGATCTGCGAACAAGTTCATGCATATGGTGATATAAAAATAGGCTAATAAATTATTTTTCTAAGGCGCTTCTGTAGTATCGAATTAATAGTGACCCAACTATTGCGGTAAGAATTACGTAGCTACCAGTAAGTGCTTTTATGTCAGTTCCAAAAAAAGTAGTTGAGGCCAAGCCGGCAATAACTATTGAGAATTCGCCTCTTGGAACCAAGAAAGCTCCAACGCGTCGCCAACTCATCGGATCACTTAAATCTTTGGCCAGCCACCAAGCCGTAAACATTTTGCCGATCACGCCTAAAATCGTCAAGACCAGCGCGATAGGCAACATAGATATTAAGTCTGTTGGATTTATCGTTAAACCGAAAAATAGGAAAAAGAAAGCAGCAAATAAATCTCTAAGCGGAGCTAACCTCACCCGCGCGGCTTGAGCTAAATCACCAGAGAGCAGTAAACCCACTAAGAACGCCGCGACCGCGCCAGATAAACCAACTGATTCAGCTAATCCTGCCGCTAAGAGCGCTGCACCTAATACTGTTAAAAGTAAACTTAGCGAATCACTACGGCGTAAATAGTTAGAAAGCAAACCAACCTGACGCACACTAATCAATAGCACTAACCCGATTACAACAAATGCCAGTGAAATAGTTATCAAACCAGTAACAAAACTTACCCCTGCTAGTAATGCTGTGATTAAGGGTAAATACGGAGCAAGCGCGAGATCCTCTACCACCAGCAGGCTAATGGTCCTTTTAGCAACAACTGATTTTCGCCAACCGGTTTCTCGAATTAGTTGAGCAGCAATGCCTGAAGATGATATGTAAGTTATACCGCCTAAAACTAATGCACCTAAAAATCCCCAACCTAGTAACAACGCAACAAAAACACCCGCTATTGAATTAGCAATTAAATCAACAATTCCAGCAGACCACCGCGCCTTAATTGAAGCTCCTAATTCACGGGCAGAATATTCCAGCCCTAGCAATAAAAGTAGCAACAAAGCGCCAATGGTGGCACCGATATCAATAAATTCTTCACTTAAATCAAGGGGGATTAAACCACCGGTGCCAAAACTTAAACCAGCCAAAAGAAAAAGCGGAACAACTGATATGCGATATCGCTCCGCTAAAAAAGCTAGGACACCTAATAAAATTAATAAGGCTCCAATTTCAGTGACAACTAAACTATCACCTGATATTGAAGCCTGGGGAAACATTAATTAATTATCCTTTTAATAGTCTAAGTTTGATAACATTTTAACTAATTCACTAAATTTCAAGACCACTCCTTATAAATTGGTATTTTGAGTCTAACTCAATTTAGTTAAGAGACACCTTTCTTAGAAATTCTTTAGTTCGGATGTCTTGGGGGTCTTGCAGCACTTGCGCTGCTGGCCCTCTTTCAGCAATAAAACCATTGTGTAAAAAGCAAACTTCATTTGCTACCTGGTGAGCAAAATTCATTTCATGAGTTGCAATTACCATAGTCATTCCTTCCTGCTTTAGCTCAGTTATGGCTGCTAAAACTTCATTAACTAAAACCGGATCTAACGCTGAAGTTATTTCATCGAGTAATAACGCGCGTGGGTGAGTGGCAATTGATCTTATTATCGCGACTCGTTGTTGTTGGCCGCCGCTTAATCTGTCTGGAAACTCTTCCGCTTTGTCTAAAAGGCCAAACTTTTCAAGTAAAATCTTTGCCTCAGCTCGCGCCTGCTCTTTTTTAACTTTATGAACCTTTATTGGTGCCAGAGTAATGTTATCTATAACCCGCATGTGTGGAAATAAATTAAATGATTGAAAAACGATTCCCATTCGCATTCTGGCTTCATCAACGTTAACTAAAGGGCTGGTGATTTCTTTTTCGTCAAGATAAATTGCACCATCATCAATTTGCTCGAGTAAGTTTATGCAGCGAAGCAGAGTTGACTTTCCGGAACCAGAAGCACCAATTAAAACTGTTGCGGTATGTTCAGGCACTTGAAGCGAGACCTCGCCAAGCACGGTATTTTGACCGAAACTTTTTCGTACCTTCTCAATCGATAGTACTGGCCTCATGTTGTTCCTTGCGAATTTTGTTGGGCGATACTTTTTTGCAAAGCTCTATCAGTAATTCGAGTTAAGGGAATTGTAATCATTAAAAAAAGTATCGCTGCAACAATGTAAGGAGTATAATTAAAAGTTTTACTAGTTTGAATTTGTGCAGCTCTAACTGCATCGATTACGCCTAAAATCGACACCAAACCAGTGTCTTTAATAAGAGCTACCAAGTCATTTAGAAGCGGCGGTATCACCCTTCTGATAGCTTGCGGAAGAATCACGTAACGCATCGCCTGAGCTTGCGTTAACCCTAAACTTCTGGCCGCAGCTCTTTGACTTGGGTGAATACTTAAAATTCCACTTCGAAAAACTTCAGCAACATACGCAGAATAGGTAAGTACTACCGCCAAGGTGCCCAGCACTAAAACATTTCCGGTTAAGCCTCTAATCCCTAGTGCCGGGACCCCAAAACCCACCAACAAAATAACCAAAAGCAAGGGAACGCCGCGAAATATATCTACATAAACTGTGGCCAAAATTCTAAAAGGAGTGAGAGCCGCCGCTTTTGAAGTCCTGGCTAACGCTAAGAGCAGCGCCAAAATAGTAATCAAAATGCTGGCGATAATAGTCAATCTAATGTTGGTGGTTATACCTTTTGCCACAATTGGCAAAACTTCTATTCCGTATTCAATATCAAAATAAGTTTGTTTAAAAAGCTCCCACCCAGGTGAAGAGATAATGAAAAGAACTAATCCCCCGAGCACCAAAACGCTAGATGAGGTTGCGATAGCAATTCTTTTACGAGACTGTTGACTACGGACTTTTTGCCGTTGCAGCTCTAATTCACTCGGATACCACGACTCATTCGAGTTTTTATTATCGTTACTCGAATGAGTCATGATCCGCTAGTTATCTAGTTCTTAATTAAGAACCGGAGCACCTTGATCATCCGTCAACCAGGTGGTTTCAATTTGGGCTAAAGTCCCGTTTGAACGAAGTGTGTCAACTGCTTGTGTAACACAAGAAGTTAAGGCACTGTCCTTTGCCAGCAATAATCCGAACTGCTCTGGAGTATTTGGATCGGCCACTAGTTGACCAACAATGATTCCACCCTCAATTTCCACACCAGCCAAGTAGAACGCGGTTGGCAGGTCAACAACTAATCCATCAATCTGTCCATTCTTCAATGCTTGAACAGCGGCAGCATTATCGTTAAACACGGCAATTTCTGCATCAGGATTAATTAGGGTTTCAGCTGTAGCTAGAGAAGTAGTACCAACTGCTGCACCTAGCTTTGCACCTTTTAGATCAGCAATTGACGTAGCACCAGCAATTGCACTGCCTTCAGCAGAAACAATTGATTGAGTTACGTAGTAGTAGCCACTTGAAAAGTCAACGACTTGTTTGCGCTCATCAGTTATTGAAAATTGTTGCAAATTAAAGTCGAATGGCTTAGCACCTGGTGCAATTGCGCCATCAAAGGTGGTTCTGACCCAAACAACTTCTTCTGGGGCGTAACCAAGTTCTGCAGCGACTGCATAAGCAACGGCTGGCTCAAAACCTTCAGCTGATTCAGGAGTGTCATCCAAAACCCACGGGTAGTAAGCCGGTTCACCAGTTGCAATCGTCAAAGTTCCAGCAGTTAAAGTATCGAGCTGATCTTTGCTGCAAGGATCTAATTCATCAACCGCTTCGGTGGTTTCTTGCGCAGCGGGCTGAGTTTCTTCAACTGCTGTGTCTGACTCGGATGAGCAGGCGCTCAACACCAAAAGTGCTGCCGCAACCAAAACAAATCCGGTTTTATTTTTTAACAACATTACGTTCTCCTTCAACTAATTTTTTTGAGAACATGCCAAAAGCTTGCCCTCATTGGGGCCTTGGAATTTTGTTTCAAGACCCGCGCTTGCCAAAAGAATTTCTTTTAGCCAGGTCTTCACCTAGGGGCACCCCACCGCGGTGGAGGGTTGTCGGGTAACTAGCTAGGGCTTGTCGTTACCGCTCTGGACCAACCAAAAGTCTATCAAGACTCTAGCAAAATGCTGCGAGAGAGGATTGCCTTTATTTAGGAAAGAACGAAAACTAACGAGTTTTTTAAAATTATAAAAACAATAATTTGCCACTAGCGATAACAAGCACCAGCGCCAGAGCTCGTTTCAAGCCAGCAGTGGGTAAGCGGTTGGCTCCAAAGTAAGACCCAATGAAGGCGCCAACTGCTACCACCACTAACCAAATTGGGAGCTGAGGCGGGAGCGACTGAAAACTTGAATAGTTACCTAATAATCCAGAAACGGAATTAGCAAAAATGAATACGGCTGAAAGCCCTGCCGCCTGCTTAGCGCTTGCCCAACCTGTGAAAATTAATAAGGGAGTTAAAAATATTCCACCACCTGTGCCAGTTAGCCCAGATAGAAATCCCAAACTGGCGCCGGCCATTATGGCGATTAAAGGTGAGATTTTGATGAGTTGTTTTTCAACAATATTCGCTTTAAAAAATAATTGAAATGCAACAACTAGTAAAACTACGCCAACTAACGTTGAGTAAGTACTGGTATCAATATTTAAGCGGCCGCCAATAAAAGCTGCCGGAATTGATCCCAAAATGAAAGGCACTATTTTTTTCCAATTAATTAACCCTGCTCTGTTAAATCTATAAATCACCAGCGTTGAAACCAAAATGTTCATCGCCAACGCAGTAGGCCGCATAACCATGGTGGAAACGCCTACTATCGCCATAGCAGCTAGGTAAGCGGAAGCTCCGGCATGGCCAACCGAAGAATAGAGAACAGCCCCGAGAAAAAACGCAATTGACAGTATAAGAGTCTCCATTGCTAGTGAGCCTAGAGTAAATTCGTTTTACACTCAATGATTAAATAAGCCTTCATGAATAATTCTCAGATTCAACCAACAGTTAAATATGCCATTTCAGCAAACGGACTCTACCCAATCATTGTTGCAGTTTTTGTTAGCTTGTTACTAATTTCAAATATTGGGGCTGTAAAATTAATTCAATTCGGCGGCTTTATTACTGATGGGGGTTTATTTCTATTTCCGTTGGTTTACATTATTGGCGATATTTTAAGTGAAGTTTATGGATTTAAAGCTGCGCGTAGAGCAATTTATACGGCGTTCGCTATGGCGATATTGGCATCTTTTACTTTTTGGTTAGTGCAAATCTCACCCCCAGCGAGTGATTGGCCAAATCAAGAGAGTTTTGAAGCAGTCTTAGGCTTTGTGCCTAGAATTGTTTTGGCGAGTATCATCGCTTTTTTTGTGGGCCAACTTTTAAATGCGTATGTCTTAGTAAAAATTAAGGAAAGAACAAAAGAAAAATCGCTTTGGCTACGCTTAATGGGATCTACCGTAGTTGGTCAATTTGTTGATACTTTAATTTTTTGCACAATCGCTTTTTATGGAGTTATCACTGGCGCTACTTTTATTAGTTATGTAGCTTTTGGATTTTTCTATAAGACACTAGTTGAGTTTGCGTTGGTACCAATTACTTATCAGGTGATTAGGTTGGTAAAAAAGCACGAACCAAGCTATCAAATTGCAGCATAATATCGACCCAGAAAATCTTTTTTAAATTCAAAAAAAGTTCCATCTATAATGCTGACGCGCATTTTATCAACTAATGAAACAATAAAATGAAGGTTGTGAATTGTTAAAAGAGTAGATGCCAGCATCTCTTTTGCTCTAAAAAGATGTTGCAGGTAGGCCTTGGTGTAGTTGGCACAGGTGTAGCAATTGCAACCTTTATCAAGCTCTGAAAAATCTCTTTGATATTTGTTGTTAGAAATGTTGTAGCGTCCAAACTGTGAGTAGGCAGCGGCGTTCCGGGCATTGCGACTGGGTGCTACACAGTCAAAAGTGTCAGCACCATTTTCAACCCCTTCAAACAAATCATCAGGTTCGCCTATGCCGAGCAAATGGCGCGGTTTATTTTCAGGTAATTCTTCATTTACCCATCTGACAATTTGTCCTAAAATATTTTTATCGATCGCTCCGCCAATGCCAAATCCATCAAAGTCTAAATTTGCAATATCTTTAGCTGCCTCTCGGCGCAGATCTTGGTATTGAGCGCCTTGAATAACACCTAGCAAAGCCTGATAAGGCTTGTCAGCTCTGACTTTGGTTAGTCGCTGGTGTTCGATCACACACCGTTCGGCCCAGCGAAGAGTTCTAACCAACGACTGTTCTTGATATTCTCGGGTATTTTTTAAAGTAGTGCATTCATCAAAGGCAAAAATTAAATCTGCTCCAATTTGATGTTGCACTTGCATAGAAACCTCAGGGGTGAAGCGGTGGACATTTCCATCTAAATGAGATTTAAAGTTAACTCCGTCATCATCGACTAGCGCTAGTCTTTCTTTTTCACTTGCCATTACGTCATCTTCCTGCACACTATCGGGGTCCATTGCTAAAACTTTTTTAAATCCGACCCCAAGTGATAAAACCTGAAAGCCGCCGCTGTCGGTAAAAGTTGGTCCAGGCCAATTCATAAATTTACCCAGCCCGCCTGCTTCATCAATTAAGTCAGAGCTAGGTTGCAAATAAAGATGGTAGGCATTCGCTAGTAGGGCTTGTGCCCCAATTTGTTTCATGGCTTCAGGCACAACAGATTTGACGGTAGCTTTTGTGCCAACTGGAATAAAGGCGGGGGTTTGAATCTCTCCGTGGGGAGTATTGATAACCCCAACTCGTCCTAAATTTTCGGATAAGCGGCTTGTTACTTTAAAACCAAAATTTTTTTCACTCACGCGCTCAATCTTAGCCGTGTCATAAAAAAGTTAATTTAGATGCTTATTTAAAAATTCAACCGTATTAACCATCGATTCAGTCCAAAAGGGACCAAAAGCATGACCATCGCGATAAGTCAAAAACTCAACGTCTTTGCCGAGTGCCTGCATTTCTGCCACCGCTTTTTCAGACCAAGCAATGTCACAAGTGTCATCCAAAGTTCCATGATGAATCAATATAGGGTCGCTAACATTTGCATAGAACTTTTCTGCAGAAAGATTACTCCAAAATTCTGGGTTTTCATCCGGCTTTCCGTAGGCGGCATAAACTGGTTCATATCTTTCTGGATTGTTTACACCCCAACGATTAAAGTTTTGTAAGTAGTTTGGGCTTACTGGGGCATAGAGCACTATCGCATCAAAAAGATCTGGCTTGACAACTGAAACGTTATAGCCAATACCGCCACCCATGGAGCGACCAAGGTAACCAATCCGATTTTTATCAATCACGGGCAAGTCTGAATCCAGTAAAGCGAGGGCAGCATTTATTACATCATCGGTGTAACCCAATCTAAAGTTCAGCATGTTATTTGGGTCATCATCACTGCCTGCGTGGTTTCGATAATCCGTATGTAAAACTATAAAACCTTCACGAGCTAAATAATCTTGTTCGCGCTTCAGTCCGCGACCGATGGTATAAATTTTTGGATCTATGTAGCCATGCCCCAGTACTAACGCTGGGAATGGACCCTCACCTTTTGGAATATTTAAAATACCTGAAATTTTAAATTCGTTGCTTTGGTAAGTAACTTGATAACGAGTATAAGAAGCATTTTCTGCCTCGATTTTGCCTAGCGTTAAATCGCTACCGACAAATTCTTGCTCCATAAGCCCGGGTAATGAAACGGGGTGGGCAGCATCTTTGGTGGGAGTAGGTGTTGGTTCAGCGGTGGGAGTTTCGCTGGGCTGAGCATCGATCACAGCTTGAGGGGTTTCTTCGCTAGCAACAGTACAGCCAGTTAACAATAAAGCCACCACAAAAATGGACGAAAAAATTTTTCTCACTATTTAACATTAAGGGGTTATTCTAATTACGCAAACTCAGGTGAGTAAACGGTAGCAACCCCTTCACGGGCGAAGCCTAAAAGTGTGAGATCGAATTTTCTGGCTGTTTCGACCGCCAAAGAGGTCGGTGCACTTACTGCCACTAGGGCACCGATTCCAGCGGCTACCGCTTTTTGCACAATTTCAAATCCACCACGTCCAGAAATCACTAGGGCATAACCAGATAATGGAATCATATTTTGCATCAGCGCGTAACCAATAACTTTATCTACCGCATTATGCCTTCCGACATCTTCTCGAACTGTCACAATATTTCCGTCAGCATCTACTAAGCCGGCAGCGTGCAGGCCACCTGTCTTTGCAAAGATATTTTGATAACTTTTCATTTTCTCAGGAAGTGCTGCCAGATCATCAATTGAAATTTGGCAAGGTGCAACACTTTTAATCCCTCGCTTCACTAAATCATCTATCTGGGTGGTACCACAAATGCCACAAGCACTAGAAATTGTGAACCTACGATCCAACTGCCTAGTAGCTGCAGGAGCTTGTGGATTGACATGAGCTACCACTACGTTTTCGGCTTCTCGGGGAGTTAGCAGCGGATCTTTGCAACTGGTAATTGAAAGCAGATCTTCTCTATTTCTAAGCAGTCCCTCTGACCATAAAAAACCGGCTGTTAATTCTAAATCTTGTCCAGGGGTTCGCATAGTGATGGCAAGCCGAGCGGCTTGAGAGTCAGTTTCAATTCTTATTTCAAGCGGTTCTTCGCCAACAACATTATCGGTTAATTTGAGAGACTTATTTGTTTTTTTTACCGAAAAACGATTAATTGCTTTTGGTAAATTTAACTCACTCAAGACATTATCTTCATGAAGTGCGGGCCCAATCTCCACTTTTGCCACCAGTCTTCTCTAATAATTGTATTTCACTAATTTCCGCACTTTTGTCTATGGCTTTTACCATATCTATCACAGTTAGTGCTGCGACCGATACCGCTGTTAGAGCTTCCATTTCTACTCCGGTGCGATCAGCAGTTTTCACGGTTGCTGTAATAAAAAAATAACTTTCTAATATTTTGATATCTAGCTCTATTGAACTTAAAGCCAACGGATGACAAAGTGGTATTAATTCACTAGTTTTTTTGGCTGCCATAATTCCGGCTAGTCGAACAGTCGCAAATAAATCACCTTTAGGTAATTCTTTTTTATTTACGAGATCAATCACCGCTTGGCTTACCCTGACTTTACCTGTGGCGGTGGCACTACGAACGGATACTGTTTTTTCACTAACATCCACCATTTTTGCAGTGCCTGATTCGTCTAAATGGGTGAAATTACTTGTCACCAGACTTTTCCTTTATTTGATGGATTGTTTGTTCGATGTCTTTAATTATTACTGAGATCTCTTCTTTGCTTAGATTTTTTTGACCGGCGAGATACCCCAATAAAAAGGTAGTTAGGGGAGCCGCTTTGCGTTCAATGTTATGTGCGACTTCACGGGTAATATTTAATATTTCTTCGGTATCCAGAAAATCTGCCGATAGCTTAAGTTGCTTTTGTAGTGTTTCAATCCATTCTTCTGTCATGGCTTCCTTCTCACTCACCTGAACTAAAGCATAAAAATAATCTGACCAAGTATCAATATCCCATACTGCTTGGCTGGTTATCTCTAGTTGTGATAATTCCATAGTTTGCATGAGTTTTCGTAGTGAAATGTTCACCCCTTTAGTTTCTTTGAGGGCGTGATAGAGCAATTCGCGCTTTAGGCAACTCGCAAATGGCTGAAATTGCCCGTCAGCTTTAATCCAAGCGCCAGCGGGATTAGCTAGTGCCAAGGCACATAATTCTTCCAGGTAAGAGCCAATAAAAGGCTGATCTACTGCCAGCAGTAAAACGTAATCACTTTTTGATAGTTCTAAGCAAGACCAAACCCCAACTGCGGGACCACCAGATGGAACTACGTCTTTTACTAATACCACGTTTTTATAGGCAACTGCCTCTTGATTGCTTGATAGATAAATTTGGCCCACCGCGTTTTTTAACGCTATTTCTAAAAGTGATTTATTTTTTAGAGTTAAGGCTGATTTATCAGTAAAATTAAGGCGTGAAGAAGTCCCGCCGGCAACAACAATGGTGTCAATTGAATTCATTTGCCACTAGTTTGCCAGAGATGGATCCTGCATTACCGTTATAAAGGTGAACCAAAAACAAGTGTTTAAAAACCCTTCCTGGCTTGAGGCTCGATCAATTGCTTATCAGGTGGCTGAAACAAAAGCAGCTGTTGAAGTGACATTGAGTGAAGCTCTGAGAAAAACTTTAGCTGCCGATTTACAAACTTTGCATCCATTGCCCCCTTTTAACACCGCAATGATGGATGGATATGCCGTGAAAGGAAAGGGGCCATGGGAAATTGTTGGTGAAGTTTTGGCTGGCAGTGAGAGTTTAGAATTTAAATCTGGGCAAGCCGTCTATATTGCTACTGGCGCAAAAGTACCAGAAGCGGCCGAATTAGTAATCAAACATGAAGATGTTTTGATAAACAACAATATTGTAGAACCTTTGGACTGGAATAAAAACGCAATTGGCCAACATATAAGAACCATTGGAGACGAAGCATCAACTGGTGACGCAGTTTTAGTTAAAGGAAAGAGGATTAACCCGGCCGTACTTGGGTTAGCAGCACTCAGCGGCTTAGATCAAATCAAAGTAATTAATAACCCCACCGTCGATTCGATTGTTTCAGGTGATGAATTACTTAACGAAGGTTTGCCAAGAAACGGAAAAATTCGTGACGTTTTGAGTTTGCAAATTCCGGGCTGGGTTAATTCGTTAGATGCAATAAATAATCAACAGTTTAAAATTGGTGATAATTTAGAAGAAACAGTGGCTGCAATTAATGAGTGTAAATCAGATTTAATTTTAACTACCGGTGGCACTGCACGAGGAAACGTAGACTTTATGCATGAAGCTTTAGTTCAATGTGGATTCGAGATTTTGATAGATGAAGTAGCAATTCGTCCGGGACACCCCATGCTTTTAGCCAAAAACTCCAATAGTCAGTTTTTGGTAGGACTACCAGGAAATCCGCTTGCTGCTTGTGTTGCCTTTTTAACTTTGGCGCAGCCTTTAATTGAGAAATTACAAGGACGAGAATTAACAAAATTACAAACCGGAACATTGATAAGTAAGGCAAATATTCCAAAAAAAGAAATGCGCTTAGTCCCAGTTATTGTAGAAAACAATTTAGTTGAACCGCAGCAATATTGGGGCTCCATGATGCTACGTGGCTTAGCGGCAAGTACTCATTTTGCACTTATTAAATCAGGGCAAGGGATTGCTGATGAAATGGTAGAACTTCTACCGTTACCTTGGAAAGTCTAAAGCGTCGCGGCAACTTCAATAATTGTTTCATCAAAATCTGTAGAATTTTCAGAAATTAACTCTTTTAACTCAGTTAGCATTTTTGGAGTCCAAAAAGATTTCAGATGTGCTGTAATCGCTTCTCGGTGATCAGCGCGATTTTTTAAATTTGCGGCGATTTGATTCGCCATTCGAATTAGAGAAGAATCAGACATTTTTAGCTAATGCTTTTTCACTCTTATCAAGTATAGATTTTTCAGTTGGTCCACTTAAGCTAGGCATAACCTCAACCGCAGTGACTTTGTACTCAGGGCAGTTGGTTGCCCAGTCTGAATACTCTGTAGTTATCACGTTTGCTCCAGTTACTGGAAAATGAAATGTCGTATAAACCACCCCAGGTGGTACGGCTGACGTTAACTGGGCACGGAGTGTTGTTTCACCAACTCGGCTGGCTAGCTTTACCCACTCACCCTCCTTAACACCTCTAAGTTCGGCATCGGATGGATGAATTTGCAATAAATCTTCACTCGCCCAAGTACTATTTTTGGTTCTTCTAGTTTGAGCGCCCACGTTGTATTGCGAAAGGACTCTTCCAGTAGTTAATAACAATGGGAATTTTCGAGTAGTCCGCTCTTCGGTAGGTACGAAATGAGTTTCCATGAACTGACCTTTACCGCGAACAAATTGTTCAATATGCATAACGGGAGTGCCGTTGGGGTTAGCTTCATTGCAGGGCCATTGAACGCTTCCGACTTTATCTAAATGGGCAAAAGACACCCCAGTAAACGAGGGGGTAACTTGCGCTATTTCATCCATAATTTCAGCTGAAGTTGTGTAATTCATTTCATAACCCAAAGCTTTGGACAAAAGTGCCACAACTTCCCATTCTTGCTTTCCGGTTTTTGAAGCCATCACTGGTCGAACGCGATTTATTCGTCGCTCAGCATTTGTGAAGGTACCGTCTTTTTCTAAAAAGGAAGTACCCGGAAAAAACACGTGAGCAAATTGTGCTGTTTCATTAATAAATAAATCTTGCACAATAACTAATGCCATTGAAGCCAACGCTGCTTTTACGTGCTTTGTATTGGGATCTGATTGTGCAATATCTTCACCTTGAATAAAGATTGCCTTAAAGTCACCCACGATAGCGGCGTCGAGCATGTTGGGAATACGCATTCCAGGTTCTTTTTGTAGTGTTGCTCCCCATAAATTCTCGAACTGCTCGCGTACGACGTCATCTGAGACATGTCTGTATCCAGAAAATTCGTGAGGGAATGAACCCATATCGCAAGCACCTTGCACATTGTTCTGACCGCGCAAGGGGTTTACTCCAACACCTTCGCGACCAATGTTTCCAGTCGCCATTGCTAAGTTTGCAATACCCATCACCATGGTTGAGCCTTGTGAATGTTCAGTAACACCTAGCCCGTAATAAATTGCTCCATTTTTTGCTGAAGCGTAAAGCCGAGCGGCTGCTCGAATTTCTTCAGCGGGAACACCGGTAATAGTTTCTACAACTTCTGGGCTATTTTCGGGTTGTTTGATAAAAGCTTCCCATTTCTTGAAAGCATTTAAATCACATCTGGAATTTACAAAGTCCCAATCAATTAAATTTTCAGTTGCCACCACATGGCCTAGCGCGTTGATCATCGCGACGTTTGTGCCTGGCAATAGTGGTAGGTGGTGAGAAGCTTCAACGTGTGCTGAGCGAACTAAATCAATTCTTCTGGGATCTACAATTATAAGTTTGGCACCCTTGCGCAGACGCTTTTTCATCCGAGAAGCAAATACTGGATGCGCATCGGTTGGATTAGCGCCAATAATAATAATGACATCAGACTTTTCAACTGACTTAAAATCTTGAGTACCAGCAGAAGCACCAAAAGTCTGTTTTAACCCGTAGCCAGTTGGACTATGGCAAACTCGAGCGCAAGTGTCTACATTGTTGTTTCCAAAAGCCGCTCTAATCATTTTTTGAACTGCATAAACCTCTTCATTGGTGCAGCGAGAAGAAGTGATACCACCAATACTTTGTTGGCCATATTTTGATTGAATACTTTTAAGTTTGCTGGCGGCAAATTCAATTGCTTCTTCCCAAGTGACTTCACGCCAAGGTTCTGTAATAGATTCACGAATCTTTGGCAGCAAAACCCGATCAGGATGTGAGGCGTACCCCCAAGCAAATCTTCCTTTAACGCAAGAGTGCCCCTCGTTTGCTCCTCCGTCTTTATGAGGAACCATCCGCACCAATTCATCCCCACGCAATTCAGCTTTAAATGAACAACCAACTCCGCAGTAAGCGCAGGTGGTAATAACGGTTCGGTTTGGCATTCCTAAATCAACAACTGACTTTTCTTGCAAAGTGGAGGTGGGGCAAGCCTGAACACAAGCACCACAAGAAACGCATTCACTACTCAAAAAATCTTTGCCACCAGGAGAGACCTTAGAGTCAAATCCCCGGCCCTCAATTGTTAACGCAAAGGTTCCTTGAACTTCTTCGCAAGCTCTTACGCAGCGCGAGCAAACAATACATTTTGATTCATCAAAATTAAAATAAGGATTTGAATAATCAGTTGGTGATGCGAGGTGATTTTTACCCTCGTATCCATAGCGAACCTCCCTTAGGCCCACCACTCCCGCCATATCTTGTAATTCGCAATCCCCATTTGCAGGGCAAGTTAAACAATCAAGTGGATGGTCAGAAATATAAAGTTCCATCACGTTTTTTCTAATTTTTTCAACTTTTTGAGTTTGAGTACGAACCACCATGCCAGGCTCTACCAAAGTAGTACAAGAAGCTGGAGTGCCTTTACGTCCATCAATTTCAACTACACAAAGACGACATGATCCGAAAGAATTTAAATTATCTGTTGCGCAAAGCTTTGGAATTGTGGTTTCAAGCATTTTGGCGGCCCGCATTACTGAGGTACCCGCTGGCACAGTAATTTCTCGCCCATCGATGATGACTGTTACGTTTTCGGTTGAGTCACTGGCCGGTGTACCAAAGTCAGTTTCTTTAAGTAGTGACATTTGCCATCTCTTTCTCTAATCCAAAATCATCTGCAAAATGTTTCAAAGCGCTTCTTACCGGCAAGGGGGTCAGTCCACCCATTGCACAAAGTGAGCCATCGGTCATGGTTTCGCACAAATCGATCAATAAAGACAGGTTCTCTTTTTTATTTTCGTTATTTAATATTTTATCAATGACCTCCACCCCGCGGGTTGAGCCAATTCGACAGGGAGTGCATTTGCCGCAAGATTCAACAGCACAAAATTCCATGGCAAATCGAGCTTGTTGACCCATATCAACTGAGTCATCAAAAAGCACTATTCCACCGTGTCCTAGCATTCCGCCTTTTTGCAGTAAAGATTCATAATCTAGTTGCACATCAAAAAGTTCATTTGGAAAATAAGCACCCAACGGGCCGCCTATTTGTACTGCTTTTATGGGGCGAGCAGAGTGAGTTCCGAGAGCATATTTGTTTAGTAGTTCTTCTAGAGTTATGCCAAAAGCTAACTCAACAATTCCACCCTGTTTTACATTTCCAGCTATTTGAAAAACTTGTGTTCCTAAAGATCTGCCTATTCCGTAAGATTTATAAAATTCTGCACCTTTATTTAAAATTATTGGTGCGGAAGCGAGTGTTAACACATTGTTTATCACAGTAGGTTTGCCAAAGAGCCCGTTTACCGCTGGCAGAGGAGGCTTGGCTCTAACCATTCCTCTTTTACCCTCAAGGCTTTCAAGCATTGCGGTTTCTTCGCCGCAAACATAAGAACCAGCGCCAACCACAACCTCCAAATCAAATTGGTAGCTTGAACTTAAAACGCTTTCGCCGAGCCAACCAAATTCACGTGCTATTTTTATGGCAGTTTGCATCTTGTCGATCGCATCTGGATATTCGCTTCTTATATAAATAAAACCTTGCGTTGCACCTACTGCGATGGCGGCAATCGTCATTCCCTCTATCAAAGTAAAGGGATCACCTTCCATTAACATTCGGTCAGCAAAAGTTCCGCTATCACCTTCGTCGGCATTTGCACAAATATATTTTTGATCAGCTGCTGTCACTCTGACGGTGTTCCACTTGATGCCAGCCGGAAAGCCAGCACCGCCTCGACCTCTTAAACCAGATTCGGTAACTAATTTTGTAATTTCTTCAGGAGTTAGCTTTAAAGCTTTTTTTAAACCCAGCAAACCATCAAATTTTTGATAGTCATCAATATTAAGTGGATCTATTACTCCAACTCTTTTAAAGGTGAGTCGCTGTTGATCTTTTAACCAAGGGTATTCATCAACCAATCCAATGCCAAGTGGGTGGGTTTGCTGGTTGAGAAAATCTTGATCAATCAAACTTTGAACATCAGAAACCGAGACTGGTCCAAATCCAACTCGGCCATTTTTAGTTTCTACTTCAACTAAAGGTTCAAGCCATAGCATTCCACGCGAACCATTTCTAATTATTTCAATATCTAAATTTTTGGCAGCCGCTACTTTTAAAATTTCTATTGCAACTTGATCCGCTCCAACTGATTTACTGGCAGAGTCTTGTGGAATAAAGACTTTTATACTTGTCATTTATTTTCCAATTTGGTTTCAACAATTGCTTTTAGCTGCTCGGTGGTTAATCTTCCGTACAAAGTGTCATTAATCAGCGCGGTGGGGCCTAGTACGCAATTTCCTAAACAGTAAACCGCTTCTAATTCAACGCCACCGGGGTTGTGTTGATCTAGCTTTATACCTAAAACTTGCTCAGCTGCTACTGAGAATTCCCTGACTCCATTAGCTTGGCAAGCTTCAGCCACACAAAGTTTAACGCAAACTTTTGCTGCAGGAGTCTCTCTCAAATCTGTGTAGTAGCTAACCACCCCATGCACGTCGGCACGAGAAACATTGCAAACTTTTGAAACAAGTTCAATTGCTTCGTGTGGAATAAACCCAAATTCTTTTTGGATGGTTTGTAAATTTGGCAAAATTAAGGTTGAGGCTTTACTTTCTAAAATTGCCATCGCAACTTGAGTCGACCAGGGTCTAAAACCTGTCGCCACCTGATTCATCAAACCTCGCAAAAAAATAGATCTTGTTAGGTATTAATAATCTCATCCTTACAACACGTCATGCAACTCCCTAGGGGTAATTGACTCTTAGGTAGGGTGCAAAGTATTAACTAAGGATTCATTATATGGAACAAATTCAAGTCATCACACCGCCAATTCAAGTGACCACAAATATTGAAGTGGACCTGGGACCAAGAAATAGATTGACAGTATTTTTCAGATTGGTGATAGCAATCCCGGCCGTAATAATCGTGGCATTGCTCTCTGGTGGAAGTTGGTCCGGCAGCGTGACCGCGCCGTATGTAATCACGATTCCAGTTGTAATCCTTTTATTATTTTTTGGCTTCTATCCAAAATTCATGATTATCTTTGCCTTTGCTTTGCAAACCTTTAACACTAAAATTGGTTCTTACTTACTCTTTTTACGCGACGATTACCCTAGCTTTAAAGATGAGTCGCATACCTATTTGTTATATCCAGATATAGCTGAAGGTAAAAATCTAAGCCGGGCACTTCCTTTAATTAAGTGGTTTTTAGCAATCCCACACTTTATTTTATTAGCGCTCGCTGCAATCCCAATTATCTTTATTTGGTTTTATACTTGGATTTATATATTGATTACTGGTAACTATCCAGAAAAAGTAGCACCATTTGCATATTGGTATATTTCTTATAACAATAGGGTTACCGGATACGCACTAACTTTAGTCAGCGATAAGTATCCCACAATTAAGTAATTACTCAGGCTCGGTTCTTTTGGTATTTACTATTTCTTTATCTGGAACAAAGTAAGCGGCGACTATGCCTATTAGCATGAGCCCAGTTGCTAGTAAAAAGATTATGGTGAGTGAATCGGTGAATCCATCCAAGATTGGTCGTACCAAAATTGGGTCCGCTTTAGAAATCCAGCTACTGTCATCAAGCGCTGAAGTGCCAGTTCGAATTTGTTCTATTTCATCTATCGCTGATTGATTTGCTGGATTGTCTAATGCCGCTTGAAAAGCTGGATTAGAACTAGCCTCGGCAAATCTTTGGTTGGACTGTACTCCAATTTGTCCAAATAAAATTGAAAGAAAAATTGCCGTGCCTAAAGTTGCTCCGAGTTGACGGTAGAGCGTGACGGTTGAAGTTGCCACTCCCATATCTTCTTTTGGAACAGTATTTTGCGCAGCAATTAAAGTCGGCTGCATAACAAATCCCAGCCCGACACCAAAAAGCATGGTGATGATTGCTACGTATCGGTAAGTAGTGTCTGGACTTACTACTGAAGCAAGTAGAAAGCTACTTGCTAAAAGACTGGTACCGATAATTGGAAACTTTCGGTATCTTCCAGTTTTTGAGATAGTTCGACCGGCTACCACCGAGCCAATTGCAATTCCTAAAGTTAATGGCAAAAGTTGTAATCCAGCTTCGGTAGGAGTTGAACCTCTGACAATTTGCAAATAAAGCGGAACCGTTACTAATCCACCAAACATAGCGATTCCGGTAAGAGCTGCTACTACTGAGATGAATGAAAAAGTTTTATCTCTAAAAAGCCGCATCGGAATAATTGCTGCATCTTTCATTTTGATTTCAACAATCACAAAAATTACCAAGCCACCCACCCCTATTGTGAGCGCTAGAAGTGAATTAAATGAACTCCAGCCCCAACTTGACCCTTGTTCAGCCAATAGTAAAAGTGGTACCAAGCCAACAGTTATAAAAGTTGCACCCCACCAATCGATTCGTTGGGGAGTTTTAATGAATTTTAAGATCTTAAGCGTGCGACTAACCACAATTAAGGCAAAGATTCCAATGGGAACGTTAACAAAAAATACCCAGCGCCAACCGGCTAAACCTAAAATACTTTCTTGGCCAGCCAAAAATCCACCGATCACGGGGCCCAAAACGCTGGCAGAGCCAAATACCGCAATGAAGTAAGCCTGATATCTGGATCTTTCACGGGGCGGCACAATGTCACCAATAATCGCCAGCGCCAAAACGAATAATCCACCGGCGCCTAAGCCTTGAATTGCTCTAAAGCCAGCAAGTTGATACATCGAATTAGCAAACGCGCTTAGCAGTGAGCCAATCACAAATATAGAAATCGCCCAATTAAACAGAATTTTTCTACCAAAAATATCGCCAAGTTTTCCATAAATTGGAGTGGTGATGGTGGAAGTTATCAAATATGCAGTAGTTGCCCACGCCTGTATCGACAAACCTTGCAAATCATCGCCAATAGTTCGTATTGCGGTGGCCACAATGGTTTGATCAAGTGCGGCTAGAAAAAGACCAAGCATTAAGCCGATTAAGACAGTTTTTATTTGAGAATGCTCTAAATATGTCGAATTTTCTTCTGAATCTAACGAATCTGACACGAATCCCCTCTACCAAATAGAAGTTTACTCATGAATAGAGATACGCGTACCGAGCAGGCAAATCAAGAAATCCCGTAAAGTAAAGAGGTGTTTAAAAGGGTAGTTTTCGCGGGATTTTTGGTTTCACTGATCTCATTAGCGCCATTGCAGGCAGCTTCAGTAGAACCCTTAATAGAAATTTCAGATGAGGTGCTTACACCTTCGATATTAAAAAAGATAGATTCGAGGGCACTTGAAAATGCAATTGGTAATTGGCAAAATTCCCCAGGCTTAAAAAGAGAAACCACCTTGGTGGTTATGGATGCCAGTGACGGTGAAGTTGTTTATGAACTTAATCCAACCAAACTCCAAACACCCGCCTCAGTTACAAAATTATTTACTGCTGTCACAGTGGCTTCGTTACTTGATCCTGATGCACAAATCATTACGCGGGTTAAGTACTCAGAAGGAACAGTTTTCTTAGTAGGAGCTGGTGATCCACAATTTGGTGCTCGTAAAGGTGATGGGCCGGTTACTTTAGAAGAATTAGCAAAACTGGCAGCAGCAAGTTTAAAAAAGCAAAACATTACTTCTGCAAGGGTGGCAATTGACGATTCTATTTTTGAAGCATTGCAAGTTCCTAAAGATTGGCTTCCCTCATATTTAGCGAATAGTGAAGCTCATCCAATCACGGCTTTAAATTTAGATGATCCAAAAGCACCACGACAGGCTCCCCTAGATCCCAGTTTGGTTACGGGTGAAAAATTTGCTGGCTTTTTACGTGTGGCCGGAATCTCGGTCACTAATCGCGTTGAGCGAAAAGTCACTCCTGCCACTGCTAGTGAAATTGCTCAAATGAAATCTAAATCAGTTGCTCAAATTATTGAAGATACTTTATATACCTCAAACAACCAAGATACTGAAATTTTGGCTCGCTTGGCAGCGCGCGTGGCCCAAGATGAAACAGACACCAGATCAACAATGCAATTAATTTATCAAACTAATGCAAGTTGGGGAATTGAATCTGACGAAATCCTACTAAATGATGCAAGTGGCTTAAGTCGAACAAATGCAATCTCTGCTTTAAATGCAGCTAATGTTTCTAGAATAATTCTCTCTAGTAGCGAACCAACGGATCTACCAATTGCCAAAAATAAAATTTATTTAACTCAACCCCCTGGGGCTTTTACCCCAGATTTATGGCCAGTAATGACTGGCTTACCTCCCGCTAGATCGCTCGGCACCATGTACAAGCGTTTGGCACAAAGTGATGACGTTGCCAAAGGGGTAACAAGAGCAAAAACCGGAACCCTGCGCCAAGTAATTGGCCTTGCTGGAACCATTCAAACGAAAGACGGTGGGATGATTACTTTTGCCATTATGGCCAATCAAGCAGATGGCAGAACCTCTACCCGCAGAAGCATTGACCAACTGATGAACTCGATTGCCAATTGCGAATGTGTTTTGAAGTAAATTAAGAAAATGAATCAAGTGTTACCGCCAAGCTTGCTTACTAATTCAGTAGAAAAATTTTTATCAAAAGTACAGCCCGGAGAGCGAGTTTTGGTGGCCTGCTCAGGAGGAGCAGATTCACTGGCTTTGGCTTGGGTAGTGCAATTTGTCGCAAAGAAAAAAGAAATTTTTGTTTCAGCTTTAATTGTTGACCATCAACTTTCACCGGAATCTAACGAGGTAGCGCAGGCCGCAAAAGTCAAATTATCAGTTTTAGCAATATCTGACACGAAAATCATTAAAGTAGAGGTTTCAAATAATTCAGAGGGGATAGAAGCGGCAGCCCGAGAAGTTAGATACGAAGCGCTAAAGAATTATGGAAATGAAATTAATGCGCAAATGATTTTTCTGGGCCACACACTAGAAGATCAGGTCGAGACTGTTTTAATGAGGCTTACTCGTGGAAGTGGAGCAAGATCTTTACAAGGCATGGCTGAAATTAATGGCAAATTTGTTAGACCCTTTCTTCATATCTCACGTGCAATAGTTAGAGATTCGCTATCGATTATAAATTTGACAGCTTGGGAAGATCCGATGAATTACTCAGAAAAATTCTTGCGAAGTAAAGTAAGAAATCAGCTTTTACCCAAATTAAAAGAAGTTTTGGGGGAGAGTGTTTTTGAAGCGATTGATAGAACTGCTACCGCGTTGAGGGTCGATAATGCAGCATTGGATTTAATCACCCAAGAAGTTTTGGCGCTAAATTCGATTGAAACCAGCTGTTCGGTTGAAATTCTACAAGCGCAACCACAAGCCATTAGAAACAGAATTATTAGAGTAATGATGCTAAATGCGGGAGTACCAGCGGCTTCGCTGGCCAATGCCCACATTGAGGCAGTAAATCAATTAATCAATAATTGGCATGGACAAGGCGAGGTCGCCCTCCCGGGTAAGTTATGGGTATCACGATCTAAAAACCAGATTGCAATCGAGAGTAAAAACAACCGAGAGGGCTAAATGGACGCGCAAGATATCAAGCAGGATTTGCTCACCGAATTACTATCTGAAAATGAGATTCAGGCGCGATTAAAGGAAATAGCTGGACAAATCGAAAAAGATTATCAAGGTAAAGATTTGTTATTAGTAGGAGTTTTAAAAGGCGCGATTATGGTGGTGGCAGATTTAGCGCGTGCTATGTCTCGTCATGTTGAAATGGATTGGATGGCAGTTTCTTCATATGGCTACGGCACTACCTCAAGTGGTGTAGTAAGAATTTTGAAGGATTTGGACCAAGACATTAAAGATCGAAACGTGTTAATAGTTGAAGATATTGTTGACTCAGGTTTGACGTTGTCTTGGCTGCAAAAGAATCTGATTTCTCGAGGGCCAACTTCGGTAGAAGTAATGGCACTCCTAAGAAAACCAGAAGCACTAACTGTGGAACTCGAGCCAAAATACATCGGATTTGATATTCCAAATGAATTCGTTGTTGGCTATGGCTTAGATTACGGCGAAAAGTATCGCAACCTACGCTCAGTGGCGAGCTTGCATCCAGACGTCTATTCTGGAGATTAAAGCGTACTAATACCATTAGGGCATAAGTTTTTTACTATATTTATAGGGGGTAAGACGTTAACTCGTCTTTGCTATGGATTTTAAGAAATTAGTAAAAGGCCCAATTTTTTGGATTTTTATTGCCATATTTTTAATATTAATCGGAAGTAATTTGATTTCTTCGGCAAACGCAGCCAAAAAAATTACCACTGCAGAGGCTGTTTCAGCCATTAATAGAAATGAAGTTTCTTCGGTTAAGTTGATCGACAGAGATCAGCGAATTGAAATTGTATTAAGAACTGGCTCAAAAGTCCAAGCAGATTTTATTTCTGGACAAGGAGTGGAGCTTCAAAAGTTATTGCAAGCCAAGGTTGATTCTGGAGCACTCCCACAAGATGGATATGACACCATTGTTCCACAAGATAATTTACTAGTTAACTTATTAGTTTCATTAATCCCGATTGCCATCATTGTTTTAATCCTATTCTTTTTTCTCTCACAAATGGGTGGTGGAAATCGCCTGATGGCTTTTGGCAAATCCAAAGCCCGACAGTTAAACAAAGACATGCCAAAAACTACTTTTGCGGATGTGGCAGGCGCCGACGAAGCAGTAGAAGAACTTGAAGAAATTAAAGAATTCCTAGCTGAGCCAGCAAAATTTCAAGCCGTAGGTGCCAAGATCCCAAAAGGAGTTTTGCTATACGGCCCACCCGGTACTGGTAAAACTTTATTGGCGCGAGCAGTTGCCGGTGAAGCCGGAGTTCCATTCTTTTCAATTTCAGGATCAGATTTTGTTGAAATGTTTGTAGGAGTAGGCGCTAGTCGAGTTCGCGATTTATTTGAACAAGCTAAGCAAAGTGCACCAGCAATTATTTTTGTTGACGAAATAGATGCAGTTGGGCGACAACGCGGAGCAGGCCTAGGCGGCGGTCATGATGAGCGCGAGCAAACTCTTAATCAATTGTTAGTTGAAATGGATGGCTTTGATGTTTCCGTGGGGGTAATTTTAATTGCCGCTACCAACCGACCCGATGTACTTGACCCGGCTTTATTAAGACCAGGAAGATTTGACAGGCAAATTGCAGTAGAGCGACCAGACTTAAAGGGTCGTGAACAAATTCTGCAGGTACACGCCAAGGGTAAGCCAATTGCCGTAGAGGTTAATTTGCTGGACGTTGCTCGCAGAACTCCTGGGTTTACCGGCGCTGACTTAGCAAATGTTCTAAATGAAGCAGCGCTACTTACGGCTCGTGAAAAAAAAGAAATAATTGACAGAGAAATAATGGATGAAGCAATTGATCGAGTTGTGGCTGGTCCACAAAAAAAGACTCGCTTGATGAGCGAAAAAGAAAAATTGATTACCGCTTACCACGAAGGGGGGCACGCTTTAGTAGCTGCTGCCTTACCTGACTCTGATCCAGTACATAAGATCACGATCATGCCAAGAGGTAGAGCCTTGGGTTACACCATGGTTTTGCCCGATGAAGAAAAATATTCGAACACAAGAAATCAAATGCTTGATCAATTGGCTTATATGCTGGGTGGGCGCGCAGCAGAAGAATTAGTTTTTCATGACCCAACCACTGGTGCCAGTAATGATATTGAAAAAGCTACACAAGTTGCCAAAGCGATGGTTACTCAATTTGGTATGAATGAAAAACTTGGAGCAATTAAGTATGGTTCTATCGGCCAAGATGTTTTCTTAGGTAGAGATTTAATGCATCAAAAAGATTACTCAGAAGCGATTGCAGCAGTGATTGATGATGAAGTTCGTAATTTAATTGAAAATGCTCACTTAGAAGCATTCAAAATTTTAGAGGTTAATCGACCAGTACTAGATGATTTGGTTTTGGCGCTCTTAGATAGAGAAACCCTTAATAAAGAAGAGATTGCAGAAATATTTACTAAATTAAAAAAACGAGCTGCTCGACCGGCTTGGACTGGTTCCACGAAGCGGAAACCATCAACTAAACCACCAGTAAAGATTGAAGAAAATAAAAAAAAGCCAGCAAGGGTGGCCAAAAGTAGAACCGTTAAACCAAAATAGGGTAGATGGAAGAGACGCGAATCAGCCCCACCGCTGACCCCTTAGCCGATATTGATCCTCAACAAAGAACGCCATTTGATCAGAACCGGATCGAAAAAGCAGTGCGTGAAATTCTTATTGGTATTGGTGAAGACCCAGATCGCGATGGTTTGCAAGACACTCCCGCTCGCGTAGCTCGGGCTTATAAAGAAATGTATGGTGGTTTATTTCAAACTCCAGACGAAATATTAGCAACGACGTTTGACTTAAATCATAATGAATTAGTTTTGGTAAGAAACATAAAAGTTTTTTCAACTTGTGAACATCACCTTTTGCCATTCTTTGGTTTAGCAACAGTGGGTTACATTCCTAATCAATCAGGACGTATTACTGGTCTTTCAAAATTAGCAAGACTGGTTGATGTTTATGCTAAAAGACCACAAATTCAAGAAAGACTTAATTCACAGGTAGCGGACGCTTTGATGCGAATTCTTGAGCCTAGCGGCGTGATTGTGGTTATGGATTGCGAACATTTTTGTATGAGTATGCGGGGGGTTAATAAATCTGAAACGCGTACAACTACGTCAGTAGTACGCGGAACCTTGCAAGATCCTGCGCTTAGACACGAAGCATTAACTTTGATGTCTCAACAAATATGAATTTAGATAATTTTGCATTAACTTCTGAAAAAACTCTTATTTTTGGAATTTTAAATATTACCCCTGACTCTTTCTCTGATGGTGGGGAATTTTTAGATCCCAGCAAGGCAATTGAACAAGCCAAAAAGTTAAAGCTGAATGGTGCCGATGTAATCGATATTGGCGGGGAATCTACCCGACCTGGCGCCACAAGGATCACAAGTGAAGAAGAATTAAAAAGAGTATTGCCGGTGATTGAAGTTTTAGCGGCTGAAAATTTTGTTATAAGCATTGACACAATGCGGGCCGAGGTGGCAGCAGCAGCAGTGGAGAAGGGTGCAAAATTTATTAATGACGTTAGCGGCGGTAAGTCTGATCCCAAGATGTTTGAAACTGTAGCTGAGCTCAATGTGCCGTATATCTTGATGCATTGGAGAGCTCATTCTAAGAGCATGGATGAATTAGCAATTTACCAAGATTTGATATTAGAAGTTAAACAAGAGTTGAAAACCCAGATTGAAGCCGCGCTCTCACATAAAATTAAATTAGAAAATTTGATTATTGATCCCGGGTTGGGATTCGCAAAGAATCCAGCTCACAACTGGAAGATTCTCTCGAATATTTCACAATTCAAAGATCTGGGCCTACCGCTACTAGTTGGTCACTCGCGCAAGCGATTTTTAAATGAGTTGAGCCAAATCGAGAAACAAGATCAGCAATTTAAAGACTTTGCAACAGCAGCTATCTCTTATCAATTGGCGATGGATGATATTTGGGCAGTGCGGGTGCATGATGCGAAAAGTACAAGCGCTGCAATAAATGCAGCTCATAGGTTCAAACAGGAAAAGATATGAGTGAGATTGAGATTCAAGTAAAAGGCTTAAGTGCCTATGGGTACCACGGAGTTTTTGAGCACGAAAAAGTTAATGGACAAGAATTTATTGTTGATCTCGATATTACCTATCAAGCTACCGAAGCGATAAAAACGGACGAAATTTCTAAGGCTTTGGATTATGGAGAGATTGTAAACACGGTAAAAACTTTGATTGAAAGTACAAGACGAGACTTAATTGAAGTCCTGGCTGATGAAATAGCAGAAACACTTCTTAAATTTGAATTAGTGAAGCGGGTAGTAGTTACGCTACACAAACCACAAGCACCAGTTGAAGTAAAAGTTGCAGATATCGCAGTAAGAATAGACAGAAGTAAATGATTGCAACAATTTCTCTGGGGTCTAACCAGGGTAACCGTTTAGAATTTTTAGTAAGTGCACTTAACGCAATATCTCAGTTACCTGAGGTATCTCTTTTACGAAAATCTAAGGCATACCAAACGGCAGCAGAGGGTGGAATAACCGAAAAGCCATTTTTAAATGCAGTGATTGAGATTGACACCTCGCTTTTACCATTTGAACTCTTAAAACAAATGCAAAAAATAGAGATAGAAAATCATCGAATTAGAAATGAGCGTTGGGGGGATAGAACCTTGGACATTGACTTAATTGCGATTGATGATTTAGTTATCGAAGGTGACGATTTAAAAATACCTCACCCATTGGCACACGATCGAAGCTTTGTTTTGATACCTTGGCTTGAGGTTAATCCGAAAGCAGTTTTACCCGGCAAGGGGCCTATTGATGAAATTATCAAAAAAAAGAATTTCTCAGCTTTAGAAATTTTTGCAGAGATTTAGTTAATTGATGAAAAATACAACTATCTCAACCTTAATTTTGACTTTTTTAATAGGAGCTTCTTTAGGTTATTTTGGTTCGAGTATTTATGAAAATATAACGAGTCAATTAATTTTTATTCATTTGAATACCGCTTTAGCAGTTTTATTACTAGATATTGCAATTTTATTTTGGGGTATTAACTTTAGAAACAGATTAGTATCAAAATACTCCCAAATTCCAGTAGCTCCATTGGTAGCTGCCCGCACCACCGCCTTAGCTTTAGCGGCGAGTCGAACTGGAGCACTTCTTACGGGGTTCTATTTAGCAGTCTCGATTTTTTTTATTACTTCACTGGCAAATCAAACCAGCTCGCAAAGATTGACTAATGCATTAATTTCGGCTTTCGTTGCTATTTGGTTAATGTTTCTAGGTGTTTGGCTTGAGCAAATTTGCAGAATTAAACAGCCTAACGACGATGAGGGGCAGGACTACTAATTAGCGCCATTAGGCTTGAGCGATGGCGTTGTTGGTTAAATCTAATCTGCAGTTGAGAAATGCGCTGGCAAATTTAGGTGACAAAGTTGCACTCGTCCCAACTATGGGGGCACTACACCAAGGACATATCTCTTTAATTAAGTTAGCTCGATCCAAAGTGGGCGAAGACGGCTGTGTAGTGGTGAGTGATTTTGTAAACCCAACACAATTTAATGAAGAAGACGATTTTTCAAAGTACCCAAGAGATATAAAATCAGATTTTTTAGTTGCTACAACTGCTGGAGCAAATATTTTGTGGACACCTGGTGTTAAAGATATTTATCCTAATTCGGAAATCGAATTAATTGACGCTGGTTACTTGGGTGAAGTATTAGAGGGAAAGGATCGCCCGGGGCACTTCAGTGGTGTAGTGACGGTGGTAAGCCGACTATTTGAATTAGTGATGCCTAAAGTAGCAGTTTTTGGACAAAAGGATTTGCAACAAGTCTTAGTTATTAAAAATTTTATAAGAGAGAATAAGATTCCCGTGAATTTAGCGATTGCTCCAACTATCCGTGAAGATAGTGGAGTAGCCCTTTCCTCGAGAAATAATAATTTGTCTGAAAATGAGCGCGATTTAGCCAGAAAAATACCGATCGCTCTAGCGCAAGGTTATGACGCAGCTATTTCAGGAGCGCGAATTGTGGATATTCGAGAAGCAGTGAGAGACGCTTTAACGCATCCTGAAATTAAAATTCATTACGTGGAGTTACTAAACGACCAACTTGAGACTATAAACAACGATCACGGTTGGTTATTAGTTGCAGTATCTATAGGAAACACTAGATTAATAGACAATAGCTTTATTCCTTTAGGAATTCGTAATTGATAAAAGTAATCGAAAAATTGCATCACGCTGAGCCTGGTTGGCAAGTGCAGGCAGATGTAGTGGTAATTGGCTCGGGTGTTGCTGGGTTAAGCGCCGCTATTAATGCCCGCAAAAAAAATCTTTCGGTTTTACTTCTTACTAAAGACTTGCTTTCAACAGGTTCTACCGCGTGGGCGCAAGGGGGAATCGCTGCAGCACTGGGGCCAAAAGATTCACCAATTCAACATTTAGCTGACACGCTTGAAGCCGGAGCGGGTTTATGCGATCAAAATGCAGTTAAGGCATTAGTTGAAGAGGGACCTTTAGCAATAAAAAATTTAATTTCGTTAGGAACAGTTTTTGATCTTGATTCGCAAGGAAACGTAGCCCTTACGCGAGAAGGTGGACACCGACAAAATCGCATTGCCCATGCGGGAGGTGACGCAACAGGGGCAGAAATTTCACGCGCCTTGGTGTCAAGTGTGTTAGCCGATCCTATGATTCAAATTTTTGAACATGCACTAGTTCTTGATTTATTAAAAGATAAAAATGAACAAGTTTGTGGGGTAACACTCCATGTAATGGGTGAAGGGTTAATAGACGGAGTAGGGGCGGCGCTAGGTAGAGCAGTAGTAATCGCCACCGGTGGCTTAAGTGCAGTTTTTGAACAGACCACCAATCCACTTGTTGCCACAGGAGATGGAGTGGCATTAGCTTTACGCGCAGGTGCCAGTGTGGCGGATTTAGAATTCATTCAATTTCATCCAACAGTTTTGTGGGTTGGAGAAGAAGCACGCGGCTCACAACCTCTGATTAGTGAGGCGGTACGGGGTGAGGGCGCAATTTTACTAAATGAAAAATTACAACCTTTTATGCAAAATATGCATCCAATGAAAGATTTAGCGCCACGAGATGTGGTGGCACACGCAGTAGTAGAAGAGATAAGAAATTCATCTTCAGGTTATGTGTGGCTAGATGGAAGAAAACTCGGAGAAGATATTTGGAGAAAACGTTTTCCGAATATTTTGGCTTCTTGCCGCAAGTACTCAATTGATCCAATGAACGATCTAATACCAGTTGTACCTGCTGCACATTATTCAATGGGCGGCGTGCAAACAGATATGTCAGGTAAAACCCGTGTGCCCGGACTCTTTGTAGTTGGTGAAGCAGCCAATACTGGAGTGCATGGAGCAAACCGCTTAGCCTCAAATAGCTTGCTTGAAGGTTTAGTGGTGGCTAATCGTTTAGCTGAGCATCTTGAGAATTTGCCAAAGCAACAAGATCCAGTTGCAGCTAAAGCAAATGGCGAATTAATTAGCGGAGAATTACGCCGAAGCATTAATCAGATCACCACCACTGGTGCAGGTGCTATTCGCGATGAGGATGGTTTGAAAAACACCCTAAAAGAGTTAGAGCTATTAGTAAGCGAAAAAACTAAAGAAGGATCAACTCAAGCTTGGGAAGCTACAAATTTATTTACGGTTAGCACCTTTATTGCAAGTGCCGCACTAATGCGCCAAGAGAGTCGGGGCGCCCACTGGCGACAAGATTTTCCAAAAAAAGATGATAAAAATTGGCAAGTCCGAATTAAAGGCGAAATAGAAGATGGACAAATTAAGTTAACTACTCAAACAATCGCCCAGTAGGCTTGCCTAATAAATGAGTGCTAAATCTGATTTGAGTGCAAGAGGGTTAAATCCTCACCTGGTGGAAGCTTTAGTTGAGCTAGCGCTAAGTGAAGATTTAGCGGACGGTCCTGACATCACAACGCTGGCCACTATTGACGAGGCGAGTCGTGCCACTCTCAATTTGGTGGCAAGAAATCCAGGAGTTGTTGCCGGAGTTCACGTTGCACAATTAGTTTTTGAATTATTGTCAGATGAATTCATTTTTGAAGTTTTTATTAAAGACGGGCAAAAAGTAGCTGCTAATGAAGTAATTATTTCAATCAAGGGGCCGACTCAAGTTTTGCTTACCGCAGAGCGAACTGCTTTAAACTTTTTGACGCATCTTTCTGGCATAGCGACTACTACTAACCTTTGGGTTCAAGCGGTATCTCACACTAAGGCAAAAATTCGTGATACTCGAAAAACTATTCCTGGGTTAAGACACTTAGAAAAGTATGCGGTCAGATGTGGTGGTGGGGTGAATCATCGGATGTCACTTAATGATGCGGCACTGATCAAAGATAATCATATTTTGGTTTCGGGCGGCGTATCTGAGGCATTTGAAAAAGTTAAAAAATCAATTTCGAATCAAGAGATAGAAGTTGAAGTCGATTCTTTAGAGCAAATTCCAGAAGCGATTAGGGTAGGAGCAAATTTTATTTTGTTGGACAATTTTTCAATCTCAGAGCTAAAAACCGCAGTTGCTGAGTATGGTGCAAAAGTAAAATTTGAGGCCAGCGGCGGCCTGGCCTTAGAGAATGCTGGGATTGTCGCAGAAACTGGTGTTGATTATTTAGCCGTTGGAGCCCTGACCCACTCAGCGCCAAGCTTAGATATCGGTGCAGACTTAGTACTTAACGATTAGGAATACTTGTGCTTTTAGCGATAGATGTGGGAAACACCAATATAGTAATTGGTGTTTATTTAGATGAAAAATTGCAAAAATCATGGCGAATAAAAACTGATGCTCGAGCTACTGCAGATGAATTGAATTTAATTTTTAGAAGCTTACTTGTGGATGAACCCAAAGTTACCGGTATTTCACTTTGCTCAACTGTTCCGGCGGTGTTAACAGAGCTTAGAAAAATGTTGGCTAAGTCTTTTCAGGATGTTAAAATTGTCATTATTGAACCAGGAATTAAAACTGGCGTTCCAGTATTGATTGATAACCCCAAAGAAGTAGGAGCTGATCGAATTGCAAACTCCTTAGCCGCTTTCTCTCGTCACGGTGGCCCGTGTGTGGTAGTTGATTTTGGTACCAGCACAAATTTTGACGTGGTCAGCGAGAAAGGTGAATTTTTAGGTGGAGCCTTAGCACCAGGAATAGAGATTTCACTTGAAGCTTTGGCAAATCGAGCCGCTCAATTAAGAAAAGTTGAATTATCAAAACCTCGCAGTGTGATTGGTAAAGGCACGGTAGAAGCCCTGCAATCGGGAGCACTGTACGGATTTACTGGCCAAGTAGACGGAATTATCCGGCGAATAGTTGATGAGATTGGTCCCTTAAAGGCAGTTATTGCTACCGGGGGGCTCGCTGGGATAGTAGTGGAAGAGTCCGAAACGATTACGCATCACGAACCAGACTTAACCTTGGAAGGGTTGCGTTTGGTTTTTGAAAAGAACCGATAATCTAACTACCTTATGAGTGAAGAATTAAGCGAGCAAGAGCAAATTCGTCGAGAAAAACTAAAAACAATTATTGAAGCTGGGATTGATCCTTATCCAGTCGGTTTTAGCCCAGATCATTCTTTAGCTGAAGTCCGCCAAAAATTTGAAAATTTAGCACCAGAATCAAAAACTGGCGAAATGGTTACTATCGCTGGTCGAGTTATGTTAAATAGGATTGCCGGAAAATTAATTTTTGCCACTCTTCGTGAAGTAGGTAATGATCTACAAGTAATGATTGCCGCTGATTCAATAGGTGAAGAAGAATTACAGCGCTGGAAAGATCAAATTGATCTGGGTGATTTAGTAGGAATCGTTGGTGAAGTGGTCACCACAAAACGGGGGGAGTTAAGCGTAAGAGCCGCTAGCTGGGTTTTAACTGCAAAAGCTTTGCGACCGTTACCCGACAAGCATAAAGGCTTGAATGATCCAGAGGCACGGGTAAGACAACGCTATGTTGATTTATTGGTTCGCGATGAAGCTCGCGAAATGTTAAAAATTAGAACTACAGTAGTGGCCAGCATTCGGAACTCGTTGACTAAAAGAGGTTTTGTTGAGGTTGAAACACCAATGTTGCAGGTAATGCATGGTGGTGCCAATGCCAGACCATTTAAAACACACATTAATGCTTATGACATGGAGTTATTTTTAAGAATTGCGCCCGAGTTATATCTCAAGCGCCTTTTAGTTGGTGGCATAGATAAAGTTTTTGAGATAAATAGAAATTTCAGAAATGAAGGCGCAGATTCATCGCATAATCCCGAATTCACCATGCTTGAGATGTATGAAGCTTATGGCGACTACACCACTATGCAACAGTTAACCCAGTCAATTATTCAAGAAGCTGCTGAAGCGGTTTATGGCAAGCAGATTGCTCGGCACCTAGATGACGAAGGAAATATCACCGAATTTGATATAAGTGGAGATTGGCCGAGAATAAGTGTTTATCAAGGCCTTAGTGAAAAAATTGGTCAAGAAATAAATTCGAACACTGACAAAAAAGAACTTATTCAAATTGCAGAAAAATTATCAATAAAAATAGATCCTAAGTGGACCCGGGGGCAGGTAGTTCTTGAATTGTACGAACATCAATTAGAGGACCTAACACAATTGCCAGTTTTTTACGCTGACTTTCCAAAAGATGTGTCACCCTTAACTAGAGAGCATCGAAGTAACTCTGATTTAGCCGAAAGATGGGATCTTGTAGCTTTTGGCTCAGAAGTTGGCACCGCTTACACAGAATTAAATGATCCTTTAGAACAAAGAAAAAGACTTACCGAACAGTCATCGTTAGCAGCTGGTGGAGATGTCGAAGCAATGCAGCTAGATGAAGATTTTCTTCGAGCACTTGAATACGGTATGCCGCCAGCCGGTGGCCAGGGCATGGGAATCGATCGAGTTTTAATGATGTTAACCGGTCGTGGAATTCGAGAAACTGTTTTGTTTCCGTTAGTGAAACCGAATTAATAAATGTTAAAAGTTCGATCTGCAACCACAAAAGACGTTAAAGATATTCGCCACCTAGTTGACACCTTTGCCCCCGATAGGAGATTGCTCTCTAAGGCGACAGTGACATTGTTTGAGGACGTTCCAGAATTTTTGGTAATTGAAGAAAATAACAAAGTAATTGGTGCTGGAGCGGTACATGTAATGTGGGAAGATTTAGCCGAAGTAAGAACAATTGCAATACTTCCACAATTTCAGCGCAAAGGTTACGGCTCACGTCTTTTAGAGGCCTTGCTAGTTCGTGCAAAAGAATTGGGAGTTAGGCGAGTTTTTTGTTTAACTTTTGAGACCGAATTTTTTAAATCCCACGGCTTTGAAGAGATCCAAGGTACGCCAGTTGAGAGTAGTGTCTACCAACAACTACTAGAGTCTTATGACGTGGGTATTGCAGAATTTTTGGACCTAGATAAAGTTAAACCAAACACACTAGGTAACACCAGAATGATTAAAATTCTTTAGCAATTATTTAAAATTTTCTCTATCTCTTCGAATTCTTTTTGATCTACACTTAACTGCCAACGGTGTTTGATACTTACCCAAGTGGTTACGTACCAGCAATGGGTTTGAGGAAGTATTGGTAACCATTCGGCAGGGTCCCGATCGCCCTTGTTTCGATTGGATTCTCGCGATACGGCAATTAAGGAATCAGGATCAGTTAGATCATTAGCAAAAGCAACTCTGCGGTCATTACTCCATTGAGAGGCACCAGAATCCCAAGCCTCTGCAAGTGGAACAAAATGATCAACATCAAAATATTGCGGATCAGTAGTTTCAAGAGCGTCATAAATTGAATACCAGCTACCACTAACTATTTTACAATTTTCTATGAGTTCAACTGGAGTCAGAGATTCTGCGATCAAAACCTCTCGTCTACTATCGCAGCCATCTTGGTCAAGATCACTCCAACTTGTCATAAATAACTCTCTTTCATATCCAGCACGAACTTCTGTTGCTATGAGTAAATTTGAAAGTAATTCTAAGGTGGCTTTTTTACCTACCTCTTGCGTTGCATTTAGTAAAGGAGGCTCTGAAGTATTAAGGTCAACAGAATTAAACAAAAGAATTAAGGCGCTACCTAGTAGTACTGGTAAGCCAATTTGTCTTTTCTTTAGCATTAAGCAAAGTTATCGTTAAAAAGCAGGGCAAATCACGATTTGAACAGGTAAGAAGTTATCCACAAACTACGAGATTTTTAAGGGCGCCTGTTGGTATTTAGAAAGCAATACTCCAATACATTCAAAAGAATTAGGCTTTAAGCGATACAGCGCATTTTGCTTAAATCGCTTGCATACCGCAAAAAGCTTTTCTTGATGAATCATATTTATGGCAAATCCATCTTCAGACCATTTAGATTTTGGGTCAAACCCCCGAGCTGAGTAAACCGGATTACCAAGTCGATCTAGCAGAGTTTTTAGCTCTTGATTTCTTTTTTGATTCTCAGCGGCTGGCAAATTTTTACTTTGTGGATTTGCTGCTGTAAGAATTATTAAGCCTTCTTCTTCAAAAGGCCAATCGCCTTCTGCCTTCGTGGCGGCTTGAATTAAAAAAGATTTTTCACCTATAGATATTTCTACATGAGTACTCATGTAGAAGTCCCAAACATCAACCATAAGTAATCATCTTAACGAGAGGTTTTTTTGGTAAAGCACTGAGTGAGAGATCAGAGCCGTGGGTAAGTTTAGTTAGGCTAAATTTTCACTGTAGCGGCACTGAGGAAATTTTGAACATCCCTTAAATTGCCCCCCGGCATACTTATTTTTTATAACAACAATCCCTCTGCCACATTGAGGGCAAATATTTTGAGTTTCTTCACTGCGGCGAGCTAATTCTTCATTTCTAGAAAATTTTTCAAGAATCTCTTTTTTTGCAATAGTTGGAAAGTCATTTGCAGATTCAACATTTATCCCTTGGCGCTCTTGAGCAAAAAACTCGGCCTCAAAAAGTTGGGCCGGCATCCACTCAGTTTCAGCCGAGTTATCTAGAATCGGACCACTATAAGCTCTTAATTTTGTCACATGTCTGGTTTTATACAGATGTAAAAGTGATGCAAAAACTGCCGTGGTCGCTGCTGTGTCGTGCAGGGCAGAGTGTGCCAGCCCTTCAGGTATTTCAAGTTCTTTTCGAACTGTAGTTAAGGTGACGTTTTCAAGCGGCAACTCTAGGTCGTAGCACATTTGAAGTGTGCAAATCCTGGCGAGCGGCGGCATTTTTATGCCGATTCGAGCAAACTCACTTTTTAAAACTCCATAATCATAAGAAATATTGTGGCCCACCAGTATTTTACCGGCTATTTCTTCAGCCAAGAAAGTTGCGATGTTAGAAAACTTGGGAGCATCTTTGACATCATCATCGGTGAGTCCATGAACTTTAGTGAAGTTCACTTTACATTCTGGATTTACCAGAGTATGCCAAGCTTTGAGTCTTTGCCCGTCTTCCTTAATTAAAATTAAAGCGATTTCAATGATCCTAAATTCTGTTTTTGTAAAACTTGTAGTTTCAACATCAATTACCAAATATTCATAAGAAGCAGTAGTTATATCAGTAAATTCAGAGTTGTTGAAAACTTGCAATTTCATTTAAGGTTATTCAATCTGATAAGTGGCTGAGATCATTTGGTACATCTACTGCATGGGCTCTTAATGCCGACTCATCAACAAATTTTAAAGACTCAACATTTGTGGCAGCTAAAACCACTCCACAGGCAGCCCCATTTTCAAAAGCTTGTTGCCAGCGACTTGCGCAAACCGCCCAACGATCACCGGGCTTTAATCCCGGAAAATTAAATTCAGGAAACGGAGTAATTAAGTCATTCCCAACTGCTTTTTGTTGATCTAGAAATTCTTGACTTACCACCGCGCAAACCGTATGTGAGCCAAAGTCCTCAGCCCCAGTATTCGTGTATCCATCGCGAAAAAACCCAGTTAAGGGCTCTAGGCTGCAAACCTCGAGTAAGCCACCATCCACGTTTAATTGGTTTTCATTCATAATAAATCAGCATAGCTGGTTAACGCTAAGGCATCCGCATGATTCACCTCTCCAAATCGCGCCACAGGTCAAGTCCAAGCAAGCGTAATTTACCTAGTTAATGTTGGTTAATTAAAACACTGGCACTCTCAGGCTGTATTTAGTAGGTTTAACCAAATAATTGATTTGATTGCTGAGAGGGATTTCTTTTCATGGAATTAATTGAATTCAAACCCAGTTTTGACCAATTGGTTTATACCTTTGGCGGAGCTAAGCCAATTATGAAAATAAAGCCCGGTCAAGCTTTAAAGCTTTGGTCAGAAGATGCTTTCAATGACACTATAAAAAGTATCAATGATCTTTCGAGTGAAAAAGTTGACTTACGTTTTGTAAACCCACAAACAGGTCCCTTCTATGTAGAAGGTGCAGAGCCAGGGGACACCTTGGCTATCCATATTGTTGATTTAAAGCCCGCCCGCAATCGTGGCGCCTCAACTACCATTCCATTTTTTGGTGGATTAACTTCAACCGATAGAACCGCAATGCTGCAAGATGCATTGCCAGATACAACTTGGATTTACGAAGTTGATCTAGCCAAAAATACTGTTGGATTTGAGGCAAGGTTTGGTAATTTTGCAGTTGAATTGCCGATCGAAAATATGCTGGGAACAGTTGGAGTTGCCCCACCTGGTGGTGAAGTTAGATCAAGTTTGGTGCCAGAACGCTTTGGTGGAAACATGGATTCACCAGAAGTAAAAAAAGGCACAACAATTTATCTAGGGGTAAATGTTGAAGGAGCACTTTTTTCAATTGGTGACGGCCACTATCGTCAAGGTGAAGGTGAAGCTTGCGGCACTGCGGTAGAAGGGGCCATGGACTCCATAATTTTGGTTGACTTAATTAAAGGAGGAGCGCCCGCTTGGCCCAGATTTGAAAATGATGAATATTTTATGAGCGTTGGCTCCAGTAGACCAATGGAAGATTCATGGCGAATAGGACAGGTTGATTTAGTTAGGTGGTTTCAAGACCTTTACGGTTTGCATCAGATGGACGCTTATCAACTTCTTTCTCAAATCACAAAGGTGCCAATTGCCAATGTGGTTGATGCAAATTACAGCGTGGTAGTAAAAGCTGCAAAAAATTTATTACCAAAGGTTGATGCTTATGGTGGAATGCACCAAAGCTTAAAAGACAGAGCCAAAGGGCTATCACTCTAGGAAAGGTACAGAAATGGATCTCAAGTTAAAGGGAATGAATGCAATTGTTACCGGAGGTAGCAAGGGAATCGGTCGAGCAATTGTCGAAGGATTGGCAGCTGAAGGAGTAAATGTAGCTTTTTGCGCCCGTGGTGCTGATGGCGTGAAAGAAGCCGAAACTGCAATCAAGGCTGAGGGTGGAAACGTAATTGGTACTGCGCTTGATGTTGGTAACAAAGAACAACTTGAAAAGTGGGTTGAAGATTCAGCAAAAAATTTTGGTGGCCTAGATATCGTGGTTTGCAACGTTAGTGCTTTGGCAATTGCACCTGATAACGAAGAAAACTGGGCAGCATCTATGAACGTTGATGTTTTGCACACAGTTCGCACTTGCCGTACCGCATTGCCGCATTTAGAAAAAAGTAAAAGTCCTTCGATTATAAATATTTCTAGTGTTTCTGGCAGAGAGGCAGATTTTGCTGGTGGTCCATATGGAACAGCTAAATCGGCAATTATTGCTTACACCGCTCACTTAGCTTTTTCATTAGCTGAAAAAGGAATTAGAGCGAATACCGTGTCACCAGGAAACACTTATTTTGAGGGTGGAGTTTGGCAAAATATTGAACAAGGAAATCCTGAATTATTCAGTTTTGCCATGGGTCTAAACCCAACCGGAAAAATGGGAACACCTCAAGAGCAAGCCTTTGCCGTAGTGATGTTGGCAAGCCCTTTGGCCTCCAGGATTTCTGGAGCTAACTTGGTGGTAGATGGAGCCCTTACCCGCGGAATTCAGTTCTAGCCAAGCTGAGTTTTTATTTACCTTTGAAAGCTTCAGAGATAAATTTGGCAGCACCACTGAGTTCTGATGGGATTACCCAGACCTTGCTAGCAGTTCCATTGGCAATCTCAGGAAGTTGCTGTAGGTAGGTGTAGGCAAGAACACGGTCATCAGCGTCGGCTTGATGGATGGCCTGAAAAACTTTTTCAATGGCTTTGGCTTCACCATCAGCTCGCAGAACTGCTGCTTGCGCATCACCTTCTGCACGAAGAATTTCGGCTTGTCTAGCACCTTCTGCAGTAAGAATTTGAGACTGCTTTTCGCCTTCTGCAGTCAAAATAACGGCGCGACGCTCGCGTTCGGCGCGCATTTGCTTTTCCATAGCTTCTTGCACATTTGGTGGTGGGTCAATCGCTTTAAGTTCTACCCGGTTTACCCTCACGCCCCATTTGCCAGTGGCGGAATCTAGCACGCTTCGAAGCGCTGAGTTAGTTGAATCTCGAGAAGTCAGTGCTTGTTCTAAGTCAAGGCCACCCACGACATTTCTTAAAGTTGTAACAGTTAACTGCTCGATACCTTGAATAAAGTTTTCAATTTCGTAAACTGCGGACTTTGGGTCAGTTACTTGAAAAAAGATAACAGTGTCAATTGACACTACTAAGTTATCTTCTGTGATAACCGGCTGTGGGGGAAACGAAACTACTCGTTCTCTTAAATCAACTAAGGGTAGTAAGCGATCGATAAATGGAATGATTACTGTCAGTCCTGCCCCTAGGGTGCGATGGTAGCGCCCTAGTCGTTCGACTAAGCCTGCTCTGGCTTGAGGGATTATTCGAATTGATCGAGAAAGCACTACAACAAAAACTAAAACTAATAGCGCTAAAAACGCAAAGGAAATATTCATTTATCTGCTCCTAGAGATTTGACTACCGCAGTAGCTCCTTCAATTGCCCAAACAAAAACTTTTTCATCTTTCTCAATGACGCCTGTGGTTGCGCGAGCCGTCCAAGTTTCACCATTTAATTTAATTTGACCACCCATTTCAGTCACTTGGGTAGTTGTGAAAGCTTGAGCACCCACTAAAGCTTCCATATTTGTGGCAAAGTTGGCGGGCCTTCGCTTTAAGTGCCTTAACGCAATTGGCCGTAGTAGTAATAGAGATAAGGCTGCAAAAATGCCGAATACCAAACCTTGACTTACTCCGCCTAGGCCAAATCCTGCGGCCACCGCCGCGGCAATCGCAGCTAAAGCCAAAGAGGCAAATAAAAGATCAACGGTTAGCATTTCAACAACTAACAAAACTGCTGCTGCTGCTACCCACATCCATACAGGCATCTGCAAACCTCCTTACTTTATACCTTATCGACTTCTTGGAGGTTTGCCATAGTTGCTACTAGTAACGAAGAATTGCCGCCAACTGGCCGTATTTTTCTATTTCCACAGTTGGCAGAAAGACAACTTCACCGCCAGTGTCTAAAACTCTCTCCACCGTTTCATCAACAATGTCAGCTATTTCGAGACCTTCACCAGGTGAAACTACCTGAGTCTTATCTTCATTCACCCAAGCTGAAATTAAAGCATCTTCAGGTGCAACCAGTAAATCGATTCGTCCTTGATTGGCTGCCTCAAACACTTCTGCTACACCACCGGCAAAGTGGCGAGCGGCTATCGCTTTTTCAATACGTTCAACCATTGCCAATCTTCGATCAGCAAAGTATTTTTCGACTACCGGCCACACGTGAGTCGATAATTCTGCATTTTTCATGTAGTCGAAACTGCCATTCACTATTCCGGCTGGCTTGAACTGCGGAGCCACTTCTTCCCAGAAAGAGATATAGCGATCGACCCCGGTGATAAAAAGTGGGGCTGGGTCATCTTTCACAACATTTTTTAAAGCATCTTCAACTTTTCTAAAAAATTGTCGGTGATTTTCATCTCTTAGAAATGAAGTTCTCTGCCCATAATCGGTAGGTAAACCAGATTTGCCACCTGGTCCATCATGAACTAACGGAAAGCCAGTTCTTATTTCTACCAGGCGGTCTCTGTCACCCAAAAATAACTTTGTGGGGGATTCGCTCAAAGCCAAAACTCTATAACGGTAAGAGCGATTTACCGCCTTCACTAACTCTCTTACCGCAAAGGTATCCTCAACAATTGCAGCTGGCTGTGGAGAAAATGGTAAGTCATAAGCCCAAAATCCGGTGCCGCTAGCGTAAATTGCCACACCGTCTAACAAGTTTTCCCAGTTAATGTCGTTAATTGCTTTATCAATGTTTTCTATCGTCAGCGCGGCATCTCGCTTATCCATAACTTCAAGCAATTTTGCCTTAGCTTCGTTCACTAAGTTTTTTACCAAGATTGGATCGGCTTGATTTTCAGGGGCATGTCGATGAGTTGGTGCCAAAATAGAAATTACTGGCGTGCCTCTAAATTTTCTTAATTCATTTAATGTGGTTCTATTCATATTGCCCCTATCTTCTATAAATCAACTTACACCCTCAAGAACTTAAAAAAATGCCCAAAAATATGGGAACTATCACCTGATAGGTAGCGGAGGCTTTTAACTACCTTTAAACTTGCTAAAGACCACCAAGAAAGTCGAAGAGGACTGATTGAATAAAATTTTAACAATTTTGTACAAAAGTAAAAATTCTAAAGAATGAAACTAGCGTTAGTCGGCAGTGGGGAGTACCTGCCATCGATGCAGGATTTTGAAAAGACCATCAGTAGACCAGGGCGATATGTGCAAGTAGCTTTGGCGGCAGGCAAAGAGAGTCAAGCAAGTCTGCAATATTGGAAAAATTTGGGCCAACAGCAAGCCACTCGGTTAGGTATGGAGCAAGACTTTTTATCAATCTTTGATCGAACAGCCGCTGAAAACTTTGCGGGATCCCTAGAAGATGCCGGTTTAATCTATTTTTCTGGCGGAAACCCGCACTATCTCATGCAAAGTCTTAAAAATACGAACCTCTTGCGCGCGGTTCTAAAAGCCGTTGAATCAGGAGTAGCTTTGGCCGGATGCAGCGCCGGGGCGATGATGATGGGTGCTGAAATTGTTGGGGGCAAATTCTTTTTTGGTAGTCAGCAAGGTCTGGGATTAGTGAATTTAAAGATCATTCCACACTTCAATCGCTATGGTAAGTATTTCTTATTGGGAGTAAAAGATAAATCTAATATTTTAGGAATTGACGAAGAGACTGCAATTTTTAATATCGATGGCACATGGAAAGTTTGGGGTCGCGGCTCTGTTCACTTAAATAAAGAGCAGTTTTTGCACGGAGATAAAATACCTATTTCTTAGAATTAAAAAAAGAGCCGAGTTGAAATTAAGTTCAACTCGGCTCTAGAAGTTTAGAGTTTCAAATTCTTACTTCGATTCCATAGCGCCGGTTAGATCCCAGTTATCGTACTTTTCTAACTTTCTGCGCAAATATTCAGAAGCCGCGGTTACAATACCTACGGTTAAAAGTGCTGACAATTTAGTTACACCCCCTTCGTTATCTCTAAGTATTTACTATCGTTATTAATAATCGGTTTAATCCTTATTAAGTTCTCGTGAACTTTGGAGAGATTATTTAGTGAGTAGTCTTCATACATACTCTTCATGTCATCATTGAAGTTAAATAAAGTAAATATCATCTCAATACCTAATATTAGCAAGTGCCGTAGTGTAGAAAATATTGGGATAAAAAGATAGACTTTTTTTAGTGATCTAAGCCACTAAAAAATAAAACTATTAATTTTGTTTTTCAACCCAGCCCAGTTGATTTAAAAAACCTAGCTCGTCCCAGGCATCAAAGCCCGAGGCGACTTGCCCATTCTCAATTCGATCGATACTTACCCCATCGACCGCTACCCGCTTATTGGTAGCAGGCTTACCTCTAAAAGGTCCGCTATTGGTGCCGGTCAAGGTCCAGCGTGAAACCACCGAGTTATTTTCGGCAATTATCTCTTTCACTTCAAAGTTTAGGTCGGGAAAGCCAATTAACCAGTTCTTCCACTGGGCTCTAAAACTCTCTCGCCCTACTCCAAATTTGGGGTCGTTGCCCGCGGCGTTTTCAGCAATAAATTTATCGATAGCGGATTCATTTTTTTCATTCCAAATCTCATTAAAAAAATCTTTTGCTATTTTGTGAAGGTCCATAGCTAAAGGTTAGTTTATGGAACCAGGAGTAATTTGCCCGAGGTCTTTCTGCTTTCTAGATCTTGATGAGCCAAAGCAGCATCCTTTAGTGGGTATTGGCTATAAATCTTTATGTCTAAAATTTCATTTGAGATAAGTTCAAAAATTGCACTTGCTCGCATTTCAAGAGCCGCCTGGCTTTGGATGTAATGAGCCAAAGTTGGACGGGTAACAAAAAGTGAACCTAGTGCGTTTAGTCGTTGTAGATCAAAAGGTGCAACCGGACCGCTCGCGGCACCAAACAAGACTAAGGTTCCACGAATTTTCAATGATTTTAAACTTTCTTCAAAAGTGGCGGCTCCTACACCATCAAATACCACATCAACCCCATCACCATTGGTTAGCTCAAGCACTTTAGGTGAGATAGCTTCGCGGTCATAGCGAATTATGTCTTTCACGCCCGTGGCAGAGATAATTTTAGCTTTTTCATCACTTGAAGTTGTTGCGATAACTCGCGCGCCTTTGGCGAGGAGTAATTGGCAAATTAAATTACCAGTACCGCCGGCCGCGGCGTGAACTAAAACATTTTGTTTTGGCAGCACTTTAAAACAATCAGAAATTAAGTAGTGGGCGGTCAAGCCTTGTAACATCGCAGCCGCAGCAATTTTTAAATCAATTTGTGCTGGTACTTTTACAAGTTTTTGCTCTGGGATTACAGCAAGTTCTGCGTAGCTTCCAAGAGTCATGGCCCAAGCTACTCGATCGCCTGGTTTGAAATCTAAAACTAAATCCCCGACTGCCTCAACGATCCCGGCTCCCTCTAGTCCTGGGGTAAAAGGCAAGTTGATTTGGTAATTTTCGGCTCCTGCTCGCTGGTAAGTATCAATAAAATTCACTCCAGCGGCTGCGACTTTTACTAAAACCTCACCTGGTTGCAGTATTGGCACAGGTGCCTCGATTAAATTAAGGGTGCCACCATACTTGTCAATTTGAATTTTTTTCATTATTTTTAACAATAACATTACCCAATGCTTCTGACCAACTACATGAAATCACTTGGAGCAACTTAGACTAAGGGAGTTGCTGGAGTCTGAGGAATCTTTTGGTCAATAAAGTTTCGGTTACGGGGATAACCCTCAGTATTACTTTAATTATGGGAACCAGCACATTTTTGGGCTATGCCTTTGGTGTTTTGGGTCCAGATTTAATTCGAGAGTTTTCGCTAACGAGATCCCAGTTGGGATGGGCCACAACAGTTTCATTTGTAATTGGAGGTTTTGGATCGGTTTTAGCGGGCCGATTTGTGGATAAAATTGGCGTTCGAAAAATTACGATTTATGCGATGCTAATTGTGGCGCTATCGCTCTTTTTAATAGCGGTAACTACCAATTACCTAATAATTTTAGGCTTAAGTGCTTTTGCGGGTATTGCCCTAGCTTTTGGAAATCCGATTACCAACAAAGTCATCGCGCAAGAAATACCTAGCAAAATTCGCGGACCCATTACCGGGATAAAGCAGTCAGGGGTTCAACTCGGAGCCAGCGCCGCCGGTTTTGCCCTAGCGCCACTGGTAGTACTTTTTGGTTGGCGAATCGGTTTGGCAATTACCGTCTTAATCCCATTATTTGCACTGCTATTGAGCCTCAAGTTCATACCAAATCGTGAAGTAGAAATAAAAGTAGAGAAAACTGAAATAAAATTGCCTAAACCGGTTTATTTAATCGCAATTTACGGATTTTTTAATGGAGCTGCAATTTCGTGTTTAACAGCATACTTACCTCTTTATTTTGTGGAAAGTTTAGAATTTACACTTTCGCAAGCAGGTTTTTTATTTGGAACCTTTGGAGTAGTGGCGTTAATAGCTCGCGTCTTTTGGGGTTGGGTCGCGGGTCGGGTTGATATTGGTCGAGAACTTTTAGTAGCGATGGCAATTTTTGCTGCTATCGGAATTGCTTTAATCTCATACGGCTACGCCAGTAGCATCTGGATTATTTGGTTTGCCACTTTGTTGTTAGGGATCACCGCTATGAGTTGGAATAGCGTGGGAATGTTGATGGTAATTAATGGAGTTCCAAGTGCAGCCACCGGACAGGCCACCGGAGTTGTGTTATTTGGATTTTATGTCGGCATCGCCTCCAGCCCAGTTTTATTTGGATACTTAGTTGACAGATTTGAATCTTACGAGGTGGCTTGGGGCTTTGTGGCGACGCTTTTTTTACTTTCGACTATTTCTTTACTCAAGAAATTTGAAATTAAAAATAGTGTTGAAAAATAATTTGCTATTAGCGATAAGATGAGGGTTCAATTTGAGCATTGGGATATAACTTGAAGATTTCAGCAGCAAGAGCTTTTGTGAAGGGTGGTATTTCGCCAGTCACTATTGAAATCGACGGTCAGCGAATACTCGATGTTTCTTTAGAGTTTGAAAGTGGATCTGACCTTAGAATTTCAGAAGCTGATGGCATTTTGGTACCGGGATTAATCGATCTGCAGATCAATGGTGGTTTTGGAATTGATTTTCAACAAACCAATGAGCAAGGATTTGAAACTTTTCGAGGTCAAATCTTAAGAACCGGAGTTACTGGATTTTTACCGACTTTGATAACTGCTAGTCATAAAAATTTACTTTCACAGCTTGAGAAAATTGAAATTTCATCAACTGCGGGCTTATCCGACGTCTTGGGAGTCCACTTAGAGGGTCCTTATATTTCACAAGAAGCACGAGGTACTCATGATAAAAACCAAGTACGGGCCATTGATTTAGTCGAAATTCAAGAATTGATTGCCACTAAAAAAGTAAAAATTCTCACTCTGGCTCCTGAATTAGAGCAAGCAATGGAAGCAATTGAACTTTTAACCTCGAATCAAGTACTAGTAAGCCTGGGTCATTCGATGGCAACCAGTGAACAAACTGCGGGTGCAGTAGAAAAAGGCGCCCGAATGATTACCCATATCTTCAACGCTCAAACAGGGATTCATCACCGTGAAAGTGGAATGGCGCTGCAAGCCTTAGTTAATCCAGATCTCTATTTAGGAGCGATTGCTGACTTACATCATTTAAGAAAAGAAATAATTCAGCTGATTTTTCAAACAGCGGCTCCTCGAACAGTCTTAGTAACGGATGCAATGGCAGCCCTGGGTATGCCAGAAGGCACTTACGATTTAGGAAATCAGCTAGTTGAAGTAAACCCAGGCCAACCGCCTAAGCGTAAAGATGGTGTGATTGCCGGAAGTGCTGTCCGATTGGATCAATCAATTAAAAACGTAATTGATTGCGGGGTAAGTCCAGAATTAGCAATTGCTGCCGCTACTTCGATCCCAGCAAATGCACTCGGCTTAAAAGACCGTGGTGAAATTAAAAAAGGACACAGGGCTGACTTAGCCTTGCTTTCAGAATCAGGTCTAACTAGTCGGGTTTGGCATTTAGGAGAAGAGGTTTCGTTTGACTAGTCAAATGAAGAAAGAGATTTTTGAGCAACCAGAAGCCTTACGTCTAACTTTTGAACATGTTTTAAAAAATACTGACAAAATAAAAACGCTTTGGAAAGAGAAGCAATGCAAAAGAATTATTACCTTGGCACGCGGATCTAGTGCCAATGCTGCCAGTTTTGCTCAATTTATTTTTGCAGATTTGGCAAATATTCAAGCTCAGTCACAAAGTGTTGAAGTAGCGATTGATTTTCAAGCTAAGTTAGATTTATCAAACGTTTTAGCGATTGCGGTTTCACAATCCGGAGAGACCAAAGAAACTATCGCTGCGCTTGAGTGGGCAAAGTCAAATGGTGCCACTACTTTGGCCATTAGTAATAATCCCGATTCAAAATTAGAGCAAATTGCTGATTTAGCTATTTCAACTTTAGCCGGCAATGAAATAGCAGTACCAGCAACAAAATCTTATTCAAGTGCCTTGATGGTTTTAGCAACTATTGCAGCAGCACTTGGAGAAAAACCTGCGGCACTAAAAGAATTAGCTCAGGTGCCCGCCATAGTTGAAAATGCAATTACCAAAATTAATTTAGGGGAAAGCCTTAAGGTGCTCGCCACTGCTAAAACTATGATCTGCTGTGGCTCGGGCTATAGCGAAAACACTGCAATTGAAGCAGCCTTAAAATTTAGAGAAACTTGCTACATAAATGCCATTGGAATCTCAGCAGCAGAATTGCAGCACGGCACAAAAGCGCTCTTTGATGAAGAAGAGTCTTTCTTAATTTTCACAAGCGGACAAACTCACCCAGCAAATGCCGAGTTAGAAGTACTAGCCAACCGTGCCTTTGAAAATGGGGTCAGACCTATTGTTTTTGGCAATTTTCCAAAAGATGAACGCTATACCTATATATATAGTGAAGATAATTGGTCTTTATTGACTTCAACCTTCGTTTTGGTGGCTCAAGCACAGGTTTTGGTTGAAGAATTGGCGGTTAAGCGAGGACTTAGCCCTGATACGCCTCGAAGTCTTTCAAAGATCACCCAGCTCGAGGCCTAATAAATAAAAATAGAATCATTACGAAGTTGTAACAAAGTAAATTTGATCTACTTATTTAAATCCTATACGCGTATTATTCTAATTAATCTACCTATAAGGAGGGAAAATGCGCTTAAAGCGAAGCCTAGCTGGCATAGCTGCACTTGCAGTTTTGTTAGCCGCTTGCTCAAGTGGCGCCTCGGACGAAGCAGCTGAAGAAACTTCAACTGACACATCAACCGAGGTAGCTGGTGAGATTCCAGCGACTGATCTTTATATTGTGATGGCACAATATACAGACGCCATGCAACCATATTTTGATGATTTGGCTGCACGTTTCATGGAGCAATATCCACAAGTTAATGCCGAAGTAGAGGTTGTTAACTGGGAACAATTGAATGACAAGTTGGCTACTTTGGTAGCAACTGGTCAAGCTCCAGACATTGCAAACTCAAACGTCTTTGCTAACTTTGCAGCAGACGGTTTGCTATATCCAGCAGAAGACATTGTGAGCCCAGAAGTTTTGGCTGACATTGTTCCTGCTTTCTTAGACAACTCAAAGTATGACGGAGTTGCATACGCTGTGCCAGATTTGGCATCTGCTCGTGCAATGTTCTACAACAAAGAGATCTTTGAGCAAGCTGGAATTACAACCCCACCAACTACTTGGAGCGAACTAGAAACAGCAGCTGCTGCTATCAAAGCAAATGTTCCAGGTGTATTCCCATACGGAATTCCGCTAGGACCTGAAGAGGCTCAAGCAGAATTTATGATTTGGGGTGGTGGTAACGGTGGAAACGTTTATCAAGACGGCGCTTGGGCAATTAACTCAGCCGAAAACGTAGAAACCATGGAATTCTTGAAAAAGATGGTTGATGCTGGATACACCCAACCAAACCCTGCAACAACTAACCGCACCGAAGTGTTCCAACTTTTCGGTGAAGGAAAGATTGCAATGGTTAACGGTTCTGTGTTCTTCCCATCAGTGTTGGCAGATCAAGGCAGCACCGTTGAATTCGGTACTGGCGCATTTCCACACAATGATGGCAAGTCGTCAATCACCTTGGGTGTGCAAGATTACTTCTTTGGATTCAAAAAAGAAGGCAATCAAGCCGCAGTTAAAGCGTTCATGGATTTCATCTATGTACCTGATAACTACCTAGGCTTCCTAGAAGCAGCTGGTGGATTTATTCCAGCAACTGTTTCTGCGGGTGCGCAAGCTGCTAACGATCCTGCGATCGGACCATTTATCGATCTATTACCTGGAGCAATTTTCTACCCAGGCGATCTCGCTAACTGGCCAGCAGTTCAAACCGAATTGCAGCAAAAAGTTGGTTTGGCTCTAAATGACGCCCCTGGCGTTCTTGGTCAAATTCAGGCTTTAGCTGAACAAGGTTAAGCAAGTTAAATAATTGCTTCATAGCAATTAATCTGCAAGCTCACTAGGGGGTTACACCCCTTAGTGAGTCTTGTATTAAATTCTGAAACATAACCAACCTTTAGAGGTGATATGTCTAATTTGAAATATCGACCAGACGGCAAATTTAGAACGCCGCCGCTCGGCCCCTTGCCTTGGATTGCCCCGTCGTTAATTTTGATAGCTACTTGGGTTTTTTGGCCTGCCTTTGAAATGGTTAGAACTTCGTTTCGCGAGGTATCTCGTAGCGGATTAATTTTGGGATATGTAGGACTTGAGAATTATTCAGATTTAATAGCAAGACCTGAGTTAGTTACAATTTTTGCTCGCACATTTTTATGGGTTGGGACAATTGTATTTTTTACTGCGATTATCTCATTACCGTTAGCCTCATTATTGAATCAAAAGTTTCCAGGATTGACAGTCGTTCGTTGGTTCATAATTTTGCCTTGGGCGGCATCAGTGTTTTCTACTGCCTTAACTTTTAGGTGGATGCTTAATGGCTACTACGGATTTTTTAATACACTTTTAGTTGATTTACGAATAATCGATGAACCTATCGACTGGTTGGGTTATCCAACTGTTGCTTTGGCCTGGATGGTGGCAGTTGCAGTATTTGTTTCCTTACCGTTTACCAGCTTTGTTTTATTGGCAGGACTACAAACTATTCCAAATGAAGTCAGAGAAGCCGCCCAAGTTGATGGTGCTTCCCCTTGGAGGACTTACTGGCGGATTGTGTTTCCATTGCTGCGCCCGGCTTTGTTAGTAGCTTTGGTTATTAACTTGATTAATGTGTTTAATAACTTTCCGATTATTTGGGTTATGACCCAAGGTGGCCCCGGTAACTCAACTGATGTTACGACAACTTTTATGTACAAGCTGGCATTCAGAATGCAAGAGATGGGGCAATCAGCTGCTTTGGCTACCTTTAACTTCGTAATCATTTTCATGTTTATTTTGCTGTTCTTACGCGTTTCGGGGTGGAACAAAAAAGATGAAAACTAAAACATTCTTTAAAACCACAATCATTTCAATTACTGCCTACGCAGTGGCGTTTATTTTTGCAGTGCCTTATTTACATATGTTAACTACCGCTACCAAGCCTGATGATGAATTATTTATGATGCCGGCAACTTATTTGCCGAGTGATTGGCAGTGGGTTAACTTTATTCAAACTTTTGAAAATGCGCCGATAGGGATTTATTTAAGAAACTCGGTAATCATCTCGCTGCTAGCAACTTTGGTAGTGCTAGTGGTTGCATTGCCAGCGGCCTACTATGTAGCGCGCTTTAAGTTCAGAGGAAAAGCAATTTTTTTGCTTTTAGTGCTGGTTACTCAGATGCTTTCACCGGTGGCGCTAGTTGTTGGTATCTACCGAGAAGTTGTGACACTGGGTTTAGTTAACACCTACCTCTCACTGGTTTTGGTGAGTGCGGCATTTAACCTGGCATTTGCGATCTGGATTATGGCGGGATTTTTTGCCAGTATTCCTTCAGAAATTGAAGATGCAGCATTTATCGATGGCTGCTCTCGATTTATGGCAATGAGAAAAATTACAATCCCTTTAGCACTACCTGGCATCGCTACGGCTTTAATTTTCACTTTCATTGCGGCATGGAATGAGTTTGTGATTGCCTTAACTCTTACCAGTACTGTTGATAAAAGGCCGTTAACGGTTGGTATTAATACCTTTATCGGTCAATACCAAGTGCAATGGAACTATTTGTTTGCGGCCGCATTTATCTCGATCATCCCAGTTGTAATTCTGTTTGGCTCAATTCAAAAGTGGTTAGTCTCTGGCTTAACCGCAGGAAGCATAAAGTGATCTGTGTATAAAAGTTTAGAAAATAAAGTGATAGTAGTAACCGGCGCTGGTCGTGGTATCGGTAAAGAAATGTCTAAAGAATTTGCAGCAAATGGAGCAAAGGTAGCTTTAGTTGATTTAGATATAGCAGGCGCAGAAAAAGCAGCCGCCGAAATTTCTGGGTCGAAAGCTTATAAGTTAGATATCTCAATAGAAGCTGACGTAAATCGAGTTTTTGCTGAAATTCAAAATGATTTAGGCACAGTGGATGTATTGATTAATAATGCTACCTACTTACCAAAAGAAGAAGATTTACTCGGAACTCCCCTTGCCGAATTTGATCGCACCATGACGGTAGTTCTTAATGGGGCTTTTTTATGCACCAAAGCAGTATTACCAGCAATGATTGAAAAGCAAAAAGGGAATATCATCAATATCGCCACCGTTAACGCCAAAGGTATGTACGGATCAGACGCTTATTCGATTGCCAAAGCAGGAGTTTTAGCTTTTGCTAGAACTCTCACGACCCGTTACGGAAAAGACGGAATCCGCTCTAACACAGTGATCCCAGGGACCATTGCGACTGAAGTTTGGAGCGAGCGAGCCAAAAGAAATCCACAAGTTTTCTCTGACTTAAAACCTTGGTATCCAATGGGACGAGTTGGAACACCTGCCGATGTTTCAAATGTTGTGATGTTTTTAGCCTCAGATGAATCTGCGTGGATGAGCGGCACCGAAGTCGTTATTGACGGCGGTTTGCTGGCTGGCCCGGCTCCAATGTTTTCGGTCATAGAGGCAAAGGGATAAAAATTTCTAATTCGTTTGTTTTAAAAAACGCATTAGTTTTTGATGGCACTGGCGAACCTAGCTATAAGGGTGATGTAGTTGTTAATCAAGGACGAATCCAAGAGATCACCGAGAGTGGAAAATCTAACTCAATTGGCGAGCAAATCGATGCTACTGGTTTAGCAGTTTCTTCTGGCTTTATTGATATGCATTCACATTCAGATTTAGCAGTTTTGCAAGATAAAGAACATCTAGCAAAAACAACACAAGGGGTAACTCTTGAAGTTGTTGGCCAAGACGGTTTGAGTTATGCCCCAGTAAATGTAGAAACCAAAGCCGAGCTAGCTCAGCAACTTGCTGGTTGGAACGGTAAACCTGAAATATCAGATTTAGATTTTTCAAGCGTGGGGGAATATCTAGACAAAGTGGATCAAGGATCTGCCTTAAACGTTGCCATGCTTATTCCGCATGGAACTTTGCGAATGTTAGTGATGGGTGGCCAGTCGCGCTATGCCACTGAAAATGAGCTTAATGAAATGAAAACTATTACCGAAATAAGTATGAAAGAGGGAGCGATCGGGCTCTCTGCTGGACTCACTTACACTCCGGCAATTTATGCGCATGATGATGAAATAATCGAATTGTGTAAAACAGTTTCTGCCCACGGCGGCTATTACGCACCGCATCACCGAAATTACGGTCTAGGATTTCTAGAGGCTGTCGATGAGTGTTTAGACATTTCAAAAAAATCTAACTGTGCTTTGCATTTAACTCACTGCCATATGAGTGCTCCTAAATACTACGGTAAAGCCGAATTGCTAATGAGCAAACTTGAACAGGCAAAAATTAGTGGAGTCGATGTTTCATTAGACAGCTACCCATATTTAGCTGGGATGACTTATCTGCATGCTTTTTTGCCATCTTGGATCAGTGAAGGTGGATTAAAGAAAGCCAAAGAAAGAATAGAGAATTCTGATGCGCGCGCCAAACTAGTTCACGAATTAAAAGTAACTGGCACCGATGGCAATCAAGGAGCCCCGGTAAATTGGGCCGCGGTAATTATTGCTCATGTAAATAGACCGGATAACAACAAAGCAATTGGGTTGAATTTAGAACAGTACGCAAAAATTCAAAATAAAGAAGTGGCTGAGGCTTATTTAGATTTAATTTTGGATGAAAATTTTGAAGCATCTTGTGTAATTTTTGCAGGTAACGAAGAAAACGTGCGCGCAATCATGCAGCACGATAAACACATGATTGGCAGTGACGGAATTTTGTTTGGTAAGCGACCACATCCAAGAGCTTGGGGTTGCTTCGCCCGAATTTTGGGCGTATACGCAAGAGATGAAAATGTAATTTCTATGGAGGGCGCAATTGCCCGTATGACAGGTAGGCCAGCAATGCGAATTGGGCTTTTAGATAGAGGTTTCATAAAGCCAGGACAAATTGCCGACTTAGTTGTGTTTGACCCCAGCACTGTTATTGACAAAGCAACATATGAAAACCCACGAGAGCAGGCAGCAGGTATTGAGCATGTTTTTATTGCGGGTGAGTATGTTATTAAGAATAGAAAAAGAACAGATGCGGTAGTAGGAAGATCTGTCCGAAATCCAAAATATTGGAGTAAACCTTGAGCATTTTCATCGCGGGTGAAAAGCTAGAGCAAGTCTTTTCAGGAGGGGTTTTCACTGAAGGCCCTGCGGCAGATCAATTTGGTAACGTGTTTTTTTCAGATTGCTCTGAAAACATAATTTATATTTATAGCGAATCAGAAAATTCAACTCGCATTTGGTCAGCAGATTCGGGTCATGCCAATGGTATGAATTTTGATTTTCAAGGGCGCTTGGTAACTTGCTGCGACGGAAAAAAATATGAGTCTTCAACTACCGGCGGCGCACATGCGGTACGCCGGTACGAAAGTAATGGCGAGATAGTTGATTTAGCAACGAGCTTCAATGGCAAAAAATTAAACGGTCCTAATGACCTCTGCTTTGATGAAGCAGGCAACATTTATTTTACAGATCCTCGCTATGGATTTGATGAGGACATTGAACAAGATTGTATGGCAGTTTATAAAATTGATAAAGACTTGAATATCACTCGGGTAATTTCAGACTTACAATATCCAAATGGGATTTTAATTTCGAAAGATAATCAAAAACTTTACTTAGTTGACCACAATCCAAAGCCTGGTGGTAAAAGAACGCTAGAGGAATACACTCTGCAAGAATCAAATTGGAAGTGGAATAGAACTTTGCTCGACTTTCAAGATGGTTACGGAATGGATGGCATGGTGCTTGATACCAACGGAAACCTTTATGTGACTGGCGGTGAAGGCGAAAAAGCAGGAGTTTATGTAATTGATCCTGAGGGAAATGATTTAGGATTTATCGCAACTGGCGAAATCCCAGGCAATTGCACTTTTGGTGGCAAAAAACTAGATACTTTATATATTGCCGCAAGTACCTCGCTTTATCGCATTAAATTAAATGCACAAGGGCACCTGGCGTTTCCAAGGATCGATAATGTTTAATTTTTCAGAAGTCGAAAATACTAAATTAAGTTGGAAATATAGAGGGTTGCCGCAAGCTGCCTTGGGCCTTTCCATCGCTGAGTATTTAAAGAAAGCGCCGCAATTTTTTACCGATGGCTATCAGTGGCCGCAAGCAATAATGCTTGAGGGCGCTTTAGAAAAAAATTTAACCAACATGAATGCTTTTTGTAAGAAGCACAATGTTGAGTTAGCACCACATGTTAAAACCCATATGTCACCGCAGTTAGCTAAGCGGCAGATCGATCATGGCGCTTGGGGAGTTACTGTGGCAAACGCCTCTCAAGCACGAACCTTTTTAGAGTTTGGTTTTAAAAAAATAATTATTGCCAATGAAGTCGTTAATCCTTCGTCAATAAAGTTTTTAAGCGAACAAGATGCTGAGATATATTTTTACATAGATTCACTCCGCGGCTTTGACATAGTTGAAAGTAATGCAACTAAGCCAGTTAATATTTTTTTAGAAATAGGAAAATCTCAAGGACGCACTGGCGTGAGGGATTTAAATCTTGCTCACCAATTAGTTGACATGATTATTGCCTCAAAAAACATGAACTTTGCTGGAGTCTCTGGCTATGAAGGGACTTTTGGTAAAGACCGTAGTCAACAATCAATTGATAAGGTAAGAGATTTTCTTAAAACTTTAGTAGCTTTTGCAATTAGCGTGCAGACCAAAGGCCCGAATCCATTTATGGTAAGTGCGGGTGGCAGCGCATTTTTTGATTTAGTAGTAGACGAGTTAGCACCACTAACAAAGAATTCAAATTTTAAAGTTTTTTTAAGAAGTGGTGGCTACGTGACTCACGATCACGGATTTTACGCTGAGGTTTACCCATTTGTAAATGATCCAGAATTTGCTTTTTTACCAGCACTTGAAGTGTGGTCAATCGTAAATTCAAAACCTGATTTGGATTTATTTATCGTAAATGGCGGCAAACGTGATATTTCGGTTGATATTGACTTGCCTTATGCCCTTAAATACCAATCTGAGAATGGTCCAATCAAACAATTACTTGGCACAGTTTTAAATACGAATGATCAGCATCTTTATCTTCAAACTGACAACAAAGAATTAAGAGTGGGGGATTTGGTTGCATTTGGCATTTCGCACCCTTGCACCACTTTTGATAAATGGCCACTAATTCCAGTGGTTTCAGATGACTATCAGATACTAGATTTGTATTTGACTTATTTTTAAAGGAGCTCGATGAGTAGAAAACAAATTATGTCAGCTAAGGCAGCCAAGCCAGGTGGATCATATTCACATGCAATTGAGGCAAATGGATTTCTTTATACTGCTGGTTTTGGACCTATGTCCCCAACCACCGGTGAAGTTATTGGCACTGACGTAGCTACCCAAACACGCCAAGTGTTAGACAACATAAAAGCAGTCTTAGCCGAGAGAGGCCTGGATTTCTCAAATGTTGTAAAGGTCACCTCACATTTGCAAAATTTATTAGAAGACTTTGCTGAGTACGACAAGGTATATCGTGAATATTTCGTGGAACCGTACCCAGCTCGCACTACTGTAGGGTCAAATCTTTTTAATATCTTGGTTGAAATCGACGTTGTAGCAGTAATCGACAAAAACTAATTTAATGAAATTTGTCGGGGTCGATGTTGGCGGTAGCAGTATTAAATCTGCAATTATTGAAATAGTAGATGAAGCTGTTAAACCCTCTAAAATTGAGCGGATTTCTACCCCCAATAGTTCTGCGGGAAAAATATTTGATGCAATTTGTGATCAAATTCAGGAATACCGCCAACAACACCCCGATATCAAAGGCGTAGGAATTGCTACCGCTGGATTGGTTGATACCGAATCTGGAAGTGTGAATTATGCCGGGAATTTACCAGCTGATTGGTCTGGGGTTTCAATTACGAAAGAAATCGAATCAAGGACCGGACTTGCCTGTCATTTAGAAAACGATGCAAATTCATTTGCTTTAGCCGAATCAACTTATGGTGCAGGTAAAAGTAAAGGCATTATTTTAGGAATTGCCTTGGGTACAGCAGTCGGGGCAGCGCTAGTAGTGGATGGAAAAGTTTATTCAGGTTCAAACGGTTTTGCGGGCGAAGTCGGACACATGATTGTGGAACCAAATGGACTTTATTGCGTGTGCGGGCAAGTGGGTTGTCTTGAAACTCGGGTTTGTCAAAGTGCAATATTAAAAGAGTCTGGAGCTAAAAATTTTGCAGAAGCAGTAGCTTCATTGAGCAAAATAAATTCAAATGCCCGCGAAGCTTTAGACACCTACGAAGATTGGTTGACCATAGGGATAATCAACGCCTTGGTGCTTTACGCCCCCGAAATAATAGTTTTAGGCGGAGGGTTGGTTTTGGGGTATCCAAAGTTAGTCGCAGAGGTTGAAGAAAAAGTTAAAGCCCGCTCTTCTGTGTTTCCGGCGGAGCAGGTTCGCATCAAGCAGAGCAAATTAATGGCGGCCGCTACATTAACGGGCGCGATTTTGCCATTAGTCGATTAAACTCGTGATTAGGAGGCAATCATTAATTCGATAATTAGCTCTTATAAAAGACAAATCCCAGCCATTCGGGTGCTGCGTTTATTTTTATCGATTACTTTTATTTATGCCGCAGTGGATAAAATTTTAGATCCAAATTTTTTACAGCCAGATGCGCCCACCTCTTTAAGGTCTCAAATAGAAGCTTTTTCACAAATTTCACCAATTGGTCAGTATTTGCCCATAGTGATTAATAATTCAGTTGTCTTTGGGGTTCTAATTATTTTGGCAGAGTTGGTAGTTGGCACTTTAACTTTAATTGGTCGAGCAAAATTCTTGGCTGCTACAACTGGGGCTGCAATAAGTTTGACATTTTGGCTCGTCGCCACTTGGCAGGTAAGACCATACTTTTATGCTGCAGATCCTGCGTATTTAGCAATGTGGATTGTTTATGCTTTAGCGGTAATTCCAAAAAAACGAAGTCGTTAGTCTTTCTCAGACATAAATGCTAAGCGTAGTACCCGATCAATGTGCTCGTTCCAGCGATCTTTCTCTATTGGCACCTCGGCAACATCATTAAGTATTAAGCCCAAGGTATAAGTCTGAATGAATAGTGCTGCTGCGTCAGCATCTAAATCTTTACTAAAGAAACCTTTATCAATGGCATCTTGCATGAGAGTTCTAATTTCATCAGTAAGTCTCTTCTGCTCTTTGCCTAGCTTTGCTCTCAAGCGCAAATTGTGGCCAGCTTGACCTAACAGCTCAGCTCTTTCTTGACGGTTTCTAGCGCTTTTGTCAGACTGAGTCTTTCTAGTTAGAATTTTTAGTGCTTCAAAAAATTCCTCTTTATTTATTGGCTCGCTCAACATTGGGTGCATAAGACCTATACTTAAAGTTACAAAATTTGCATAGCGCTCAACCAGCGCATCTTCGACTAGATCTGGATAGTCCTCAAAATGGTGATAAAGAGAGCCCTTTGAAACGCCAGACAATTGCAAAACCTCATCAACACTGATTTTGTCGAAGGATTTTTCGTCTAAAAGCCCTAAAAGGGTATTTAGCAAAGCCCGCTTCGTAGGATGCATCTCTTTCAGCGTGCTGGTCAGCAAAGTTCCTCCCTTTCAGGCGCTTACCAAGAAAACTCGATAATTTGCTTATTAAACTATCAGTTCATTAATCTACTATTAATAAAGCGCAAAAATTGGGTTCAAGGCGCTAAGGTCATATGAAATTCGCCCAGTTAGCGACTAGGTACTAGATTTATGGGTCAACGACACTGTATATATAACGAACACAAGGGGGATCGGTGCTGCTTAACGGTCTTACTTCCCCTGAGGTACTCAAAGCCATAGCTGAGCAAAAGTTGCCAGAACTAGCTCAAGAGATTCGAAATTTCTTAATCGAGAAGGTTACTCAAACCGGTGGCCATCTGGGTCCTAATTTGGGTGTGGTGGAACTGACTATTGCTTTGCATCGCGTGTTTGATTCCCCGAAAGATGTTTTAGTTTTTGATACCGGGCATCAGTCTTATGTTCATAAAATCTTGACTGGCCGGGCAAAGGATTTTGATTCACTTCGACAAGAAGACGGGCTTTCTGGTTACCCAAGTCGACTTGAGAGTATTCATGACGTAGTTGAAAACTCCCACGCCTCAACCGCACTTTCTTATGCTGATGGCATTGCCAAAGCCTTCGAGCAATTTGGTGAAGGAAAAGATCGTCACGTGATAGCTGTGATTGGAGATGGAGCCTTAACTGGCGGCATGACTTGGGAAGCTTTAAACAATATTGCAGATGCGCAAGATCGTCCTTTAGTAATCGTGGTAAACGATAACGGTAGGTCGTACTCGCCAACTATTGGTGGTTTGGCTCATCATTTATTAACTTTAAGAACTACAAAAGGCTATGAAAAGTTTTTAGAGTGGGGTAAGGATGTGCTGGTTAGAACTAGCGCTGGTAAACCAATTTTTGATGCCTTGCATGGAATGAAAAAAGGTATTAAAGATATTGTCGCCCCCCAAGGTTTATTCGAAGACTTAGGCCTTAAATACATTGGACCAATTGATGGACACAACATTCAAGAATTAGAATTTGCGCTCAATCGGGCAAAGGAGTATCAACATCCGGTAATCGTGCATGTGATTACCGAAAAGGGTCGTGGCTACAAACCAGCTGAAAATGATGAAGCCGAAAGATTTCATGCAGTTGGAGTGGTTGATCCTGAGACGGGGATTCCAATTCAAAATGGTGGAAGAACCTGGACAAATGTATTTAGTGAAGAAATAGTTGAATTAGCCAAATCAAATCAACAAATTGTGGCAATGACTGCGGCGATGCTTGGGCCCACTGGTCTAGATAAATTTAAAAAAGAATTCCCTCACCGGTTATTTGATGTTGGAATTGCTGAACAGCATGCGGCAACTAGTGCTGCGGGCATGGCCTATGCCGGCTTACACCCAGTAGTAGCGATTTATGCAACCTTTTTAAATAGAGCATTTGATCAGTTATTGCTAGATGTGGCACTTCATAAAGCTGGAGTTACTTTTGTTTTGGATCGCGCTGGAGTAACTGGCGATGACGGGGCTAGCCATAACGGAATGTGGGATTTATCGCTTCTACAAATTGTGCCTGGCCTACATTTAGCAGCCCCACGAGATGAAGCTACTTTACGTAAAGCGTTGCAAGCAGCAGTAAAAATTAACGACGCACCCAGTGTGGTCCGGTTTCCAAAAGGTGCCTTAGCAAAGGCGGTGCCGGCGAGTGATTCTTATAAAACGGTAGATATCTTGCAAGGCACCCAAATTGGCGATCTGTTGATTGTTTCTGTGGGATCTATGGCCCCTATCGCCCTTGCTACCGCAGACTTATTAACAGCCCACGGATTAAAAGTTACAGTGGTAGATCCGCTTTGGGTGATGCCGATAAATGAGGATTTAATTACGCTGGCAAAAAACTTTACTCACCTAGCCACCATTGAAGATGGGGTAAAAGTTGGTGGGGTCGGTGCCGCTATTTCATCACGCCTGCGTGAAGAAAGCTCAACTTGGAGCACCATGGAATTTGGTTTACCGACGAAATTTTTAGAGCATGCCAAAAGAAACAAAATCTTAGAAAAATACGGATTGACTGCAGAAAGTATCTCTCAAAAAATTTTAGAGAAGACTAGATCAACCAGTATTTCTTAAACCAGTAGCGATGCCATTGATGGTCAAGAGTAATGTCCTTCTGAGTAATGAATCAACCTCTTCATCACTAGCTTGAATATCTCTTACCTTTCTTAAAAGTGAAACTTGTAAGAATTGAAGCGGTAGCAAATAGTTGTCTCTTACTGCCAGGGTGTTCTTTAAAACAGGTTGGTTTTCTAGCAACTCTGACTCGCCAGTCAGCGTTAAAATTTCTTTTATTGTTAAGGCGTGTTCGGCTCTAATGGTTTCAAAGAAGTGATGAAGGTTCTCTGGTACCAACTGATTCACATAATGCTGAGCTACTGAAAGATCAGTTTTAGCTAAGGTCATGGCAACATTTGAAAGAAAGTTTTGAAAAAAGGGCCAGTCTTGGTGCATTTCTCGAACAATTTCTAATTTTTGTGGATCGCGCTTGATGCTGGCAAGTCCGGTGCCGACTCCAAACCAGCCAGGAACGATTTGCCGCGACTGAGTCCAGCCAAAAACCCAAGGGATGGCGCGCAGAGAAGACAGATCTTGCTTTTGATCAGGCCTTTTAGCAGGACGAGAGCCAAGATGTAATCCAGCTAGTTGCTCAACTGGGGTGGAGGTTGAGAAATATTCAGGTAAATCTTCATGTCTAACTAGTGAATTGTATTTTTCTTGCGCTGCAGTGCTGATCTCATCCATCACTGGATCCCAACGATTAATTCGCTCAACGTTTTCTCTGGGAGCGGCGTGCAAAACAGTTGCTTCGAGTGTTGCCGCGACTAGTAATTCTAAGTTTTCTTTAGCCAGATCAGGTAATAAATATTTATCACTAATCACTTCACCTTGCTCAGTTAATTTAATATCCCCATCAACTACCCCCCAAGGCATTGACAAAATTGCATCATGGGTTGGACCGCCGCCGCGACCTACTGTTCCACCGCGACCATGAAATACTCGCAAACGAACTCCGTGTGCTTTTGCCACATCGCGAAGTTTGCGTTGTGCTAAATGGATTTCCCATTGGCTAGTGGTGATACCAGCGTCTTTGTTTGAATCGGAATAGCCCAACATTACTTCTTGTAAGTTTCCACGTAAAGAAACTAAAACTCTATAAGCAGGAGTTGAGAGTAAAGCCTCAAGAATTTCACCAGCGTTTCTTAACTCGTCAACCGTTTCAAGTAGAGGAACAAAATCTATTTTTGCAACTCTTTCAGGCAGATCAACTAAACCGGTTTCTTTTGCCAGCATTACTGCAGCTAAGAGATCTTGTGGACCTTTAGTCATAGAAACAATATAAGTTTCAATTACGTCAGAGCCAAAATTTTCTAAAGCCTCGTTTATTGCAACAAAAGTCTGATAAGTCTTTGCCGATTCAGAGTCTGAAAGGGCATACGGAGTAGAGGCTAAAGGTCGAGGTGAATCTAATTCTTTAGACAAAAGCGAGAACTTTTCTTGCGGGGAAAGCTCTAAATACGGCTTGCTGGCAAGTTGCGCCCGGTCAATCAAAGGCGCCAGCGCCAAATGATGTTTGTCAGAGTGTTCTCTCACATCTAGCGTTGCTAGCTGAAGACCTATTGCTTTAGCGGTGCGGTGGGTGCGAGCAAAGATGCCGTTTGCGATCAATTGGGTGCGCTCGCCAGCTAGCGCTTGTGCCAACACCTCTAAATCCGAAAGCAATTCTAATCTCGAGCTGTAGTCGACACCTGCTTTATGGGGCTCGCGATTAGCAAATCTCTTTCGAGTTGCCTCTAGTCGGTTGCTAATTGCTGAGAGCTTTAAGCGAAAGGGCTCTTCGGCATTTATTCTTTTTAAGCGTGGATTTAAATTAGGTAGATTAATTAAATCTTTTTCAACAGAATCCCATAATTCATCGGTAGCCGGTGAGATTCGATCCGAAATCGATAAATCCTCAGCTAAACGCTTGATGATAGTTTTGAGATTTCGAATCGCATGACCTCTTTGTAAAGTTAAAACTTCAGTTGTCACTTCAGGTGTGACAAAGGGATTTCCATCTCGATCCCCGCCAATCCAAGAACCAAAGGTGAGTGGTTGATTTAATTTGTCTTCTGAAACATTTAGATGTTTCGCAACTTTTACTAAATTTTCTAGAACTTCTACCATAGGGCCAGCCACTGCATCGTCTATGTAATTCATTGCGTTGCGAGCTTCATCGATAACTTCAGGCTGCTCTAAGCGAAGTTCATCGGTCTGCCAAAGTAAATCAATGATTTCAGAAAATTGACTATCTTCTGAATCAGGCTTTTCTAGTAATTCAGCAATTCGCTTTAACTTAAGTAGCACGGATCGACGTGAGGCTTCGGTGGGATGAGCTGTGAAAACAGGCCTTACTTTTAAGTTGGCAAAAGCGTTATCAAGTGTATTTTGATCAATGTTGGCAGCTTTTATTCTGGCGGCAGTTCTCCAGAGCCAACTGCCCTCTTTATCTTTTTGAGAGGCGATTTCTTTTGCGCGGTAAACCTGCTCAGTGATGTTGGCAAGATGAAAATAAGTTGAAAAAGCACGAGCAAGCTTGATTGCTGAATCAAGATCGGTGCGGGCCAATACCCCAGCAGCAGCGTGCGGGTCATCTTTAGTCAAATTTCTAATTTGCTCAACCAAGGTGAGCAACTGCTCACCCTCTTGGCGAACCAGTGACTGGCCTAGAAGCGTGCCAAGGCGTCGAATCTGCGAGCGCAGTTCGGCTTCCAGGGCTTCGGCTTCAGTCACCCCCATAGCCTATTCGGGTGGGTAACTGCTGGGATTTAGGGAATATTTGGCCCAAGCCGGTGGTTTAGTCTTATGAGTCTCAAAATGTGCAGCTTTTGGCGCTAGTCGTAAACTGGAAAGCCTGAAGACAAATGAAGCAACGGAGTAGATGATGTTTGAGCGTTTTACTGATCGAGCCAGACGCGTAGTGGTCTTAGCGCAAGAAGAAGCTCGCATGCTTAATCACAATTACATTGGCACCGAGCACATCTTGCTGGGCTTAATCCACGAAGGTGAAGGCGTAGCCGCCAAGTCTCTTGAGGCACTTAATGTTTCTTTAGAATCTGTTCGTCAACAAGTTGAAGAAATTATTGGCCAAGGACAACAAGCTCCATCGGGTCATATTCCATTTACCCCACGAGCAAAAAAAGTTTTAGAGTTATCACTGCGTGAAGCCTTGCAACTAGGTCACAATTACATTGGTACTGAACACATCTTGCTGGGCTTAATTCGCGAAGGTGAAGGCGTAGCCGCACAGGTGCTTGTTAAATTAGGTGCAGATTTAAATCGGGTTCGTCAACAAGTTATTCAATTGCTCTCTGGATACACCGGTAAAGAACCTATGACTTCTGGTGCCCCGTCCGAAGGCACCCCATCAACATCTTTAGTGCTTGATCAGTTTGGACGTAACCTCACCGTTGCGGCGCGTGAAGGAAAACTCGACCCAGTAATTGGTAGAACTACCGAGATTGAACGGGTTATGCAAGTTTTATCTCGTCGTACCAAAAACAATCCAGTTCTGATTGGTGAGCCAGGAGTTGGAAAAACCGCAGTTGTTGAAGGTTTGGCACAAATGATTGTGCGGGGCGAAGTTCCAGAAATGCTTAAGGACAAACAGCTTTACACCTTAGACTTGGGTGCTTTGGTCGCCGGTTCACGCTATCGCGGTGATTTTGAAGAAAGATTAAAAAAAGTTCTAAAAGAGATTCGCACTCGTGGCGATATTATTTTGTTTATTGACGAAATGCACACCTTGGTAGGTGCTGGTGCCGCAGAAGGTGCAATAGACGCTGCCAGCATTCTTAAGCCAATGCTTGCTCGCGGTGAACTACAAACTATTGGTGCTACTACAAACGATGAGTACCGCAAATATGTAGAAAAGGATGCAGCGCTAGAGCGTAGGTTCCAACCAATTCAGGTACACGAACCCAGTGTCGCGCACGCCATTGAAATTCTAAAAGGCTTAAGAGATCGCTACGAACAACATCACAAAGTGACCATCACCGATGCCGCTTTGGTTTCGGCAGCAACTCTGGCAGACCGTTACGTAAACGATCGTCAGTTGCCAGATAAAGCTATTGACTTAATTGATGAAGCCGGCGCTCGCTTACGCATTCGCAGATTGAGTGCTCCACCAGATTTGCGTGAATTTGATGATCGAATTGCTGATGTTCGCAAAGAGAAAGAAAGCGCAATCGATTCGCAAGATTTTGAAAAAGCCGCAGGTTTACGCGATAAAGAACGCACCTTAATTACTGAGAAAAACGAGCGTGAGCGGGAATGGAAAGCTGGCGACTTAGACACAGTGGCTGAAGTTGATGAAGACTTGATTGCTGAAGTGTTGGCAATGAGCACCGGGGTGCCGGTAGCGAAGTTGACTGAAGAAGAGTCACAAAGACTACTTCACATGGAAGATGACCTACACAAGAGAATCATTGGCCAAGAAGATGCCATCAAGGCGCTAAGTAAGGCAATTCGTCGTACCCGCGCTGGCATGAAAGATCCTAAGCGTCCAGGTGGCTCATTCATTTTTGCCGGACCCTCAGGTGTTGGTAAAACTGAATTGTCAAAAACTTTGGCTGAATTCTTGTTTGGTGATGAGGATTCGCTAATCATGTTGGACATGAGTGAGTACGCCGAGCGTCATACAGTTTCTCGTCTCTTTGGCTCACCTCCAGGATATGTGGGCTATGAAGAGGGTGGACAGTTAACTGAAAAAGTACGTCGCCGTCCTTTCAGCGTGGTCTTGTTTGATGAAATCGAAAAAGCTCACCCCGATATCTTTAACTCGCTATTGCAGATTTTGGAAGATGGACGCCTCACTGATGCCCAAGGCAGAATGGTCGACTTTAAAAACACCGTAATTATCATGACCACTAACCTTGGTAGCCGCGATATTTCAAAGGGTGTAAACGTTGGTTTTGGGTCTGCCGAAAACGAACATAATAATTACGAGAAGATGAAGAGCAAAGTTAACGATGAGTTAAAGCAGCACTTCCGTCCAGAATTCTTAAACCGAATTGACGATGTAATTGTCTTCCACCAATTGACTGAAAAAGAAATTGTTGAAATTGTTGATTTGATGGTTGCCAAAGTTGATGAGCGTCTGAAAGAAAAAGACATGGGCTTGGTGCTAACAGATACTGCAAAAGCCTTATTGGCAGAAAAGGGTTATGACCCATTGCTGGGAGCCAGACCTTTGCGCAGAACTATTCAACGCGAAATCGAAGATCCGTTGAGTGAAAAGCTTTTGTTCGGTGAAATTTTGCCTGGTAATTTGGTTGTGGTTTCAGTTGAAGGGGAGGGTGCAGCGCGTGCCTTTACCTTCACCCCAGAACTTCAATCGAGTTTGCCTGACGCACCGCCAGCAGTGGAGACTGCGGCAGAGTAATTACGCGGCAGTCTCCACGCGGCGAGCTCTATTGACGGCTGGATTTATAACTTCCCAGTTATTCTTCCGAGCGATTCTTAACAATTCTGCATTTGGGTTTACTACAACGGGATTGCTGACAGTACAAAGAAGCGGTAAGTCGTTGAGAGAGTCGCTGTACCCATAAGAGTCAGTTAAATCGATATTTGCCTTAGTTGACATTTCAAATATTGCTCTAGCTTTTCTGGGACCATGCAACACCTCACCCTGTAATCGCCCGGTGTACTTACCATTAATTACTTCAGAAACCGTGCCTAATGCTCCATTCATCTTAAGTTTTTTTGCAAGATTAAAAGCTATTTCTATTGGGCTGGCAGTTACCAGCCAAGTATTGTCACCGCGACTGGTATGCCAGGTTAGTTTATTAACCACCTCTTTATAAAGTGCTCCCTTAATTATTTCATTAACAGTCATATCTAAAAACTTTGTTAGGTCAGCTTGCTCTCGCCCTTTTATTAAGGTTAAGGCTCGTTCAGTGATAACTTGACTTATTTTTTTATCTTCTGTCTTAGATCTAATAAATTTTGCTTGGGCAGAGGCAAAGCGGCCCAGCTCACGTCTGGAAAGTACCTTTTCTCTTACTAGTACTTTTGCTAAGTAATACATAGAGGATCCACGAATCAGGGTGTTATCAAGGTCAAAAAAGGCGTTTGCCATGAGTGAATTTTCGCATGACTTAAAGCAAATACCAGAGTGAAAATTGTGAATGCAGACAGAATTAACGAAAGGTTTAAGTCTTGTTAACCTGATTTTAGTTGTTTGAACATTTAGCTCAGACTTAATATGAGTGTGAAAACATTATTAGTGGCTGAGTCGTACGCACCACGAATAAATGGCGTAAGTAATTCGGTCAGCAGGGTGGCCGCTTACCTACAACGCAGGGGTTGTACCCCCTTGGTCTTGGCCGCTGGTCCCTCCTTCTCAGCGGCCTATTCCATAGATGAAGTAAGAGTCAGGTCATTTCAACCACCCTTCTTCGATGAATATGATTTCGCTCTGGCCCGAGCAAGCCAGATTGAAAAAATTCTGCTCCGCGAGAAAATTGAGCTGGTTCACCTCGCCTCGCCGTTTTTTCTTGGCATGAGAGCACTTAAGGCAGCAAACAACTTAGGCATTCCTAGTGTTGCCGTCTACCAAACAGACGTCACGGGATTTGCCCGCGCCTACGGTTTAAAGGCAATGGCTCCCATGATTGATCGCAAAATTACCAAAATTCATCAAAGGAGCACTATTAATTTAGCTCCATCGAAATTTTATTGCGATTACTTGATTGGTAACGGTGTAAAGAATGTCTACCAATGGGGTAGAGGCGTGGATTTAGATAACTTTCACCCAAAAAAATCAGAATTATCTATAAAAAAACAATGGAATCAGAAAGCTAAATATTTTATAGGATTTGTTGGAAGATTAGCGCCAGAGAAGAATATTACAGACTTAAAGTATCTAGCAAATGATCCCCAAATTCAAATAGTAATAGTTGGTAGTGGCCCGGCAGAAGAAAAATTGAAGCAAGAGTTACCAAGCGCCATTTTCACCGGACAGCTAACCGGAGGCGCTTTAGCAAAGGTGATGGCATCACTTGATGCGATCGTAGCGACTGGTCGCAATGAAACTTTTTGCCAAGTAGTTCAAGAAGTCAAAGCTAGTGGCACCTTGGTTTGGGTTCCTAATAAAGGCGCTAGCCAAGAGCTTATTTCTCATAATCATGATGGCTTCATTTATGAGACCGAGCGATTATTTGAATTAAAGAATGCTATTTTAAAAGTTTTAGAAAATAAAAATTTGCGAGAAAGAATTGAGAAGGCTGCCCGAGCTAGCGTTGAGAATAAAAGTTGGAATGAAGTCTGTGATCAACTTTTTGAGTATTATGAATTTGCGCTGGCGCACAAAAGACTTGAGGCGGCTTAGCGATGCGAATTGTACAAATAGCAAATTTTTATAGCCCAAAGTCTGGCGGCATCAAAACTTCTATGATCGAATTAAGCAAACAATATTCTCAACTGGGGCATGAATGCTGGCACTTTGTCCCAGGTAAAAAGTTTCAAATTAGAGTTGCTGAGTTTGGTGAAATTATTGAGTTTCCGAGCGTAAAGATTCCCTTTAGTGGGGGATATCGAATTATTTTAAGTACTAAGTTAATAATAAAGAGAATATCGCAAATCGCACCTGATGTTGTTGAGTTACATGATCGCCTGACACTACTTTCTGTTGCAGATTGGGCAAGAAAAGAAAATATAAAAGTTGTAGTTTTTGCGCACGAAGTACTAACTAAAGTCATTAAAGCATTCATACCTATTCCAATAAAATTAAATAAAATTGTAAGAAAATGGAATGTTAAGACTGCCAGATCCGCAGATAAAATTATCTGCACCACTGAATTTGCGGCTAAAGAATTTAGAGAAATCAAGGCAGCCAATATTGAAAAAATCCCTTTAGGGGTAGACCACGGTATGTTCAACCCTCAAAAAAAATCAGATTTCGTAAAGAGCACTTATTCCCCAGAAGGCATTCTTTTAGTGCTTGCTTCACGACTAAGTAAAGAGAAAGATCCGGAATTTGCCTTTGAGGTATTAAAAAATTTAGTGGACTCTAATATCAAAGCGCATCTGTTGGTAGTCGGAGCCGGTCCACTTAAAAAACGTCTCCAGAGAAAATATTTTGAATTGCCGGTAACTTATAAAGGATTTATTTCTGATAGAAATCAATTGAGTATTTTGTTAGCCAGCGCAGATGTCTTATTGGCACCGGGTCCAAACGAGACATTTTGCCTTGCTGCCTTAGAGGCAATGGCTGCTGGCACACCGGTTTTAGCACGCGAAGAGTCGGCTTTGCGTGAAGTCGTACTTTCTAATGGTGGTGGCTTGGCAGCACGAGATGTAACTGGTTGGGCTCGAATAGTTAATCGGTTAGCGCACGATACAAAGGCACCAGAGAAGGCACGAAATCAAGCTCTCAGATATTCATGGCGTAGATCAGCCGAGATGTTGCTGGAAATTTATGAAACTAAAGTTGCTGAAAACGAAGGGAAGTTTTTTGAATACAGATAAAAAACTCCAACTGAGACTGCTAACTGCACCAACTGTGGTGGCGTTAGGCGATAGCTCCGTCTACGGAGTTGGTGATTGTGGCAATAAGACAGCAGGCTCAGAACTCGGCTGGACGGGTAGGTTGGCACATGATTTGAATGCTGGTAAATATATAAATTTAAGTCGCAATGGTGCTCGGGCACAAGATGTTTGGCAAAGTCAGCTGGCTGCCGCAGTAGCAGCGAGACCAGATTTAGTATTAATTTGCATAGGCGGAAATGATGCCTTAAGAAATAATTTCAAACCAGTACAAGTTGCGAAATATCTATATTTGACAATTTCAAACCTTCAGGCAACCGGAGCCGTCGTGGCAATTCTTGGTTTGCATGACCCTTCGCTAATTGCGCCCGCGCCTAAAATAATTAAAAATATTTTAAGGACTAGAGTTTTGCAAATTAATGCTGCGCTTCGATGGGTAAGCGATCAAACCAGCGCTACTTTAATAGAAACCATTGATCGTCCAGAGATTTATGAACGAAAGTTTTGGCATATTGATCGAATGCACCCAGGTCCAATTGGTCATCAATACATCTCAGACCTAGTGCGACGGACTCTATCCTTGCCTAGAAGATCCAGAAAAAAGATTCAGCATGAAACAGAGCTAGACCGCAAGGCAAAAGCAATTTGGTTAATTACTAATGGATTTAAATGGCTGGCGAGACGCAGCATTGATCTTTTGCCTGCCATGCTGTTTTTAGTTGGTAGAGAATTAATAAAAAGTAGAAGTTTAAATTGGACCCATCCTGAATACTTTAAAATATATCTAGAACATATATTAAGTCAACTTTTTAAAGAAGAAATCTCAAAGCATATGGAATCATCAAAAAATGAACCACTCAACTTTGATGATTTGCAGTTACAGATAGTTTCAGCGTAGGTTAAGCGCATATTCTATTTTATGAGCTTCACTACCGAAAGTGCTTGACTTAGATTAGAGACCGCTTCGACTTTTATATTTTCAAATTTTTTATTTGAAACTTTAAAGTCTTTTACCTGAGGTATTACCGCTAACTCATAGCCTAAACGCGCAGCTTCAGTAAGCCTTCGCTCTATCGCAGTGACCCCTCGAACTTCACCAGCTAACCCAACTTCACCAATTGCGATGGTTTTACCAGTAATCGGGATATCAGTTCGTGCGCTGGCCAAAGCTAAAGCAATTGCTAAATCAGCAGCTGGTTCAGTAATTTTTACCCCGCCAACAGTTGCTAAATAAACATCCTGATCGCTAATTTTTAA